>JAZOQB010000035.1:0-61863 GCA_045655865.1 Eubacteriales bacterium
CACACAGTATTGCTACCACTAGAACCTGAATCTAGCGCGTCTGCCAATTCCGCCACATCCGCATAAAAAGGGAAAATCGCTCTTCTGAGTCGACTTTTAGGATTATAGCAAAGAAGAAAGGAAAAGTCAAGACGAAAACAAGAAAAACTTTTCGGGAGGCACACTTTTTTCATTCACATCCCTGGCGGTCCGGCCTGCCTTTTGGAAAGCGGGCGGCGGATTGAAACGGGAGAAAAGTATGTCTTCTTTGGAAACTTTCCAAGAAAGGGGAGTATTTCCCTTGCAAATTTTTCTAGAGTGATTATAATATAATTGTAATTTTTTAAAATAGACAGCCGTTTAGGCCTTGTCCGTCGAAACGGAAAATAGGGAAGTATCTATGGAAAAAGAAAACATTCGAAATATTGCAATCATCGCTCACGTCGACCACGGCAAAACCACCTTGGTGGACGCCATGCTCCGTCAGACAGGAACCTTCCGCGCCAATGAACAGGTGGAAGAGCGTGTTATGGACTCCAATGACTTGGAGAAAGAGCGCGGAATTACCATTTTGGCAAAAAATACCTCTTTGTATTATAAGGGAGTCAAGATCAACATCGTGGATACGCCCGGCCACGCGGATTTCGGCGGGGAAGTGGAGCGCAGCCTTTCTATGGTGGATGGCGTGATTCTTTTGGTGGACGCCTACGAGGGATGTATGCCACAGACCCGCACGGTTCTGAAAAAGGCTTTGGCGCTGGGCTTGGTTCCCGTTATTGTTATCAACAAGATCGACCGGCCTATGGCCCGCCCCAAGGAAGTTACCGATGAAATGTATGACCTTCTCATCGATCTGGGTGCTACCGAGGAACAGCTTGATCTGCCGGTGATCTATGCCTCCGGCCGGGACGGCTGGGCAACCACCGATTACAATGTAAAGACCGAAGACCTGATCTGCCTGTTTGATGTGATTTTAAATGACATTCCATCTCCTCAGGTGGAAGAGGACGCTCCTTTCCAGATGATGGTTTCTAACATTGATTTTAACGACTATACCGGAAGAATGGCAGTGGGCAAGATCCTCCGTGGCGTGATTCATGAAAAGACTCCCGTGTCCGTGGTCCGCCGGGACGGATCTGTAAAGAAGTGCAAGATTGCCGGTATGTACACCTTTGATAAATTGAAGAAGACTGCCGTTACTTTTGCCAGCGCCGGAGATATCGTATGTCTTACCGGTATTCCGGACATTGAGATCGGCGATACCGTTTGCGATCCCGAGCATCCCGAGGGGCTTGCTTTCGTGGAGATTGAAGATCCGGTTCTGTCCATGTTCTTTTCTGTGAGTACTTCGCCTTTCGCCGGGCAAGATGGGACCTACGTTACCTCTCGCCATATCCGGGAGCGTCTTTATCGGGAATTGGAATCCAATATTTCTCTTCGGGTAGAGGACACAGATACTACGGATACCTTGAAAGTTTCGGGAAGAGGCGAGCTTCATCTTTCCGTTCTCATTGAAAATATGCGCCGTCAGGGATACGAGTTTCAGGTATCCCGTCCTACGGTCATCACCAAAGAGATCGACGGCGTTTTATGTGAACCCTATGAAATTCTCTACATTGACTGCCCCGATGAGTTTTCGGGTACGGTGATCGACTTGATCTCCCGCAGAAAAGGAGAGCTTTTGCAAATGTCTCCAACCACAGCGGGCTTTACCCGATTGGAATTCTCCATTACCAGCCGCGGAATGATCGGCTGTCGCGCGGAGCTGCTTACCGCCGCCAAAGGAAACGCCGTGGTGAATACGGAGTTCGAGGGTTACCACCCTATGAAGCCCGGGCTTTCCACCCGTTCCCGCGGATCACTCGTTGCCTGGGAAAACGGAACTGCTACTTCCTACGGTATGTTTAATGCTCAGGATAGAGGAACCATGTTCATCGCCGTGCAGGCTGAGGTTTACGAGGGAATGATCGTGGGTGAGTCCAATGACTCCAAGGATCTTGTGGTAAACGTTTGCAAAAAGAAGCACCTGACTGCCATCCGCTCCAGTGGCGCGGATGAGGCACTGCGCATCACCCCGCCACGCCAGATGAGCTTGGAAAAATGCATGGAATTCATTGCGGATGATGAGCTTTTGGAAGTTACTCCCAAGACTTTGCGCTTGCGTAAAAAGATATTGGATACCGAGCAGCGAGCAAAGATTCGGGCAAAGGAAAAAGCAGGCGTTTGACCTTAGTCCCTGAAAGGAGATCGGATGAATATTTTACATTTAAGGTACGCCGTGGAAGTAGAGCGTACCCGTTCCATTACCGGAGCTGCCGCCAATTTGTTTATGAGTCAACCCAATCTCTCCCGGGCCATTAAGGAATTGGAAGAAAACTTGGGAATCACCATTTTCAAACGCACATCCAAAGGAATTGTTACTACTACCCAGGGCGAGGAGTTTCTTTTTCAAGCCAAAAATATCCTTCGTCAGATGGATGAAATGGAAGAAAAGTACAAGAAAAACGTGCCCGAGCGGCAAAGCTTCAATATTTCCGCGCCTCGCGCCTGCTATATTACCCGGGCTTTCACAAGCCTTGTGAATTCTCTGGACAATAGCAGGGAAATGGACCTGAATTACAAAGAGACCAACTCTTTGCGGGCTATTACCAACATTCTGCAAAGCAATTATAATCTGGGGATCATCCGATATCAGACTGCTTTTGAGTCGTATTTCTTGAAAATGATGGAAGAAAAGGATTTGAAGCACCAGGAGATCTGGGAATTTGAGTACGTTGCTCTCATGGACCGCTCTCATCCCCTGGCGGGCAAGACTCACCTGAGTCGGGAGAATTTTAAGAATTGTATCGAAGTGGTTCACGGCGATCCTTACGTTCCGTCCCTTCAGATTGCCTATGTGCGAAAGGCAGAGTTTTCCGATCTTACCGATAAAAAGATCTATATTTACGAGAGAGGCACCCAGTATGACCTTCTCAACGATGTCCCTTCTGCTTTCATGTGGGTTTCGCCCTCTCCGGAGGAGGTCTTAAAGCGCCACAATGTGGTGCAAAAGCGTTGCCCGGGTTTGAGCCACAAGTATAAGGATGTTCTCATCTATCGAAGCGGATATCACCTGTCACCCGTGGATCTTCGTTTTATCGAAGAATTGAACAAAGCCAAAAGCGAAGCCTCTCACTCCAATATGGAATAGTCGTAAAGAAGGGTGCTTGCTTTTCTTAAAGCGTGAAAAGAAAAACTGCATTTTCTTACAGAAAAAGATAAAAAAGATGCGCGAATGTTTCGTGCATCTTTTTTACTGTCCTTTAGAGTATAATCGGTAGACGTACCCTCTGTTTTTTTGGTTTTGCATAAAAAAGTTTTTTCGGTTTTTCTTCGTTTTAAGTCTGCGGCAAGGGGAGCAAGAAAGGAAAGGATATTACCAAATCCATGGGATCAAGCGGTATTTGACCCTTTTCTTATACTCACGGTAACCGTCAAGTTCTTTTTCGAGAAATTCTTCTTCGTGCTTGATCCGTTTTGCGATGATAAAAGGATATGCCAGAAAAATCAAAAACGAATATACAGACCCCAATACAATCGGCATGGATAAAAACAAAAGCAAGGTCACGCTATACATCGGATGCCTGACAAGGCTGTATAAACCGGTGTCGACTACTTTTTGATTTTCTTGCACTTCAATTGTGCGGCTAAGATATGTATTTTCACGGAGAACCTGTGCATAAAGAATATAGGCAAAGAGAAATACCAAAGCCGCACCGATTGCTACGCCTTCAGGCAAGATATACCAATGAAAACGGACACCGAGGCCGGATGCGATAAAGCCTACAACAAACATAAGACCGCTGAGTTTCACAACAAGACTTTGCTCCGGGCTGTTTTCTTTTGCATCAAGTCTACTCTTTAATAGATTGGGGTTTTTAAGCATCATAACAATTCCGGCAAAAAACATTGGAACAAATAAAATCCCCATCAATAACCAGCCGTTAAAATAAGAAAAAGTGCCTGCGGGTAAGAATATCAATAACCCTGTCAAAATAACACCCAATAAAAACTTTGTTATCGCCCCAACAAATAATTTCATCGTGTTTCTCCGTCAGATTTTGTTTCTTTGTTTTATTATACCACATTGCAGTTCAAAAGAAAGGACTTTGCAAAAAAATCCCCTCGGAGCCATCCGAGGGGATTTGATTGAGCAGTATTTCAAGTTCCGTTAGGGAAAACTTAACAAACAACGCCGTTTTTGGCAAGAAGCGCCCGGGCAGAGACTACGGAGTCGATGCCTTCTTTGTTCTTGATAGGAGCAAATTCTTTTTCGCGGTCTACCTCAAAGGGAAGACAAGAGAGCATATCCCGTACGGTGTCTGTGGCCAGGTACTCGAATTTATAACCGTTTTCTTTCGTAGGCTTCACTTCGTTTCCGGCTTCATCGATGTAGGGGATTTTCTTTTCCACGATGTGAAGCGGCATCTTTCCGTTCACGATCTTATACATTTGCTCCACACGGAAAAGATAGTTGAGGATCACGCCGAATCGATATTTCAGCTTTCCGGTCTCGTCTTTTTCCGCGGCCAATTCTTCGCCCATTTCGTAGTATTCCACGATGGTGGGAAGACCGTCTTTTAAGCAAAGGGCACCTACCTTTTCTCCCGGTGCATTTTTGGACACTACTTTTGCGCCGCAGTTGCATCCGGAAAGAAGGGTCGCTCCGATAAAGACGGGATCGCAGATTCTTTGGAGCACGTTGTCCATAGAAAATACGTTAATAAACTCTACGCCCTGTGCCACCAATTCCTTGTCCAGCCCGGCCTTGCACAGTGAGTGGAACCATCCGCCGTTTCCGTTGGGGGAGAGGGAAAGACGGCCTTTTTCTTCCAAGTAGATCTTCCCGTTGAAATCGCAACTGGGGGCCATTTCCTGACGGAAAAAGCGAACCTTTTCTGCTGGGAAGCCAAAGAAGTTGTGTTCTTTCAAGAAACGCTGCGTTTCCTCGTCGTTTTTATCCGAGGTCATGATCAAAAGAGGAAAGGCGCAACCGGCTTTTTCACATACGTCCAGCATATTGCGGATCTGAGCTTCAAAAATATAAAAGTCACGAGTGACACCCAGGTTGTAAGTACCCTTGGGCCCATCAAAACCGAGTCTGGTGCCCTGTCCGCCGCCTAAAAGCAGTGCAGCTACTTTGCCTTGGCGGATGGCCTCTAACCCCTTGGCTTCAAAGGTTTCTTTTTTTGCTTGGATCTCTTCGATCTCCAGGGCTCCCAGGGGGGTGAGGGTGCCGGCGCAGTCGCTGACCTGTTTATTTTGATCTTTCTTTTTCAGTGCGTCTAAAAGGGAAAAGTCTGCTTGGTTGATCTGATCAACCAAAGCTTTCTGTTCCACGGGTGTTAATTCATCAAAAAATCGGAGCAGATGCTCCTGACCGTATTCCTGCAAGCGATCGATGTTGTTCATTGTGGTCCTTCCTTGTGTTTTGATGGAAAAATTTTATCATGAGAGCGTTTTTTTGTCAATTTCTTTGGAAAAGAAGATAAATTTCTGAAGAAAAAATATAACAATCTTGAATTTGTCTTGCAATTTATAAAATATGTGATATAATAAATAGTGTTGATATATTGATTTATTATCATGTTTTGTATTTTAAGGAGGCATTCTTTATGAAGATATACCAATCTCCTGAGTTGGAAATTCGCTTTTTCAAAACCAGCGACGTGTTGGAAAGCAGCGATCCCCAAACCCCCATTGAGCCCTGGTCTTTCAGACGTAAGGCAAGTGGTGAAGAAAAAATGAATGTGTTCACAAAATAATTTGTTCTTGTTCTGCTTTTCATTGTTTTTGTATCAAAAAAGATGCGGCTTGATGCCGCATCTTTTATTTTTTTGGGCTGGTGTTTTCCGGCCTTGTGGTATAAGAGCTGGTGGAAAGAATGGGCTCCAATTCCAAAATAATATCATCCTCGTGGTCAAAGGTGTTTTGCGGGCCACGGGTAATTGTGATTTTGGTGTAATAGCTGGAGGATGGCTCCGGAACTGTGCTTCCTGCAGGCGGGAAGATTCCGTTTACCTTGGAGATCAAGTACCAGCCAGCGGTTTTGGAATACATGACGGCATGGCCTTCGGAAAAGTGACTGATCTGATCGAAGGAGCAGGGGATCACTTCTTTTCCCGTCAGATCCACCACGCCCATTTTTCCATCTTTGTTGGTGACGGTGGCCAATCCTTCAAAGAAGGGGGAGGCGTCAGCATAAATGGGATCTGAAAGCCAAGCTCCCAGAGCGGTAAAATACCCGAAGCGCTTACCGTCGGTGACAGAGAAAACCCCCTGGTGGTAAGAAACGGCCCGAAATCCCTCCGGCAGAGAAAACTCTTGCCCATAGCGGTCGATAATCCCTTCCCGGGATTCTTTCAGAACGCCTTGTTCGTCATAGCTGGCAAACACCACTCGTAAAAGGCCGTTTTCAAAGTAAGAAAAGCCCAGCGCTTCTTCTCCCGTCTTGTCCGGGAGTATGAGAGAGAGGTGAGAGAAAACCACCTCTCCTTTTTCGTTGCGAATGGTAACTTTTCCCTCGGCATCCGCCATCACCGCAAAGCCTTCGGAATAAGCGAAAGCGGTGGGATACTGGGGGGGAACCGTGAAGGTCTGGGTTCTACGTCCGTTTTGATACGTGCCGGTATAGCCGAAGAGACCGTTTTCATAGATGAGCTTTCGCTCCGGCTCGCCCACACCGTAAGAGGCGGGCATGGGAAGTAAAATGCCTCGACCGTCTCGCACCGGATCAAAATCCGTTGGTTGAAAAGATAGGTCGGAAAGGAGCAGACGGTAATAGCTCCCATCTTCCTTTTTTTTGAAAACCGGATCACCTTCTTGATCTCGGTAGCCGGTAAGATCATACTCCTGGTTTCCCGGAATCTCCCGCAGTCCCAAGGCCAGACGGATCTGCTTTGCCCCTTCTTTTTCGCTGATCAGAAAGCCGTGAGCGGTATTATGATTTCCCGGTTCCAGAGGAGTTTTGACAATAGACATTCCCTTTTGATCAAAGGTGGCGGCACTGACAAGCTCTGCCCCGCCTTCCACTTGAGAAAAATCAAAGAGGGAAGCGAGAATATCGCCGGCATAGGCCGCGTAGTCGAAAACCACAGCCTCATCCGTTCTGTTTGGGTTTTCTTCGGTAGTAGGCGACTCGCGTCTGGGTCTTCTTACCAAAAAGGGCAAATCGATGACGCCCGTGTCCCAAAGAATCAGGACCACGCTGAAAGCCACCACCGCCAATGCGATGACGAGGCGTCCGGTAAGCTCGCCCCATTGTTTTTTTGATAAAAAAGACTTTCTCTTTTTCGTTTCCATTTTTCCCGCCTAATTGATACTTTTAAGGACAGTATATCATTTGACAGATGAAAAAAAAAGACTTTTCATGAAAAAATCTCGGCAATTTTTTCTTTTCCTCGGCCCCACCATTCCAAAATTTTAAAGCGAATTTTGTATTTTCCCTTCTGAACGGTAACTGTTTTTACGTTTTCTTCCTTCATCCCCGCCTCCAGAAGTGCATCTTCTGTGTCTAGCGCGGTGTTGAGACAAATGGGCGGAAAGAGAACGCACCACCAGTTTTGACCTTGCGCTTGCCCGATCTTCACTTGCAAAGAGAGGTATTTTCCGCTGGGAAGAGAAAGGGATTCGTATCTTTTTGTGGGATAGTATTCTTCCATAAGAGAAAGTTCCACCGGCATGGCGCAACCTGCCTCCAAAAGCGCATCCTGAGCGATGCGTTGCATGTCGTCAAATCGTTTGCAAATTTCCTCGGACGCTTCCTCTTTTCCGTCGAGCTGGGCAAAGTTCTCCTGGGAATAGGAAAGAAGTCGATCCCGCACCAAAAGCTTGTATTCTTGATCCTGCGGGGAATCGGAATTGGCCAAAACGTGTATGCGAATCACCGATTGGTATAAATTTTCTTCTCCGGCAATGGGGGAGATGGCAAAGAGGATCAAAAGAGCGATTCCCCAGAAAACGATCGCTAAGGTCCATTCTTTTTTCATGGTATGTATTCCTTTCCGAAAAAAATAGCTTCGCAGATTTCTCCGCAAAGCTATTGTGGCCAAAAGGAAAACAAATAATCAGATCAAGGTGCAAAAATATGCCTGAACTCCCGTTTGATTCAAGGCATCTGCGGCGGCCCGGGCTTCTTTTTCCGAAAGAAACAGTCCGTAAACTGCGCTGCCGGATCCGGTCATCATAGCAGCTTGCGCTCCCAGGGAAAGCAGAGCTGCCTTTCCAAGGGCGATTTCCGGGCAAAGAGCTACGGCGGGTAGCTCCAGATCATTTTGCATCAAGGAAAAGAGCTGTGAAATATCCGCTCCTTCCAGAGCTTCTGTGATCCGCTTTGGGTCCGGCGTCGGGTGTTTTTCGGAAGCCATCAAGTCAAACAGTCCGTAGATGCGGGGCGTAGAAAGACTTTGGCAGTTTTTTAACACCACACAGAACAGATTCTTTTTTTCGGGAAAGCAAAGAGGGGAGAGCTCGTCTCCGATCCCGGAGCAAAACTGTGTTCCTCCTGCAAGGCAAAAGGGAACGTCTGCCCCAATGGTTGCGCCAATATCAAAAAGATTGATCTGAGCGGGGAAAAGCGCCTGCATGGCTCGAAGCGTTGCTGCGGCATCGGCACTGCCGCCGCCAAGACCTGCTCCGTCCGGAATTTGTTTTGAAAGGGTGATTTTTACACCGCCTCGCATCCCCGCTTTTTCCAAATACCGCTTTGCCGCTTTGTAGCAAAGATTTTTTTCATCGGTGGGAATGCCGGGCTTGTCACACAGGATGAGGATCCCGGATGAGATCTTTTGCACGGAAACCGTGTCGGCAAGGGAAATGGATTGCATGACGCTCTCCAGGGTGTGATACCCGTCTTCGCGCTTTCCCGTAACGGCAAGGGTCAAGTTGATTTTGGCGTAGGCAGAAAGGGTAATGGAGTCCATATGATTCCTTTCCAAAGATTATTTCTTTTTCCCTTTTCCAAAGGTGAATTTCTTTTCGGTTTTGTTTAAGAGCCGATGAATATTCTCGCGGTGCATGGCGATGATGAAAAAGGCGATAAAAAGGGAAAACAGAAGGTAAACGGTGCTGGGATGGCGAATATTGAAGGCGTAGACCACCAAGGGATAGAAAAAAGCGGCGGTAATGCTGGATGCGGAAATGATCTGCGTAGCAGCAAACATCAGCGAGAAGATCAATAGCAGAACCAAAAACACCAACGGATCAATGAGAAGCACGGTAATGGCTCCCACAACCACCCCTTTTCCGCCTTTGAAGCGGTAATACACAGGGAAAACGTGACCCAAAATACAGAAAAAGCCTGCTATGTATTGTCCAGGGCCTCCCAGAATAAAAAAGGCGATGGAAATGGCAAGGAGAGCTTTTACCGCGTCTCCTGCTAAAGTGAGAAGCCCCGCCTTTTTGCCGAACGTTCGGAACATGTTGGTCATACCGGCGTTTCCGGAGCCGTAGTCTCGCACGTCGTATCCGTAGATTTTCTTGGACAGAAGAACCGCGGTGTTAATGCTACCCAAAAGATAGGACAGGATAGCGATCAGAAAAAAACCGATGATAAGAAAAGAGAGAAATGCCCGCGAGGAGACGTTGTTTTCAATGAGCCGTGTCCCCAAAGCTCCCCATTCTACAATGGATGGGTTAGAAAAAAAGTACCTCATGGTTCCTCCTTTGTCCTTTCACGGATCACAAATTGAATGGGCGTGCCCCGAAAGCCGAAGGTGTTTCGCAAACAGTTTTCCAAATAGCGCTGGTAGGTGAAGTGGAACAGTTTTTCGCTGTTGCAAAAAATAACAAACTTGGGCGGTTTGACACTTACTTGGGTCATATAATAAATCTTTAACCGCCTGCCCTTGTCACTGGGAGGCTGCACTCGGGTAGTGGCCTCGTTGAGCATATCGTTGAGCATGCCTGTGGAGATTCGCATGGAAGCCTGCATATTCACGTACGTTATGTGCTCGAAAAGTTTGTCTACTCGCAGTCCCGTCTTGGCGGAAATGAAAAGCACCGGTGCGTACTGGAGAAAAGGAAGAAGATCGAAGGCCTTTTTGGTGGCGTTTTTCACTGAGTCGTTGTCTTTTTCGGGAAGGTCCCATTTGTTCATGCAGAGAATGCAAGCTTTTCCTGCTTCATGTGCAAGCCCTGCAATGGTGGCGTCCTGACTGGTGACTCCTTCAAAGGCGTCCACCATGATCAGACAAACATCGCTTCGTTCTACTGCCAGTTTTGCCCGGAGAACGCTGTACTTTTCGATCCGATCATCGATTTTTGAAGTTCTGCGGATTCCGGCGGTGTCGATGAAATTGAAAATTCCGTGCTCGTTTTCCACGCGGGTGTCAATGGCATCTCGCGTGGTTCCGGCCACAGGAGAAACAATGACCCGTTCTTCTCCAAGAATTCGGTTGATCAGACTGCTTTTTCCGGAGTTTGGTTTGCCGATCACCGCTACGTGGATCACGTCCTCGTCTTCCTCCGGACCAATTTCCGGGCCCAGCAGGTGAAGGATCTCGTCCAGAATATCGCCGCTTCCCGTTCCGTGAATGGAGGAGAGAGCAAAGGGGCCGTGGTCGATACCCAGTTCATAAAATTCATAAAACTCAGGCGGAAGGGCACCGATGGCGTCCACTTTATTTACCGCCAAAATGACAGGTTTGCGACTGCGTTTTAAAATGGAGGCGATCTCGCGGTCTGCCGCAGTCACACCGGCATGAAGGTCGGTCATGAATACGATCACATCGGCGGCTTCCATGGCAAGCATGGCCTGTTCTTCAATGTGATTTAAAATTTCATCGGTGCTGCCCGGTTCGATCCCACCGGTATCAATGAGGATCATTTTCCGTCCGCTCCACTCGGTTTCGTAATAGATCCGATCCCGAGTGACCCCCGGCGCATCGTCTACGATGGAGATGCGTTTGCCGGAAAGTTTGTTAAAAAAAGTGCTTTTTCCTACGTTGGGTCTGCCAACGATGGCGATCACGGGTTTTGCCACAGATTATCCTCCCAAAAGTATGGTTTCAATTTGGTCCAAAAGGGGAATGCCGTTTTCCACGGCGTAAACCGGACAGTCCAGTTCTTTTTTTAGCTGGGAAAGGGTTACATCGTCCAGAAAACGGTCCCGTTCGTGCCGCAACGCTACTGCGGGGAAAAAGAGGATCTCCGTCTTTTCCATTACGGGTTTTACCGTCCGAATCAGATCCTTTCCGCAGATCAGTCCTGCCACAGTTACCGTTTCTCCGAAAAAGAGATTTTTGACGGGAATTACCCTTAGGGTGAGAAAAGGCAGGCGCTTTGTAATTTCCATGCAGATCTCTTCCAAAAGATCCTGTGCGGCAAAGCCTGTGGCCAGAGCAATGGAAAGGGGCTTTTTGGGAAGGCTTTTCCAGTCTCCTTCTTCCCAGCGCCATCGGATTTCATCCAAAAG
This sequence comes from Eubacteriales bacterium, assembly GCA_045655865.1. Lineage (GTDB taxonomy): Bacteria > Bacillota > Clostridia > Oscillospirales > SIG627 > RGIG5579. The sequence goes on from JAZOQB010000035.1 coordinate 11,432, forward strand.
CTCTTCCCTGGTACTGCGGAGCAACCCAACCCCGTTGTCCAACTGAGGATAGCCATCATAGTCCTCTTCCGGGGGAAGGGGACGGGCGGCGGCCAGATAAAACTCGTCGGCGGCGTAAAAAAGGCGCGTGTCATGACATTTGGCCCAATTTTCTGCAAATTCTTCTACGATGTCAATGACCTCTTTTGCCGATTTGTTGTCATAAGGGATCAGTTCCGTAAGTCCTTCTCGGTGCTTTGTAAGGCCTGCCGGAACCACAGCGATGCTCTGAATGGCAGGGGAGAGCAGAGATAGATCCGAAAGGGTCTGTCGCAATTGGTTTCCGTCGTTGATGCCGCGGCAGCAAACGATCTGACAGTTGATCTGAATCTTGCCTTCTTTTAAGATTTTCAGTTGCTCCAGAATTCGGTCGGCTTTGGGATTTCCCAGCATTTTGACTCGCAGAGCAGGGTTTGTGGTGTGAACGGAAACGTTTACCGGGGAAAGACGCATGTTTACGATCCGTGCCAATTCCTTGTCGCTTACGTTGGTTAAAGTTACGTAGTTTCCCATGAGAAAAGACAGACGGGTATCGTCGTCCTTGAAATATACCGTTTCCCTCATTCCGCATGGGTTTTGGTCAATGAAACAGAAAATGCAGCGATTGGCGCATCTTCTTTTTTTGTCCATCAGAAAGGTCTCAAAATCCAGACCGATGTCATCGTATCGTCCTTTTTTGAGGGTGACCTGGTATTCGTTGTCCCCTCGTTTCAAAGAAAGGCAGATATTTTCTTCTGTGAGAAAGAAGCGATAGTCTAAAATATCCCGAATGGGGTGGGAGTCGATAGAAAGAAGAAAATCGCCACCGCGAATTCCTGCATCTTCCGCAGGGGATCCTTTTTCCACGTGTAAGATCTCGACCATCCCAAACCTCCTTGTAAAAATCTGCCAAAAATGAAAAAAGATACATCTCCGGCACCAAAACCCGAAGGCTTTGCCAAAGATATATCTTTTTGTGCCGCATCCACGGATAAGCCAAGTGGCATACGGTCTCCCGAGAGACCGTATGCCGCCATTTGAAAATTAGTCCTTTACCTGAAAGACTTCTTTTCCGTCTTTCTGTCCGCACTCGGAGCAAACTCTGTTATGGAGATTGTAAGCGCCGCAGTTGGGGCACTTTTCCAGAGTGGGGGCCGTCAGTTTCCATACGCTGGAGCGTCTGGAATTCTTTCTGGCTTTGGATGTTTTACTCTTCGGTACTGCCATTGTTAGCACCTCCCAATTTTTTCATTTACACCGTTTCCGGTTTTATTTTTACTTAAAAAAGTCTGCCAGGCCAGCCAGCCTGGGGTCGATCTCCCGCTTTTCACATTCGCAGTCTCCGGCATTGATGTCCTTTCCGCATTTGGGACAGAGCCCCCGGCAATCCTCGCGGCACAAAAGCCGCATGGGAAGCTCGGTGAGTATCGCCGTTTCGGCCACCTCCGCCAGATCGATTTTCTGTCCGTGAGCCACAATGACCTCTTCCTCGGAATCCGAGGGCGGCGCCAAGGTGGATGAGACGGGAAAATCTACCGGAACGGAAAAGCTTTCTTCGACCGGAGCAAGGCAACGCGCGCAGGGAGCGGAAAGTTTGGCGCTCACGGTGCCGGTAAGTCTTGGAAAGCCGGAGTGGTCTAATACCTGCCCGGAAAAGCCCAAAGAGGATACGGTGATGCCATTCTCCTGATAGGAAAGACCGGAGAGCGCCGAATCCAGGCAAAAAGAGACCTCTTGGACCTCTCCGGAAAAAAGCTTTGCAAGATCAAGGAATTTTGGGTTCATTTCATTCATCATGTTTCGTTTCCTCTAGGTATCGACAGTGTTTTATTATAACCGCAATTTATTTTTTTGTCAATGGTCTTCTTGCATTTTGCGCATTATTTTGTCAATATTAATACGAAACGAGGATGCGGTCCCGGAATGACTGCGGCTTTGTGGCGCCAAGCTTTATTTATCCGGATTCAAAAATGGCGCTTTACAAGGTGATATCAATGGAGTAGGTGTTTTCAATGAGAATATATTCTATCCCCATTTTATCGCATCGCTCCTGTACCAGCGCGTTGTCCTTCAATACGTTCTCCAGGGTGCAGTCTTCATCGTTTCCTCGGTCTTCGATGACGTTGGCATAAGCTCGAATCCGGTGAAAATGTTCTCGGATGTACCCTTGGCTCATCACCAGACAAAAAAATTGAATCTGGTCTAGGTATTTTTTTTCGAAATCCTTTTTCCATTCCGTCGGGATATAGCATCCTTCTACAATGAGATTCTGTCCGTTTTCAATGGCTGTTTTGACGATTTCCCGAACGATGGGCCACAGATAAGATGTTAGCTCGTCATCACAACTTGTGGGTGTCAGTTTCGTGTTACCGCTGCGGATCAGACCCATTTTCAAGTGATCGATGGATAAATAAGGATAGTGATATCGTTCAAGAAGCTTTTGTGCCATCGCAGTTTTTCCGGTATGCGAAGCACCTGTGATCAAAACGACCATAGTTTTTCGGTTCCTTTTCTTTGCAGTTTGTTGTTAGATTTAGCTCCATTTTTAGCCCCGGACAATGCGATCTTATGGGGAAAAAGCGTATACCCGGTCGCCGGGGGTAAGAGCGTTACGATCTCTCAAATCGAGGCTTTTTTTATTTTATCAGTTTTTTTATCATCTTGCAAGGCATGTGGCCGGTTTTGTTCCGTTTTTCGTTAGCGTTTGAAGAGAATTTCTAAGGAGTGGATGATTTTTCGCATTTTTTCTGAAAAAGGATTGTTTTTTTGATTCATTCGTGTTATCATGAACATGTATGTGAAATGTTTTTTGTTTACCAATCTATTTGGAAGGACATTGAATTGAGTTATGGAAAATAATCAGCAATTTCAGCAAGTTGTAAATGAAATTGATTTTGTCGCTCTGGCAAAGAAGCTTTGGAGCCGTCTTTGGCTTATTGTAATGGCTGTCATCGTTGGCGCGGTGGCGGGCTTTACTTGCGGAAAACTTTCCACACCCACCTATCGCTCTCGTGCTTCCATTATGGTTAACAATACTTCATCCACAGATGCTTCCGGCGGTATTTCCACCGGTCAAATTGCTGTGGCGATGCACCTTGCACAGACCTATATTATTTTGGCGGAGAGTGATACCGTTTTGGCCGATGTGATCCACACCGGTGGATTTTCGTATACCGTTTCCCAGCTGAGGAGCAAGGTTTCCGCCGAGGCCATTGAAGAAACTGAAATTTTTGAGATTTACGTTACTGACACCGACCCACTGCAATCTCAGGCGATTGCCAACGTTCTTGTGGATGTCCTTCCGCAGCGGGTTCAGGAAATTGCCAAGGGCAGTTCTCTTGAGGTGGTGGACCGAGCGCAATTGGGTTCCCGGGTTAGCCCCGGTGCGACTCGCTTTGCTCTGGTTGGCGCGCTTTTGGGAGCGCTTCTCAGCATGGCCATGATCGTTTTGCTGGAACTGTTCAACAATACCATTTCCGATGAGGAATACCTCATTCAAACCTACAAGTTGCCGGTGTTGGCTTCCGTTCCCAGTTTTGACGAGGGCAAGTCAAACCGTCATTACGGGTATTACACAAGCAATTATCGTAACAAAAACTAACTACGGGGAAGAAGAGTATGATGTCGTTATCGAGTCAAAAGAAGAGGGGAACGAACCCGGAGAATCAAGTGGCCTGGGGTCCAAACTTGAGTTTTTCTGCCTCTGAGGCTTATAAGCGTCTGCGGACCTCTCTGGCTTTTTGCCTGCCAAAAAATGCCGAGCGGAATTGCCGGATCGTTGGGATCACAAGCGCTCTTGGAACAGAGGGGAAAAGTACTACGGCGCTCAATCTTGCTTATTCCATTGCAGAAAGTGGTCAATTGGTGCTTCTTATTGATGGGGATATGCGTTTGCCCCGTTTGGCTAAACGGCTCAAGCTTCAGGCTACTCCGGGATTGAGTGAGTGTCTGGCGGGAGAGATCAACGACGGGAATGCTGCCCTTCGTCAGATCAACGAGAATTTGTACGTTATGCCGGCCGGTAGCATCCCACCCAATCCGTCAGAACTTTTGCTATCTGCCAGAATGCGTCGGGTGACGGAGACGCTGGCTCAGAATTTCCATTATATCATTATCGATCTGCCTCCTGTAGGCGCCGTAGCGGATGCTTTGACCGTGGCGGAATTGGTGGATGGAATGATTATGGTGGTGCGGAAGAATTATTCGACCAAGCGTGCCCTTACTAGTGCGGTGCGAGAGCTGAACTTTGCCAATGCAAAGATTCTCGGCTTTGTGTTTAATGATGCCAGTGCTGATAGCAAAAAAGGCAAGAAAGGTTACAGAAGTTATAGCTACTACGGCCGGTATGCCAGTTCGAGTTATATGAAAAAACGTCCTTCTCCGAATAATCAAATTCATCAAGAGGGAACGAGTCAGGAAGATTTGTCGAAAACGATCTTGCCGTGATCGGTTTTTGGTCGATATTCTTCAAAACAGAAAGTTTGTTTTCATTTCTTAGTTGAAAAAAGGGCGCCCGGAAATCCCGGACGCCCTATTTTTATATCAGAAAAGAGAGGCTTGCGAGCAAGCCTCTCTTTTTTAATTTATGTATGCTTATTTCTTTTTGGCAATGGGACAGTTTTGCAAGCAACGTTCAATGATAATATCAATAAAGTGAGGATTTCGATAGCAAAGCGTCTGGATCTTATCTTTGTTGCTCTGAATTTCCTTGATGGTTTCATCGTCAAGGGTTTCGGGAAGTTTTACGTCGGGCAACTTCCAACCCAACTGAGCAGAGCCGGCCCCTTCACACATTGCCAAAGATCTTGCCCAAGCACACTTGGTTTCATCGCGGGTAAATACGGGGTAGGAGATACCGTCTTTGATCGTAACGTTTTCAAGCTTGTCAAGCAAAGCCTGCATCGGGCAAGCCGTTGCACAAGCTTTGCATCCTTCGGGGCAAAGATTTTTTGTGTTTACTGCGGTGGGAGTGAGCTCGGCATCGGTTAACACGAAGGTAAAGCGCATTCTGGGACCGTATTTTTCATTTACGACCATTCCGCCTTTACCCAGTACGCCAAGTCCTGCAGCGACGGCAAACGGAGCGTTGGCACGAAGGTCGGGCATATGACGTCCGAATTTTCCGATGGTCGTGTGAGAATCGGGAGCAAGCTCAGCCAGCGGAATGGCTTGATACCCGCGGGCTACCAGGTTGCTGCAAAGGTCCACGCCGGCCCAGATGCTTTCCTTGTGTATTTCATAATGAGCATACGCATAAGCGGAACCGTCTTCTGCTTCCTGAACGCCTGCAAGCTCTACAGCGCGTTCGGGAAGGGCCTCTGCCAAGCAGACGATAGATTTCATGCCGGGGAACTGTTCTTTGATCTGCTCGATTCCGGGATAGGTAATATCGTCAAAGGTGCCAACGGTTACCATATCCATGTTTTTGAAAATATCAAGCTCGGGGGAAAGATTGGGAACACACTCATCGTTCCATTCGCGCAAAACCAACGTCTGTGGTTTGAAAGGAATGTTACAGATAATAGCGGAAAGTGCAACGTATCTGCCTTCTTTTTCCCAGCCGGCATTGAGAGAAGCTTGTGCTGCAATACCGGTGGCTTTCCAATCCTGAATTGCCTCGTAACCCAGATCGTCAAGATAACGGGTGGCGTCAATGGCAAAACAAGAGCCCCGGTCATTCAATGCCGAAATCAGATGTTTTCTGTTTCTCGCATTCAACTCGTTTTCGGTTGTAAAGCTGTGGGTGTAACGGCCGATCGTAATTACGGTGGTGAAGGTCTCGAAAAATTGCTCGGTTCTGAAGCCTTCGTCAAAATTCTGCTTGTTGTTTACAAAATCGGAAAGGGGCTGAATGGTGATGCGGTCGGCACCGGCATCCAAAGCCAATTTCTTGATTCTTTCAAGCATTTCTTCGTGGGATTTTTTCACGATCATCTTTTTGCGCAATGCACCGGGGGTGTATTTGCGGTTGATGGAACGCTTTTTGGGAGTCATGCAATGCTTGAATGAACTGCACATGTAACCGTGGTTCTTCACTCTTTTACCGGTTTCAACTCCCTTATAAATCTTCTCTTCGTCCATATCATCGATATCGGCAAGAAGATCGGTGTCAAGATGGGCCTGTTCGCCCCAGAAGCAACGCCAACGGTTGATGTTGGGGTAACGGAAATGTTTTCCTTCAATGGTGAAATCGAAAAATTTCGGGTCATTCAGGCGCTCTTCGCCGTAGTTTCTGCCTGCACAGTGTTTGGCACAAGCCATGCAGCCATCGCAGAGCGGGTCGCCGTTATAAAGCGGATCATATTCCAGCTCAGCCTCAGTAATAAACGAAATAATACGTTCACGGGGACCGTATTCGGGCGACATTACCATACCGTGATAGCCGTATTCGCCCAGACCTGCGGCAACGAATGCAGGCATATGATTCCAGGAAGCGGTGTGCTCGTAAGGAATGTCTTTATAGGTCCTGTGTCTCCAATAGGTGGTACAGGGCTGCGGAATGGTGTTATAACCTTGTTCTTCAAGCCATTTGCACATGCGGAAGCACATGGCATCAAGCTTTGGAATCATACCGATCTGAAAAGCGGCAGGGAAGTTGGGGTTGGGCTCGCCGCACCAGTCAACCGAAGCATCAGGATGGTGAATGCCAAAGCACACGACCGATTTTGCTTCTGGCAAATGGGCTTGGGGTCTTAACATATGGGGCATGCCTTCAAAACGGGATACGGGAGCAATACCAACCATATCAGCTCCAAGATCAAGAGCCATTTTTTTAATTGCTTTTGTCAGTTCCTTCTTATTCATTTCCTTTACTCCTTTCAGTACTGCTTTCATTGTAATAAAATGCAGAAAAATTTTGTATGGGAAAATGAAATATTTATATGGACAAATTCGCTCATTTCGTGTTATTCTTGATGGGGTGATAAAAATGAATACTTTTCAGGATAACTACTTTGATTTTAAAATTAAAAGCGACTTGAATTTGCACTATTGCGGAAACCGAGAAGCATCCATTGACCACAGATACAAACATAAGCAGGCTGCATATTTGCTGACGTTTGTTGTTTCCGGTGAAGCGGTTCTCACGGTAAGGAATAAAAAATACGATTTATCCACGGGTGATTTTTGCACGTTCTTTCCCCGATCCAATGCATCATATATTACCAAATCCGGTGTTCCGTGGAGCATCAGATGGGTGACGCTAACGGGGGATCAACTGCAGGAATTATTGCCAATGTTGGGCTTTACGCCTGAAAATCCTATTATCAAGGTAGCAGACCCTTCGGAAATTGAAAGAATACTCGAAAAACTGTTTGTTGTTACACCGAAAGACGATTTGAGAAGCAAAATATCGGCGTTGTCTTTGATTTACCAGTTATTTTCACAGCTGGCTAAATCTTCGGTTTCACCGATCAAAAATGAAGTAGTCGCGGATGCAGCGGAATATATTTCCCGTCACTATAACCGGGAATTAACCGTGGAATCACTTGCTCAACGAGCTTTTCTGAATGCAAACTATTTTTCGAAATTATTTACAGCCAATGTTGGAATTACACCGCAGCAATTGATTATCAGAACACGAATGGAAAAGGCGAAGGAATTGCTTTTATATTCTGAGCTTTCAGCCGGAGAGATCGCATCGGCGGTTGGTTTTTCGGATGCACTGTATTTCAGTCGCGCTTTCAAAAAGTACACCGGTACCTCTCCGTCGGAATTCCGCAAACAAAAAACAAGGTGATGCGAAAGCATCGCCTTGCTTTTTTTGTATCAAAATTTTTAAAGAAAGAATGATTTGAATTGAAAGCATATCCATGCCCTGAATTGCAAACACTAATTTTATTAAAAATCGGAGGAAATGTTATGCAATCGGTTTGGGGAAAAAGCACGTCAAAGGTGCATTTTGATGCGCTTTATGGAAGTCGATGTGTGGACGTTTTGATCATCGGCGGCGGGATCGCGGGTGTTTTGTGCGCTTACAAGTTAAAAAATGCGGGCGTGGATTGTGCGCTGGTGGAAGCGGCGGAGATCTGTGGCGGTGTTACGGGGAACACCACGGCAAAGATCACATTACAGCACGGAGCGATCTTTGACAAAATGATACAACGCTTTGGGGCGGATAAGACTCGGTGTTATGTGGACGCACAGATCAAAGCGTGTAAGGAATATGCGCGGCTTTGTAAGAATATCGACTGTGACTACGAAACGAGAGATTCTTACGTTTATTCTTTCAACCAGAGATGGAAAATCGAAAAGGAAGTTGCTGCCCTTGAACGAGTTGGCGTGAAAGCTGGGTTTTCCAATGCACGGGAGCTTCCGTTTGCTGTTGCGGGAGCGGTTTGTGTCAAGAATCAAGCCCAGTTTCACCCTTTAAAATTTCTATATAGCATCGCTCAGGATCTTCCCATCTATGAGCATACCAAGGTGGTGGAGCTGATGCCCCATAAGGCCGTTACAAACCTAGGCGAGATCACTTATAAAAAACTGATCGTAGCAACACATTTTCCGATCCTCAACAAGCACGGCCTGTATCCGCTCAAGCTCTATCAACACCGCTCGTACGTTTTAGCGCTTAAGGGCGCTTTCAATGTGGCCGGAATGTACGTTGACCAGTCCGACACGGGATTATCCTTTCGTACCTATGGCGACCTTTTGCTTCTTGGCGGAGGAGGGCATCGAACGGGAAAACAGGGCGGATGTTGGCGGGAGCTGGAAGATTTTGCAAGAAAGCATTACAAAAATGCACAGATCGTCGCGAAATGGGCAACTCAGGACTGTATGACGCTGGATGACGTGCCATACATTGGGCAGTATTCAAAATCCACACCCGATATGTTCGTGGCAACCGGTTTTAACAAATGGGGAATGACAAATGCCATGGTTGCAGCCGATATTCTTTGCGATCTGGTGCGGGAAAAGACCAATCCGTACGCATCGTTTTTTTCGCCTTCTCGCACCGTTTGGCGCCCACAGCTTTTGGCCAATGCCTTGGAATCAACGATAGGACTTCTCACGCCAACCAAGCCGCGATGTCCGCATTTGGGTTGTGCACTCAAATTCAATCGCGCAGAGCATACCTGGGATTGCCCTTGCCACGGATCACGTTTTACAGAGCGCGGAGAGCTTATTGATAATCCCGCAACAGACGATCATCGGTCAATAGGGAAATAAATATTTCACCGACAAGCAAAAAAAAATCTTGTCGGTGGTTCATTTCATTTCTTGCTGTTAAAGTTTAGTTACTCAAGTAAAACAAAAAATCCGAACGCTTCTCCAAGTAAGAGGATGTTCGGATTATTTTTATGTGGCGAGGTTTTTTTAATGGATTTGAGAAAGCCAAACCTTAAAACCCACCATCAAACGTATATTCAAACCGTATGAAAGCGGCACATTGGTGTTTTCGAAAACAATGGTTTTCCAAATAGAAAAAATATCAAAAAAAAGAAATTTTTCAACAAAAAACATTGAAATCATGCTATTTTATCATGTTTATATTGATATGTTTGAAAAAATATAATAAAATAATTTCACTGAATGCAAGATTTTTTGCATAAAAAACAAAATGATTCATAGGATGGGGAAAAATGATTGGAGTGATACCATTGAATTTACAGCAGGTTGCATTCCGTTTGTGTTTGGCAGTAGTGATGGGACTTTTGATCGGAATGGAGCGCGCAAAGCACGGCAGAGCTGCCGGAATGCGCACCCACGTCCTTGTTTGCCTCGGTGCGACGATCACCGCCATGACAGGTGTGTTTGCCCATTCGGTCTTTGGCGGCGGTGATGTTACAAGAATTTCGGCGCAGGTCATCAGTGGGGTTGGTTTTTTGGGCGCCGGAATGATCATTTTGAAAAATGATAATATGATTACCGGCCTCACAACGGCGGCCGGTGTATGGGCAACTGCAACCCTCGGAATCGCTGTGGGATACGGTTTTTACAGTGTTGCTGTGATCGCCACCGCACTGTTTTTAATTACGCTGATGCTCTTTTCCAAGTTTGAGAGAAGAAAGAAAAACACCGAGGTGATTTATCTTGAAATCTCGGATATGAAAAGGCTCAATGCACTTATGGAAGAAATTCGCGAAAAAATTCCGAAAGAGCTGACCTTTCGTGTTCTTCCGCCGAAAAGCGGCATGACCGGACACATCGGTCTGGAGCTTGTCATGGATCGCAGAAAAGCGCCCGGTGTAGATGTATTTTTAGAGCTTGAAAGCGTTGTTTTTGCATTGGAGATCTAAAAAACGAGGAAAGATTGCAAAAAGAAAAATCCCGTTGAAACTTTTGTTTCAACGGGATTTTTATCATCTCGGTAGTTTCGCTGGATTCTACAAAACCTAAAGTGTCTTGATGCATTTTTTGCAAAACTAAGTTGTTTTGGTGCAAAGCTGAAAAGTTTGGCGCATATTTGGCTTATGTTTGCATTTAGGGTGCGTTTTCATATTGCATCGGTCAGCTTTTGTTGTTTGTCTATTGACTTTACCGTTTTTTTTGCGTTATAATAATTCAGAATAATGGGTTGGTGTAACTTGTTGCTCCGGAGTCATTACTGGAACTTTTTTGAATCTTGCAACAATCTGGTTGAAAAAGAAAAAGTCCATGTTGCCGTGGCGTGGGTTGAAAAGAAACCGCACGATTTCGCGGTGCGATGCGTAACCCAAATTGTTTAATATCTTGGATGGTTTATACCTTGAAAAGAGGCTCGGGGATTGGGAGTCTGGGAAGATAAAAGTAACAGTTGATAAAATAAAAATGGATACAAAAAGAGAGGGTTAAAAAATGTCACTCTATGAAAAGATCCTAAACAAAAAAGAAACGATCTCACTTGTAGGACTAGGTTATGTTGGTATGCCTATTGCGGTTGCTTTCGCAAGGAAAGTCAAGGTTATCGGTTATGATCTTAACGAAAAGAAAATTGAAGCTTACAAAGCCGGTATAGACCCCACCAACGAAGTTGGAGATGAAGTTATTAAGAATACGACTGTTGAATTCACCTTCGACGAAACCAGACTTCGCGATGCAAAATTCCATATTGTAGCTGTTCCGACTCCCGTATATGACGATCATACTCCGGATTTGACTCCTGTCGAGGGGGCGAGCCGTATTCTTGGTAGAAATCTAACCAAGGGTTCTATTGTTGTTTATGAATCTACTGTTTATCCTGGAGTAACAGAGGATGTTTGTGTTCCGATACTTGAAAAAGAATCCGGATTGAAATGCGGAGTTGATTTCAAGGTGGGGTATTCTCCCGAGCGAATCAATCCCGGAGATAAAGTACATCGCCTTGAAACCATCGTGAAAATCGTTTCCGGTATGGATGATGAAACGCTTGACGAGATTGCCAAAGTTTATGAGCTTGTTGTTGATGCAGGGGTCCACAGAGCCTCTTGTATTAAAGTGGCAGAAGCGGCAAAAGTTATTGAGAATAGTCAGCGCGACATCAATATCGCTTTTATGAACGAACTTTCGATTATTTTTAACAAGCTTGGAATTGATACAAAATCTGTGCTCGAAGCAGCCGGAACCAAATGGAATTTTTTGAAATTCTATCCCGGTCTTGTTGGCGGACATTGCATCGGTGTGGATCCCTACTATCTTACGTACAAAGCAGAGCAAGTCGGATATCATAGCCAAGTAATCCTTTCGGGTCGCCGTATTAATGATGATATGGGAAAATATATTGCTGAAAACGCAGTTAAGAACCTCATCAGGTCTGGCAAGGCTGTGAAAAATGCGAGAATTGCTATTTTGGGCTTTACATTTAAGGAAAATTGCCCTGATACAAGAAATACCAAGATTTTTGATATCGTAAAAGAACTCAGGGAATATGGAATTGAGCCGGTTATCGCAGACCCCACAGCGGACGCTGCCGAGGCTAAGCATCTCTACGGTGTTGAGTTTGTAGAGATTGATACCATTCAAAATATGGATGCCGTTGTGCTCGCTGTAGCGCACGAAGAATTTGCACGTTTTACTATGGATAGGATGAACTCTTTCTTCGCGGAAGGACAAAAAGTTCTACTTGATATCAAGGGCTTGCTTAACAGGAAAGAATACGAAAATGCAGGCTATTTATACTGGAGACTTTAATGTGTTAAGATTTCCCGAGAACGTTTTGTTCCTTGTTACGGGCGGCAGCGCAATACGGGAAATATTTGACTATTATAAAAAGAGTAGTGCTGACGGAGTTGTTTTGTGGAAAAAGCCAGTCTTGGATCAAAGAAAATCATGAAGCAATTTCTTCATTAGGTAAATTAAAAGAAATTGCAGAGGAGAAAGAAATATGAAAATAGTTCATGTTTGTTTGGGATGCTTCTACGTTGAGCATATGTCATACCAAGAAAATATCTTGCCAAAATTTCATAAGCTTCAGGGACATGATGTGTCGATCATTGCTTCTCAGCATTCCTTTGATCATAACTACAGAAACAAACAGCGTGAAATCGGCCTCTTTATAAACGAAGATGGTATTCCTGTTACTATCGTTGGTTATTCAAAATTTCCTTTTTGGGGGAGATTTCTCAGGTTTTACCCTGATCTATACAAGGAGCTCGAATCAAAGTCTCCGGATATCATTTTTGTACACGGTCCTCAGTTTTTTGGGAACACTCATTTAAATAAATACAAAAAACATCATCCTGCGGTTAGAATTATCTGTGATAACCATTCTGACTATATCAATACTCCCATAAAACCCCTTAAATATTTTATTCTGAATAAGCTCCTTTGGCCTACTGCCGTGCGAAATGTGCGGAATACCGCGGATTTCTTTTGGGGCGTTACGCCTTTGAGAGTTCAATATTTACAAGAGATTTATAAGATACCCAAGAAAAAAACAGGGCTTTTAATTATGGGCGGAGACGATTCTTTGATTAACTTTAATCAAAAGAAGCAATATCGTTCAACCTTGTGCAGAGAATTGAAGATCAATGAGGATGATTTTATTATTGTTACGGGAGGAAAAATAAATTTTGCTAAACGGACGGCAGAACTGGTGCAGGCCGTATTGAAATTAAATAACCCCAAGGTGCATTTGATCGTTTTTGGGGAATTTCCTCCTGAAATGAATGATGTGAAAAAAATGAGTGAAGAATCAACCAATATTCATACCGTCGGTTGGATAGATTCTTCCCGAGTATATTATTATTTTCTTGCTAGCGATCTCGGGTGTTTTCCAGGCACGCATTCTGTGCTTTGGGAACAAGCGGTCGCAAGCGGACTGCCGTGCATTTTTAGAAAATGGGAAGGAATGGATCATGTTTTGGTTGACAATAATTGTGTGTTGATAGAAACATATGATGTTGATGACTTAAAGAAGCATTTAATGAGATTTGTAAATGATCCCGTATATTACAGTGCGTTTAAAGAAGGTGCAGAACATTCGAAAGTAAATTTCTTATATTCAGAAATAGCAAAAAAAGCAATTGATATACCAGAGGTTTGCCTGGACTAGAGAAAATGCAGGAGGTTCGCGCGGATAGTCAAACCTTCACTGATAAGAAAACTAAATATCAAAGTATAAAGTTAAACAGAAAGATGGAAAGTAAATTAACAGTATGAGTATTTCGGTGTTTACAAACAAAACCCTTTTAATCACCGGCGGAACCGGGTCCTTCGGCAATGCCGTGCTCAATCGTTTCCTGCGCACGGATATCGGCGAGATCAGGATTTTTTCGCGCGATGAGAAAAAGCAGGATGATATTCGACATGAATTTCAAGCGAAGATGCCTGAGGTGGCAGAAAAAATCAAATTCTATATCGGCGATGTACGCGACATCCAGTCGATTCGCAACGCTATGCATAGTGTAGACTACATATTTCACGCGGCAGCGCTTAAGCAAGTTCCTTCCTGTGAGTTCTTTCCGATTGAAGCTGTTAAGACCAACGTTCTCGGTACTGAAAACCTTCTGACTGCAGCTATCGAAGCAGGGGTTAAAAATATCGTTTGTCTTTCTACCGATAAAGCGGCATACCCTGTAAACGCAATGGGCATATCCAAAGCCATGATGGAAAAGGTTATCGTTGCAAAATCCCGTACAGTTGATCCTGCCAAGACAAAGATCTGCTGCACTCGTTACGGTAACGTTATGTGCTCACGTGGTTCGGTCATTCCGCTTTGGATCGATCAGATCAAAGCAGGTAACCCCATCACCATTACCGATGGATCCATGACTCGCTTCATTATGTCTCTTGATGAGGCGGTTGACCTCGTTCTGTTCGCATTTGAGCACGGAACAAACGGAGATATCCTTGTTCAAAAGGCTCCTGCCTGCACCATCCAGACTCAGGCTGAGGCTGTTTGTGAGCTCTTTGGCGGCGACAAGAACAACATCAAGGTTATCGGCATTCGTCACGGTGAAAAGATGTACGAAACCCTCCTCACCAACGAAGAATGCGCAAACGCTATTGATATGGGCAATTTCTACCGTGTTCCCAGCGACAAACGCGGACTTAACTACGATAAATATTTTAACCAGGGTGACGTTGAGCGCAATACTCTTACTGAATTTAACTCTCACAACACCCAGCTTATTAATGTAGAACAGACCAAAGAAAAGATCGCTTCTTTGGCATACATTCAGGAAGAACTTGCTAAAATGGGTAGATAAGGAACACCGAAATGAAGATCTTTATCACCGGTGCTGCCGGATTGGCCGGAAACCTAGTGTACGCTTTCAAACCAACCCGCAACACGAGGCAGAAAATATAAAAATGAAGAACCCCGATACGCAGACGCACCATACGGTATCGACATCCCAAATGGTAAAAAACACCTAATTTATAGGCGTTTCCGGTTATTTCTAACCCTTTTCGCTAAAAAAACAGATGCTTTCCGGCTTTTCTTTCTCCGCTGTTTTTGTGTACGACCGTCGTGTCTGTGGAATAAACTTTGGTCAAGCAAAACACCCCGAATGCAGCTTTCCGCCGCATCCGAGGTGCTTTTTGTATTATTCTCCTTTGGCTTTGATCAAATTCCACGTGGCAAGAAAGTCTGGATTGACAACGATCTCTCCGGTGGAACGAAGCTTATACTCTCCTTGCCGTGCTCTTTTTGTGGAGCTTAGATCGGGGGGCAAAGTGAAATCCGTTCCGTCTTTTTGTTTAATGCGAATCAACTTCTTGTTTGCTTCTGTGACCGTTCCGTAAAACTGTTTTTGTTCGATATATTCATTATCGTGGGTATAATACGTAATCCCGACCAAGAGGACCTTGCCGATCAACTCATCGAAGGTTATTTCTTTTTCGGTATCCTTGTCATGTTCCTTTCGGGCTTCGTATAAGTACATTCCATATTCTTTGTAATCTTCGGGAATGTCATAGATCGTTTTGCCCGTTTCTTCTGAAACGTACAGCTCACATTCTCCCGGATGCAAAGGATCAAACGTATCCCAAGCGGTGACAAGGCTCTTAACCTTCTTAATCCCAAACTTCTTGAAAAACTCTCGATACGAATCCGCGCTTTTGGTATAGATCGTCATCACGTTGTATTTGCCGAACAGAATCTCCTCGTGAGATTCGTGGCAACCGAAGCCGAAATGATTCATTCCGTCCATGACAAGAAAACTACCGAGTGAATTCAGACAATCGATTGCCTGTTGGGCATTAAGACCGTCGATGAAATAAACGTCATAGTCGTCGTTTGCGTTCGTAAAGGTTTTTTCTGACGTGATCCCATCCTCGTTTTTGCAAGGAAGCTCCAAAATGAAAAACATAGGCTCGTTATGCATTTCAATAAAACGCCTCATCATATCAATGACCTTTGAAGCGTTGATGTTGGCATAGATAGCAGTATCTTTTACTTCGTACTCTTCAAGAAGCTTTTCGGGAAACGGCACTTTGCAGCACTCTTTCATTTCAAGCATGGCGGAACCTCCTTTAACAATTTTTTGAATTATTATATCATAAGTATGCTTTTATTACAATGGCTGGTTTTTGTTGTATGGTAACTCTGTCCACCCAAAAGTCAAGGCCTTTCGCAGAACAAATTTTGCCCCGCAGTAGACAAAGAAAAAGAATTTTACGATGCGTATTGTCAAGTAAAAATCATTTTTACTGACAATGTAAAAATGGTCAAAAACTGTGGTCAAAAAATTGCGAGATTTCTAAAAGTGGGGATAAAACACCTAGATAACAATAAAAAATGACCTAAAGTGGAGATTAAATCTCTGCTTTAGGTCATTTTTATGGTCGGAGTGACAGGATTTGAACCTGCGGCATCTTGCTCCCAAAGCAAGCGCGCTACCAACTGCGCTACACCCCGATAATTTCTCTAGCCATTCTAACAAGTTCAGTGTTTTTTGTCAATACGCCTAGGAAAAATCGGTCCCTAAATTTTTTGAAAGAGGGAGATCTGATTCCTTGGTGAGAAAAAGAGACCGGGGAAAATACAGTTGAAATTTTTCTTGTCTTGTAGTATAATAAATGAGAAATAAGAAGAAAAAAGAAAAGAAATCTGGGTATGTTGGAATTTCATCCATTGACTTTGGAACAGGCTGAGTTACTGCAGGAGTATTTTAAAAAAGGAAAAACAAGACTTTGCGATCAGACCATGGGTGGTGCCATGATGTGGCGCAATTGTTTTCACACACAATTTGCTTATGACGGGGAATGCCTTTATTTTCGCAGTGAATTTGAGCCGGGCAAGACGGTCTTTACTCCGCCGGTGGGAGATTTGGAAACGGGTGTAAAAAGGCTTGTCGAGCACTGCCGCCAAGAGGGATGCTGTCTTTCCTTTTGCAGTGTGGGTGAAGAAGAAAAGGATCGGATCCTAGCGCTTTTACCGGATTATTTCGCTACCCCTACCCGGGATTGGTTTGATTATCTGTATTCTGTGGAAAAACTGTCCACGTTTTCCGGAAAAAAGCTTTCCGGACAGCGCAATCATCGCAATTTTTTTCTAAAAAATCATGCATCTTGGCGTTTTGTTCCCCTCTCAAAGGAGAACGTGGCTTTGGCCAAAGAGTTTTTCCTTCAGTACGATCAAGAGACCCAGAAAGATTCCCCCTTCTTTCAAGAAGAGGAGAGGGCTGTTTTGGAGGTGTTAGACCATCTGGAGGTCTACGGCTTTTTTGGCGGAATGATCGTGACAGAGGAGAAGGTGGTCGCGCTCTCTTTGGGGGAGATCATTGGAGATACGATTTTTGTTCATATCGAAAAGGCCAAACGCCAGGTTCGTGGCTCCTATCAGATGATGGTATCGGAATTTCTCAGGCATTTTGCCGGAGGCACCGTTTTTGTGAATCGGGAAGAGGATGTGGGAGATCCCGGCCTTCGATATTCCAAGGAGTCTTATCACCCCGAGCGATTACTGGCAAAATATAGCATTGAAAAACGGGAAAAGTAAAAGCAGATGATACGGGAAGAAGAATTTTGAAAAACAAGAAAAAACAAGGTCCGCTCAGTTTTGAGAGGACCTTGTTTCGTTTTCATTTAAAAAATTGGGAATGGAAGGAAACTCCGGCGCTTTGCGCACGGACATTTTGACCCGAAGAGGGTCAAAGCAAAATTTGCGGCATTTTTCATGGGGCAATACAATTCCTTTTTTCTTGCAAATGCAATACTCGCCCCCGAAGATTTCTTGGGCGTATTCGCATACGGCGCAATTTTCTTCAAAAGTGTTTTTATGTTTCATTTCTCTCCATCCTTTTCTTTATTCTACAGGATGTTCTCTTTTTTTACAAGAGTTTTTGCAAAATTTCTGCTCCCAAAAAAAGAAGAGCGGAGAAAACCAGCTTGCCCAAAAAGTATTTTTTCAGAGAAAGACCCGTTCCTTCCAAGCATCCCACCGTCTGTATATGCACCGACAGGGAAGACCAACCGCATCCGGCAGCGCAGAGGGGGAAGGCTAGAGATGGAGGAAGAGCGATCAGAGCTTTCATACCGCCGGTGAGCTCCAGAAAAAGAGAGAGACAAGCGGTAGAGATGGGGGAGAGGGCGATACAAAAGGAGAACAACTCCGACACAAAAGAAAAAAAGAGAATACAGGCACATATATATAGGAAGGAATTTGCCGCCCCGGAAAGGCTTTGCGTGATAAGCTGGGAAAGAGAGACGGGTTTGGCGCAGGTTTTTTCGATTTTTTCCAACCGAAAAAGCTTTTTATGAAAGAAAAAGAAAAAGAAAAAAATTGCCAAAGCCCCCTGAAGCAAAAACAGAAACCAGCCGTATTTTGCCTCCCCCATAAGGCCGATCCCACACACTCCAACCAGAAAAGCCGGTCCGGTGTTGTTGCAAAAAAACAAGAGAGTCTCCCCTTCGTTTCGGGAAAGAGCCCCTTCTTTGAAAAGGGAGGCGACGGTGACCGCTCCTATGGGGAAACCGCAAAAAAGTCCCAAAAAAAGTGGAAGTAACAGGGCGGATTTTCCTCCTTTTTTTTGAAGGGAAAGGGTCATCATTCGGGAGAGGACCAGAGAAGGAAAAAGGGAGGGCAGAGCACGCTGTAAGGCGATTTCCAGTCCTTTTGCCACCCCGCTTATACAGGCTTTTTGAAAACAAAGAGACAAAAGCAGTAGAGAGAAGGGCAGAAGAAAAAGAAGGAGGCTTCGTTTTGGTTTGGTCATATTTTTTCTTCCCTTGTGTATATTGGTATTGATACTTTATGCAAAGGATGGCATCTTTATGGCGAAAAAAAGGAAAAATCTCTTTCGTTGGAATCATGGAAAAAGCAATTGTATTACTATACATAGCTATCGGCGTCTGGTTATGGAGGGAGTGGAACGCATTATTTTGTGCGATTCGGAAAAAATGGTCTTACAGGGCTCTCTTTATATGGTGGTGGAGGGAAAGGATCTTGTCCTTTTGGAATTGGGCAATGATAATATGGAGATCACCGGCTCCATTGGCTCCGTCTCGTTTGAGGAGAACGCTCCGTGAACGGCGTTTATCGCTACGTTCTGGGGTATTACCGCATCCGTTTTTACTCTTCTCGGCCGGAGCGTGTCCTGAATTTTGCTTTAAAACAAAACATTCCCATTTGGGGGATATGCCGGGAAGAGACGTCTGTTTCGTTCTCCTTGCATTTCTATCACCGTTTAGCTCTGGAGCCTTTTTGCTCTGCGCTAGGTCACGGAGAAGAGATTCGGGAAGAGCAAAAAGGATTTCCGGCTCTGGTTTCCCGATTCAAAAAGCGCTGGGGATTCTTTCTTGGCCTTGCGCTCTTTTTTCTTGCTCTTGCGGTCTCTACACAGTTCGTTTGGAATGTAGAGGTGATTGGAAATGTGAATTTGACCCAGCACCAAATTCGCAAGGCGCTCTCTCAGGCTGGGCTTTCTCCGGGAAAGGTGATCTCAAAGATCGACCAGGACGAGTTTGCCATGCAGTTTCAGATCGAACACAGTGAATTTTCTTATGTTTCTTTGAATATTATTGGCACTCGAGCTTTGGTGGAAGTCCGGGAGCGGGAAAAGGTAACGCAAGAGATCGCAGATGACATTCCAACCAATCTGGTTTCCTCTATCAGTGGAAAAATCGTGCGTTATGAGGTGCTTTCCGGTCAGGCTGCGGTGACCCGAGGGGAAACGGTTCCCCGGGGAGCGCTTCTGATCAGCGGAGTGATGGAACGGTCCAACGGTGCTTTTTCCGTCGTTCGAGCCAAAGGACGGGTGTTTGCAGAAACCGAACGGTATTTTGAAGAAAAAGTCCTTTTTTCCCAAGTGGAAAAACACTATACCGGTAAGGAAAAGATCCACCGCACATATCAGATCCTGGGATTTTCTCTTTCTTTGCCCGGCGGAGAAAAAAAGCCGTGGGATTGCTGCGAGGAGCTGGTAAGCGAGGAGAATCTTTCTTTTTTTGGAAGGGCGCTGCCTATCGTTTGCCGAGAGGTGGTTTATCTGGAAACCAGGGAAGAAACAGAAGTGTTCAATATTGACAGAGCGAGAAATTTCGCTTATGATAAATATGAACAGTATAAAAGGGATACTTTTGCTCCGGGCTATGAAATTCTGGAGGAAAACATCGAATTTTCTCAGGATGAAGAGGGAATTACAATAACGGTGTCTCTTCGTCTGATCGAGGATATTGCTGAGGAGAAACCCTTTTCCTGTGCCACGCTTCCTCCCGGAATGGAGAAGGAAAACTGAAAGGAAGTCAGGATGTCGTCAAAAACCATTGAAATATCAAATATGGATACGGTTGCAGAGATTTTTGGTGCTTTTGATTCTAACCTTCAGCGCATCGAAAAAGAATTTTCTGTTACCATTTTCAGCCGGGACGGACAGATCTGTGTCTCCGGAGAAGAAGAGGGCGTAGAGCTGGCGGCTAAGGTCATTTCGTATCTGGCCAAGCTTTCCGGCCTTTCCGGAGGGATCACGGAACAGAATCTGGAATATGTTATTGGCGTGGTTCGGGACAACGATGAGTGGAGCGCAGAGGAATTGACCCGAGATACCGTCTGCATTACCGCCAAAGGGCGTCCTATTAAGCCGAAAACCATGGGGCAGAAAGGTTTTCTTGAGTGTATTCGCACGAAAACCATCACCTTTGGCGTAGGTCCTGCCGGAACAGGAAAAACCTTTCTTGCAGTGGCCATGGCTTGTGCCGCTCTGAGAAAAAAAGAAATTTCCCGTATCATCATTACCCGTCCCGCGGTGGAAGCGGGCGAGCGCCTTGGTTTTTTACCCGGCGATCTGCAAAGTAAGGTTGACCCTTACCTTCGCCCCCTGTACGATGCACTGTTTGAAATGCTGGGGGGAGAAAATTATCAACGCCTTTTGGAAAAGGGTACCATCGAAGTGGCTCCCCTGGCCTATATGAGAGGACGCACCCTGGACGATTCTTTCATTATATTAGATGAAGCGCAAAACACCACACCGGAGCAGATGAAAATGTTTCTGACCCGCCTGGGACAGGGATCGAAGGCGGTGGTCAACGGTGACATTACCCAGATCGATCTTCCCGCCGGAATGCCATCAGGTCTGTCTCAGGCATTGGAGGTTTGTCGGGAAGTGGAAGGAGTGGGCATATTCCACTTAACTGCCAAAGATGTGGTCCGCAATTCCATTGTTTCCCGGATTGTAAAGGCCTATGAAAAATATGGAAAGGGAAAAAAATGAACCACCGCATTCAAATTGAAAATATCCAGACGGAACGCGCACCGTTCCGCGGATATAAGACCGCACTGCGTCGGGCCATATCTGCCGTCTTACAGGAAGAGGGCTTTTCTCAAAAGGCAGAGGTTTCTGTGACCCTGGTCTCCCGGGAAGAGATCCGAAGGCTCAACCATCAGTATCGCGGCATCGATCGGGAGACGGATGTGCTCTCTTTCCCTATGCTGGAAAAGGGAGAAACGGAAGATGTACAGCAGTGGGGAAGCGCCGCCCTTTTGGGAGATATCATCGTCTGCCCGGAGATCATCTTTTCTCAGGGCGAACAGTTCGGCACCGGTTACCGAAAGGAATTTTGTCTTATGGTGATCCACTCCACCCTTCACCTTTTGGGCTGGGATCACATAGAGGAAAAGGAACAAAAATTAATGTTCGCTTTGCAGGAGAAGATCCTTGATTCTTTGCAGGGCGAGGATGAATAGAAACGGAATTACATGATGGAAAATTTAACTCAAAAAACAGGATTTATTGCCATTGTTGGCCGCCCCAACGTGGGGAAAAGCACTCTTTTGAATACCCTTTTGGGGGAAAAGATCGCAGCGGTATCCCGCAAGCCGCAGACCACTCGCACCTCCATCACAGGAATCCTTACCCGGGATGGTTGTCAGTACGTTTTTTTGGATACCCCCGGTGTACATAAACCTCGCACCAAACTTGGCGATTTTATGATGAAGAGCGTGGGCACTGCCACCGCCGACGTATCTTTGGCCATGCTGGTCACCGAGCCCTTGGCCAAGATCCACCCCATTGAAAAGGAGCTTCTGGATAAATTTCAGAAAATGAGGCTCCCTGTCATTCTTCTTATAAATAAGACCGATCTTTTTTCACCGGAGGAGATCCTTCGGACCATTGACGTGTTCGCCAAAGAATATACTTTTGCAGCTGTCATTCCGCTTTCTGCCAAAACGGGAGACGGAACGGATATTATTTTCCGGGAAGCCGAACCTTTCATGGAGGAGGGCCCCTGGTTTTTCCCCTCGGATATGATCTCCGATCAGCCGGAACGCACCATCGCTGCGGAGATGATCCGGGAAAAGCTGTTAAAGCTCCTGGATCAGGAGATCCCCCACGGTGTTGCGGTGGTCATTGAGGATTTTAAGGAATCGGATAAGCTTTTGGATATCCGCGCTGAGATCTATTGCGAAAAGCCGGGACACAAAAAGATCATTATCGGAAAAGACGGCGCCATGCTGAAAAAAGTGGGCAGTTTCGCTCGGGAAGATCTGGAGGCCTTTTTCGGCGTTCACGTAAATATCAATCTTTGGGTCAAAGTAAAGGAGAATTGGCGAGATAACGAACTGCTCCTTAATTCTCTCGGTTTTCGTCGCGAGGACAAATGATACGGACTGTCAAAGGGCTGGTTCTTCGCAGCATTCAATATGGGGAAAGCGATAAGCTGATCACCGTTTTGACTGAGGAAGGAAAAATTTTCTTCAAAGCGCGCGGAATCCGGAGTTTGACCAGCAAAAATGCTGCCGGTTGTGCCGCTTTTGTGTATTCGGAATTTGTTTTGGACCAGAGAGGGGACAAGTGCTTTTTGAGAAGGGCACAACCCCTCTATTCCACGGTGCGCGCCGGCGCCAGCCTGACTTCTCTGTCGCTGGCAACGTATCTGGCAGAGCTGGCGGAAGACGTGGCACGGGATGAAGAAACAGGGACTATGGTGCTTCGCCTTTTGATGAACGCGCTGTTTCTTATCTCTAAGGAAGACCGGCCGGAGGATCTGATCAAAGGCGTGTTTGAAATGCGACTTCTGGCCGCCAACGGCCTAATGCCGCGCCTGGAGGGGTGCGTTGTTTGCGGAAAAGAGACAAAGCGGTTCACCGGACTTTTTTTTCGACTTTTGGAAGGGGATCTTGTTTGCCCGGATTGCCTTACCTCTTACGATCGAGAGCTTTGCCGAGTGTCGCCGGAAGTGATTGCTCTTTGCCGCCACAGTATAGAACAGAGCGAGGAAAAAGCTTACGCCGTTCGGATTTCCGAGAGGCTTTTACGGGAATTTTCCCATTTTGCAGAGAAATTTCTTCTTCAACAAATGGAGCGAAAGTACAACACTCTGGATTTTTACCACCAAGTAAAACGCTTGCCGCAAGAAAAGCATCGAAAAGAGCAACCAACGAATGAAGGAAGAAAAATATGATACCCTTTGAAAAAGCTGTCGCAACTTTGGAATATGAAAAGATTCTTTCAATGCTGGCTTCCTCTTGCAGTGTGGAGGCCGGTAAGGAAAAGATTTTGACGCTCCGGCCGGACTCAGATCCGGACCGGGTCTCTTTTTTGCAAAAGGAGACCGCAATTGCAAAACGGGTCTTAGCGGTCAAAGGAAGTCCTGCCCTTTCCGCTCATCCCCTTTTACCCGGAGTGATCGATCGGGCAGAGAAGGGAGCGGTGCTCAATCCTTCGGAACTTTTGCGGGTCGGTGCTCTTTTGCGATCGGTGAGCCACGCCCGACAATACGGAGAAAACCTTCAAGGAGAAGATCGCCTTCTGGGGGAAATTTTCTCTCGCTTACGTCCCAATCGCGGACTGGAAGAGGAGATCGGTCGCTGTATCCTATCCGAGGACACCCTCTCAGATGAGGCTTCTCCTGCCCTGTTTTCCATTCGTCGGAAAATGGCCTCTTGCGCCGCGAAGATCCGGGAAGCTCTCCAACACTATATCTCCGGAGCCTATGGAAATTTTTTACAGGAGAACATCATTACCTTTCGCAATTCCCGGTATGTGATCCCGGTAAAAAGTGAATATAAAAATGAGATCCGGGGGCTGATCCACGATACCAGCTCCAGCGGTGCCACGGTATTCATCGAACCGATGAGTGTGGTGGAGTATAACAATCAGATCAAGGTGCTGGAAGGAGAGGAAAAGGATGAGATCGAGCGCATCCTTTCCGCCCTCTCTCAGTCCGTTTCCGCCTTTTCCGATGCTCTTCGCCTTGATTTTTACGATATCGTAGAAATTTCCGTGATTTTTGCACGGGCGGAGCTAGCGGTGAAAATGGATGCCGTGGAGCCGTCCATTTCCCGTAATGGGGAGTTGGAACTGTGCTTGGCTCGCCATCCTCTTCTGGATCGAAAAATCGCCGTTCCCATCTCGCTGAGTCTGGGAAAGGGCTTTGACACTCTGGTTATTACCGGTCCTAACACCGGAGGAAAAACCGTAACGCTCAAGACCGTAGGTCTACTTTCCATGATGGCGCAAACGGGACTGCAGATCCCTGCCCAGTCCGCTGTTTTTCCTGTGTATCCGGACATTTTGGCAGATATTGGAGACGAGCAGAGCATCGAGCAGTCTCTCTCCACGTTCTCTGCACACATTCGGAATATCATCTCCATGCTCTCCCAGGCTCCCCGGAAAGCGCTCATGCTCTTTGACGAATTGGGGAGTGGCACAGACCCGGTGGAGGGAGCTGCTCTGGCAGAGGCTATTTTGGAAACCGTTCGGGAACGTGGTATCTTTTGTGTAGCCACCACCCACTATGCAGAGTTAAAGACCTATGCCTTGGAGACAGAGGGTGTGGAAAACGCCTCTTGTGAATTTGATCTTGCCACTTTGAAACCTACCTATCGCCTGATCATCGGTACTCCGGGGCGTTCCAACGCCTTTCTTATATCCGCTCGCCTTGGCCTTTCGCAGGAAATCATCCAAAAGGCGGAGCGCCTTGTCAAGGCAGAAAACCGTCGTTTTGAGACCGTGGTTGGAAAGCTGGAGGAAGAAAGAGTGGAGATGGAGAAGGCCCGGGAAGAGGCCCGGCGTCTTCAGGAAGAAGCCCGCGTGATGCGGGAGGAAACGTTAAAGGAACGGGAAGGGCTGCTCGGCGGCGCGGAAAAAGAATTGGAGCGGGCAAAGCAAGAAGCGTTGCGCCTTGTTAAAAGCGCTCGTGCTCTGTCTGACTCTACCTTTGAAAAATTAGAAGAAATGCAGAAAAAAGCCCTTCGTGATCGGGCTCAGGAGGATCTGGAAGAAGAGAGAAGGAAGATTCGCCTCACTTTGCGCAACATGGAAGACGACGTTTCCAGCCGTATGGTAGAGGTGGAGGAAAAAGAAGAGAACTACACCCTCCCAAGACCTTTGAAAAAAGGAGATGCGGTGTTGATCTCCAATGTGGGAAAAGAGGGGATCCTGGAGAAGCTGACCGGTAGGGAAGCTACCGTTTTGGTTGGCAATCTCCGTATGAAAACGCCGGTTTCCGCCTTGCGGCTGATGACGGGTTTCCAAAAAGGAAAAAAGGAAAAAAAGAAGGGATCAGTTTCCTCAACTCCCCGAGCGCAAATTACCAATTCCGTGGATGTTCGCGGCCTTGTTACCGACGATGCTTGGTTTGTGGTGGATAAATACCTGGACGATGTCATCCTCACGGGATTTGAAAGCGTTACTGTGATTCACGGAAAGGGAACGGGGGCGCTCAAGGCAGGTCTTTGGCGTTATTTTAAAAAGGATCCCCGGATTCGTTCCTTCCGTTTGGGCCTCTATGGTGAAGGAGACGGAGGAGTTACAATTCTGGAAATGAAAAAGTGAATTTTTTGTTAACAATGAAGCCGGCAAAGGACGAATTCTTTGCCGGCTTCGTATGATTGAACATATATTATATAAGGAAAAAAACCAATGAAAAAAAGATCGCTTTTTCTCAGAAAATGAGGAAAAACGAAAAATGAATAAAATATTTCATAATTATTAAAAAAAAGAGAACAATATTGACAAGGAATTTTTTTCTGCCTATAATCACCAGCGATTTGATAGCGCTTCGAGAAATGTGCGAAGAAAAAGAAATTAGGAGATCGTATGACAAAACACTTGCTGAAGCTGAGCGGATCGGTTTCCGTGTTTTTCGCAAGCCTGGGTTTGATCCTGTCCGTTCTGATTTCTCCCTTGCAATTGCCTGTTTTCGAAAGAGTGAATATCATTTGCTTGAAAGAAGAGGAGAAGGGCGATGCGTATCAGGATTCGGAGCCTCAGGCTGAGCCCGAGACTGCCGTGCTTCCCATGGCAACGGTGACACCTTTGGAAATATCCGATCTTGCAAAAGCGTCTCTGTCATCCACGCTGTTTCACGCAAACAGAGAAGAGATACCGGGTTCGGTGGAGAATGTTGTTTCCTCCGTTCTTGCTTCCCGTCAGGAAGGGCCTGTGCCCGAGGGAAATTTTGAAGTATTCTGTGATCTGACACCGGAAGAATATGAAATGCTGCTTTATTGTGTAGACCATGAAACCAGAAACGGATCATTGGAGCACCGAATGTTGATTATTCAGGTGGTGCTCAACCGGGTTCAAGGTCCCAAGTTTGGTTCCACCGTGAAGGAAGTTCTTACCGCGCCCAACCAGTTTTGCGGAATGGCCGGTTTTGAAGAGCGCGACGGTTGGGTTCCTCTGGAGTTAACTCGGCAAGCGGCGGATCAGGTGCTTTCCGGTCAGGCGCCGGATCTTGCCCAAGGAGCGGTGTATTTCTGCAATCCCACCTTGGTAGGGGAAGGAAATTGGTTCGACACCACGTTGGAAGCGGTGTGTTACATCGAAGGTCACCGCTTTTATCGCTAGAGAACATGAAAGAGACAGGTTTCCTGTCTCTTTTTTCTTTTTGCGGGAGAGAAAAAATATTTTAATTCTGCTCTTGACAAAAACTGGTTTCTTGTGTATAATTCCTCGATGTGTCATGGTAAATTCTCATGCCATGCCCCTTGCCCCTCGAAAGAGGGGACATATGTCCAAAAGGAGGAAAGCATAATGGAAAAACTGAAAGGCAAGTACGAGACTGTTTTCATCGTGAATGCCGAACTTGGAGAAGAGAAGGTTCAGGAATTGGTTACCAAGTTCAAGGGTATGATCGAGACGAACGCTGTGGTGGAAAACACCGACGAGTGGGGCAAGAGAAGACTTGCGTATCCCATTGAAGATGTCAATGACGGATACTATGTCATCATGCAGTACACCGCAGATCGTGATTTCCCCGTAGAGTTGGAAAGAGTCTTCCACATTACCGAGGGAATTCTCCGTTCCATGACCGTTCGCCTGGACGGCTAAAGGAGAAAAGAAAATGGCAGCGTTTAACAAGGTGATCCTGATCGGCAATCTGACCGCCGATCCGGAACTGAAGCAGACCCAGAGCGGGATTTCCGTCACCTCGTTCAGCATCGGCGTCAGCCGCAGCTACGCTTCCCGCAACGCGGAAAGCGGCCAACCCCAGTCCGACTTTTTCAACATTGTGGCTTGGAGAAACACCGCTGAATTTGTATCGAAGTATTTTCGCAAGGGTAGCTCGATTTTGGTCTGTGGCTCCCTTCAGAACAGAAGCTGGGTCGATCAAAATGGCCAGAAGCGTTATACCACCGAGGTGGTAGCGGAAGAAGTTCGTTTCGTGGACAGAAAGACTGACAGTTCTGCTCCTACACCCGGCGCCGTCCCCGCTCCTTACGGGGCCAGTCCGAAAGACGAGGCTTTTGAGGAAATGAGCGCCGATGATGACCTTCCCTTTTAATTCAACTTTTACGGAGGAAAGATAAATGGATAAAGAACAAAAGGCATTTAGACCGAAGAGAAAAAAGAAAGTGTGCGCTTTTTGCGCTGAAAAAGTA
Organism: Eubacteriales bacterium; assembly: GCA_045655865.1. Taxonomy (GTDB): domain Bacteria; phylum Bacillota; class Clostridia; order Oscillospirales; family SIG627; genus RGIG5579. The sequence continues at coordinate 39,117 of JAZOQB010000035.1, forward strand.
ACTGTTATTGATTACAAGGATGCGGCAAAGCTTCGCAAGTTTGTTTCCGAGCGCTCCAAGATTCTTCCCAGAAGAATCACCGGAACTTGCGCAAAGCATCAGAGAGAGCTGACCACCGCCATCAAGCGCGCCCGTCAGATTGCGGTTCTTCCCTATATCAGCGATTAAGCTTTTTCGAGGAACAGGAAAATGGAAGTATTGATTACGGTTCTTTGCAGCATCATGATTTTGCTGGCTATCTTTTTGGTAGTAGCTGTTTTGATGCAGAGCGGAAAAGACAACCGACTTTCCGGTACCATTGCCGGAGGCGCTGAGACCTTTTTCGGAAAGACCAAGGGTAAGACCATTGACCGTGCTCTTTCCAAAGCCACGACCATTGTTTCGATCATTTTTGTGGTTTTGGTGCTGGTAGTTTATGTGCTCCAGGGAGTACAGAGCAAGAATAACATTCCAAGTTCTTCCGGAACCGGTTCCGGTTCTTCTTCCGGCGGCAGCAACGCTGCACAGACCGAAACAGTAGATGACAAAACCGCTACCGAAGAAGAATCCACTACAGATCCCACTACTGACTCGGATGGCGAATCCGACGAAGAAAATAAGTCTACAGAAAACACTGCACAACAGAATTGACGTTGAGCGCTGCGGCGCTTTTGGAGGTATGAAGAATGGCAAAGTGTGAAATTTGCGGAAAGGGCGTTGCTTTCGGACAGAGAGTTTCCCATTCCCACAGAAGAACCAATCATGCATGGAAGCCCAATGTAAAGAAGGTTAGAGCCGTTGTGAACGGTTCTCACACCCGTCTTTACGTTTGTGCCCACTGCTTGAGAAGCGGCAAGGTCGAGAGAGTTTAAGAAACAAGAAAGACCGTGTTTTTAAAACACGCACAGCCGGTAAAAGAAGCAAAAACCAGCCGAACGGAGACACTTCGTAAAGAAGTTGTCTCCGTTTTTCTGTTTATAATCGGTTTTGCCGAAAAAGGAAAAATGAAGAATTACGGGGAAAGATAAAAAAGTTACGGTATCTTTGAGTTGACAAAAGGGGGTGGTTATGAGATAATCGGGGTATAATATGCCGGGGAATGATAAAAACATTTTCTCTTGTCGGCCTTATGAAAAAGGAGCGGTACAATGTATCAGTGCGAAAACCAGCAATATCGGTATGAAGTGCGTTTGATTGAAAAAGGCATTGTTCGGGTGCGTATGGCACGCACCGGCGCCAATTATATTGAAACGCTGTTTTCTCGTTACCATGTAATCGAGGAAAAGGGCGACCTGAAAATGAAAATGACCGATGAACCTGAGCGTTGCACTTTGACGGCGGACGATCTTTCCGTTGTCATTGACAAGGCCTCGGGCAAGGTTTGTCTTTCCGGGAAGACGGTATCTTTGACGGTCAAGATCTCCTGCAAAGAAGGCGGGCGTCAAGGAAACGAAGGATTTCGTCTGGAAATTCCCATGGATAAAGAAGAGCGCCTTTTCGGCCTGGGAGATGAATCCAGAAACCACATTGCTCGTCGGGGCACCAAATCCAGATTGGATATGTCCAATATTGCATCCTACGGCCCCATTCCTTATCTTATGAGTACGGGTGGCTGGGGAATCCTGGTCAATTCCACTTATGCGCAAGACTATGATTTGGGCGCCACGGATCCCGATCAGATCGTAATGGACATACCGGAAGGCAGTGCGGATTTCTATGTTTTCTTGCCGGAAAACGGAAAGCTGCCGGATATTATTCGCATGTACGCTAGCATTTCCGGTTTTCCCATCATGATGCCAAAATCTTTCTACGGCGTTACCTATATCATGAACGAAAGAAGCAATGCTCGGTATCTGTTGGATGACTGCTTGCGCTTCCGGGAACGTGATATTCCCTTGGATATGGTGAGCCTGGAGCCTAACTGGATGACCAAGTCTTACGATTACAGCACTGAAAAGGCTTGGGATCCCGAACGCTTTTTCATTCCTACCTGGGAACCGGTCAACACCAGCAGCAAAGACACCTTTTTCTATCCTTTGCGCCAAATGGGATTCAAGCTCAGTCTTTGGCTTTGCATGAATTACGATCTGTTCTGGGAAGAGGAAAGAAAGATCGGTCAGCCTACCGAGCCTACTAATATCATCTATCCTTTTGGGGAAGATGCAATGATCAAGGATCCTCGCCTTGTCAATGCCAAATACGTGGATAAGATCACCAAGCGTGACGAGGCTTGGTTCGAGCATTTGAAGAAATTTGTGGACAACGGCGTATCTGCCTTCAAATTGGATGCTTCCGCTCAAGTCCGTCACCATCCTGACAGACTCTGGGCGTGCAAGTTTACGGATAAAGAGGCCCACAACATTTATCCTGTCCTTTACGTTCGACAAATGCAAGAGGGCTTTACGGAACACACCAATGGCCGCCGTGCGATTATTTTCACGCCTTGCTTGAGCGTGGGTACGCAGAAGCACGCTGCCAGCTGGTCAGGAGATACGGGCGGAGGACCCAAAACGCTGGTTTCCATGCTCAATTTCGGTCTTTGCGGTCATAGCAATGTGGCCTGCGACATGGAAGATTCTCCTGCATCCATGCACTATGGTTTCCTTTCTCCTTGGTCGAAGTATTTTGGCTGGGATAACTGGAAACAGCCCTGGTATCTGGGTCAAGAAAAGGAGCAGCTATTCCGCAGATATGCAAAGCTTCGTAGCTCTCTGTTTCCGTACATCTATTCTATGTCTCACTACGCTGCCCAGACGGCTATGCCCGTGGCAAGAGCTTTGTGCCTGATGGATCAGGACAATCCTGCTTACGATGAAATCAAAAACGAATATTGGTTTGGCGACAAATTCCTGGTGGGAGCATTTGATATGCACCTGACCCTTCCCAGCGGTCGCTTTTACGATTACTTTACCGGCGAAATCATCGAAGGCGGAAGAGAGATCGACTACCGTATTCCCGAAAACTGGGGCGGAGCGCTCTTTGTAAAAGAAGGGGCTATCTTTGTTACCATGGAGCCCAGAAAGTATGTGGAAGAAAAAGTCTCCAATCACTATGATATCAACATTTACCACGGTAAAGATGACTCTTTTGTGATGGTGGATGACGATGGCTACACCTATGATTACAAGTCGGGAGCTATGACGTGCACGCCTATGTCCATTGAGAACAGCAACGACAGTGGTTTTGACGTGGTTCTGGGGCGTCGCCAGGGTGAATTCTTTGGCCGTGAGCGCCGTCCTGACGCCATGCCCTCCGAGCCTGAGATTCCCGGAATGCCTTCGATGGAAGCCTTCCGTGTGGTGTTCCACACCTGCAAGCCCGCACAGGTTACCCTGGACGGAGAAGCCATCGCCCTCAAGGAAGAGGACGGTAAGACCGTGTTCGAAATCTCTGCGGAACTCCACGAGAAAAAAGACCTGCGCTTTGCAGTTCAACTGTAAACGAAAGATCCCACCCCGAAACGGGGTGGGATCTTTTCCTGTTTTACTCTTTTACACTTTGCAGGATACATACGGCAAGCAGAGGGAAGATGAGCATCCCGAAGAATCCGAAAAAGTAGAGGCCGCCCAGAACAAGAACCAGGGAAAGAACAGGATGAAGGCCGATGGATGACCCTACGATCTTCGGTTCCGCGATCTGGCGGATGACCAAAACGATCAGATAAAGGATCAGAATTCCCAGCCCAAGACCGGTATTTTTGCTAAGCAAACAAAACAGAGCCCAGGGAATGAGTACGGTTCCGCAGCCTAAAACAGGAAGAATGTCCACGAAAGCGATGAAAAACGCTTTCCCGGCGGCACCCGGTACCCGGATCAGAGCCAATCCCAGAAAAAGCTCGGAGAAGGTCAATAGAAAGAGGAGAAGATAGGCTTTTCCGTATTGTGCAAGAGCACGGAGAAAGAGCGATTTTGTTTGGTGAAACCGGTCCAACTTTTCCGGGGAGATTTTTTTTGCGAAAAAATTGGAGAAGCGTTCTCCGTCGCAGGAAAAATAGTAAGTGCAGATGAGAAAGATGAAAAGGGAAATGAAGAATCTTGGCACAAAACTTGCCACTTTTCCGATCCACTCCGGCGTCTTTTCCATCATCTTTTGAAGTAGAGAGCGAAACAGAGGAGGAAGATTTGCGCTGATGCTGTTTTGCAGATCCCTTTTGAAAAGATTGGAAAAAAAGCGTTCTACCGCTTGAACTTTTTCTTGGCAGAAGGAAAACATTTCGTCAAAATGAGCCGAGAGAAAATTGGAAAGGGAAGTGATGACCCGAATCAGCCGATCGGTCAGAAGAATGACCATCAATGATAATAGGGCGAAAAAAATCAAAAGGATCAAAATGATCAGGATCTTTTTGACCCCGGAGGAGAGTGGGCTGAGTCTTAAAAAGCTCTTGCGGATCAGCTCTGAAAAAATCAGCGCAAGTGCAATGGGAAAAATGAAAAAAAAGACGTGCCGGATTCCCCGATACAAGACCGCCACAGCGGCGGCGATGAGTAAAAAGTCAAAAAGTCGATTCCTCCAACGAACGTTCACGAGCACTCCCCCTTCTTTTCCATTATTTGCAGAAAAAAGAAAAGCTATACCAAAAAAGAACGGCAAAGCCGCTCTTTTTTTGGGGGATCAGCGAATAAAATTGGTGCGAATGGGAGCCTCTTTTGGCGGAAATTCGATGCCTTTTTCTTTTCCTGCTTGAATGCAAGACAAAAGCCAGGCCATGTTCCGACCCAGAGAGCGCATGATCTGAAGTCCCTCCAGGTCCTGTTCCACTTCCTCCGGACGGTTCCCGTGGACCATATTCCAGTACTGTCCGGAAACGATGGGCATGGAGGAGATGGTAAAGTACTTGTTCATCTGATCGAAGGCGGCACTGGCGCCCCCTCTCCGACAGGAGAGGACTGCACAGACCGGTTTTCCCGCCAGACGCTTGCCGTAGGTATAAAAAAGACGGTCCATAAAGGAGATAATGGCGCCGCCCGGGGCTGCATAATGAACCGGCGATCCAAAGACCAGGCCATCTGCCGCAAGGATTTCCGGAGCGTACGTGTTGACGGAATCATTTCGAACGCACCTTCCGGTTTTTCCGCAACTGCCGCAACCCAAACAACCGGGGATAGGATCCGTTCCCAACCAAAGAATTTGGCTGCTCACGCCTTCTTTTTCCAAGGTGTTGGCGATCTCTTGGAGGGCGCGGTGGGTGCATCCGTTTTGATGGGGGGAACCATTGATAAGGATAACTTTCATCATTCTTCACCTCTGAGTATTATATGCAAACAGTATAGCAGTTTCCACCATGTTTTTCAAGAATTGAAAAAGAATCATTAAATTTTCTCAAAGAATTGTATTTTGTATTGTGATTTTTTTGAGAATGTGCTATAATCATCCTAAATATAGCATGAAAAATTGTGCCTTTTTGGAAAGGAACCGAAGCATGGGGACATTGATCGTCATTGACGGATTAGACGGAAGCGGAAAAAACACGCAGTCCAAATGTTTATACGAAAGGCTTTTGAAAGAGGGAAGAAGGGTTCGTCTGGTATCTTTCCCCGATTATGAAAGCCCCGCTTGCGGCCCGGTAAAACTGTATTTGAGCGGCGCTTACGGGCAAGATCCGGAAGCGGTGAATTCTTATGCGGCCTCCGCTTTTTTTGCGGTGGACCGCTATGCTTCCTTTTCTTTGGATTGGAAAAAGGATTACGAAAAGGGCGCTATCATCATCGCCAATCGCTATACTACCGCCAACGCCATCCATCAGTTGACTAAACTTGCACCGGAACAGCACGAGGCTTTTTTGGATTGGCTTTACGATTTTGAGTTTCAAAAGCTTGGACTGCCGGTTCCGGATTTGACGGTGCTGTTGCAGGTTCCGGTAGAAAAAAGTCTTGAGCTCATCGATCATAGGGGAGAGGAAAAGGACATCCACGAAAACAGGGATCATTTGGAAAAAGCGGCCCGTGCGGCTCGAGTTTGTGCCGAGAAGTGGAATTGGAAGGTGCTCTCCTGCATGAACGACCGACAGGAAATGAATTCCGTGGAGACCATTGGAGATGCGGTATTTGATTTGGTTTCCTCGGTTTTGGAATCGGGAGAAAAAATATGATAACGGTGTTTTTGGCAGAGGGATTTGAGGAGATCGAGGCGGTCACGCCGATTGATATCCTGCGCCGGGGAGGCGTTGACGTGCGCACCTGTAGCATTACCTCATCCCGTCTTGTCACCGGTGCCCACGGCATCCCTTTTCAGGCCGACACGACCATCTCCGAGATTGACGGCCGGGAGGAGGGCATCCTTTTACCCGGAGGAATGCCCGGTACCTTGCATTTAAAGGCCAGCGCTCCTTTGCGCCAAAGGATCCTATCTTGCCATCAAAACGGCGGTCTTGTTGCGGCCATATGCGCAGCTCCCACGGTGCTGGGTGATCTTGGAATCTTAAAGGACCGGACCGCAACCTGTTACCCGGGTATGGAAAAAGAATTGTTTTGCGCCCATCCTTCTCAGGAGCCTGTCGTGGTATCGGGAAACATCATTACTTCCCGGGGCGCGGGAACGGCTTCTTTGTTTGCTTTTCGCATTCTTTCTATGCTAAAAGGGGAAGAGTGTGCCAGAGACCTTGCCCGAGCCATGGTTTACAAGGGGGAGTTGTTTTGAAACTGAAATCCAGTCTTTACGCTCCGATTCTGTTTGGAGTGATCTTGATTCTGGCCGGCATGATGGCGCCCCTGACCACCTTGCTGCAAAGGGTCTCTCAAGAGCCCTTTTTATCTACCGCCATCATTCAGCTTCTGGTGTACCTTTTGCCCTTGGCTTTTTACTGCCGGGTGCGGGGACTGAATTTGCTGTCTACCCTGAAATTTAGGTATGTAACACCAAAGAAGATCCCCTTTCTTGTGGTAACCGTTCTGATTTTTGTCACCGGCACCACAATTCTTCGCTATTTTGGCCTGTTCTTTTTCAACGGCGCCTTTGTTGATACTCCTGCTGCCGTATACGTACCGCTGGAGAGTGAAAACGGTTTCTTGATCGCTTTGTGCGGCATTGTTCTTCCTGCGATTTTGGAAGAGTTGGTATTTCGTGGGGTCTTGCTTGAGGAGTATCGCTCTTACGGATCTTGTTGGGCGGTTGGAATGAGTGCGGTTCTTTTTGCATTGATCCACGCTTCTCTGGAAAACTTTTTCTTTTATTTGTTTTTCGGTTTGATCCTGGGGGTGATGACGGTATTTGCCGATTCTATCGTTCCCGGAATTGTTCTCCAGATCCTGATGAACGCTTCTTACTTTTATTTTCGTCCCGGAGTGGTGGAGTATTTGCGGCAAGCGGGTAAAAGCCCTCTTTTGCCCTATCTTCTCCTTGCATTTTTCCTTTTGCTTTTTGTCATTCTCTTTGCTCGTCTGCAGACTATCTATCAGGACAAAGCGTATGAAGAAATGTTTCAAAGCCGAAAAGAGCTTCTGCGCCAAGAGATAGAACGTGCTCGGAGCGCTCGGGAAGAAGCAAAGCAGGAAACTCGGTCTGCTACGTTTTTCTCTGTGTTTAAGGAACTGTACTTGTCTCCCACGTTTCTTCTGTCTTGTGCCGTTTTTCTGTGTTTGGCACTGGGAATTTTTGAGAAATAAGAGGTTTTTAAATGAACGAAGAAAAAGAGATGGATTTTTCCAAAAAAGAAAATACCATCGACATCTTGGTCTCTCCAAAGAAAGAAGATGCCCCTCATAAGGCTCCCGCTTCCTCTGCCGGAACAGCGATCCCCCCTCGCACTGGCTCTTCCACTGCGCCCGGGGCAAAGAAGATCCCTACGGGAGAAGCGGATCGAACCCGCGCCATTCCCGGCGAAAAGAGTATTCGGACCTCCTCCGGCTCGAAAATCGCGGACCAGACCCGGGTGGGGAGCGGTGTGGTGATACCGGAGAAGAGCACGGCTACGTTGACAAAGCCCTCCAACAACAAGGGTCAGGGAAAGAACCGGTTAAAACTTTTAAAAAATGAGAAAAAAGAGCCCACTCCCGAAGAGAAAAAAGCCATTCTTTCTTCTCTTCGTTCCACGGCAATGATGGCTCTTATTTATATCGCGGTGGTGGTGACCGTCTCTGCCGTTTTGTCCTATTTTGGTATTAGTTGGGCCAATGATGTGTTTGCTCTTGTGAAGGATGAGGTGGTAGCGACTGTCGTGATCCCTGAAAACGCAACCTTATCTGAGGTAGCGGACATTCTGGAAGACAGCGGACTGATCGAATATCCCACCATTTTCCGTCTGTACATCGGTTTTAAAAATCGAGATGCCAATCCGCCTTTAGGATTCCGTGCCGGGGAGCATGAGCTGCGAAGCACTCTCAATTACGATCAGATGGTCAGCGCGATCAAGAACCGTCGGAGCCGTGCCATCGAAACCATTACCATTCCGGAGGGATATACGGTAGATCAGATCATTGAACTGTTTACTTCCAAGGGAATCGGTACAAGGCAAGGCTTTGAAGAAGCCATCAATCAGTATCCGTATGACTACGAATTTATGGATCGGCTCAACCAGATCACCTTCGCTTCCGGTCGGCGCTATCGGCTGGAAGGATATCTGTTCCCGGATACCTACGACTTTTATACAGATTCCAGCGAGGTTGCCATTGTAGATAAAATGCTGGCTGCCTTTGAGGCGCATTTCGAAAGGGAATACTATGCTCGTCTGGATGAATTGAACATGAATTTGGATCAGGTGATCACTCTGGCGTCCATTATTCAGATGGAAGGAAAATTCAATGCTGATTTTTATCCCATCTCCGGAGTGTTTCACAACCGTCTTGCCTCCAAACATCTCAAGCGCATGCAATCAGACGCCACGGTGCAGTATTGCCTGCCGGAGAGAAAACCGGAACTTACCTACGCAGACCTTGAGGTAGACGATCCCTACAACACGTACCGCTACGCCGGGCTTCCCCCTTCTGCCATTGCCAATCCGGGCTGGGATGCCATTCAGGCGGCGCTGTATCCTCAAAATCATAAGTATTATTACTTTATTTCCGATACCGACGGTTCTACCTTGTTTGCTGTGGGTGAGCACGAGCACCTGAGAAACGTGAACGCTGTGGCAAAAGCCAAGGCAAACGGAACCAGCGTAGACTAATTCTTTAAAAGAAAGGGAGAACCATTTGGAACAGACTCTTCTCATCCTTCTTGTGGCTCTGACTGCTTTGAGCCTCGGTGTGACATTCTATACCCTTTGGAAAATATCCAAGGCCAATGGCCGAGGAGAAATATCCCGAGAGGATCTGGAGCGAACGGGCGAGCGCTTGGAGCGGTCGCTTGCTGCCACTCGCCGGGATCTGGAGGAAGATATTCACCGCACTTTGGAATCTTTTTCCCGCTCTCTTCGGGAAAACCAGAGTCAGGTCTTCGATCAGCAGGATCGGCGAATCCAGGATTTGACCCGCAATCTCAATACTGCCTTGAAGAACTTGGATGAAAGAGTGGGGCAGATGATCGCCATCCAGGAAAAGAGTGCTCAGGCTCTGCGGGAGACTGTGGATCAAAAACTGAGAGAATTGCGCCAGGACAACGAGAAGAGCCTGGGAGAGATCCGCCAGAACGTAGAAGAAAAATTGCAAAAAACTCTGGAGGATCGCATCAGTCGCTCTTTCCAGGAAGTCAGCGAACGGTTAAAGCAGGTGTACCAGGGTCTGGGAGAGATGCAAACCTTAGCTAGCGGGGTAGGGGATTTGAAAAAAGTCCTTGCCAATGTCAAGACCCGCGGTATTCTGGGAGAGATTCAGCTTGGGGCCATATTGGAAGAGATTCTGTCCCCCGAGCAGTATGAAACCAACGTGGTCACCGTGCCCGGTTCCGACAAGCGAGTGGAATTTGCCGTCCGTCTCCCCGGAGACGGAGATCAGAAGGTCTATCTTCCCATTGACTCTAAGTTCCCGGCAGACGCCTATATGAATTTACAGGACGCGTATGACGCCGGAGATCCGGATTTGATCAGAAATCAAAGAGCACAGCTGGAAAGCCGGATCAAGTCCTTTGCCAAAGACATCCAGACCAAATACATCTCTGCGCCTCACACCACCGATTTTGCCATCCTCTTCCTTCCCACCGAAGGACTTTATGCGGAGGTGGTAAAAATGGGTTTGGTGGAGATCTTACAGAGAAATTACAAGGTCAATATCGCCGGCCCAACTACCATGGCCGCCCTGCTCAACTCCCTCCAGACCGGTTTTCGCACCCTGGCCATTCAGAAGCGAAGCGGAGAGGTGTGGGAAGTTTTGGGGGCTGTGCGCACAGAATTTGAAAAGTTTGAGAGCGCCCTTCGGGATGCGCAAAGAAAGATTGATCAGGCTCATGACGGCTTGGAAGCCCTGGTGGGGGTTCGTACCCGCCAGATCCAGCGGAAATTGAAAAAAGTTTCCGTTCTTCCCACTGACCGGGCCCAGATCCTTCTTGGCGAGGATAATGATGCAGAAGAATGACAGTGTAAAAAATGCCGCCTCCAACCGCAAAGCCTTTCACGATTATTTTGTTGAAGAGCGATTTGAGGCGGGAATTGAGCTGTTTGGCACCGAGGTGAAATCGATCCGTCAGGGAACGGTCAATTTGAAGGATTCGTATCTGACCATTTCCGACGGCGAGCTGTTTGCCAAAGGGATTCACATCAGCCCTTACGAAAAAGGGAATATTTTTAACCGAGATCCTCTGCGACAGAGAAAACTTTTGATGCACAAAAAAGAAATTTTAAAGCTTCGCGCCCTTTCGGAGAAAGAGGGCTATACACTGATACCCCTTTCCCTTTATTTTAAAAAGGGGAGAGTGAAGGTAGAGGTGGGAGTGTGCCGAGGCAAGAAGCTTTATGACAAACGGGAAAGCGCACTCAAGAGGGACCTTGAGCGAGAAAATCGCCGGGGGATCAAATTGTCGGATCGAGAATAGGAATATGGAAAAGAACATTCGAAATTTTTGTATCATCGCACATATCGACCACGGGAAATCTACCTTGGCCGACCGAATCCTGGAAATGACCGGATCTGTGGAAAAAAGGGAAATGGAGAACCAGGTTCTGGATAATATGGAGCTGGAACGGGAGCGTGGCATTACCATTAAGGCCCGTGCCGTCACGCTGGACTACAAGGCAAAGGACGGCCAGGTCTATGAATTCAATCTGATCGATACTCCCGGCCACGTAGACTTTAACTACGAGGTTTCCCGGTCTCTTCGCGCTTGCGAAGGGGCGATCCTGGTGGTAGATTCCACCCAGGGGATCCAGGCTCAGACTTTGGCCAACGCATATCTTGCGGTGGATAACGATCTGGAGCTTTTTCCCGTGGTCAACAAAGTGGATCTTCCCGCCGCCGACCCGGAAAAGGTAAAGAAAGAGATCGAGGACGTGATCGGTATCCCTGCAGATTACGCTCCTTGCGTTTCTGCTAAAACGGGACTTAACATCGAAGAGGTCCTGGAGGGGATCGTCCAGTACATTCCGGCGCCCAAACTTTTGCCGGAAAAGCCGTGCAAAGCCTTGATCTTTGATTCTTTTTACGATGCTTACAAGGGCATCATCGTCTATTTCCGTCTCTTTGAAGGAACCCTTTCCCGGGGTGACCGGATTCGCCTGATGAGCACCGGCGCGGAGTTTGACGTTACCGAAGTGGGCACTATGAAGACCTTTGGCTTTGCCCCTTGTGACACCCTGACGTCCGGACAGGTAGGATACCTTACCGCTTCCATCAAAACCCTGGCAGATACCCGTGTGGGCGATACCATTACCCTTGCGGAAAATCCAACAGAAAAACCTTTTGAAGGTTTCAAAAAAACGTTGCCCGTGGTGTTTTCCGGCATCTATCCTGCTGACGGCGCCCGGTACAACGATTTGCGGGAAGCTCTGGAAAAACTCCAACTCAACGATGCCGCCCTTTCCTTTGAACCGGAGACCAGCGCCGCTTTGGGATTTGGCTTCCGTTGCGGCTTTTTGGGACTTTTACACATGGAAGTGATCCAGGAACGCCTGGAGAGGGAGTTCAACCTGGATTTGATCACCACCGCTCCCAGCGTGATCTATAAGCTGGAAATGACAAACGGTCAGATCGTTTACATTGACAATCCCACCAATTATCCTGCTACTGAGACCATCGCTTCCGCCATGGAGCCGGTGGTGAAGGCAAGCATCATCACCCCGGTGGAATACGTGGGAGGAATCATGGACCTGTGTCAGGACCGGCGCGGGGAATTTGTGGATATGAAGTACATCACCCCCACCCGGACAGAGCTTCATTATAAACTTCCATTAAACGAGATCGTCTATGACTTTTTCGACGCGCTCAAATCCCGTAGCAAGGGCTACGCCTCTTTTGATTACAGCGATACCGAATACGTCCCCTCTAAACTGGTGAAGCTTGACATTCTTTTGAACGGCGATCCGGTGGACGCTCTTTCTTTCATCGTCCATAGCGACAAGGCTTACCCCAGAGCACGAAGGATCGCGGAAAAACTCAAGGAAAACATTCCCCGTCAGCTTTTTGAGATTCCCGTTCAAGCGGCGGTGGGAGGCAGAGTCATTGCCCGGGAGACGGTCAAGGCTATGCGCAAGGATGTCCTGGCTAAGTGTTACGGCGGCGATATCACCCGGAAAAAGAAGCTTCTGGAAAAGCAGAAAGAAGGCAAGAAGAAAATGCGCTCTCTGGGTAGCGTAGAAGTGCCTCAGGAAGCTTTTATGGCGGTTTTGAAATTGGATGAATAAGATCAGCCTTTATTTACATTTTCCTTTTTGCAAAAATAAGTGTGGGTACTGCGATTTTTATTCTCTCCCCGCACTGTCCCGGATCCCGGCGTATGAAAGTGCTCTGTGCCGCGCCATCCCCCCGTTTCGGGAAGCGCTCTCTTCCTATACGGTAGATACTTTGTATTGGGGCGGCGGAACCCCCAGCCTGATATCTCCGGAAGGTGTGCAAGCGGTCTTTTCGGCGTTGCGGGAGAATTTTTCCCTTTCCGGGGAATGTGAGATCACCATGGAAATGAACCCGGAATCCGCCTCGGACGAGATTTTGCTGGCAGCGCAGATTGCGGGAGTCAATCGTCTGAGCTTTGGCATGCAGTCTGCTGTGGATGAGGAGCTTTCTGCCATTGGAAGGTGTCATCGGGCAAAGGATGTCAGATCGGCGGTGAAACGGGCGAAACAGATCGGTTTTGATAATATCAGCTTGGATCTGATGTATGGCCTCCCGGGACAGACCCGGGAAAGCTTTCGACAGAGTCTTGAGGCTGCTCTTTCCATGGATATCCAGCACATTTCCTATTATTGTCTGACTCTCTCTTCCACGGTTCCCCTCTGCAAAATAAGAGAGAGCCTTCCCGGAGAGGAAGAGGTGCGAGAGATGTATCTTGACGCTTGTTCCTTTGTAAAACGCTCAGGTCTGGATCAATATGAGATCTCTAACGCTGCCCGTCCCGGTTTTGCTTCCCGGCACAATCTTTGTTACTGGGAGGGCGGGGAATACCTGGGTTTTGGTCCCGGTGCCCATTCGTATTTTCAGGGGAAACGCTTTTTTGTGAAGGAAGATCTGGAATCCTTCTTGTCCGATCCTGAAGGATCGGTCCAAGTGGAAGAGACCCTCTCTTTTAGAGACCGGCTGGAGGAGAACGTGATGCTCTCGCTGCGGCTGGCAAAAGGCTTGGATCTTCATCAGCTCGAGGCATTTTGCCGGAAGGAAACGGTTCAACGAATCGAAGAAAAATTTTCTCTTTGGGCTCGACACGGCCTGGCGGAAAAGACCCGGAACGGATTTCGCCTGACCCCGGAAGGCTTTTTTGTGTCCAATGAAATGATCGCTTCGATCTTATCAATTTTGTAAGGAGTTCTCATGAAACATACCATTCGTATCTTGTCTCTTTTCTTGGCTCTGACCCTGTCCTTTCCTCTCGTAGCCTGCTCTCAGCAGGAAGCACAGGGGCCTGAGGGTTTTCTTTTGGCGGAAAACGAGGGAGCGGACTATTACTTTTATTACCCGGCCACTTGGATTTTGGATCGGTGTGACGCAGGCATGACATCTGCCTACGTTTCCGAAACGGATTTTTCCAATGTCAGTGTTACCGTGTTTACCGCTTCCGCAGAGTATAAGAGCTTACCGGATTACGCTAAGGACTACTATTTTACTCAGTTCAAAGACAATTTCCAGAACCTGACGCTGGAATATAACCAAGACGGATCTTTGAAACGAAGCAATTTGAAAATTGACGAGAGTGACGCCATTGCGGTGAATTTTTCTGCAGTTTTTGCCGGGGAGAACTATTCTTTCCGGGCCTGGTTCCTCTATTACAACGGTTATATCTATACGGTTCTCTATACGGCAAAGAGCGCCGTGTTTGAGAGCCATTTGGAAGTGGCCGGTCAGATCGCAGAGAATCTTCGGCTCAAATAAAGGAGAATACAGATGGAAGAACAGAAGAATCCACGCGTTGGAAAAGTGGGCGGCCAGGCGGTGCTGGAAGGCATTATGATGCGTGGCCCGCAAAGCTATACCACCGCGGTCCGCAAGGCGGATGGCACCATTATCCGGGATAGCCATCCCAATGAGATCAAAAAGAAAAACTGGTTCTTTCGGCTTCCCGTGGTTCGGGGAGTGGTCAGCTTTGTGGAAAGCATGATCCTTTCTTTTTCTACCCTAAGTTTTGCCGCTGAAGCCATAGAAATCGAAGAAGAGACCAAATTTGAAAAATGGCTGGCAAAGCACCTGGGAAAGAGCTTGACCGGGGTCATTATGGCCGTCGGCACCGTTTTGGGTCTGATCTTGGGGATCTTCCTCTTTCTGGTTTTGCCCGCTCTTCTTACAAGCATGATCCCAAACGAAATCGTGCGCAAGGTGATAGAGGGTGTTTTGCGCATTGCTATTTTCTTGGGGTACGTTTCCCTGGTTTCGCTGACAAGCGATATCAAGCGGGTCTTTATGTACCACGGCGCCGAACACAAGAGTATTTTCTGCTATGAAAAAGGACTGGAACTGAACGTGGAGAACATTCGCGCCCAAAAGCGGTTTCATCCTCGCTGCGGTACCAGCTTTATGGTTTTGATGATGCTTGTGGGGATCGTTATCGGTCTTCTGATCGGCATCGTGTTTCCCGCCACCCGGGCAAGTACGCTTTTGTATATTGCCATCAAGATCCTGCTTTTGCCGCTGACCATGGGACTGGGGTACGAGATCATTCGCTTTGCCGGACGCCACGACAACGCCCTGATCCGCATCGTTACCGCTCCCGGCCTTTGGATCCAGCGCATCACCACAAAAGAACCCGAGGACGATATGATCGAGGTTGCCATTGTAGCACTAAAATCCGCTCTTCCGGAGGAATTTGCGGAGGAAGAGGTGTTTTCCGGGATCTCTGTCCCCAAGTCTGAGGCCGAGAACGTGGAAGAAAAATTATCTGAGGAAACATCCGCCGCTCAGGAGGAAGTATGACCGTCCGGGAGCTGAGTCTTCTTGTCAAAAAAGCATACCGAAACAAAGATGGAGAGCGCTTTTTCACCGAAAAAGCGCTCCTTTCTGCGCTCTTTGAGAAAAACGGACTGGACCGTTCTCTTCCGCTGATCGATCCGGATCTTGCCCTTACGGAAGAACTGGAGAGGGCGTTCCTTTCCGATCTGGACCGGCTTCTTTCCGGAGAGCCTTTGCAGTATTATCTGGGAACAGAGTTTTTCTGCGGCCGGGAATTTCTGGTTTCACCCGGTGTCCTTATCCCGCGTCCGGAAACGGAGCTCCTGGTAGAATTGGGAAAAAAAGAAGCGGAAAAGGGAAGTCTGGTTTTTGATTTTTGCTGTGGCTCCGGTTGTGTTGGCATTGCCCTTTTGCTTGCAAGAGAGGATCTATCCTGCCACGCGTTTGACGTCTCTTCCCAGGCTTTGGCTCTTGCGAAAAAAAACCGAGCACGATTCTCATTGGAAAACCGGCTCTGGGTTGAAGAACTTGACGTTTTATCCTCCGGGGCTCTGCAGCTTTTGCAGCGGGAAAAACCATCTCTTGTTTTAGCCAATCCCCCGTATTTAACACGTCAGGAAATGGAGAATATCCCGGAAAATGTCAGACGGGAACCTGCGATTGCGCTTCTTGGCGGAGAGGACGGTCTTTTGTTCTACCGAGCCTTCGCTGAATATTGCCGGGTGAGCGGCATTCCCTTCCTCTGCGAGATCGGATCCGCTCAGGAGGAGAAAATCCGAGAATTGATGGAATCCCAAGGTCTTAGCGTCACATTTTATCGAGATTTTTCTGATCTTCCCCGCGCCTTTTTGATCCGATGATATCAAAGGGCAAAAGAATCAAAAAAAGCCCTTTCTTCGGCAAAAAATCACTTGCCAAAAAGCACCTGCTTATGATATAATATACATAGATACCATGGGGAAACTTTTGTGGAGGAATGAAGATGGCAAAAGCCGAAAAAACAACGAAAGCAAATAGTGAAAAGATCGAGACCGGCATGCAGGAAGGAAAACGCAAGGCGATCCAAACTGCTATGGGTCAAATCGAGAAAAAATACGGAAAAGGCGCCATTATGAAGTTGGGTGAAAACGCCACCATGAATGTCAGTGCCATTTCTACCGGATCCCTTTCTTTGGACCTTGCTCTCGGGATCGGCGGTGTTCCCCGTGGGCGCATCATTGAAATCTACGGCCCGGAATCTTCGGGTAAGACCACGGTTGCCCTACAGGTCATCGCATCGGCTCAGAAGGCCGGGGGCGCTGCCGCTTTTATCGATGCGGAGCACGCTTTGGATCCCGTGTATGCCAAAGCTCTGGGTGTGGATATCGACAATTTGCTCGTTTCCCAGCCCGACAGCGGAGAGCAGGCGCTGGAGATTGCAGAGGCCCTGGTTCGCTCTGATGCTATCGACGTGATCGTAGTGGACTCTGTGGCGGCCTTGGTTCCCAGAAGTGAGATCGAAGGAGAAATGGGCCAGTCTTCCGTGGGTGTTCAGGCGAGATTGATGAGCCAGGCGCTCAGAAAGATTGCCGGTGCGATCGCCAAGAGCCAATGCGCCTTTATTTTCATCAATCAGCTCCGGGAAAAGGTTGGTGTGATGTACGGCAATCCGGAGGTCACCACCGGCGGCCGTGCCCTTCGTTTTTACTCCTCCGTTCGTATTGATGTACGCCGCGGTGAGCAGATCAAGGAAAAGGGCGATGTGGTTGGAAACCACATCAAGTGTAAGATCGCCAAGAATAAGGTCGCTCCTCCTTTTAGGGTAGCGGAGTTTGACATTCTCTACGGACAGGGCATTTCCAGAGAAAGCGAGATCATTGAGATCGCTTTGCAGTACGAGATCATTCAAAAGAGCGGAAGCTGGTTCTCCTATCAGGGCGAACGGCTGGCTCAAGGCAAAGAGAACGTACGTATCTACCTGAAAGACCATCCGGAATTGGCGGAAGAGATCGCCCAAAAAGCCATTGCCCTCACAAAGGAAACCCCGGCGGAGAAGGTCAGCGGAGAATCCATCTTTGACACCGAGGAAGAAGAAGACGACGATCTGGGCTTGGATGATTTGGAATAAAACCGGATTCAAAAAAACAAAGCTTACAACATTTCAAAGATAAAAAATAAGGACGGATGAAGCAATGATTACCATGCCTGGACAGAAGATCACCGCAGAGGATGTTTTTAAGGAGCAGGATCGCGTCGCTCCTTTAAAGATCATTTCCCTGGGAGCGGATGAACTGGCACAAAAAGTGAATTATTATCTGACTTCCTGGGCGAAAAACGCCGGATGGGACAGTTTTGACAACTTCCTGGTTTCTGCGGAGTGCCCTCGCTTTTCTTCCGGAGAAGCAAAAGGAATCATCTACGAATCGGTTCGCGGAAACGATTTGTTTTTATTGGTTGACGTGGGAAATTACAGCATCATGTACAACATGTTTGGTCAGAAAAACCACATGAGTGCTGACGATCATTACCAGGATCTGAAGCGGATCATTCAGGCGGCCAGCGGAAGAGCCAATCGACTGAACGTGATCATGCCTTTGCTCTACGGCGGCCGTCAGCATCGAAGAAGTTACCGTGAGTCTCTGGACTGCGCCTATTCTCTCCAGGAAATGCACTCCATGGGCGTGCAGAATCTGATTACCTTTGATGCTCACGATCCCAGAGTGCAGAACGCGGTTCCTCTGATGGGATTTGACAGTTTCATGCCCTATTATCAAGTGATCAAGTCCATGTTCCGTGCCTACCCTGACCTTGCCCCCTGCAAGGACAACTTTATGGTGGTCAGCCCTGACGAAGGCGCCATCAACCGTAATATGTACTACGCCTCCGTTCTTGGCGTGAATATGGGTCTGTTCTACAAGAGACGGGATTATTCCCGCGTGGTAGAGGGGAGAAACCCCATCGTGGCTCACGAGTATCTGGGCGAATCCATGGAAGGGAAAGATGTGTTCATTGCGGACGACATCATCGCCTCCGGAGATTCCGTTCTGGACATCGCCCACGAAATGAAACGCCGCGGGGCAAAAAGAGTTTTTGCTTATGCCACCTACGCCATTTTTTCCGCCGGTCACGAAAGAATTGATAAGGCCTACGAGGACGGCATTTTGGATGGCATTTTCGGAAGCAACTTGACCTACATCAGTCAGGAGACTCGCTCAAAGCCTTGGTTCCACGAAGTGGATGTTTCCAAGTACTTAGCTTATATCATTGCAGCTTTGAATCATAATTTGTCTGTTGCTGCGCTTCTGGATCCTCACGAAAAGATCAACACGCTTTTGAAAAAGCGCGGCCTTCGCTAATGGAAATTCCCAAAGAGCTTTCCCCCTGTGTAAAAAAGGCCCTTTCGCGCCTTGGCATAGGGGATATGACTGTAGGGGAAATGCTGGATTACCTTTCGGATCCTTATCGGAAGAATACTGCTTTTCCGCCGGAAGTCGCC
This sequence comes from Eubacteriales bacterium, assembly GCA_045655865.1. Lineage (GTDB taxonomy): Bacteria > Bacillota > Clostridia > Oscillospirales > SIG627 > RGIG5579. Next base: position 57,963 of record JAZOQB010000035.1, read on the forward strand.
GAGAGAGCGGTTTCCCTTTTGATTCAGGAAGGCTTTTTGGACGATAAGCGTTACCTGCGCATCGTGCTCCGTCGTTTGGATGCTCGCCTTTTCGGTCCGCGACGGATCCGGGAGGAATTGGTCCGTCACCGTTTTTCGCCCGGTTATGTCAAGGCGGCACTTGACCGGTCTGTGGATTACACAAAGAGAGCCAAAATGCTTCTTGACAAAAAGCCGGAGGCTTCGCAAATGGCATCGACCCTCCCCGGGAGGAAAAAACTGATGGATTATCTGGCCCGTCACGGCTACGATTACGGCACTGCAAAGGCTGCGGTGGACCGGATCGGCCAAGGGTGTGAAAACTGTTTCGATTGAAAGGAAAACTATGCAAGCAAAAGTAGGTTTTGTTTCTCTGGGCTGCCCCAAAAACGAGGTGGACTGTGAAATGATGCTGGCCCGGGTCGCCCAGGCCGGCTATCAGATCGTGCCGGAGGATTATGAGGCGGACGTGGTCATTGTCAACACCTGCGCTTTTATTCAAAGCGCCAAGGAAGAAGCCATCGAAAACGTCCTGGACCTTGCCTGGTTGAAAGAAAACCGCCGTCTTCGCGGGATCATTGTTACCGGTTGCCTGGCACAGCGTTACTTTGAAGAAGTACAAAAGTCCTTACCGGAGGTGGACGCCGCCCTTTCCCTGGGAGCTGAGGTGCACATTGTAGAGGCCATTGAAAAGGTCCTCAAAGGAGAGAAGTGCTTTATTCACAAAGAACCGGAAACGCTTGAGCTGGAAGGGGATCGGGTAGTCACCCACGATCATTTCGCCTATCTTCGCATTGCCGAGGGTTGTGACAATCGCTGCGCTTATTGTGCGATTCCCGGAATTCGCGGCTCCTTGCGTTCCCGCCCTATGGAAAATATTATCAAAGAGGCCGAAACTCTTTCGAAAATGGGGATCCGAGAGATCTGCGTGGTGGCTCAGGACACCACTGTTTACGGAAAGGATCTCTATGGACGCCTGGCTCTTCCCGAGCTTTTGGAACAACTGGCATCGCCATCTCTTGGCTTTCATTGGATTCGGTTATTGTATTGTTATCCTGATAAGGTCACAGACCGGCTCTGTCAGGTCATGGCCAAGCATGACAATATTTGTAAATACATCGACCTTCCCATTCAGCACATCTCCGATGCGGTGTTATCGAAAATGAATCGCCACGGCGGAAGCCAGGCTATTTATGACGCCATCTCTCGCTTGCGGAGCGCCATGCCGGACATTGCCATCCGTACTACGGTGATGGTGGGATTCCCCGGGGAAAAGGACCGCGATTTTTCGCTTCTTTCCGACTTTGTGAAGGAGACAAAGTTTGCCCACTTGGGCGCCTTTGTTTATTCTCGCGAAGAGGGGACTGCGGCATATTTGATGGAGAATCGAATCTCGAAAAAGACCCGCGAAGCAAGGCTCTCTTCCATCATGCAGACCCAATTGGGCATTACGGAAGAGTACCTAAAGGGGTTTGAGGGGAAGAAGATCTCAGTGCTTGTGGAAGGGTATGACCCGGGAATCAAGCAGTATTTTGGCAGAACACAGTATCAAGCGCCGGAAATTGACGGCGTGGTGTATTTCACCTCTCCCCGAAAAGAAATTCCTGTGGGAGAACAGGTGACTGTTTTGGCAAAAGAGGCGATGGAATATGATCTTTTTGGAAAAGAGGTGAAAGAATGAATCTGCCCAATAAGCTGACTTTGATTCGTGTTGCCATCATTCCCTTTTTTCTCTTTTTCGGACTGTTTTGTTTTCCCGGTGAGTGGGGGGAGATCCTCTCTCGGTCGCTGGCGGCCCTTTTGTTTCTTGCCGCCGCTATTACGGATTTTATTGACGGAAAGATTGCTCGCTCCCGTGGACTGATCACCGATTTTGGAAAGTTTATGGATCCTTTGGCGGATAAATTTCTGATTTTCGCTGCGATTTTGATTTTTATTTCCTCTTCCATGTACATGGCCGACGCCGCGCTTCACATTGCCCTGGTTATCAGCGGCGCCATTGTCATGTTTCGGGAATTGGCGGTGACCTCTCTTCGCCTGGTCGTGATGGGCAGTGATAAGCCTGTGGTCATTGCCGCCAGTTGGTACGGTAAGGCAAAAACCTTTTCCCAGTGCATCTGGGCCATGGTGATTATGTTGGAACCGGTTCTCCTGTTCTTTCTGCCTTTTCCTATCTTCTCCTGGATTTCCACCGTTGTGATGACGGTTTTGACTGTGCTTTCCGGTATCGATTATATGAAAGACTATTGGAGCTATTTGGATCCGAATAAATAAACGCTGAGGAGAATGCATGAAACTGTTTAATGACTTGACCGGCAAGAAAGAAGAACTCGGTCAAAAAGAAAACTATGTGAGAATGTACGCTTGCGGACCCACGGTCTACAATTTTTTCCACGTGGGCAACGCTCGCTGTTTTGTTACCTTTGATCTGCTCCGTCGGTATTTGGAATACCGGGGCAATCGGGTGGATTTCGTCCAGAATTTTACAGATATAGACGATAAGATGATCCGTCGTGCCGCGGAGGAAAATACCACCGTGAAAGATGTGGCCGATCGTTACATTGAAGAATATTTTAAAGACGCCAAGGGATTGGGGATCCGTCCTGCCACCTTCCATCCCCGTGCTACGGAGAATATCGACGCGATCATCCAGATCATTGAAACTTTGATCGAAAAGGGTCATGCCTATGAGTCTCAGGGAGATGTGTACTATGCCGCCCGCTCTTTCCGTGGCTACGGAAAGCTTTCCGGCAAAAATGTAGACGATCTGGAAAGCGGTGCTCGGATCGACGTTTCCGAAATCAAACGCGACCCCTTGGATTTTGCTCTTTGGAAATCTTCCAAACCCGGAGAACCCGCCTGGGATTCTCCTTGGGGAAAGGGAAGACCCGGTTGGCACATTGAGTGCTCCGCTATGGTGGACCGATACCTGGGGAAAACCATTGACATTCATTGCGGCGGCGTGGATCTCACCTTCCCGCATCACGAAAATGAAATTGCCCAGTCCGAGGGCGCCTTTGACGCCCCCTTCTGCCGCTTCTGGATTCACAACGGTTTTATCAACGTGGACAATAAGAAGATGAGCAAATCCCTGGGGAACTTTTTCACCGTTCGGGACGCCGCCGAAAAATACGGCTATCCTGCCATTCGCTATTTTATTCTCTCCGCTCACTATAAGAGCCCGGTAAATTTCTCCGCTGAGATTCTGGCCCAGGCACAGAATTCCGTGCAAAGGCTTTACAACTGTGAGGAGAATTTGCGATTCCTCCTAAAGAGCGCCGATGGGGAAAAGAGCGAAGAAGAAACAAAGTTCCTGCAGAGCCTTCAGGACAAGAGAGAAAAGTTCGTCCAGGTCATGGACGACGATTTCAATACCGCCGACGGCATTGCCACCCTTTTTGAGGCGGTGAAAGACATCAACATCTTCGTAGCCTCTCCCCGCAGCCGTGAGTGCCTCCAGGAGATCCTTTCCTTCTATGAAGAGATCTGCGGCCTTTTGGGCTTTTTAAAGCCACAAGAGGAATCTCAGGGCGCTTTGGAGGACGAGGCCATCGAGGCCCTAATCTTGGAGAGAAGCCAGGCGAAAAAAGAAAAGAATTACGCCCGTGCCGATGAAATTCGCGCCGAATTGGCACAAAAGGGCATCGTGATCGAAGATACTCCTGCCGGTCCCAAGTGGCACCGCGCTTGAGAAAAGACCGATTCCAGTTCACAGAAAGAGAGGAAAAAGCGAATGTTTCGAAACATGGATAAAAAATACTTTCATATCTTTTTGACCGTCTCTTCCTGTGTTCTTTTTTATTTTTTTCTTACCAATTTTTCAAGTGTCTTTGGCGTGATCCGTTCTCTTTTTCGGATCTGCAGCCCCCTTTTGTACGGTTTT
>JAZOQB010000036.1:0-13644 GCA_045655865.1 Eubacteriales bacterium
CATTGAGATTTTCATCCTCCCATTTTTCAAAATCTCTTACAAATTCTGTATACTTTTTCATGTGGTTTGCATAATCAGCAAGGAGGATCAAGTCATTCGGATTTGCTTTGTATTTTTTCATAAAAGCAACATACTCATCCACGAATGCCTCATAGCTATCCATTGCAGCTTTAAAGGCAGGATTAATACCACTTTCGTTAGAAACATTTCCATTATTACCGGGAGTATTGGATGGGGGAGTGACATCGGGAGTCTTTGTTGCAATATTACTCCACCCCCTAACATTGCACTCCCCGAAATCATTAATGCCAATAGGGGCAGCTGTTCCGTTGGCTATCAAAGCGACTGTATGGTAATTGCCCGAACTAATTGAAATCACGTTAGTCAAACTCCCCACATTCAACTGACCATGACCATTTTCGCCAACCGCAACAACTGTTCCATCCGATTTTATTCCTATGGTTTGAAAAGATCCTGCGTGAATTGCGACAATATCGGTCCATCCGCCCACATTACATTGCCCAAAAATATTACTACCAGTTGCTACAACAGAACCATCTGCTCGCAGGCCAACAACGTGTACTGCACCAGCACTAACCGCAATAATATCGTTCCAGCCACTTACTCTATATGGACTCCAGCCACCAGTAGCAACCACTGTCCCATCTGTTTTCAGCCCTACTGTGCAATCTCCCCCTGCATCAACGGCAATGATATCCGTCCAGCCACCTACTTCGGATTCGTTCAAATCGTTGCAACCAGCGGCAACCACAGTGCCATCGGCTCGCAAACCAACCGAGTGAAGATTGCCTGCACTAATAGATACAATATCAGTCCAGCCACCAACATCATTTTTTCCATAAGAATTGTTACCGGTAGCAACCACTGTGCCGTCGGCCTTTAATCCCAAAGTATTCGCTTGCTCACCAGCACTAACAGCCACGATGTTGTTCCAATCACTCACATTGCACTGACCATTACTATTGGATCCCGTGGCAATCACAGTTCCATCAACTTTTACTGCTACTGTGTGGAGATCAGCTGCGCTAAGCGTTTCTCTTACAGCTACTTGATCCCACAACTTGCGGCTACGCTCCTTTGCATCTAAGAAATCTCCCATTTTAGCGAAAGCAATTGCTGCCTTTGCAGGAGATTCTTCTGCATAGGATGCTATTTCTTTATATTGTATTCCTTGCTGGCAAAAAACAATTTTTTCTCCGCAATCTTTGTACTCACCAAGCGCCTCAAATGCTGTGATCGCCTCTTGGTACTGCCCGGCTTCCATTAACAGAGAAGCATAGTTATACTTACACTCGGTAATTCTATCCTTGCAATCTTTATACTCGCCGAGTGCTTCAAATGCAGTAATTGCCCCTTGATACTGGCCTGCATCCATCAGAGCAACTGCATAGCAATACTCGCACTCTGTAATCCTATTCTTGCAATCCTTATATTCACCAAGCGCTTCAAATACCATGATTGCTTCTTGATACTGACCAGCTTCCATCAGATCAATTGCCTTGTTATATTTATTGCTTGGTATAATCACCAAACAAAAAACAAGTATAGCTGCAACCGCCGCAACAATGAAACATCCAACAGCAGAACCGATAATCAGCACTCTGCGCTTGGGTCTATTGCTTTTCTCTTTGGATGGAGCTTCCACTTTCTCTATTGGCTGTGTTTGGATTTTCTCCAACGGGCAGCCACAATGAATACAAGCTGTCGCTTTATCTGAAATCTTCTTTTTGCATTCAGGGCATTTTATAAGAGCCATAGCAAGTTCTCCTTAGTAAAAAACTACCCCCATTTTATCCCCATTGTCATATTTTGTCAATTCCGAGGGCAGAAAAAAGGAGAGGCTTCCCTCTCCTTTTTCGGCTGCAAATAGCCATATATTATTTGTTAGAATTTGTGTGTTTTTCTACTATTTCGCCGTATCCATATAACAGTAGGCAAATAAAATAAGTGCAAAAAATTGATACTCCGTAGCCAAGTAAAATACACACTAAATTTAAAATTACAATAGAGACCGTATTATTGTCGTTATATAGGCAATTAGCGGAAAGTACACCGCAAATAATAGCAGATATTAAAACCCCTATTACAAAGAGAGCGTATACTATCTTTTTGATTTTTCTACCTGGGTTATCAAACATAACATAACTCCTGTTGAAGAAAATTTCGGGATTTACCCCCCCATTCTATCCCCATTGTCATATTTTGTCAAATCAAAAAGGAGAGGGAAGCCCCTCTCCTTTGTATTATTTGATTTTGCGGCATTCCAAATAATAGCGCTTATCCCGGGCGTGCCCGATGGAAAAACTCTTTTTGGGAAAAACGCCGTCCCGTTCTACCGTTTGGAAGAGATCCTCTTTTGCCATGGGGGGCAAAAAGAGGGCCAGGCTATTTTCCCGTTTTGCAAGTTCCGTCAGAGCTTTTTCGTCGTGAATATAATCTACGGTGCAATCCGTTTTCTCTTCCCATTCATCCAGCACCTCTTGAATGGCGCCAATAAGACTGCCAAGACTGTGGTTTTGGATGCAGATCTGACCCTCTGTGCCGTGGAAAAGGCAGCGAATGGGCGCGCCGTCAGGGCTACCCGCACGGCGTTCCAGATCTTGAAGCAGTGCTTTGGGATCACAGTTAAAAACGATGCGGTGAATGGGTTCAAACACAATGCCTTCATCGTAAACGTTGCACAATTCCACCAGGGCAAATCGAGCGGGGTGATTCTTTCTTTCTTCCTCTGAAAGAGTTTCACGGATCTGATTCCAGCAATTCTTTGCCGCGGCAAGAGAATGATTGCCGTCACCGATGACAAACTGTACTTCCCTCTCGCCCAAGGCATCAATGGCCCGGGTGACCCGATCTGCCACGTCACCGTTGACGCGGTATCCGGTAATGTGTCCGCCCTCTTCCATCAGGTCAAAGTCATAGGCCACTTCCAAGCTCTCTTTGATTTCGGAAAGAGGTTCTATGGCGCTTCTCTTTTCATCGTCGATCAAAACCAAAATGTGAGGAAGCTCCAAACCGGCACCCGCTCTCACCCGAATTCTGGGGGGCAGGCGATCCACTACAGTCTTTTCGCTGGCGCGCGCAGCAGCCTTAGAGCCGGGGGTGTAATCATAAGCTTCCAGATCCAGTTTTCCCAAAAGCCCACGGCGAATCTTACCTCCGCTAACTTCCCTTTCTACGTAAATATAAGAGTTTTCATAGCAGCGAAAAACGCCGTCAAAAACGTATTGTTCCATGGTTTTGTTCCGCTCTTTGGACGCTTCTTCCATAGAAATCTCGCTAAGGTAGGCTTCCGGTACCACCATATGAAGAGTCGAGGGCTCATCCCCTACGGTTTTGGCTACGCGATCCCAATATTCGCGCTGGGAAGAAAACTGGTCGCAGGCAATTACCGCCCACTTATCCATCTTCGTTTTTGGCAGAAGAATATCTGCCGGAGAAAATACGTTGTTCATTTACTTTCCTTTCCTACATCTTTATTTTTAAATCTTTATTTATGATATTGATTTCCCGCCAAGATTCCCGCAGCCCGGTAGATCTGCTCCGATAGCATCACCCGAAACAGGGAATGAGAAAAGGTCATGGGGGAAAACGACAGTCGAAGATCGCATTTGGCTTTGATCTCCTCGGCAAGACCCCAGGAAGAGCCAATGAGAAAGACGATGGAATTTTTTCCGCCGTTAGCCACCTTTTCAAACAATCCGGCAAGCTCTGTGGAAGACAATTGCTTTCCCTCTATGCAAAGGGCAACTTTGAAGCTTTTTTGCAATTTGGGCAAGCTCAGAGCCTTTTCAAACTCCATTGCTTCTTTCTGCAAGGTGGAACGGATCTCCTCCGGGCTCAACTCCCTGCCCGGCGTTCTGGCCGGGCGAAGAGCAATATCAGAAAGCTCTCCGAATGCGTGCATGCGTTTTTGATACTCTAAAAAGGCGGCCTCAAAATAGGACTCCTTGGTCTGGCCCATATGTAAAACGGTGTAATTCATAAAACCTTTGTCACCTCAAAACGTCCGGCAACGGAAAGAAGGAAGTCCCGGTCCACACGCCCGCCCTTTTCCGTTAAAGACAAAAGATGAGCCTCTTTGGCAAGTTGGGGAGTGTTGTTTTCCGAAGAAAGGTGGAATAGAGTAAAGCTCTCGCACCCCTTCTCCAAAAGCTGAGCGGTAAATCGGGCGCTGTCGGCATTATTCAAATGGCCGCAATCCGAAGCCACTCGCTCCTTCAAATAGGGAGGGTAGGGGCCGTTATAGAGCATTTCCAGGTCGTGATTGGATTCCAAGATCACATGTCGGCAGCCCAAAAGATAATCGGATACCTCGGAAGATATGTGCCCTAAGTCCGTTGCAATCCCCAGCTCCCGATCTCCAATCAAAAAACCCTGACTGTCAGCGCTGTCGTGAGGCGTGGAAAACGGTGTGATCAAAAACTCGCCGGATTCATATTCTTCCCCCGGAGTCACCGTGCGAATGTTCCGGGCAAGGGCCGCAGCCTCTTTTTGATGCCCTTTCTGCAAGAGACCCAGATACAATTCCTTTGCCACATCCCGCTGGCAAAACAGTGGGATCGAAAAATGTTTCGCGATGGTAGTAAGACCCTTGGTATGATCGGAATGTTCATGGGTGACAAAAATCCCACGGATGCCGGAGAGTGAGGAACCCAGACTCTGCAAAGCGCTCTCGATCTGGCGGGCACTTCCACCCGCATCGATCAGGATTTCCGTTTTTCCCTTCTTTAAGTAAATACAGTTTCCGGAAGAACCGGAAAACAAAGTGTAACACGTCATAAAAAACCTTTCATGCAAAGATGTAAAGCAAGATCCAATCCAAAAGAAAAATCAAATAAAACGGCGCAGTAAGAACCAAAAGCACCTGGGAAACAAACGCTCTCTTTTCCTCCGGGATCTTGAAAATATTGGGAGGCAATGGAGAGGGCGCCTTTTCGTCTTTTTTCACTTCCTCTTTCTTCATTCGGAAGCGGCGGTACCGATCCTTTCGCTTGACGGGGTGAAGGTTTGCTCTTTTCGGGGATTCCGCTGTCCGTTTCCGCTTTTCCTTTGTCTCAGAGTCGGTGAAAACGGGGCGAAGGCCTCCGCTGACCAGCACGTAGAGAACAGAAAACACAAGACAAAGTCCGGAATAAGAATAGGTGATAAACATCGTAAGAGAGGTATTTCCGAATCCCCAGTAAACAAGAGATAGGAAAGCCGTCCAAACGATCAGGACCAGAAAACGTTCTTTTTTGGTGAATTTCATTATTTCTCCTTGAATACCCGGTACATGTGAGCCAGACCGGTATAGCGCTGTGCTTTGTGATCGTTTTCCACCATTTTTTCAATGGAATACGAGCTTCCTACCAGAATGACCATATTCCTTGCTCGGGTGATGCCGGTATAGATCAAATTGCGGGAAGCAAGCATGGGGGGCGGATTGAATATGGGAAAGATCACCACTGGGTATTCACTTCCCTGACTTTTATGTACCGTGACGGCAAAAGCGTGCTCGATCTCAGAAAGATCCTCGAAAGGATATGAAACTAATTTTCCGTCAAAATTGACCGTGACGCTCTCCTTTGTGTGATCGATGGTCAGGATCTTACCGATATCGCCGTTGAATACCCCAAGGCCGGATATTTCTTCGTCGTTTTCATCCACCCACTCGGCATCGTAATTATTGCGGATCTGCATCACCTTATCCTCTTCCCGAAACACCACCTCGCCCACCTTTTTTTCTGCTTTGTCAGGGGAAGGCGGATTGAGGGCGGCCTGCAAGAGGACATTTAAGTGAGCGGTGCCCAACTCCCCTTTGCGGGTACAGCTGATCACCTGAATTCCTTCCGAAATTTTTTCGCCATAGCTTTTGGGAAGACGGTCCCGGCAAAGTGAGACCACGGTTTCTGCACAAGTACCAAGACTCTGTCGCTGCAGAATGAAGAAATCCCCATTTTTTCCGGAGGGAACCGGACTGGATCCGTGATTGATCCGATGGGCGTTTTCTACGATGGCGCTTTCCCCTTTTTGCCGGAAGATACGGTCCAATCGGCATACAGGAAAGGCATCGGAGGTAATGATATCTCGCAAAACTTCCCCCGCTCCAACGCTGGGTAGCTGGTCACTGTCTCCAATGAGGATCAGGCGGGTACCGGGACGGATTGCTTTCAAAAGGGCGGAAAAGAGCAAAATATCCACCATGGAAAGCTCATCCACAATCACCGCGTCAAAATCCAGGGGCTTTTTCTCGTTGCGAACAAATTTCACCTTCTCCTCCGGGGAATATTCCATTTCCAATAAGCGGTGAATGGTCCTGGCATCAAAGCCGGTAGACTCGCTCATACGCTTGGCCGCACGACCCGTGGGAGCCGCCAGAGCAATGTTCATTCCCACTTTCCGAAAGATATTGACAATGGCCTTAACGATGGTGGTTTTCCCCGTACCGGGGCCGCCGGTGAGTACGGTCACCGGGGTCTCAATGGCGCTACGGATCGCCTGGATCTGAGAAGGGGCGTAGCAAATGCCCTCCTGATCCTGCGTTTCTCGGATCAGTTCATCCGCTCCGGAAATGGAACCGAAAAGACTGATGCGTGAGAGCTGGGTCAACAGAGAGGCGGCGGAGGTTTCCGCTTGAAAATACTCCGGCAGGTACACCGGAAAATCTAGCTGTGTACGGTTACAGATCAAATCCCCATTTCGGCAAAGGTCATCCAGAACCGAGCCTGTCCGCCGCTCTTGGACACCCAAAAGCTGGGCGGTGGCGGCAACAAGTTTCTCCCGGGGAAGATAGCAATGCCCGTTGGAGATCGCGTTAAAACGCAAAACATAGTACAGACCGGCGCGGACCCGTTCTTCGGAATCTTTTTCGATGCCAAGGCTCTCGGCCATGGCATCGGCCCGCTCGAAACCCACGCCAAAAATTTCTTCACAAAGCAAATACGGGTTTTTCTTGACGACCTCCACGGCATGATTTCCCCAGCGCTTATAGATGCGCACCGAGGTGGTCATGCCAAAATACCCGCTAAAAAACATCATAATATTCCGAACGCCGAACTGCTCCCGAAAGGCCTGAGAGATCTCGTGGGCTTTTCGGGCAGAAATACCGGGAATATCCGCCAGAAGATCCGGGTGTTCCTCCAAAACCTCAAAGCTGCTTTCTCCAAACCGTTCCACGATGCGTTGAGCCAATTTCGGTCCCACACCGCGAATGGCACGAGACGACAGGTATCGCAGCATAGCGTCGGTATCAGTTGGAATATCTTTTTCAAAATATTTGACTTTGAACTGTTCCCCATAGCTGGGATGCTCTACCCACTGACCCATGGCGCGGATCCGATCCCCCACCAAAAGTCCCGGAAGGGTGCCCACCAAAGTCACCGGGCGGCGATCCCACTCGATGGCGCAAACGGTGTAGCCGGTATCGTCACTTTGGAAAATGATATCCTCCACTTCCCCTTCCACGGATATCAATTCACTCTTCTCCGACAACACATTCCCTCCTTTCTCTCATCCATACTCCCAGCCCCCACAACAGAAGGGCAAAAGAGCACAGTGGCAAGGTAGTATCCCCCAATAAAGTATAAAGGGTTCTCTCGTGAGAAAAGGAAAGGTCTCCCACAAGCACACCCTTTTCCATGGGCCCCAATTCTTCCGGAATTTGACCGTATGCATCGATCAAAGCGGAAACACCGGAATTGGCGCAACGGGCAGTTCCCCGACCGTTTTCCACACTACGGAACACAGCATGGGCAAGGTGTTGCCAGATGGCGGGAGAATCCTCATACCAGGAATCATTGGTAACAAGCACCAACATTTCTGCGCCCGCCCGAACGCTTTCTCTCACCAGGGGCGCAAACAGAGATTCAAAGCAAATGATGGCGCCAAAGTCCCCCTTTTCCCCGGAAATAATTTCCGGTTCCGTTCCGGCAGCAAGGTCATTTGAGAGCATGTTGATCTCACCCAAAAAAGGAAGGACGGCGGTAAGAACGGACCGATAAGGCACCTTCTCCCCGAAAGGAACCAGATGCCGTTTGGAATAAACGGAAGACAGCTGATCTTTTTCTACCAGAATCGCACTGTTGGAGGTGACGCCGTCAATCTGCCAAAAGCAGCCCATGAGAATGGGGGCGTCGATCTCTCCCGACAGAGTCTGAAATTCTTTCAAAAGATCCTCATGCTGCGAAAGATTTAACGGGATGGCGCTTTCCGGCCATATAACAAGGTCAAACCCCTCTCCCGACAGAGACTTTGTCATGGATTCATAAACTTTCAAATTAGACTCATTCCCGCTCCACTTTTCCGAGGGAAGAAGGCAGCCCTGAACGGCGGCTACTCGGATCTCTTCTCCTTTTTCCGGAGAAAAAGCGATGCGGCAAAGGCCAAAGGCTAAATTGGAAACAAAAAGGAAAAGTGCCAAAGATGCGGCAAAGAGCCGTTTTTTCCCTTGAGTTACCAAAACATAAGACAACAAAGCAGAAACCGAAAGGCAGAGAAAATCCACACCCTCTACGCCTAAAACCGAGGCCAACTGAATCAAAGCCGGCGCCCGATAAAGGCCCAGTGAGACCCGGATCCAGGGGAAGGCCAATTGAGACCACTGAGGGATTCGAAGGGCAAACAGTACGCCGACAACCCCGGCAAAAAGGAGAAACGGGCGAGAGCGAAACTTTCTTCCTAACACGCTTACCAAAAGGGACGGGATCGCAAAAAGCGCACCGTGAAAAAAGCTGATGCCAAGCCAAGCCAAAAGCACCACAAAAAGGGCCAGGGGCAAGGAAAAACCGGTTTGCTCCATGGGATAGAGCCAAAGAAACCAGAAATACACGAAAGCGTGGTAAAAGAAACCAAAGAAGATGCCGCGACCCACAGAACGCCAAAGCTTTGCTTCTTGGGATTTTTGTAAAAGGACAAAAAAGAAGGGGACAAAAGAGACGAATGAAAACAGCCACAAAGACGGAAAGGTGAGCGGAATGGCGGCAAGAAACGCGCTGAATAATAATAGCGGCAACGGCCGATGATAAATAGACCGGATCGTGTCCGTACGCCTCTCCCCTTTCTCCATTTTTCTACTCGTTTTATTATACACGAAGATGAAAAGAAAGTAAAGGCGAATTCTTGACAAAAAACAAAAACAGACTATAATGAGAGAAACGAAAGCGAGGCGAGATCATGTCAGAATGTACTCACGACTGCAGTACTTGCTCAGAAAACTGTAGCAGTCGAAACGAAATTCAAAAAGATGCTCCCAACAAAAACAGCCGAATCCGAAAGGTGATCGGCGTAGTCAGCGGCAAGGGCGGCGTAGGAAAGAGCCTGGTTACTTCCCTTTTGGCCTGGGATACGGCAAAAAGAGGAAAGGCCGTGGGGATTTTGGATGCAGACCTGACCGGCCCCAGCATTCCCAAAGCTTTCGGAATTACCGAAAGAGCCACTGCCGATGACGACGGTCTGATTCCCGCTGTCTCCCGCGGCGGTGTGAAGATTATGAGTCTCAATCTTCTTTTGGAAAACGAGACCGATCCTGTGGTTTGGCGTGGGCCGGTGATCGCCGGAACAGTAAAGCAGTTTTGGACGGACGTGAACTGGGGAGACGTAGACTGTCTCTACGTGGATATGCCTCCCGGAACGGGAGACGTGCCCCTGACCGTGTTTCAATCTCTTCCGGTAGACGGGATCGTCATTGTCACCTCTCCTCAAGAATTGGTCACCATGATCGTAGAAAAGGCTGTGAAAATGGCCAATCTGATGAACGTGCCCATTTTGGGCCTTGTGGAGAATCTCTCCTACTTTGTCTGCCCCAACTGCAAAGAGCAGCATGCTATCTTCGGCGAAAGCCACGTGGAAGAGACGGCAAAACGCTTCGGGATTCCCTCTTGCGTACGCCTTCCCATGGATATGAATTTGGCAAAACTGGTGGACGAGGGCAGAGTGGAAGAAGCGCAATACCCCTCTTTGGATCCGATTTTTGAAAAAATCGACGGATAAAAAAAGCAAAACGCACCGGAAAATCCGGCGCGTTTTTCTTTTTTATGAAAACGACTGCGCAAATCGGCATTGTGCCAGTTCTTTGACCTCAGGCATTTGAGAAGTCAAAAGTGCCTTTTGCATCTCCTTGTCGGTAAAAGAGATTCCCGTCAAACGGCAACGGATCTCTTCGCAAAGCGCGGGGTCCATGCTATCCGAAAAGACGTCGACCTTTGCAATTTTCCCTTTTTCAAAGGACAACAAAATCTGAACGCCGCCCCAGGAAAATCGCTCTTTCCACTCCAGGTCAAATTTTGGCGTCTGCCCCAGACGCCATTCTGCCGATTCGTGCTTTTTCTGATAGTCAAGAATTTCCTTTTCTTCCCTCTCAGAGAAAGAAAAATCAGCATAATAGCCGTATTGTGCCTCAAAAGCTTTCAAAATGGCCCTTCTTACTGTTTTCACACTCAGATCCTTTTGCCACTGAGAAAGATTGCACACACGGGAACGAACGGAAGCAATCCCCTTTGACCGGATCTTTTTCGGATCCACCGAAAGATACTTGGGCAAACGGTTGAGATCTGCGCAAACAAGCAAGGTTCCGTGGTGCTGTTTATTTCCGCGGCGCACCGCAAAGGCATTTCCCGAGAACTTTCGGCCTTCGGCCAAAAGATCGTTTCTCCCGGAAAATTCACAGGGTATTCCAAGATCCCGCACCGCGTTTAAGATCAATTCCATCTGCCGCCCAAGATCGTAACGGCCTTCCCCGGCTACAAAAGAAAAATTCAAATTTCCCATGTCGTGATACACGGCGCCGCCGCCGCTTACTCGACGCACCAACTGGACCTGATCTTGCTCCATCGCCTCCAGATCGCACTCCAGCCAAGGGTTTTGATTTTTCCCGATGATCACCGCATTGGCGTTTTGATAAAAGTGCAGTACCAGATCCTCTTTTCCCACATGATCCAAAAACCACTCATCGGTAGCCAGATTGCGGTAGCCGTCCGTTGTGGGGGACACATAAACAAAATTTCGCTCCATCGTATTTCTCCTTTGATTTGATTATATCAAAAAGTGAAAAAAACTCAAGATAGAAATTGACACTTTTCTCTTTTTTTTCTATAATTATCTCATCAAAAACAAAGGAGCCAACTATGGCGGAAAAGGCAAAGGTAATTTTTGTTTGTTCCCATTGCGGTGCCACACAAGCCAAATGGTCCGGACAATGTCGGGAATGCGGCGAATGGGACACCATGGAAGAGGAACTCCAAATTCACCCCACTTCCAAAGAAAAAGGAAAAACAGCAGAACGAGGCGTGGCGGAGGATTTTGCACCGGCGATCCCTCTGTCTCAAATTCGGGAAGAGACGCTTTTCGGAGAGCGGTATCAAACCGGGATCGGAGAATTTGACCGGGCGCTGGGAGGCGGCATCGTTCGAGGTTCGGTGGCGCTGATCTCCGGGGAACCGGGAATCGGAAAATCCACACTGCTTTTGCAGATCTGTAAACAAATGAAAAACCTCAAAGTCCTTTACGTTTCCGGAGAAGAATCCCAACTTCAGATCCGACTGCGCGCCAAACGTCTTGGTGCCGTCTCCGACCACATTTTTCTGCAATGTGAAACGGACGTTGACGGGATCTTAGCGGAAACGGAACGGATCGCACCGGATATTCTCATTATTGATTCCGTTCAAACCATGCAAGACACTTCCCTCTCCTCCGCTCCGGGAAGCACCGCGCAAGTCAAACTTTGCGCCGGACGCTTGATGAATCTTACGAAAAAAAGCGGTTTTTCCACCATTTTGGTGGGGCACGTCAATAAAGACGGCGTCATTGCAGGACCGAAGCTTTTAGAGCATATGGTGGACGTGGTTCTTTCCTTTGAAGGGGAACGGACACAAAGCTGCCGGATCTTGCGTGCTGTCAAAAACCGCTACGGTTCTACCAACGAGATCGGTCTTTTTGAAATGACCGACACCGGCCTGGAAGAAGTTCCGGATCCCAGCCGCCGGCTTTTGGAAGACAGTCCGCATCAGGTTTCCGGTTCTTGCCCGGTTTGTCTCATGGAGGGAACCCGTCCCATTATGACGGAGGTCCAAGCACTGATTACCAAATCCCCCTTCCCCAATCCCAAGCGTTTGGCCAGCGGAGTGGATTTCAACCGAATGGCCATGCTCCTGGCTGTCTTGGAAAAGCGTCTGGGTCTTCGCTTTTTCGATCGGGATATTTTTATGAATGTGGTGGGAGGTCTTCGCCTGGATGAGACCGCCTCAGATTTAGGGATCTGTACCGCCGCGCTTTCCTGCGCACTGGATCTGAAATTGCCGGGGGGGCTGATCGCCATCGGTGAAGTGGGACTTTCCGGAGAATGCCGCACGGTGGGCGATTCGGATCTGCGCGTTGCCGAGGCCGCAAGACTTGGTTTTGAGACCATTCTTCTTCCAAAAAGACAGGCGGAACGGTTAAAGAAGAAACCCGCCGGGGTCAAGCTGATCCCTTTAAGGAGCGTTTACGACCTTTTGACTTCGCTTAAGGAGATTTGCCATGAATAAAGAAGAGCTTATCAAGCAGGAACATTTTTCCATGAAAGATCTGGAAAAGATCCTTCTGATCCTACGTGCTCCCGACGGTTGCCCGTGGGATCGTGCCCAGACGCACAAGAGTCTGCGCAATCATCTGATCGAGGAATCCTATGAGGTTTGCGAGGGCATTGACCAGGAGGACGACAAACTTCTCTGCGAAGAGCTTGGAGACGTTTTGCTTCAGATCGTACTCCACAGCGAGATCGCCAAGGAGCGGGGCGCCTTTGATCTGGACCAGGTCATTGACGGGATCAGCAAAAAAATGATCCACCGACATCCCAACGTCTTCGGAGATGTCAAGATCCGAGACCAAGACCAAAAAAAGCTATGGGACGAGATCAAGAAAAAAGAAAAAGGAGAACGCTCCCTTTCCGATACCCTCTCCCGCATTTCCACCGCCCTCCCCGCCTTGAAACGGGCGGAGAAGATTTTGGAAAAAGGCAAAGACAAAACATTGCCGGGATCGGTGGACACGAAAGACGACCCCATGCTCACCTTCGGGGAAACGTTTTACCGAACCTGCCTTGCCTGCCTGCAGGCCGGTGTTGATCCGGAAGAAGCTCTGTCTCAGTATTTGAAAAAAACGATCGAAAATTGTTCAGAAATGATCTAAAATTGCACAAATTGTTAACAAGTTTTTTATATTTTTTGTCGATTTTTTTATTTCCTGTTAAAAAAGTCTTGAAATATCATTTTCCCCGTGCTACAATGCTACAAGTGGAATATTTCAAAATCAAAGGAGAATAGGAAATGAACAAAACCCAATTGACCGAAGCGGTGGCCGCAAAAACCAACCTGAAAAAGAAGGAAGCGGAAGCTGCGATCAATCAGGTGTTCGCTGCCATCACCCAGGCGCTTGTCAACGGGCAAAAGGTTCAGATCTCCGGTTTTGGCAGTTTTGAAACCAAGGACCGCGCCGCCAGAATCGGCCGCAATCCCCACACCCACGAAGAAATGGAAATTCCCGCATTTAAGAGCGCTAGTTTTTCTCCCAGCAGGACCCTGAAAAACGCCATCAATCAATAAAAGGATTGGAAAAGAGCTGTCGGGACGACAGCTCTTTTTTTACTATGAGATTAGATAAATTTTTAAAAGT
>JAZOQB010000037.1:0-2538 GCA_045655865.1 Eubacteriales bacterium
ATAGCTAAAAGAAGCCAAAGCACCAAAAAAGCCGGCACGGCCAAACGCTTTTTCATATTGACACACTCCTTTATTTTCTGATGAGTGAAATATAATATATATTATCATCAAGGAATAACACCCGTCAATCAAACCCCGGAAAAAGTAAAAAACCAGAACGCTTTCGCATTCGGGTTTTTGGCAAGCTTGGTTGAAATCAATCTCAAAAATACGATTGAGGGAAGAACCAAAAGAAAAAATTCAAGGAAAATGGAATGTCATTGAGTTTCATGAACATTTTAAGTACAAAATAAAGGTTGGTCAAAATGATTCGGTATCATCCAATCAGCTTTTTCTTTATGTTTTTCAGCGTCGCATCAATTGTATTTTTTTCGTAGAGTGCATATTCGTCAAAGTTGCTGAATGTACCGCCATCCTCGGACGACCAGCCAATCAACCACTTGTTTTTCAGATTATCGTCCAATGTATCACTATTAGATCGATACTTGAATACATAGTATACTTCTTTCTTGAAAAGGTATGTAATCTTTCCAATATACTCGATCTCATCCGGCTCTTTTCCCAGTTCGGTAGGATACATGAGCCAATGGACCATGTCGCTTTTCGCAAGATATTCAGGCGTAGAGCACTCCTTCGGGAAAAGGTCTTGCTTTTTTAACTTTATGAGCAGACCATAGGTAAGATTTGCATATTCCAGATTATGGGCTAAAGCGACGATAGTCTCAGTGGGAACATTTTGTCCAAGGGAGAGCAATGTATCTGTAGCATAGTAATTGATATTATTGTACCCTTGCTTAAGAACTTCCTGCAGCAATTCGATAATCGTACTATCAGCAAAATAGCGGCAAACATCCGCAATTAACTCCAGGTTGTTGATACAGTCAGCAGTAAGTTGCTCATGGTTAAGATACCGTTTCAATTCTGCAGTAAGGTGAGCGGCTATGAGTGCTTTCGCATCATCAGAGAATTTGGAAATTTCCTCTTTGTAATGCACAAGTCCGGTATAAAGCATACCTTTTTGGTATTCATCATCCGTTTGGGTGACCAGGGAGAGTAAATGACTTACCGCAGCTTCTTCAATCAATTCTTGCTTAAAGAGATTGTCAAGAGCTGTTTCAATGTACCGTTCTTTTTCGACTGTTTCTACAAGCAACTGAATCTTTGCAAAGGCATCCTGAGGTATTTCTGCACTCGTCGGACATAAATGCATAATCAAGCCGAGAATGAGATCTTCACATACGAAAATAAGATCTTTCTCTTTATAAGATGCAGCATTAGGAATGTCCAAAAGGAATGCTTCAACTTCGGAAAAGGCATACTTAAGCAATGCCGCTTTATCCTCAGATGCCAAAGGCTTTTTGCTCTTTTGAATATTTTGGATCATACGGAGTGTATACTCCAAGAGCTGTTTCTTTGCGGAATAAGGCTCATTTTTCATGGATGATATAATAGAATCAAACGCTGACATAATGTTATGCCTCCTTTGTCGTTGAGAAAAGATACAAAACGGATAATCATATTATAGAGGTGAAATGCTGGGTTTGCAATACTTATTCACTATTCGCTACTACTTATTACTTTCCAAAAGTCCTGAATGCGTTTTAGTGAAGTGTGAGTAGTGAAGAGGTAAAAAGTAAAAGTCCTGAACGCTTTCGCATTCAGGACATTTGGTGGGGGAGGACGGATTCGAACCATCGAAGCGAAACGCAGCAGATTTACAGTCTGTCCCCTTTGGCCACTCGGGAACTCCCCCATATGAACTTAGGTTCGGTTGGAGCCGGTAGACGGACTCGAACCCCCGACCTACTGATTACAAATCAGTTGCTCTACCAACTGAGCTATACCGGCGTCTCGAACCGAACACGCAGATTATAGCACGGGGTATTCCATTTGTCAAGCACTTTTTCGTGTTTTTTCAAAAAAGAAAAAAGTCCTCTCCCCCGGATCTTTGCCTTGCAACGCCGGTGCGCATATGGTACAATGAGACACACCAGCAAGCAGGAGGAATATGCCATGAAACTGCATACATATCCCATCCGCAGCGGCTACGACGGAAAACAATGTCTGGTCCACGCCCGTTGCTGCGACTCCCCTTATGGCATGATCGCCACCGCCCAATACCTGGATGTGAAGGGCTCCGACCTGTTTTCCGGCATTTTGATGAGCAAAAGTACCGACGGCGGTAAGAATTGGTCGTCGTTCGTCCCGCAGCCGGGTCTTGCTCCCATGGAAGATGGCGGTCTTACCACGGTGGGCTGTGACGGCACGCCCATGTATCACAAGAAGACCGGAAAAGTCCTGCTTTTGGGACACACCGCCCAATATGCACCCGGCGAATTGATCCCCACATTCGGAAAGCGCTATACTTTTTACAGCGTCTACTCCCCTGAGGAAGGCCAATTCCGGAAAATGCGTTTTCTGCAGATGCCGGAAGGCTACGAGGAGTGCGGCGATGGCTGCGGACAGTGCATCGAACTGGATAACGGAGAACTGCTGATCCCCGTATATTTCATGCCCGAGGGCGAAGAACGCAATCAT
>JAZOQB010000038.1:0-52821 GCA_045655865.1 Eubacteriales bacterium
GGAGGATTCCCGCCCGGACTGGATCAAAAATCCTGCCGTTACCACGACACCGCCGGTTTCTTCGTCTGTAGAACAGGATCCGCAGGCGACGGCCCGCCAACGGGAAATTCTCTATTTTTCCCTGGGTGTTGCGGTTTTTGTTATCACCGGTATCGGCGCCGTTCTCGTTTTGCGCCAGAGAAGACGTCAATTCTGAAAAAAGAAAAAAGAGGAGCACCCATGGAATGATTTCCATGGGTGCTCCTTTTCCGTTGGGTGAAAATGCAAAGTTTGATTTCAAAAACCAAGCTTTCGGTTTATCGCAAGCTGATCTGATACAGATAGGAAAGCTTTTTCAAAATCTTTTGGACGTATTTTTCGATCTCTTCCGAGGTCAGTTCGTGATCGTCGGGGGTGAAGGTCAGGCGGAAGGCCATACTCTTCTTTCCCTGGCCGATGGCCTGGGAACGGTACACGTCGAAAAGAGATACCTGAGATAGGCACTTGCAGGAGGATTGAATGGCCTGGGTGATCTCTTCACAGCTTAACGATTCTTCTGCCACAAAAGCAAGGTCGCGGCTTTCGGAAGGAAATTTGGAAATGGGGACGTAACGCAGGGGCTGGTTGAGCTTGGGAGAGAGGGAGGCCCAATCCATCTCCACAAGGAACACCGGCTTTTCAATGGCCAGCTCTTCGCAAATCTCATAGGAAAGTTTTCCCATGACGCCTACTTTTTCACCATCGCACAAAATGGCTGCGGTCATGCCGGGGTGCAGATAGGGACGGCTGTCCTTTTCGTAAGTAAAGCGCTTTCCGAAGGCGCGCGCAATGGCTTCCGGGGCTGATTTTGCCGTGAAGAAGGTTTCCCCGTCACCGAAAGCGGCAATGCAGAGCGTTTCGCGCTCCTCGGGATAGTCCGTGAGAGGCAGGTCTTTGGCCAGGAAGACACGGGCCAGTTCAAAGAAGCGACCGGCACTGTTTCTTCGGCGCAGATTTCTCACCACGGCGTGGATCATGGAAGGCGCGAGAGTGGTGCGCATGAGGGAAAGATCTTCGGTGATGGGATTTAATAGACGGATGGCACGACGCTGGGGAGCGTCTTCGGGAAGGTGGATCAGATCCAGGTCCCGGGGAGAGAAGAAGGAATAGAAAATAGACTCGGAAAAGCCGGCGCGGCAAAGGGTATTTTTTAATTTCAGGGTCTTTTTCTGTTCTTCGGTTCGGCCGCCGGAGGTGACGTGTGCGTGATCCAAAAAGCGGGGGCGGATGTTCTCATAGCCCCAGGAGCGAATGATCTCCTCGGCAATGTCCGCGGCGCTATCGTCAATATCCGTGCGGTAGGGGGGGACCTGAAGGGAAAGGGCGTCGCCCTCAAGTTTGGGTTCAAAAGAGAGCGCCTCCAGATGGCGCAGGACCTCTTCTTTGGGAACTTCCACGCCTAAGATCTCGTTGATCTTATTTAAGGAAACGGTAAGGGGGCGAGACTGGATTTCCGGGTTGACAGCCACCTCACAGTGATAGGAGGTGACCTCTCCGGCGCCAAGTTCTTCCATTAAGTGAAGAGCGCGGCGCATGCCCATAACGGTGGCGTATTCATCTACGCCCTTTTCGTACCGAGCGCTGGAATCCGAAGATTGCCCAAGGGCGCGGGAGGTTTTGCGAATACAGTCACGGGCAAATTTTGCGGATTCAAAGAGAACTTCCTTGGTGGAATCTTTAATTTCGGAGTTCAGACCGCCCATGATTCCGGCCAGAGCCACAGGGCCCTTTTTGTCGCAGATTACCAGGTTTTCCGGCGTCAGGGAGAAGGTCTTTTCGTCAAGGGTGGTGATCTCTTCCCCTTTTTTGGCGCGGCGCACGATGATGGTGTTATCCTGAAGATCCCGACGGTCAAAGGCGTGCATGGGCTGACCGAATTCTTTCAGCACGTAATTGGTAATATCCACCACGTTGGAAATGGCATTGATCTCCACTAGTTTCAGTCTTCTCTGCATCCAAGCCGGAGAGGGAGCGATGCGGATATTCGTGACCGCGTGTCCAATGTACCGGGGACACAGATCCGGATCTTCTACGGAAATGGAAAAGTCAAGGCTCTGTCCGTTTTCGTGATAGTCCAGAGGGGGTAGGTGGAAGGGCTTTTTCAAAACGGCGGCCACTTCCCGGGCCATGCCGATGATGCTTTGACAGTCGGGGCGGTTTGCGGTAAGGGCGATGTCAAACACCACCTCGTCCAGTCCCACGATGGGCTTTACGTCTGCGCCAAGGGGAGCGTCGTCCGGTAGCTCCAAAAGACCAAGATACCCCGCGCCGGGGTACATCTCTTCTGTCAGCCCCAATTCAATTCCGGAGCAGAGCATGCCCATGGATTCTTCACCCCGGAGTTTTCCGGCTTTGATGGTCATGACTCCTTCTATGGTAACGTGGTCCCGGGCGGTGGCGTATACCGTAGCGCCTACAAGGGCCGCCGGAAATTTTTTGCCTTCCCGCACGTTGTCTGCACCGCAGCAGATCTGGAAGCGGCCTTTTTCGCCGCAGTTTACCTGGCAAACGTGGATATGGGTATCGGGGATGAGGCGGCATTCTTCCACAAGGCCAACGACGACCCCGGAGATATCTTTTCCGATTTCCCGGATCTCTTCTACCTCAAAGCCTGCGGAAAAGAGCTTTTCCTCCAATTCCTTGGGGGAAACATCAATATCAACATAGTCTTTCAACCAACTCAGTGGTGCCAGCATAATTTCGTTTCCTCCTTTTAGTCGTGGAACTGCCCGATGAAGCGGGTGTCCGATTCAAATAAGGTCTTGATGTTGTTGATGCCGTATTTGAGCATGGCGATTCGTTCCACGCCGATGCCAAAGGCAAAACCGCTGTATACTTCCGGGTCAATGCCGCAGTTTTCAAGGACGTGACGGTTTACCATGCCCGCACCCAGAACCTCGATCCAACCGGTGCCCTTGCACAGCTTACAGCCGGCACCGTGACAGGCAAAGCAGGAAATGTCCACCTCTACGCTGGGTTCGGTGAAGGGAAAGTAAGAGGGGCGCAGACGGGTGCGCACACCCTCTCCAAAGATCTTTTGAGACAACAGATCCAGCATGCCCTGAAGGTCACATACCGAGATGTTTTGATCTACCACAAGACCCTCCATTTGGGTGAACATGGGAGAGTGGGTGGCGTCGTCGTCGGAGCGGAATACCTTTCCGGGGGAGAGGATCTTAATGGGGGGCTGGCTTTTTTCCATGACGTGGATCTGTCCGGCGCTGGTCTGGGTGCGCAGAAGAAATCCGGGAGAAAGGTAGAAGGTATCCTGCATATCCCGGGCGGGGTGATCTTCGGGGGTGTTCAGCGCGGTGAAATTGTAATAATCCGTTTCAATTTCGCTTCCCTCGTAGATCTGAAAGCCCATGGAAGAGAAAATATCGATCAGCTCGTTCATAACCAGGGTGTTGGGATGCAGAGAACCCACGGGATTTTCCACGGCGGGCTCTGTCACGTCGATGGCTTCTTCGGCGTTTTTCCGAGCAAGCTCCAGCACTTTGATTTTTTGATCGGTTTCTTCAAAGAGATGCAACGCCCATTCTTTGAGCTCATTGATGCTCTTTCCCATGGCGGGGCGATCTTCTTTGGGAACGTCCTTCAATCCCTTCATAATAAGGGAGATCTTTCCTTCTTTGTTATCCAGAAACGTTTTCCGGAATTCGTACAGGGAAGTTCGGTCCTGAAACGTGTCGATCTTTTCCAGGATCTCACTGCGGATGGCCTGCAGTTGTTCTTTCATGGTTTCTTTCCTTTCCGATCTTGTTTTTGAAAATAAAAAAAGCTCCCGACCCAGATCAGGACGGGAGCCGATTGGCCTCGCGGTACCACCTGAATTTCCGGGAAGATCCCGGCAACTCTTTTGACCGATAACGGGGTCAACCGCGGTGGGTTACTCTGTTTCCCCCACCGTGCTCCAAAGCGAAACGCACACTTTGCCCGGCTCGGGTCGCTTTCAGCCGGCGACGACCCTCTCTGGTGAGCTTTTTGGCAAAATGGCACTCTTTTTCCACGCATTTTGTTTTAGTATTTTAGTATTATTTTTCCGTTTTGTCAAGGGGGAGCTTCTCCAGAAGAGCCTCCCATTCCTGGGCGATGACGTCTTTTTCAAATCTTTGGGAATGGGCCCGGGCGTTGAGAGATAATTTTTGAACCAGATCGGCATCGGTGAAAAGCCGGGTGAGAGACCGGACAAAGCCGGCGGTATCGTCCATATCCACCAAAAGCCCAGTTTCCTCGGAACGGATCAGTTCCCCTGCCGCTTCGCCAAAAACAAAAGAGACGGTAGGAACTCCCGCCGCGCTTGATTCCAAGACGGACATGGGAAAGCCTTCAAAGAGACTGGTGTTGACGGTAAAGCGCGTTTGAGAAAGGGCTTGCCAGGGAGAGGGGACCGCTTCCATCAAGGCAAAGCGTCCATCACCTTCTACAGCTTTTCTAAGGGCATCTTCCTCCGGCCCTTCTCCATAAAAACGGACGGAAAAGGCGTCCGGGTCCGGAAGAGAGTCCAAAGCCTTTCGGAGAAGGGAGACGGCAAGGGGCAGGCGCTTTTCCGGAGAAAAGCGTGTGAGAATGGAAACGGTGGTTTTCTCTTCTGCCTCTGTTCGTTCCGCAGGAATCAGGGGAAGGGGATTGTAAAGGAAAAAGCAATGGGCCAGCCCCGCCTTTTCTGCCTTTTCGCATATGCCACGGGAGAGCCAGAGAAAGCCGATCTTTCCGTTGTAACGCATGAGGGTCTTTCGGTTGGCAGGGTTTCCCATGGTGGCGTCAAAGGAGGTGTGAGCGTGGTGCAGGGTTCGGGAAAGAAGGCTTTTGGGCAAACCATCCAGCAGAAGGTAGTGAGAGGGGATGATCGCGTCCGGGGCAGCTTTGGAGATGATTTTTTTCGCTTTGACAAGATCCTGCCGATAGGCCGCCGTTTCCACCAGGCGCCGAAAGAGGAGAACAAGAGCCGAAAAGAGCTTTCCATGGCGGAGGGCTTTTTTGATTTCCTCGCCTTGGGTGAGAGACCAGGGCCGATTCGGGCGCAGAGTCATTTGCCCGCTTTCATGGGTCTTGGCACGCAGATACAGAGTCAGCACTCGGTGTCCTCGTGCTTCCAAGGCTTTTTTTAACGTGTTGTTGACGCTGGCCACGCCCCCAAGGGCGCCTTCCTCCAGCGAGAAAAACAGGATGGTTTTCACATCGGTCCTCATTTCTTCAACAATCGGCAAAGGCCGGGAGTGAAAAAGCGAAGATACAGACCCCGAGGGCCGTTTTTCCAGAAATAGGGATTCTTCCGCCAACGGGGGAAGTTCTCCTTTAAAAATGCCAGACTCTTGGTGACCGCTTCGTTGAAGTCCTCTTCGGGTAAAGCGGCGGCCCGACTTAAAAAAGTGGCCAAAAGATACCGGCAAGCGGCGTATTCCAGCTCCTTTTCCCAAAGGGAGAGAAGACGGTTTTCTTTATAAAACGAGAGGATGCTCTCAAAATTGCTCAGATAGTCAAACAGGCGCCGGTCGGGTTTTGCCGTGATGCTTCCCTCCCGCTGGAGATAATGGATGCAGCCTGTTTCCACGGCGGCGATCCGTTTGAAATAGGGGAACAGACGGTGGGAAAATTCCACGTCCTCAAAATAAGCACCTTTTTTAAAGCGAACGCCGCAATCTTTTAGCACTTCTGTGCGGTAAAGCTTGTTCCAAACTGCCGGGTGAAAGTGGGTAAAGACTTTTTTTAAGTCCTTTCCTTGGGCAAGACTTGGAAAACCGGAGGAGACCAGATTTTCCTTGCCGTCCGGCCAAACATAGAGAATGTCGCAAGCGGTGGCGTCCGCTCCGGTCTCTTCCGCTTTGTCATAAAGGCGTTGGTAAAGATCCAGATCTACAAAGTCGTCGCTGTCCAAAAAGGCCACGTATTTCCCACGGACTCGATCCAGGCCGAAGTTTCGCGCGTCGGAAAGGCCGCCGTTTTCCTTCTGGAAGATCTGCACTTTTCCGGGCCAGTTTTTTTGAAAGCGCTCCAGGATGGCTTGACATCCGTCGGGAGAACCGTCATTGACCGCCAGGATCTCCAAATCCGAAAGACTCTGGTGCACCAGGGTATTCAGGCATTTTTCCAGGTAGGCTTCCACCTTGTAAACGGGGACGATGACGCTGACCTTAAACTCTTCCATAATTCTATCCTTTCAGGCGGTCGAGAATTCGTATGAGGCGAAAATGCCCTCCGGCGGCACAATGCACCACCAGGCGAAAGGGCAGGCCCGATCGTTTCCAATAAGGATTTTCCCTCCAACGGGGAAAGCGCGATTCTACCGCGCTTTTTAGCTTTTTAAAAAGGGGTTTTGCATTGGGGAAGGGGGCGAACCGCAGGGCCGCCGACCGAAAGAGATGCTCGATGTATAAATACTCCAGTTCTCGCTCAAAGCGCCCGTAGGCACCCATTCGTTCATAGTAGTGCGAAACGGATTCCAAGGCTGTGAAAATATCCAGCATTTTTTCAGAAAACCGCTCTCGGTGCATGATGGAACCGGGCCTTTGATAATAGTGATAGAGAACCTGAGGCAGATAGGCCACCTTCTTTGCCTGTAACAGCAGCTTGGGAGTCAAGGAAAGATCCTCATACAAAAGGCCTTTGGGAAAGGAAAGCCCCTCAAAAAGGCGTCGGCGCACAAGACGGGTGCAGGCCATGGGGCTGGAGAGAAGGGCATCCCGATGGGGATCCGGAGAAAGATTCTTGGAGAGGGCGGCGGGAACGGGGGGTCTGTCGCTATAGTAATAATCAAAGTCAAAGAGGACAAGGTCCAGATCTTCCCCTTCCGCCTTTTCTAAAAGAATCTGGGCAAAATCGGGGGGGATGAAGTCGTCGCTGTCCACAAAGGCCAGATATTCTCCCCGGGCTTCTGCCATGGCACGGTTCCGGGCTTCGGAAAGACCACCGTTCTCCTGATGAAACACATGAAGGCAGTGGGGATTTTGTTCCTGATAGCTTTGGAGGATAGAAAGGCTCTGGTCGGTGGATCCGTCATCTACCGCGATGATCTCAAAATCTTTCCGAGTCTGGGATAAAAGGGAATCCAGGCAAGTGGAAAGATAGGGCGCGGTGTTATATACGGGAACGATAAAAGAAAGTTTTGGCATGAATTTTCCTCTCAGTCCGAATTTCGGCGGATCAGGCTTTTTGCTCGGGCAAGAAGCGAGGGAAGGTGAGGCGAGCGCAGATGAAAGATGAGAAACACTCCGATGGAAATAGGAGCGGTAACGATCAGATTAAACAAGAGCTGCAAAAGAGGAGAGGAGAAGGTAATAAGACCGCAGAAAAAGATACAAGAAAGACACAGGATCACCGCCACGCCGATTTCAAAAAGCTGGTTGAGAAAATAGGTGCGAGGGGACGTTTCGAATACGTTTTTGTAGATGATCCACGGCTTTGCCAAAAGAGGAATGAAAGTGGAGACCAGCGTTCCCACAAAGATGCCGGCCAGGCCGATCTTCATTCCCAAAAGGATGCTCACGGCCAAATTTACTGCCGACTGGGCCAGAGGGACCCATTTGTCCTGGTCGTAAAGGCCAGCGGCGCTTTTCACTACGTCCAAAGCGTAGGTCAGACCCAAAAGGTAGAAGTTGGAAATGACCACCAGCGCCACCACCGGGAACGAGAGGAGGGCGCTTTCTCCGTAGGACAGGATGATAAAGGGCTGAAAAGCGGTGAGAAAGAAAGCAGAGCCCACGCCGTAAAGAGCGTAGTAGAAAAACAGCAGTTCCTCGAAGACCGCGCATCGCTTCTCCGGTGTTTCTTTGGCAATGAGATTGCCGAAGGAGGCGGTGGTATTGCCTACGAACAAATAAGCCAGCCCCGCTATGGTAGAGATCATGGCGGCGTAGTTGCTGTAGAAGCCTACGGTCACAAGATCCACCAGGCGGGAGATGAGAAGATTGTCCGTTCCCGCTACCACAACACTCCCGATTTTGTGGTAAAGAAGAGCCTTGACGTTGATGAAGATGCTCTTTTTTTCCTCCGATGGGAGAGGAAGTGGCTTTCGGGTTTGACACAAAATGGGATACACCCGGTCCAGGTATCGGTTGATGGCCAGATTTTGTATCAAAATACACAAGGTCTGAACGGCAAGATAGATGAGAAAACAGAGAGGTGTCTTGTGAAAAAGAAGAATGACAAGGATCTGCAGAATACAGATCAGAGCTTCAAAACCGGTGGTGAAAGGAACGATCCGATATCCCTCCTGGGAGGCGGTAGCAAGAGTCCGTTTCCAGGAGAGCAGATAGTCGATGACAAGATTGGCAAGGAAGATCAGGTAAATGAGATAAAAGTGATCGATTCCCTGATAATCTCGGATGAGCTTTGGCAAAAGGGGCATAAGACCAAGACCGAGCGCCAGCACCACCAAGGCAATGGTGCGGTAGGCGGTTCGATAAAAGGCCATGAGGGTGCGAATACGCTCCTGGTCTTTTTCGGCAATGGGTTTATAAAGGCTGAAAGTGATGGCGGTGCCAATGCCCAATTCTGCCAGGGCCAAAAGACCCAGTACGTTGGAAAACAGTCCGCTGACTCCATAGAGCTCCGGAGACAAAAAGCGAAAGAACACGATCCGTCCCAGAAGCTTGAGAAGGCTGGTAAGAGCGCGGTTGACAAATCCGGAGAGAATATTCCGGATCGAGAGGGCGGACCGGGAAGCGTTAGACTTCATGGTTTTTTTCGGCCATCAGGGCCGCACCGGACACACAGAGAAAATAGGTGGTGAACTGGGTATCAAACACGTGTCCGGAAAACCAGGCCGTGGCAAAATAGGCCACCAGAGAAAGAAAGGTGGCAGCCGATAGGAGAAGGGGTTTTCTTGAGAAAAGGGAGAGGATCAGATCCTTTCCGTTCCAGAAAAGAAGGGCGACAAAAGGCAGAAAGAGAACCAAAAGGCCTGCCCAGCCAAATAAGTAGAACTGGAAGAGGTAATCCCGTTCTGCGTAAGGCACGCCTGAGGTGTGACCGATACCCAAAAGTTTGTCCAGGCTTCGGTCGTTTCGCTGTGCGATGCGCTGTATCATTTCCACTTTAAAGTCCCGGGAATCCCCGTTTTCGGTATTGGGGCGGCCGGTGACCTTTGCCCAGAATTCCACGTCACCTGAGACAGGGTACAATTCCAAAAACCAGGGATCAATAAAGTGATCCCAGTAATGTTCCTTCAAATAGGATTCCAGATGCTGGGTGTCCTCCGGGGTAAAGGAGCTTTCTGTATCTTTTTCGGTGACCTGAGAGACCTGTCCGGCATTTTCTGTGGGTCGGAAAGAATCCTGGGCCTGCGCGTTGCGTACGTCCTGAAGTCTTTTTCCGGGAGACAGGAGAAGAAGGGGAATGTAGAGCCCAAAGATCAGGGCGGGAAGGATCAGCTTTTTCCAGTCCTTTTTTTCTCCTTTGCTAAAGAGAAGGTCGTACAGGGCGAGAATGATCATTCCCACAAGGACCATGCCAAATCCGTAGGAGCCGATCTTCGTTCCTACCATGACTGCTGCAAGTCCCGTGAAAGCAAGGAGGAGATAATCCAAAATTTTCCCACGTTTTAAGGCAGAAAAGGCGACAAAGGGAGTCAGCCCGAAAAGCACCGC
Source organism: Eubacteriales bacterium (assembly GCA_045655865.1). Lineage (GTDB taxonomy): Bacteria > Bacillota > Clostridia > Oscillospirales > SIG627 > RGIG5579. Next base: position 9,606 of record JAZOQB010000038.1, read on the forward strand.
GCCCATATCGTTGGCGCTATGGAAAGGTCCTTTGGCGGTGAAAAGGGCAAAATCCGCATTGTCCGGTAAGGTAAACCAGGAGAAAAATCCCCCGGATACCACCTGATTTCCGTCTGCGTACGAGGCAAAGGAGATTCCCAAAAGATCGGTGAAAACAATGGATAGCGAAATGACCCAGGCCGCGCCCAAGATTCCTGTCAAGATCCGTTTTTTGGGCATTTTTAAAAGAATGGCGCCCAGAACCAAACAAAGTGGGGCAAGATACATGCGAAGCGTATAATAGGCTTCCCGAATCAAGCTGGGAGACGCTCCGGGAAGAAGGGAAGAATCAAAACGGGAGGCGTTCCAGGCGTGGAGGATCAAATAAACAAAAAACAGGAGACAGTATCCTCCGGTCAGAATCAAAGCCTTCTTTCTTTTTTCCAAAAAAGAAAATACCACACCTGCGCCAAAAAGCGTACCCGCCCAAACCAGGAGAAGAGCCTCCTCCAAAGCGAGAAAGCCCAATTGGATCGTATCTCCAAAGAAGCTTCGGTAGATCTCAAGGATGGGCAGGATTACGATTCCCCATTGAAAGAGGATCTGATAACTGCGCTTGTTTTTGAAAACGGTCATTTTGCTTATCCTTTCCAGAGTCGAAGCAGATTCAAGTGGCCGCCGTAAATGAGTCCGGCGATCCAGCGCTCTTTTCCGGTGTGATTTTCCCGCACCAGAGGGTTTTCTTTCCAGTGGGGGAACCGTTCTTTCATGTAGCGATTCATTTTCCGGATCTCCTCCGTCTTCCCGGCTTCCCAGAAGATCCAGACAAAATTTCGGTACAGGTGGAGCCAGGTCAGGTATTCCACTTCAAGGGTCTGCCCGGGGGCGTTTTTAAAAAGAGCATCCAGAGCGGGAAAGATATCCAGCTTTTTTTCGGAATACGGGGAACGCATAATGGAGGATTGGGACTGGTAATAAAGGTGAAGGGATTCTTTCAGGTAATAGATCTCTCCCTGATTGCACGCGCACCCCAAGGCGGGGATCAGAGCCAGGTCCTCATACAAAATGCCATCTTCAAAGAAAAGGCGGTTTTGGAAAAAGAGATCTCGATCTACGATCTTGTTGCAGGGGGATGGTTGGGAGAGCATATAATCTCTCAGGGACATTTTGCCTCCCGGATGGGGGGAAGCGGGAAGGGGCTGGGTTTTTCCGTCGGGAAAGAGGAGCTGGGAATCGAAAACCAGGATCCGGGCACCTTGTTCCTTTTTCTTTGTCATGGCCCGCAAGAGAGCTCCGGGCAGGAGGGAATCGTCAGAGTCCAGGTATGTGATACACCGGCCACGGGCCTCCTCAAGCCCCCGGTTCCGTGTTCTTCCAACCCCCCGGTTGGGGCCGGTGAACACACGTAGGGACAGATTTTGTTTCGCAGCTTTTTTTTCATAATCGGATAAAATGGCAAGACTTTCGTCCGTGGAGCCGTCGTCAACGGCCACGATCTCCCAGGGAAAATCCGTCTTTTGTGCCAAAAGGGAATCCAGCGTTCCGGGGAGAGTGGCTTGTGCATTGTAAACCGGAATAATTACACTCAGATCCATACAACCTCCAAAACAGAAGTTAATTCACAGACATTTTACCATATTGCTCCAAAGATTTCAAGATAAAATCCTTCTTCTCTTGACGGGAGAGAAAAAATGAGTTATACTGTAATAGTAATGAATCTTAATATGTAAGGAGAAGGATGATTGCAAACGAGAAATACCGTTCAAAAAAGAGCTATTTTTTCCGCATTGGCCTCCCGCAAGGATCATCCGTCGGCCACGAGACTTTATGAGGATCTGAAAAAGGAATATCCCACCATCAGCAAGGCTACGATCTATCGGGTTTTGAAGGACGCTGCCGAACGGGGGGAGATCTTGCGCATCCACGTGGGAGCTGAGGACCGCTTTGACGGCGCCGCGGAGGATCACTGCCACATCATTTGTACCCGGTGCAACCGGATCTACGACGCCCCCTTTCCCAAAGAGGCAATGGCGCGCCTTTCTGCCAATTCCGGCTATGTGATCTCGTCCCGACACGTAGAGTTTTACGGTTTGTGTCCACACTGTCAGGAAGAATGAGGTTTTAAGAGAAAAAGAGACCCGGGGAAATTTCCCGGGTCTCTTTTTTTAGTGCTTGGAAATAAATCTTGCCCGTTGCATGGCAATGACGATGGGCGGAATGAGAAGGAGCTGAATGACGATGCCGTAAAGGGAGGACAGGACGGTTTGGGAGATCACCATTTGCAAATAAAATTCCTGTCCGGGGTCAAACACGCTGAGGAAAAACTGCGCGATTCCCCAAGCGATCCGCCCGAAGAATTGAGCGCAGAGAAGAGAGCAATAGATGCCAAAGGGTTTTTTTGGCAGATACCGATAAAAGAGACCGGCGGCCATGCCGTAGGCACAAAGCTCTGCGGCCATGCGCATGGCCTGGGGATAGATCGCGGGAACGGAAAACAGCAAGGTGCGCAAAAAGGGAGCTGTCAAGCCAACCACACCGCCCCAAACGGGCCCGGCGATAAAGCCGCACAGGAGAACGGGAAAGTGTATGGGGGCAAATTGCTGTCCGATTTGAGGAATGTTGCTGGTCAAAAAAGGCAGGACCTGACATAGGGCAAGACACAGTGCCGCATATACGATGCTACGAACTTCCACGGTTTTTTTGGAGGCCATTTTTTCCACTCTCTTCCGTTGAAATTTTGGGTATTGTAGCATTTTTTTCGGAAATTGTCAATTGTGCAAGGGGGATCTCTCACAGAAACGGGGAAAGATTCATAAACTGGGAAAAAAGAAATTTTTCTCGAAAGGAGATCTTTTATGCCTCAAGGAAGTATTTTTGTTACCGTTCGTGCCGCAGAGAGCGCATTTCCCGTGGAAAGCGCCACGATCATCATTACCACTCCGGAGGGAGTGGAGCTGGGACGAGATCAGGTCAGTGCCGATAACGGATCGGTTTCTCGGGAATTTTTCATCGATGCGCCGGACCCTGCCCTCTCCCTGTCTCCTCAGGAGAGCGCTCTTCCGTATTCCACCTGTGACGCTACGGTCATAGCGCCGGGTTTTATTACCGTTCGGGTCAAAGGGATCCAGATCTTTGCGGGGGAAAAGAGCGAACTTCCGCTGGAGATGATGCCCCAAGGCCGCGAAGACAACGAGGTAAACGAGTATGTGATCGGTCCTCACGCCCTTACCACCGTGCCGGACATTTCCGTTCGGCAGCGACCAGATGAGGATGAAAGGATCCTTACCCGGGTATTCATCCCCGAGCGGATCACCGTTCACCTGGGGCCACCGGATGCGTATGCTTCCAATGTGACCGTACCCTTTGTGGATTACATCAAAAACGTAGCCTCCAGTGAGGTCTACCCTACCTGGCCGGAGCGGAGCCTGAGAGCAAATATTCTCTGCCAGATCTCCCTGGCTCTCAATCGGATCTTTACGGAATGGTATCCCTCCCGTGGATATAACTTTAACATTACCAATTCCACCGCATACGATCAGTACTTTGTTTACGGGCGCAATATTTTTGACAACATATCTCGCATTGTCGATGAGATCTTCAATCGGTACATTCGCCGCCCCGGACGGATCGATCCCTTTTATGCGGAATACTGTAACGGAAGTACCGTTACCTGCCCGGGTCTTTCTCAGTGGGGAACGGTGTCCCTGGCCAACAACGGCCTGTCGGTGGAAGAGATCTTGCAATTTTATTATGGGGACGTGGAGGTGGTTCAGACCAATGAAATCCGCGGTATTGAATCCTCCTATCCCGGTTCTCCTCTTTCCCTGGGGTCTTCCGGCAATTCTGTGCGCATCATTCAACAGCAATTGAATCGAATTCGGATCAACTACCCTTCCATTCCCGCCATCTCTTCGGTGGATGGGGTCTTTGGCGCTCAGACCCAGGCAGCAGTCCGGACCTTTCAGAGCATTTTCAATCTGACTCAGGATGGGATCGTTGGGAAATCCACTTGGTATCGAATCAGTTTTATTTACACAGCGGTGAAAAAGTTGGCGGAATTAAACAGCGAAGGAGAAAGGCCGGTATACGACGACAATTCCTTCCCCGGGATCCTTCGTTTTGGAGATACGGGTACCGGCGTGCAGACGCTGCAGTTTTATTTAAAGAACATCGCCGCTTTCAATCCCTTTATCCCGGATATTGCCATTGACGGGATCTTTGGCAGAAGCACAGAGAATGTGGTCCGGGCGTTTCAATCCTATTACGGCCTTTTTGTGGACGGGGTCGTGGGGGAGAACACCTGGAATGAGATCGTGCGGGTCTATTTGAACATCACCGAGGGTGGAAGTATCACCATTGAACCCTATCCCGGGTTTCTTTTGCGAGTGGGCAGCCAAGGGGAAGAGGTTCTGTACGTACAAAAGCTTTTGAACCGTATTCGGCCGGTGTTTGCGACCATTCCCTCTCTGGCGGAGGACGGAATTTACGGTAGCCGCGTTCAAAGAGCGGTGCGAGAATTTCAGAGAATCTTCGGTTTAAGTACCGACGGCGTGGTGGGGAGAGATACCTGGAATGCGTTAAATCGGGTGTTTGGCTCCATCGCCTCCGGGTGTTTGGATAACGGTCCCACACAAACAGGCCGTGTTTTGCGCTACGGCTCTGCGGGTGCGGACGTCAGAGGGCTCCAGAGTAGTCTGAATCTGGTTGGTCAGGCGATTTCTCCCATTCCACGGGTTTCGGTAGACGGGCAGTACGGCAGAGCCACAGAAGAAGCGGTCCGTATTTTTCAAAGACTTCTGGGGTTGACTGCGGATGGGGTGGTGGGAAATGCCACACGTACACGCCTGACGGCTCTGGTGCGGGCTGTAGAGAACGGGTGTCTGCCTACTTCCGGATCTTTCAATATCGCCGCTTCGCCGGAGCAGCCATTATCCGCATCCCCGGATCAAAATCAAGAGGTTCCCGTTTTTCAGGAAATACAGGAAACACTGGAAACACAAGACACTTCCAATACGGGCCTGTGGCCGGCCTCTTGTCCCTGGCGTGACGAGAAGGCCTGGGAACGCCGGAATTTTTCCGATCGCGAGGAACGGGAGAGGTGGGACCGGTAAAAAGATGGGACCGGCTGTTGTAAAACCTATTTTTTATTAAGAGAAGCTATCTTTTGGGTATCCAAAAAAAGTGCGAATGGGCGTTTGGCTCATTCGCACTCTTTTTCATCTTTTTGGGTTTTTAGATCACACCCCCGGGGCGTTACGCTTGGGTTTTTGCCAAAAAGGCCTGAAGTCGGGGGCTTTTTGGGTGGTTGAAGATCTCTTCCGGTGATCCTTCCTCCGCAATGACCCCATCCGCCATAAAGACCACGTGGTCGCTGATCTCCCGGGCGAAGGACATTTCGTGGGTGACAATGATCATGGTGATCTTCTTTTGTGCCAATTCTTTCAAAACTTTCAGCACCTCGCCCGTCAATTCCGGGTCCAGGGCAGAGGTCGGCTCGTCGAAGCAGAGAATTTTTGGCGAGAGCATCAGGGCTCGGGCAATAGCGACCCTTTGCTGCTGGCCTCCGGAAAGTTCACAGGGATAGTTTTTGGCTTTTTCTGTGAGACCGACTTGAGATAAAATTTCTTGGGCTTTTTCAGAAATTTCCGCCAGGATCTCTTTTTTTCTTGTGTGCCAGTCTTCCCGTTCTTTGGCAAGAAGGCGAGGAGCCAGGCACAGGTTCTCCATAACGTTATACTGAGGAAAAAGATTAAACTGCTGAAACACCAGCCCAAAATGCATCCGTTTTTGCCGGATCTGCCGGTCCGTTAGCTTTTCCTGTGCGGTGAACAGAGGTTCTCCCTCCAGGAAAAAGGTTCCCCCATCCGGTTCGCACAAAAAATTGATGCAACGAAGTAGGGTGGTTTTTCCGCTTCCGGAAGAGCCGATGATGGAAACCACCTGTCCCTTTTCCATGGAAAAATCGATGCCCTTGAGAACTTTGGTCTTTCCAAAACTTTTTTCTACGTCTTTTACTTCAAAATATGCCATGATTTCCCCTCCGTTATGCCTTAAAATAGGAGAGCTTTTTCTCCGCGGCGTGGAACAGGAGAGTCAACAGACCGCAGAAGGCCAGGTAGAAGACCGCGGTATAAAACAGGGGCCAGATCAATCCGGCGGTTTTGATATAGCTCTCCGCTTTGTAAATGATCTCGTAATAGGTGATGATCCGGGCAAGAGAGGTATCCTTTACCAGAGTGATGACCTCGTTGGAAATGGGTGCCAGGATATTTTTGATAACCTGGAGAAGCACCACGCGAAAAAAGATCTGACCTTTTTTCATCCCTAAAACCGCACCGGCCTCGTATTGCCCTTTGGGAATGGCTTCGATGCCCCCCCGGTAGATCTCTGAGAAATAGCAGGCGTAGTTGATACTGAAGGTGAGGTATACTGCAGTGGGAACCTCCAGAAGAGACCAACCGAATAAGAGGCCCGGTCCGTAATAGAACACCAAAAGCTGGAGCAACAGGGGGGTACCCCGGATGATCCAGACCACAGTGCGGCAGAGCCAACGAATGGGGAAAAAGCGGCTCATTGACCCAAAGGCGATGAGAAGGCCCAGGGGAAGAGCAAAGAGGAGGGTAATTCCGAAGATAGCCAGAGTTTTGGTCACGAAAAAGTCAAAGAGTTGGTGCGTGACCGTCCAAAAGGTGGGGTGAACCAATAGGAACATGAGAAAATCCTTTCCGTAAACGAGGAAAAAACAGGGTGAGGGAAAGCTCCCTCACTCTGTTTCTCGCAAAGTCAATTTCGACTTAATTTTAGCCGACTAAGGTCTTTGCCATGACAAAGTCAATGACACAGGCTTCTGCTGCACCGGATTTTACTTGGAGCAGTGCGGTGGCCTGATCCTGGACTTCTACCACCTGTTCAGAAAGGTTGGCGTCCGCTTCGGCAGCCTTCTGTCCGGCAGAACCGCCTTCTACGGCAATTTTCTTACCCTTGAGAGAAGCGAGAGTGGGGAATTGCTCAGCGTCTTTGACTACCACCACCTGGTAGTTCTTCATGTAGGAGCCGGTGACGCTGGCGGCGGCGGTGATCTCGGGGGTGACGGTCATGCCGTTCCAGATGCAGTCAATGGCACCGGTCTCCAGGCTCATGAGCTTGGTGTTCCAGTCGATTACCACAAATTCTGCGGTAACGCCCAGTTCTTTGCAGACCGCTTCTGCATATTCTGCGTCAAAGCCGATCCATTTGCCGTTTTCATCCAGGTAGTCCATGGGATCGTAATCGGTAACGCCGATGCGCATTTTTCCGGCGGCTTGGATCTTGGCCCAATCGCCGGCAACTTCATTGCCCTCTGCCGCTTTGAACTCAGGGATCACCTGATCGGTCAGACCGTATTTTTCCGCGATCGTGCGGATGGTTCCGTTTCCAAAGAGGGTCTTGGAGATCGCATCTACCTTGGCGACCATGTCGCTGTCTTTGCGGAAGGCAATGGCGTACTCTTCCACGCCAAGCTCTACGCCGGGCATGATGGAAAGATCTGCATAGGCGCTGCCGCTTTCGTCACCGTTTTTGTTCTCCTGTCCGCAAGCGGCAAAGGAGAATACCATTACCAGAGCCAAGAGAAGGGCAAACAATTTTTTCATCGTTATTTCCTCGCAATTTCTTTTCTTTTTTCCTTTATCGATTTAGCGTGCTAAATCGATAAAGCTATCATACCAAACTCTTCGGCTTTTGTCAAGCCTTTTTTCAGAAAGAAAAAATGAAAAGTTTTTGATCTTTGGAATCCTGACGCTTGAAAAGAATCCCGGTTTGGGGTAAAATGAAAGAAAAGATGGAAAAGGAGGGGTGATATGGCAAATTTCAAGGACCGGATGTGTCGGCATCGGGGATTGACATCTTTTTTTCTGATCACCGTGTTTTGCATCGCTCTCATGGTCTCCTTTCGCCTCTCTCCGGCTTTTTCCCGGTGGTTTGCCATGGGCCCTGCGGCCTTCTTCCGAATTCTTTTAGGGGCCTTTTCCTCTATTTTTCCGTTTTCTCTTTTTGAAACTCTCGTGGCCGCTTTCGTGCTGTATCTTCTGTTTCTTTTGGCGTGGGGGGCTGTGTGTTTGGTGAAAAAGATTCGGGGAAAGTCGGTAGGAAAGAGGAACCTTAACTATCTTTTGGCAGTCCCTGTCATTTTGCTTTCTGTGGTGAATCTGTTTGCGCTCACCTTTGCTTCTTCCTATTCTCGCTTTTCCGTAGCTTGGGAGATGGGGCTGGATTTGGAGGGAGTCGACCGGGAAGCGGTGTTTTTCGCTTTGGAGAGCCTTTGCGACGTGGTCAATGAAGTGGCACCACAGATTCCCGTCGATGAAAAGGGAGAGAGCGTTGCCCCTGATTTGAGACAAGTGATGAGCTCCGTACGGAACGCAGCCGGGGCCTTTGGAGAGAAAAACGGTTTTTATCAGAGTGATGGCTTTCCGGCTAAGACGTTTCTTTCCTCGCCATGGATGACCTACACCCACATTTCCGGGGTGTACGGCTTTTTTACCGGAGAGGCCAACGTGAATACCAATTATCCTCATTTTATCGTTACGGCCACCCTTTCCCACGAAACGGCCCATGCCCGTGGGATCGCTCCGGAAAACGAGTGCAATTTTTTGGCGGCAGTGGTACTTCTGGAATCGGAAGACCCTTATTTGCGCTATTGTGGGGCAAGCTTTGTGGCCGATGACCTTATGACGGTATGCAATGCCCTTGACCCGGCAAGGACCCAGGCGATTTTAAAGGATACCCACCCGCTTCTTTTTCGGGATTGGGCGGCATACAGCCGGTTTTTCCAGCCCTATCGGGATTCCGTGGCAGCCAAGGTGGCGGACAAAACCAATTCCGCTTACCTTCAGTCCATGGGTCAGGAGGAGGGGACGGTTTCCTACAGCCGGATCATCCGCCTTGTAAGCGCCTATTTTTCCAAAGAAGCACACTGAAAGACGATTGGATTTATCATTTTCTTTAGAAAGGATCTGTTATGAACATTACCGAAACCCTGGCAAAGGAACTTTCTCTTTCGCCGGAGCGCTGTGAGGCGGTTACCACCCTTTTGGACGAGGGGAACACCATTCCCTTTATCGCCCGGTACCGGAAGGAGAAAACCGGCGCCATGGACGATGTGACTCTGCGGCGCTTTGCGGAGCGCTTGGAATATTTGCGTGGCTTGGAGAAGCGCCGGGAGGAAGTGCACAAGGCCATTGAAGAGCAGGGAAAAATGACGGAAGAGATCCGCTTGGCTCTGGACCGTGCGGCGATCCTTGCGGAGATCGAGGACCTTTACCGCCCCTTCCGGGCCAAAAGAAAAACCCGGGCAAGCGTTGCCCGGGAAAAAGGATTGGAGCCTTTGGCCAAGATCGTTTGGGAACAAGGCCAAGGAAAGGCGCTGGAGGATCTGGCCCGAGAATACCTTTCGGAAGAGAGGGAAGTTCTCACGGTAGACCAGGCCATTCAGGGAGCTCTTGATATTGTAGCGGAGGATATTTCTGACGACGCCGAGATCCGCGGACAGCTTCGCCGGATCCTCAACCGAGAAGGAAAATTGGTTACCACCCAAGTGGAAGAGACAGACATTGGCGTATATACCATGTACGCCGATTTTTCTCAAGAGATCCGCAATCTTCCCGGCCATCGGATTCTGGCGGCGAACCGAGGCGAAAAGGAAGGGATCTTAAAGGTGAGCCTTTTGATGCCGGAGGATCTTGCCCTCTCTCTTCTAAAAAAGCGCCTTGTGAACGTTTCCTCCACTTACGCCCAGGAGATGCAAAGAGCTCTGGAAGACAGCTACCGCCGCCTGATCTTTCCCTCTCTGGAGAGAGAGAAGCGGGGAGAGTTGACGGAAGAGGCCGGGGAAAAGGCGTTGGTGGTCTTTTCCGACAACCTGAAGAATCTTCTTTTGGCACCGCCCATTAAAGGAAAGACCGTTTTGGGTTTTGACCCGGGCTATCGCACCGGCTGTAAATTGGCGGTAGTAGATCCCACGGGAAAGGTGTTGGATCATGGAGTGATCTATCCCACAAAACCTTTGGAAAAGGTGGAAGAAGCCGAGAAAAAGGTGCTCTCTCTCATCCGAAAATGGGGGATCGATACCGTGGCCATTGGCAACGGTACTGCCAGCCGGGAAAGTGAGATCTTTGTGGCAGGTTTGATCCGCAAAAATCAGCTTTCTGTAAAATATACCATGGTCTCCGAAGCGGGAGCTTCGGTGTACTCTGCCTCCCCCCTGGGAGCGGAGGAATTTCCGGATTATGACGTGACGCTGCGCTCTGCCATTTCCATCGCCCGCCGGCTTCAGGATCCCTTGGCGGAGCTTGTAAAGATCGAGCCTAAAAGTCTTGGCGTGGGTCAGTATCAGCACGATTTAAAAAGTGCCCGTCTGGAGGCGGCCCTGGGAGGGGTGGTGGAAAACTGCGTGAACCAGGTGGGAGTGGATCTGAACACCGCTTCCTTTATGCTTCTTTCCTACGTGGCGGGGATCGGAAAGGCTGCGGCTCGCAACGTGGTGGCCTGGCGGGAAGAAAACGGCGCTTTTGAGAGCCGGGGTCAGGTGAAAAAAGTACCAAAGATCGGAGACAAGGCTTTTCAGCAGTGCGCCGGCTTTTTGCGAGTGCCAGGGGGAAAAGAGCCTCTGGATAATACGGGCGTTCACCCGGAGAGCTACGGCGCTGCCCGAGCCCTTTTGGCCGCCTTTGGATTTGACCCCAAGGACTTGGGAAAAGAGGGTGTTCCGGGTTTGGATGCCTGGTGTGAAAAACAGGGCAAGGATGCTTTGGCGGAAAGACTTGGTATTGGCAGGATCACCTTAAACGACATTATTCGGGAGCTGGAAAAGCCCGGAAGAGACTTGCGGGACGATTTTCAGCAGCCCGTTTTGCGCTCCGACGTTTTGAGCCTGGAGGACTTAAAAGAGGGCGAAGTGTATCACGGAGTGGTGCGTAACGTCTGCGATTTCGGTGCCTTTGTGGACATCGGGGTGCACCAGGACGGTCTGGTCCATATTTCTCAGCTCTCCCAGAACTTTGTTCGTCATCCTTCCCAGGTGGTGAGCGTGGGAGATCAGGTGAAGGTGGCGGTGCTGGCGGTGGATGTGCAAAAAAAGAAGATCAGCCTTACCATGAAGGGCGTGAAAGAATAGTGGATCGGTTTCCCCTCGGGCGTTTTGCCCGAGGGGCTTTTTGTTTGCCGGAATCGATCTTCACAAGGGCTCCTGTAGGGGACAGGGTGAGCCGGGCGAAGGGGAAGAATTCCCTTTCGGAAAAAGGGCCGTAGCAAAAGGAGAGAAAAAGCCCGTCCTTTTCCCAATGGAAGGAAAGACCTCCAAAGGTCACGCCGTCTTTTTCGATTTGGCTTTTTTGGGAGAGAAAGAGGAGAAAACAATCCCGAAGCTGTTCCAAAAAGTCCCGGGTCTCATGGAAATTTTCCAGGTCCATTTCCGGGAGAGAGAGGGAAAAAGCCACGGTGCTCTTGTTACTGAATTTTCCGCTCCAAATTCGGGAGGTAACCGTACCCAGGGGAGTTTGGCCCCAGTATCGCCGGGTCTCCTTGGGAGGGGAGGGGAGAGTGTTTTCTGCATGTTTTTTCTTTTTCTCTTTTTTCATGGATTTCACCTCATTTTAGAATATGCCCCATGGGAATCTTTTGAGAACGGGAAACCTTTTTTGTTTTCTTGCATACACTAGAAACAGAAAACCATCTTTTGGGAGAAAAATCATGAGCAGAACAGCAAAAACGGTTGGAATCGGGGTTATGGCCTTTGGGTGCGGAATCTTGGTGGCTTTTTTTCTGCCGGAAACGGTTTTGATCGTTTTGGAGGCAGGCGTCATTGTAACGGCGGGCATTTTGTTTTCGAAATCATAAGGAGGGCAACCATGAAAATTTTTGTATTCAAATCTCCCCGTTTTTTGAGAGGATTTTTGCGAGCCATTTTTCGGGCAAAGTAAGCTTTCAGAAGGATCGGGACAGAACAAGCATAGGAGATGCGTTTCCAAAAGAAACAAAAAGAAAAGTGCTCATCCGCTTTGCGGATGGGCACTTTTTTCATCGTTCTTATCTGGGAAAATAAATTTAATTCCAAGTAAATTTCAAGCTGATATCCAAAGCTTTGACGGAGTGGGTAAGGGCACCGATGGAGATGATATCTACTCCCGTCTCCGCCACTTCCCTCAGATCTTTTTCACCCATGTTACCGCTGGCTTCGGTGAGAGCGCGACCTGCTACCATTTCTACGGCTAATTTCATGTCGGGGCAGGACATGTTATCCAGCATGATAATGTCCGCACCGGACGAGAGGGCTTCTTGAAGCTGCTCGAAGGTTTCTACCTCTACCTCGATCTTCAAGGTGTGGGGAATATTTTCCCGGGCCATGCGGACGGCGTTTTCAATGCCGCCTGCGGATACGATATGATTGTCTTTGATGAGAACGCCGTCTGCCAGATTGAAGCGGTGGTTGGAGCCGCCGCCGCATTTTACCGCGTATTTTTCCAGAACTCGAAGGCCCGGGGTGGTCTTCCGCGTGTCGGCGATGCGGGCCCGCGTGCCTTGGATCTGCATTACGGCTTCGTGGGTGCGGGAGGCAATGCCGCTCATGTGCTGCAAAAGGTTGAGGGAAAGACGCTCTCCGGTCAAAATGGACCGGGCTGGCCCTTCAATGGTGGCGATGACCTCGCCTTTTTCCACAGGATCCGAGTCCTTTTTCAAAGCTTTGAACTGAATCCGGGAATCCACGAAGGCGAATACGGCTCGGCAGACCTCGATTCCGCAGAGGATTCCTGCCTCTTTTGCCACGAAACGACCGGTGATCTCTTTGTCCTCCGGAACGGTGGAATTGGTGGTGATGTCTCCGGTTCCCACATCCTCTTTGAGGGAACGGGCGATCAGATCTTCCAAATTCAGATCCATCATAATCAAAGGCTCTCCTTTTCTTCTTCAATGTAGTGGGCACCCACGCTCTCGGTACGAGCCATGGCGGCTTTGGCGATTTCATGGGCGATCAGGGTCATGTTGCACATTTCCACAGCGGCCAGACTCTGGCAAAGCACTTGATCGTACTTTTGCTGCAAAGCAGACAAAATCTCCAGGCCGTACTTCATCTGTCCCCGGCGACGAACGGGGCCAAACGCGTGGGACAGGGTCTTTTTCAGTTTCGCCCGATCCGCCCGGATCTCTTCTGAGGAAAGCGAGAGAGGAGCTTTTTCGGGTACGGGAGCGAGAACGGTGTCTTGAACAGGCCGGGGCGTGTTGTCAATGCTTAAGGCACAACGGCGACCGAAGACCAAACATTCCAGCATGGAATTGGAAGCCAGGCGATTGGCTCCGTGAACACCGGTACAGCTCACTTCTCCGCAGGCATAAAGCCCGGGTACTCCGGTTTTGCCCCACAGATCCACTTGGATGCCGCCCATAAAATAGTGTTGGGCAGGGTGAATGGGAATGTAGTCTCCAGTCAGCTCAATGCCCAATTTTTCGCACTGGGCGGAGATGTTTGGAAAGCGCCGGAAGAAAAACTCGCGAGTCATGTTGGAGCAATCCAAAAAGGCTCGATCCTCCCCGGTACGGCGCAATTCTTTTAAAATGCAGCGAGTTACGATGTCTCGGGGCGCCAGATCTGCCATGGGGTGTTTGCCTTGCATGAAGGCTTCTCCCCGACCGTTTCTCAAGATCGCACCCTCTCCCCGAACTGCTTCGGAGATAAGAAAGAGGCGCCCTTCCGTTTCCCCGGCCATGAGAGTGGTGGGGTGGAACTGGACCATTTCCATGTTTTCCGGAGCCGCTCCTGCGCGGAAGGCCGAGGCCATACCGTCCCCCAGGGCACCCCGGGGATTGGTGGTGTGAGCATAGAGCTGACCGATACCGCCGGTGGCAAGAATCACGTGAGGGGCTGAGAAGAACCAATAGGTGCGCTTTTCTTCGTCATAGACGATCACGCCCCGTACTCCGGTCTCATCGGTGATCAGGTCTACCATGGTGTGGCGGAAATGAGGATGAATGTTTTCGCGGGTGAGAATGATCTCGCCCAGCCGCTTGGTGGTTTCTCTTCCGGTGGCATCCCCGTCGCAATGGGCGATGCGGCGAAGACGGTGTCCGCCTTCCCGACCCAAGATCAACCGTCCCGACTCGTTGTAGTCAAAGGGGACGTCCCACTCCTCCAGGGTGTGAATATTCTCCGGCCCTTCTTCCACCAGGACCTTTACTGCTTCTTCTTTGCACAGACCCGCACCGGCGGTGAGGGTGTCTTCTACGTGGAGCTGAAAGCAGTCTTCCTCGGTGAGCACCGCAGCAATGCCCCCTTGGGCTTGCCAGGAGCTGGAATCCTTCAATTCGTTTTTCGTTAAGATCGCTACCCGGTTCTTAGGATCCAGGTTCAGGGCCGCATAGAGCCCGGCGATGCCGCTTCCCACAACGATGACGTCGTACTGCTTCTTTGGAAGCTGGGAAAACGAGGCCAGGTCGGGATATAAGTATCTACGCATGGGTACCTCTTTTTACAGTTGGATCATATTTTCCAAGGCTTTCCTTGCTCGGGAGAGCACGTCTTCTTCCAGGATGATCTCATGCTGTTCCGTTTCCAGAGCGGCAAGGAGAGTGGGAAGGGTGTTTTTCTTCATATCTTCGCAAACAAAGTCTTCTTTGGCGTGGTAAAAGTTCTTTTCCGGAAGCTCTTTTTTCAGAGCCAGAACGATCTCCGTTTCCGTGCCGATGATAAATTCCCCGGCTTGGCTTTCCCGGCAGAATTTTAAAATTCCCGTGGTGGAGCCCACAAAGTCGGAAAGGTCTTCTGTACCCGGGCCGCACTCGGGATGGGAGGCTACAAGGGCATTGGGATGAGCATCTTTTGCCCGTTTCAGGTCTTCCACGGTGCAGGCGTTATGAATGGGGCAGTAGCCTTCGATAAAATGAAATTTCTTTTCCGGGATCTGACTTGCCACGTACGAGCCCAGATTTCGGTCCGGTACGAAAATGATCTCTTTTGCCTCAAGGGATCTGGCTACCGTTACGGCGTTGGCAGAGGTGCAGCAGATGTCACTTTCCGCTTTTACCTGGGCAGAGGAGTTTACGTAGCAGATCACCGCGGCTTGAGGGTGTTCCAGCTTTAAAGCACGAAGCGCTTGGGCGTCGATCATTTCCGCCATGGGGCAGTGAGCGTGAGAGACGGGAAGGATGACCTTCTTTTTGGGATTGAGGATCTTGGCAGATTCCGCCATGAAGCTTACCCCGCAAAAGATAATGAGATCCTCCTTGGCTTGTGCGGCTTTTCGGGAAAGCTCAAGGCTGTCTCCTACAAAGTCCGCCACCTCCCAAATTTCCAAGGGGGCGTAGTAGTGAGCCAGGATCAGGGCATTTTTTTTCTTTTTCAGAGCTCGGATTTGTTCCAGCATGATCTTTATTCCTTTTTTGTTTAATAGGCGATGCCCCAGAGAACGATGTGCTTGGCGTCTTTTCCGCAGCATACGCATTTGCCTTCTACGTTTTCCTGTTCATCCAGAGGCATGCAGCGGCTGCCCACTCCGGTTACTTCTTTTACTTTGTCCTCGCATTCCACGTCTCCGCACCAGGGTGCAGACACAAAGCCGGGGCCGTTTTCCTCAAGGGCCTTTTGGATTTCTTCCAGGCTCAGGCAGGAATAGGTCTTCTTTTTCCGGTTTTCCAGGGCTTTTTCGTAGAGCCCTTTGGTGACGTCAAGGAGCGCTTGCTGTATCTCTTCTGCCACGTTTTCAATGGATACCGTTCTCTTTTCTCCGTTGTGACGCAGGACCAGAACGCATACGCCGTTCTCAATGTCTCTGGGACCCAGTTCCACACGGACCGGGACTCCCTTCATTTCGTATTCAGCAAATTTCCAGCCGGGGGAATTTTCGGAAGCGTCCAGCTTGACCCGACAGGAAGAAGCCAGCTTTTCTTTTAATTCTTCGGCTTTTTCCAAAACGCCTGCCTTGTGCTGGGCGATGGGTACGATGACGGCCTGAACGGGAGCCACTCTGGGGGGAAGGACCAGTCCTTTGTTGTCTCCGTGGGTCATGATGATGGCACCGATCAGACGGGTGGTAACACCCCAGGAGGTCTGGAAAGGATACTCCTTTTTATTGTCACGGGAAGTAAACTGAATGTCAAAGGCGCGGGCAAAGCCATCTCCGAAATAATGAGAGGTGCCGGCCTGGAGCGCTTTTCCGTCGTGCATGAGAGCTTCAATGGCAAAGGTTGCCTCGGCACCGGCGAATTTGTCGCTGTCGGTCTTTCTGCCCTTGACCACAGGCATGGCCAGGTCTTTTTCGCAGAAGTCGGCGTAGACGTTCAGCATGCGCACGGTCTCGTCCATGGCGTCCTGTGCGGTTTCATGAATGGTATGACCCTCTTGCCAGAGAAACTCTCGGGAGCGCAAAAAGGGACGGGTGGTCTTTTCCCAGCGCACTACGCTGACCCATTGGTTGTAGAGCTTGGGCAGATCCCGGTAAGAGTGGATGATGTTGGCGTAGTGCTCGCAGAAGAGGGTTTCGGAAGTGGGGCGTACGCAGAGCCGGTCTTCCAATTCTTCGCTTCCGCCGTGGGTCACCCAGGCCACTTCGGGAGCAAAGCCCTGTACGTGGTCCTTTTCCTTTTGCAGAAGAGATTCGGGGATGAACATGGGCATGCACACGTTCTCATGTCCGCTTTCTTTGAAATATCCGTCCAAAAGGCGCTGAATGTTTTCCCAGATGGCGTAGCCGTAGGGGCGAATTACCATGCATCCTTTGACGCTGGTGTATTCTACCAATTCCGCTTTTTTGCAAATATCGGTGTACCACTTGGCAAAATCCACGTCCATGGGGGTGATTTGATCCAGAAGTCCGTTGTTTTCTTTGTTTGCCATTGTCAGTTCCTTTCTGTTGTTCAAACAAACAAGGTCAGGTCCTGTCGGAAAATTCCGGTGCGCAGGATCCGTGCCCCTGTGATATTAAGCGCCGGGAGGCGAGAAGAGAGCGCTTCCAGGCAAAGTTCCGGTTTTAAGTAATTTTCTCCGCTGGCGGAGAGGACAAGGTCCAAGATCAGTCCGGATTTGCAAGGTCGTGCAGATAAAGAGTGGATACCGGAGGAGATTTCTTTTTCCACCGTTTTCCCCTTTTTGTTCTTTTTCTGAACCGTCATGGGTTCTTTTGCGGCCAGGGCCACTTCATTTCCAAGGTTAGGATCGGCCTGGGGCAGGGTGACTTCGTAAGAAGCGTAGGCGATTTGGGAAAATTTATCTCCCTGGGGTTTTACGTTCCGGATCCGAATCCCTGCGGGCATTTGCGCCTGCAGTTTCTCTGCCACTTCTTCCGCCGAAATTTCAAAGCCGGGTTTTAAGGTAAAATCCGCAAGCTCCGTTTGACTTTCCGTTCCTACCGAGAGAGGCAAGGCAAAGGAAAATTTGGGATGGGGGGAAAAACCCTCACTGAATTTTAAGGGAAGATCGGCCCGAGCAAAAGCCCGGTGAAAGGCGCGGGTCAGATCCAGGTGGGAGATGAAGCGAATGGGTCCTGTCTTTTCAAAGTGGCAACGCAGGGCAAGACCCACGGTTTCTTGTTCCATATTCGTTCTCCTTAGGTCATGCTCTTTCCCGAAAGATGTCCGGTGGAAAAAGCGATTTGCAGATTAAAGCCGCCGGTCAGGGCGTCTACGTTGAGAATTTCTCCGGCAAAATACAGACCGGGTACAAGCCGGGATTCCATGGTGCGTGGATTTACCTCCCCACAGTCTACGCCCCCCCGGGTAACGATGGCCTCTTTCAGAGGTCTTGAACCTGTAACGGTCAGGGGGATCTTCTTGAGAAGGCGAACCAGGCGTCCCCTCTCTTCCCGGGTGATGAGATTGACTTTTTTACGGGGATCGATTCCGGAGAGGGATACCAGAGGCGCGATCAGCTTTTGAGGCAGAAGGCGAGAAAGGGAATTGACAAAATCCCGGTTCTGATTTTCCGCAAAATCCGATAGGACCCGTCGGTCCAGTGCATCCTCGGTAAGGGCTGGTTTGAGATCCAGATAAAGGTGATAAAACGCTTCCCGGTCAAAATCCAAAAAAGAGGAGGCGGAGAGGATGATGGGCCCGGAAAGACCAAAATGGGTAAAGAGCAGTTCTCCGAAATCCTCATACACCTTTTTGCCGCTTGCCGTTTCCACACGGATGGCGCAGTTCTTCAAAGAAAGGCCCATGGCCTCGCGGCAGAGGGATTCTTTTACGATAAGGGGGATCAGAGCGGGGCGCGGTGGCAGGATCCGGTGGCCCAGAGCCCGAGCCAGGGCGTAGCCGCTTCCGTCGGATCCGGTGAGGGGATAGGAAGCGCCCCCGGTGGCAAGCAGGACCCGGTCAAACAACTCCGTTCCGCTTTCGGTATGGACCGCAAAGCTTTCCGCTTCTTTTTGAAGGGAGAGGACACGGCTTTTCTTCAAGGTAACGTTTCTTTGGGAGAGAGCGGCTTTTTCCAGGGCTTTGACAATATCGCCCGCCCGGTCTGACACGGGAAAGACCCGACCGCCGCGTTCCACTTTCAGGGGAACGCCCTGAGATTGAAAAAAGTTTTGCACCTCTTCCGGAGGAAAGGCGTAGAGGGCGGAAAGAAGAAACTTTGCGCCCCGGGGGATCTTTTCCTGCATTTCCCGAAGATCAGCGGTGTTGGTTACGTTGCAGCGGCCTTTTCCGGTGATACCGATTTTTTTGCCGCAGACCGGGTTTTGTTCCAAAAGGGTGACCGAAGCGCCCTCTTCCCCGGCGGCAACGGCCGCCATCAGTCCGGCGGCGCCGGCGCCCACGATGGCGATTTTTTTCATGGATTTCTTTTCCTTAGTACAAAATATCATCTTATTGTACCCCAAGATGCCGCTTTTTGCAAGGAATTTTTCCCATTTTATTGATATGTTATTTTTTTGCCGGGATTTCCGGCCCGGTTCTTGACTTGTTATTTCAAGATAGGTATAATAATAAAAAGGGACTTTGTTCCGGTATGAAGTTTAGGAGGCTTTTTATTATGAAAGTATATGAGATCCGCCTTTCCACCATTGAGGATGTGCGCAATTTTGTGAATGCGGTTACCGCCTGTGAATACGATGTAGACTTGGCCAGCGGACGGTATATCGTAGATGCTAAGTCTATTATGGGAATTTTCTCCCTGGATCTGATGAACCCCATTCGCATGACGGTCCACGCCGAGTCTTGCGATGCCTTTGAGAAGAGCGTAGAAAAGTTTATCGTTAAGTGATCTGGATCCCCTTGTTTTCTGGAAGGAGAGAATAGGGTAACATGGGTGACAAACTGCTTCTTATTGTCAATCCCACCAGCGGAAAGATGCGCGCCCGCAATCAGCTTTTGGAAGTGATCCGCATTTTTTGTCAGGCCTCTTTTTCTGTCAGCGTTCATGTAACTCGCTGGCAGGGAGATGCCGCCCAGGTGGTGGAAAAAAGAGGAAGGGATTTTGATCTTTTGGTGGCCTGTGGGGGAGACGGAACCTTTAACGAGGTGGTCTCCGGCGCTTTAAAGATCGGTTTTTCCGGTGCGATCGGTTTTCTGCCCTGCGGAACCACAAACGATCTGGCCCAGACCCTGGGAATTCCGAAAAACCTTTCCAAAGCCAGCCTTCTCATTACCAAGACCCCTCCAAAGGATCTGGATTTCGGTGTGTTTTGCGGCAACCGTTGCTTTACCTACATAGCGTCCTTTGGCGCTTTTACCGACGTGGCTTATTCCACCGATCAGAATCTAAAGAACGTTTTCGGCCACGCAGCTTACCTTGCGGAGGGTATTTCCCGGCTGAAAGATCTGCGGGCTTATTCCATGAAGATCCTTTGTGACGGCGTGGAATATGAGGGGGATTTTCTCTTCGGTGCTGTGGCCAACGCTCTTTCCATCGGCGGTGTGATGAAGCTGAAAAAGAGCAGTGTGGATCTCAGAGACGGGATGCACGAGGTCCTCTTGGTAAAAAAACCGAAAAATGCTGCGGAATTGGCTAGCCTTTCCGTGGATCTTATCGGCGGAAATTTTGAAAGCAAAACGATCCTCTTCTTTCGGGGAAAAGAATTCGAGTTCCGGTGTTCGCAGGCCATCCCCTGGTGCGTGGACGGAGAATTTGCCGGTCAGCACGAAAAGGCGAAGATCCGGAATCTTCACCAGAAGCTACAAATTATCTATCCTTAAAGAACAACGATCCCCTGCCGGTGGCAGAGGATCGTTTCGTTTTCGGCGAATAGAACCGGGTTCGGGAAGAGCAGTCAGAGTCGGTACAGGACATCCAGGGTGCGAAGGGCGTCTTTTTTCGTGGTAAAAGGGCCGGGGGACAAACGGACTCCGCCGGTTTCCTCTGTACCCAAATAGCGATGGGCCAGTGGGGCGCAATGAAAGCCCGCGCGCGCCAGAATACCGTGACGCTCTAAAGCGTCGGCCAAGGCTTCCGAGCCCATTTGTTTTCGGTTGAAAAGAAGGGGGCCGTCCGGATACTTTGGCTCGTATAATACATAGTCCCGCATCGCTCCGATCCCCTCCAAGAGGATCTTTTTTGTTTCCCGTTCCCGAGCACTGATCTCTTCCAGACCGATCTTCATGAGAAATCGGGCTCCGGCGCCCATGGAGACGATGGCGGGCAACGGCAGCGTTCCTGCCTCCAAATGTTCCGGTAGATACCGGGGCATGAAGGGATCGAAACTGTCGATTCCGCTACCGCCGGAGAAGATGGCTTCCGGAATCAGAGGACAGGAGTCGGAAAAGGCCATAATCCCTCCGCCCATGATTCCCAAAAGGCCTTTGTGGCCCGGGGCGCACAGGATGTCCGCGCCGGTATCGGCCAGTGTACAGCCCTGGCCACCCAGAGCCTGTGAAGCGTCCAGGATGACAAGAGTCCCCTGGCTTTTTAAATGGGAAAGAATACTCTTGAAAGAAAAAATGTGCCCGGTGACGTTGCTCCGGCAAGTGAGGACCAAAATGCCGGGAATCGGATGCAGAAGCTTTGAAAACGGAAGGTTTCCTCCCATCTCTGGAGAGAGGATCCTTAAGCGGATCTTCCCCTGTTTCTCCAGAGAGAAAAGGGGTCGCAAAACGGAATTGTGTTCAAAAACGCTGGTGACGACAAGAGGCAAGGGATCCACTTTGCGCTTGATTGCTACCGAGCCTTGAATGGCAAGATTGAGCGATGTGGTGGCGCCGCCGGTGAAGACGATGTTCTCGCATTTTTCAAGGCCCAGAAGCTGTGCTAGGTCTTCCCGTGCCTGGAACAGAAGCCTTGCACTCTCCAGGCTCATTTTGTGACCTCCTCGTCCGGGATTTCCCAAAGGCGAGGCGAGGGCTTGCGCCGTCTCTCGAATGACTTCCCGGGGCTTGGGAAAACTGGTGGCGGCATTGTCCAAATAGATCATGGCTGTTTCCTTTTCGCCTTGTTGTTTGAATTTTAAAGTTAGAGGGTGTAGATGATTCCCGCATCGCCCAAAAGACTCATTGCTTCTTCTTTGTGAAGAGCGTTGATCTCAAGCCCGTGGGCGCAGCCGTGGGCACCGATTCGGGTCAAGCGGGCGGGAAGCCCCGCACGTTCCAGAACCTTCTGACCTTTTTGGGCATAGGTGACAGATGGAAAGCGAAGGATCAATGTGGGCATAATGTTCTCCTGATGAATCCCCCAGGAATATCATATGCATCCGATTTTCTTTTGTGAGTGGAGAAAAGGGCAGATCTGCAAAAAATCCTTCCGTTTTTTAGGAATTCTGCTGAAAAATTTATTAAAAAATGGGGCTTTTTCCCCTTTACAGATGTTATCCGGTTGTGGTACAATATAATGAACGTATTATACGGGGAAGTCCCCGCCGGAGATAACCGGAACAAAAAATCGCTTGATTTGTTTTTTTCGAAAGGAGACAATCAATGAAACTGTATCGGATCGTTTTGGCAGTTCTCCTGGTGCTTGGTATGGTACTGCCGATGGTAGCGTGCTCCTCAACTTTGCCTGTAGGCACGATGGAAACCGAGATTACCAATACCGAGGAAGGCGGTTCTGAAAGCGATACTGCTATGCCGCTGGATTCCTACACCATGAAGGAACTGGAGAGCTCTGTTCGCTTTTTAGGCGAGCGTACCGGCTTTAACAGTGCAGATGAGCTTGTGGTGGAATGGAGCGGATCCGGCTTTGAAATCAACATTATTGCCGGAGAAGAAGGAACCGATCTGCGCCTGGGTACCCGTTGCAATTACAGCTCTTTCTGGAAAGTATTCGTGGACGGGGAGCAGTGGGGTGAGCGTGTTGCCATTGGCTCCGGCAGACGCGGTACCGTTGTAGCTCGTGGAATTTCCGCCGGTGAGCACACCATTGCCATCGTCAAGGATTCCGAGCCAGCCACAAACAAAAATAACTACAACAGCTTGCTCTTCTTTGATTTTAACGGAGAACTTCTGCCCGCTCCCGAGAAAAAGGATCTTTTCATTGAGTTTATCGGTGACGGATATATGACCGGTTGCGGTATTCTCGGCAATCCCGAAGGGAAGGATCTCAGCAGTGATATCAGCTTTACCGCAGCGCTCCCTTACCAGATCGCAAAGGCTTTGGATGCGGATTATAGCGTAGTGGCTCACTCCAAGATCGGTCTTGCTACCAAGGCGGGAAGCTTTACTCTCGGCGGACTGTATGCAAACCGCTATGCTTACCGTGAATTGGAAACTTTGTACGAGCCCACCCGGGTGCCGGATGTGATCGTGATTCACGCCGGAATGGACGATACGCTTTCTGCTCTTCCCATGGGTGAATTTGTTGTACAGGCTGAGAATTTCATCACTACTATTCGTGAGGGATACGGCAAAGACGTTCCCGTGGTGTGGATGTACAACACCCTGTATCATACCAACCGCGCCAACGAGATCCAGGCTCTCGTTAAGAAAATGGGTCCTGATGCCAAGGTGTACGCCTTTGAGGGATTTTACGGAAGAAACGGCTCTAACGGCAAATACGCCGGAGAAGCCGATCACAAGGAAAGCGTGGAGCTTTTGCTGCCTTTCTTGCAGGAGCTTATCGGAAAATAAACAAGTTAATCAACAGAATAAGGGATCGGAGACTTCCGATCCCTATTTTTTATGGAAAGAATAGGGAGAAAGATGGGAGGCCAAGTCGGGGAAAGGGTGTTTCTTTACAAATGGGACGGTTTGTGATACAATAAGACCATGAAAACAAATGAGATACCGCTCTATCTTGCACCTATGGCAGGGGTGGGAGATCGGGCCTTTCGGGAGCTTTGCGCCCAGTTTGGCGCAGATTTCTTCTGTACGGAAATGATTTCTGCCAAAGCAGTCCATTTCAAAGACAAAAAGACCGCCGCTCTCGCTGAGACGGGGGAGGTGGATCGGCCAATCGCCATCCAGCTATTTGGAAGCGACCCGGAGATCATGGGGGAAGCGGCAAGGACGCTGGGAGACGGAAAAAAATGCGAGTGGATCGATTTGAATTTTGGCTGTCCGGTTCCTAAGATCGCGGGAAATGGAGATGGCAGTGCCCTCATGAAGGATCCCCGTCGCTGTGGGGAAGTGGTCCGGGCGGTGGTAGAGGCAACGGCTTTGCCGGTTTCGGTAAAGATCCGCGCCGGCTGGGATCAAAACAGCATCAACGCGCCGGAAATCGCCCGGATCTGTGAGGAAGCCGGGGCGCGGCGCATTGCCGTTCACGGCAGGACTCGCTCCGATTTTTACCGTGACGGTACGTTGCGGCCGGCGGTGATCCGGGCGGTGAAAGAAGCGGTTTCCGTCCCTGTGATTGCCAATGGAGACATTCGCGACGGAGAAAGTGCTTTGCGGCTTCTGGATGAAACTCGGTGTGACGGTTTGATGATCGGCCGAGGGGCTGTAGGTTCTCCATGGGTATTTTTGCAGGTTCGTGCGGCGCTCACCGGGAAAACGCCGGACCCGGTGGATCAAAAAGAGGCCATTGGCCGACACCTGGAGTTGGCTTTTCGCTACAAGCCACAAACCGCGGGGCGGGAGATGCGGACGCATATGGTCCATTATCTCAAGGGTTTTCGCGGTGCGGCTTCTCTCCGGGAGCGGGTGGCCCACGCCCAACGCTTGGAGGATTATTTGGAATTGGTAGAGGCATTGCAAGATTGAGGGCAGAAAACCCCTTTGACGGCTTTGGAAAGGTCTGCCGGGGGACATCTTTCTCAAACAAAAAAGCCCGCCTGAGAGTTTTTCAGGCGGGCTTGATTTCTTTTTGATTTGCAATAGGATATGTGTTACTTAAACAAATTTTTCAGTTTTTCCGAAAAGCTTTTTTTGCCGGAGAGATTGGTGGGACTGCAACTTTCATCGAACTTTTGAAGAAGCTCTTTTTGATTGTGAGAGAGGTTCTTTGGGACCTCGATCTGCACGGTAAAGTAGAGATTGCCCCGACGTGTACTGCGAATGATCTGAACACCCCGTCCCTTCAAGGCAAACTGCGTTCCGGTCTGAGTTCCCTCCGGGATCTTGTAACTTTCCTTGCCCTCCAAGGTGGGAATCTGGATCTCTCCGCCCAAGGCGGCTTCTGCAAAGGAGATGGGAACTTCGCAATAAATGTCGTATCCACGCCGCTCGAACACGGGATGGGGGCGAATGTTGATCTCTACCACCAAGTCTCCCGCTTCGCCGCCGCGTCGTCCGGCGTTGCCCTGATTTCTCAGCAAAATGCGCTCTCCATCGCCGATTCCGGCGGGAATGGTGGCATCGAATTTTTTATTCTTTCGTTCCACTCCCTGACCGTGACAGTTGGTACAGGGATTTTTCACCACTTTTCCTACGCCACCGCACACATCACAGGGACGGGTGCTTTGAAAGACTCCCATGACCGTGCGCTGCTGGACCCGGATCTGTCCGGACCCTCCGCATTTGGAGCAGGTCTCCGGTTTGGTGCCCGGTGCCGCACCCGTTCCCGAGCAGGTGCTGCAGTTCTCGGTTCGGGCAAAGCTGATGGTCTTTTTGCAGCCAAAGGCGGCCTCCTCGAAGGAGATGACGATGCGGGCAAGAATGTCCTCCCCGGGAATGGGGCCTCCGCTGCGGCGTGAGCCACCTCCGAAGAAGGTGGAAAAAATATCGCCCATATCAAAGTCCATTCCGCCAAATCCGCCGAAACCACCGCCGCCTCCGGCACCGTAATTTGGGTCAACGCCGGCGTGGCCGAACTGGTCGTAGCGGCTCCTTTTTTCTGAATCGGAAAGGACGGAGGAGGCCTCGTTCACTTCCTTAAAGTTCTGCTCTGCGGTGGCATCGCCCGGGTTCATATCCGGGTGATATTTTTTTGCCAGCTTACGGTAGGATTTTTTGATCTCGTCCTCACTGGCGTCCCGACCCAATCCCAGAACTTCGTAATAATCGCGTTTGTCTGCCATGATATGTTCCTTAATTCTTTTTTACACCACACCCCCAAGCAGACTCTTGTCTGCTTGGGGGATGTGTTTATTTCCCGTTGGGAAATTTTTGTTTACTTCTGGTCGTCGGACGCGTCGGTAAAGTCGGCGTTGTAGGTACCGTTGCTGTCAGGACCGGCCTGGCCTGCTCCGGCGGACGCATCAAATCCTTGGGCATCGCCCTGGGTTGCTTGATAGAGCTTCTCGCTGACTTTGTAAAGGGCCTGGGTGAGGGCTTCGGTATCGGCTTTGATCTTGGCAAAATCTTCGCCCTTCAGGCTTTCTTTCAACGTTTCCAAGGCGCTGTTGATGGGGGCCTTGTCTTCCTCGGTGAGCTTGTCCCCGGCATCGGCCATGGTCTTTTCGCACTGGAAGACCAGGTTTTCGGCATTGTTTTTGGTTTCCACGTTTTCTTTCAGGATCTTATCCTCGGCGGCGTGCATTTCCGCTTCTTTCACCGCTTTTTCAATATCCTCCTTGCTCATGTTGGAGGAGGCGGTGATGGTAATGTGCTGTTCCTTGCCGGTGCCCTTGTCGCAAGCGGTGACGTTCACGATGCCGTTGGCATCAATATCAAAGGTAACCTCGATCTGCGGAATGCCGCGCATGGCAGGGGGGATTCCGTCCAGAGTAAATCTTCCCAGGGTCTTGTTGTCCCGGGCCATTTCCCGCTCACCCTGGAGAACGTGGATCTCCACAGAAGTCTGATTGTTGGCGGCGGTGGAGTAGATCTGGCTCTTCTTTACAGGAATGGTGGTGTTGCGCTCGATGAGCTTGTTGAACACGCCTCCCAGGGTTTCAATGCCAAGAGACAAGGGAGTTACGTCCAGAAGGAGCACGTCCTTCACATCGCCTCCCAGAACACCGCCCTGAATGGCGGCGCCGATGGCCACACATTCATCGGGGTTGATTCCTTTGAAGGGCTCTTTTCCGGTGAAGTTCTTTACTGCTTCCTGGACAGCGGGGATACGGGAAGAACCGCCTACCAAGAGGACTTTTGCAATGTCACTGGGTTGCAGACCGGCATCGCTGAGAGCCTGACGGGTGGGACCCATGGTCTTTTCCACCAGATCGGCGGTCAGTTCGTTAAATTTGGCACGGGTGAGGGTAGCGTCAAAGTTCTTGGCGCCGTTGGCGTCTGCGTAGATAAAGGGCAGGGTGATGTTGGTAGACTGCATTCCGGAAAGCTCGATCTTGGCTTTTTCAGCGGCTTCCTTCAGTCTTTGCTGCGCGGTTTTGTCTTGACGCAGGTCAATGCCGTGTTCTTTCTGGAAAAGATCTGCCATCCAGTTGATGATCTTTTCATCAAAATCATCGCCGCCCAAGCGGTTGTTACCTGCGGTTGCCAACACCTCAAACACGCCGTCGGAGATTTCCAAAACGGACACGTCAAAGGTACCGCCACCCAAATCGTAGATCATAACCTTTTGCTCTACGTCTTTGTCAATGCCGTAGGCAAGCGCTGCGGCAGTAGGCTCGTTAATGATTCTCTGCACTTCCAGACCGGCGATCTTGCCTGCATCTTTGGTGGCCTGGCGCTGAGCATCGGAAAAGTATGCGGGTACGGTGATGACCGCGTCGGTTACGGGGCAGCCCAAATAGTTTTCCGCATCGGTCTTTAATTTTTGCAGGATCATGGCAGAGATCTCCTGAGGAGTGTAGCTCTTGCCGTCGATTTCTACTTTGCGGCCGGTTCCCATATCTCTCTTAATGGAAGAGATGGTGCGGTCCGGGTTGATGATAGCCTGACGCTTTGCGATCTGGCCTACCATTCTTTCCCCGGTTTTGGAAAATGCCACCACGGATGCGGTGGTTCTTGCTCCTTCCGGATTGGGGATGACCACCGGTTCGTTTCCTTCGAAAACGGCAACGCAGGAATTGGTGGTACCCAAGTCAATTCCAATGATTTTTCCCATTGTATTTTCCTCCTTGACTCAATAATTCTCTAGTTTATTCTATGTTTCTTTTTTGATTCTATGTTTCCACGGCTACCTTAGCCGGAAACTTTTACCATGGCGTGGCGGATCACCTTGTCTCCCACGGCGTAGCCTTTTTGGAGAACCTCGGTGATGGTGTTTTCGGGGACGCCCTCTTTTTCCTCCCGGAAAACCGCTTCGTGAAAACGGGGATCGAATTCCTCACCCACGTTTGCGACCTCTTGGATCTGCATGCCGTGGAGGATCTCAAAAAACTGATTGACGATCATGTCCACTCCCTTTTGGTAATCCTGGGCACTGCTGTATTTCTGGGCACGCTCCAGATTATCAAAAACGGGAAGCAGGGAGCGGATCACCTCGCATTGAGCGGAAAAGAAAAGGTCTTCTTTTTCTCTGGCAGATCTTTTTTTGAAGTTTTCAAATTCTGCCAGAGTCCGAAGATACCGATCCTCCCGCTGAGCGAGAAGCTCCTTTGCCTGTTCCAATTCCTTTTTCAGGGAAAGTACCTCTTCGCTTTCCCCGTCCGGTGTTTTCTCTTCGGCAGGGGAGGTCTCCTCATTGATTTCTTCGTTTACGGTGTCATTCATTTTCTCTTTTTTTTCTGTCATGGTTTCATCCTTTTGTTTCGATCAGCGGCAAATTCGGCCGGAAGCCGTGCACTGCGTGGATTTGCTTGGCAAGATACTCCAGTTTTGCCATTGCCTTGGCGTAGTCCATCCGCTTAGGTCCGATGATACACACCGCGCCCTGCGCATCTCCCAAACGGAAGGGGCAGGTAACAAAGCTGGCACCGTCAAGTCCCGGCTCGTCGGAAGCGATGTGAACCCGGAGTCCGGATGGAAATTCTTGACAGAAGCGGTGGATCAATAGATCCTGGTTTTCCAATTCCCGAAGGATCGCTTCTGCTCGGTTTTCTTCCCGAAATTCGGGGAAGGAGAGAAGATTGGAAAGGCCGCGGGTGAGAACGATCTCACGGCCAAGGGCGGCCATCACTTCGTAGATCAACTGGATCAGGGGGCCGATGAGGGAGCGAAATTCTCCCAATTCTTTTTCCATGGCCCGGATACGCTCCAGGGTAACACCGCCCAGTTCTTTTTTTGTCAAGTGGTCGTTGAGTACCCCAACCAGAAAGGCCAACTGATCGGGATCCAGGGGAAATTCCAACTGCAATTGCCTTGTGATGGCTTTTCCGGCGGAGGTGATCATCACCAAAAGAAAGCTTTGGGGATTTACCCACACCCCTTCAAAACGCTCGATCGTGCCCGTCCTCTCTTTAGAAAAGGCCGCAATGGTGTAACCGGTCATTCTCGCCAGAAGCGCGGCCATATCCCCCAGGACCTGATCGGTGGGACGTGCCGGCTGGGAGAGAAGGGAGTTGAGAAGCAAGGTCTCCTCAAAGCTTGGCGGCGCAGATTCCATGAGAGAATCCACGTAGATCCGATAGCCCCGCCCGGTGGGCACGCGCCCTGCCGAGGTGTGAGGATGGGACAACAGGCCCATTTTCTCCAGATCGTTCATTTCGTTTCGGATGGTGGCGGAAGAACAGGGCGTTTTCAGCTTGTCCATCAAGGTCTTGGATCCAACGGGCTCTCCGGTGGTGATGTAAGCGTCAATGACTTCTTTTAAGATCTCTTGTTTGCGCGGACTTAGTTTCATTTTTTCACCGCCTCGCACTTTAGCACTCAAGGCATTCGAGTGCTAAATCCTTTGTCCATACTCTACCACGAAAGAGAAAACTTGTCAAGGGTATCACAAAAAATTCACAATTATTCCCTACAGATAAGGATTCCCAAAGATTTTGCTTTTTAACGGGAGAATTTCGTCTTTTTTCGTTCCTATCTTTTGATACCATGGAGAAAAAGGAGGTCAAAATGAGAGGGATACGGTTTTTTTGCGCCATTTGTGCAATATTTTTTTTCGTTCCTTTGCTCTGGATTCAGGGTGGAGCTGGGGAATGTGTTGTTTGCCGGGATTTGGCAGAGAGGGGATTTCCCCCGTCTTACCGGGAGGGGCTTTGCGCCCTTTGTTTGATGCATCCCAATTGGGAATTTGAGGCTCTTGAGGTGACGGCGCTTTCCCGGGAGCGGGGAGAGGATTATACGTTTTCCCTGGTTTTGGATCAAGAGATCCAGGTTCCGGCGCGAAACCTGGTTTCCGCTTCGGCGGCATTCGCCCCCTATCGGGACCTTACCGGTCAGAGGCATGATTCCGGCCTTTATTCGGCCAGCCGGGAGGCGGTGGCTTATTTTTTGGATCCGCGGAATTTTTTGACGGAACAAGGGGTTTTTCAATTTCTCGTCTGTTCCGGTGGCAAATCCTCTGACCGAGAGAGCGTAGAAAAGATTCTGGTGGGCACTTGTCTTGAGGGGAAAGGCGTGGAAAACGTTTTAATTGCCATTGCCAATGAGAGGAACCTTGATCCTTTGCCCTTGGCGGCACGGCTTTTTCAGGAGCAGGGAAAAGAGGGAAACGTTCTTTTTTGGGGCAATGCGGGTACCACCCTTTGGCATTGGTATGAAACGGGGACCCAGACGGAGGATGGGCGCCGGGTCTTGGCACCCGGATCCGGCTATGACCGGGAGGAGCTTGTTTCCCTGGACGGATACTTCAATCCCTTCAACGCTCAGGCCTCCGGCCAGGGAGCTTTTGCTGTTTATTGCGCCGGGGCCGGGCATGCGAAGAAAATGGGTTGGGATACCTTGGAAAAGGGATTGCGGGGCGGTGTGGAAAAGATCGCAGACGAGTATCTTCTCCGTTATCAAGGGACCCCTTACCTGCAAAAGTGGAATGTGGATCCTCGCTCCCTTTCCGACAATGGCGCCTCCCGAAATTTTTGGGGTCAGTATATGCAAAACATCGGTGGGGCGAAAAGCGAGGGAGATACCTTGTTTCGAATTTTTTTGGAAAGCGGAAATTTAGATAGGCCGCACCGCTTTCAGATTCCCGTGTATGAAGGGATGCCCGAGATCCCCTCTGCCGATCCGGCTCGGGGCGCCTGTGCCGCTTTTGCCTCGCAAGAGTCTCCGGTGTCTTTTCACCGTTATGAAGAGGAAGAAGGAGGAAAAAAAGAAGAGGAGGGAGAGACAGAAATGGAAGCTTGGGTCCCCCCGGAAAAAAAGAACCCGGAAACGGTAGAAAAAGCATCCTTGTCCCCTCTTTTTCGAGGATTCCTTTTGTTGGTCTTTTTTCTCGTCTCCTTTGTTCTTCTGCTTGTGCTCACGCGTCTTCTGCATTTTCTTTCTCCTGTTTTATTGCGAGATTCCGGGGAAATTTGGTTAAAATATCAAAAAAAATCGAAAAAAAATTAAAATTTTCTCTCTCCATTTTTTTGCTGGTTATGGTATAATGATAGATAATAAGAGATCGATCAATTCAATTTATAACAGCAAGGGAGAAGAAGTATGTTTCAGGTGGGGGACCGCGTACGGTACGGACAGGCAGGTGTTTGCCGCGTTGAAGAAATCCGCCTTATGAACCTGGGCGGCCAAGAGCGGGAATACTTTGTCCTAACGCCCCTTTATCGCTCCGGGACGGTGGTATACGTTCCCTGTGAAAACCGGGAGCTTGTGGATCGAATGCTTCCTCTTTTAACACCCGATCAGGCCTTGGAGATCCTGGCGGAGGTGACAGAAAAGGAGACGGAATGGAATCGGGATTTCCGTAGCCGCAGTGACGAAGCGAAAAAAGCCTTGGTTTCCGGAGACCGGAGAGAGGCGCTTTTTCTCATTAAGAATATTTACGCTCACAAAAGAGTTTTGATCGGAGAGGGTAAGTATGTCCACACCACGGACGATTGCTATCTTAGAGATGCGGAGGAGCTTATCTTTCACGAGTTTTCTCTGGTTTTGGGAAAGGAATACCGGGAGATTTCGGACATGGTAAGAAAGGCCTTTGGCCATGAGGAAATGAAAAAAGGGGAAGCGTCCCAAGAAGAATAGAAAAAGGAAAAGATCGAGGCATGATGCCTCGATCTTTTTTTAAAAGAAGACCGGCTGGAGCTGTTGTCCGGCAAGGGCGGCCTCGATGGCCTCCGGGACCCGGTCAAAGTCACACTGAAGGGAACTTGGCTTGGAGGAGGGATCGTCTTGCCGGAGGGGAACGAAATAAAATCCTTTGCGATCTGCCAGCGCGCCGAGATTTTTTGCAGAGCCGGAGAGGGCGTCGTTGGTAGAGAGGGCAATGAGAACACCCTTTCCTCCTCGGCGGTGGGATTTTGTGGCCATGGTTACCGAGGTGTCGGTGATGCCAAGAGCGATTTTGGATAAAGTGTTTCCGGTGCAGGGGCAGATCACAAGCAGATCCAAGAGGTCTTTCGGTCCCAGGGGCTCTGTTTCCACAAAACTGGAAAGAGGTTTTTTGCCGCAGATCTCCTCAAGGCGCGCCAAAACTTCTTCTTTGGAAAAAAATCGGGTATCGGTTTGGGAGACGTGCTCAGAGACAATGGGAATGATCTCATAACGATCCTTCAACGTTTCCATCACCCGGAAGGTTTTTTCCAAGGTGCAGAAGGAACCGGTCAGCGCAAAGCCGATAACGGGTTTCAAGGTTCTTCACTCGCTTTCGTTTTTGGGATATGTTCCTTTAAAAAATCAAAGATCGCTTCCGCTTCAGATTGGGAAGCGTACCGTCCGGGCAGGCCCGGCAACGGGTGGAAAAAGACGCCTTTTTCTTCCAGCCTCTGAGGCGAAATGCCGGAAAGACCGGAGGCCACCTGAAAAAAGTGAGTTCCCGGAGAGAGGGAAGATAGGCAGTCGTTGTCGAAAATGGGCGCGGGTACGGTATTGAGGATCAGATCGAACATAGAAAGGTTCTTTTTCTTGCCGCGGTAGGCGTTGAAGCCGTCTTCTTCTGCCCGCTTTAAAGATCCTTCCCGGGAAAAGACCCAAACCTCGCAACCGCAAAGCCAAAACAGATGCGCCAAAGCCTTGCCGCAATGGCCGTAGCCGCAGACGAGAACACACAGTTCCGGCAGAGTCCGGTCCGTTTCCCGAATGACCTCAGCCAGTGTCCCCTCTGCTGTGGCAAGGGCATTTCTTTCTAAATATATTTCATCTTCCAGCAGAGCCAGAAGAACAAGCCCGCGGTCCAGGCAAAAGCACTGGAGATCGGGGCTCTTTCGACCAAGAAAAACCAAAGAGCCGGTAGTGGCATGTTCTAAAGCGGTAAGGACTGTGTTTTCTTCTGCATTGAGAGAAAAGATCCACACGGCCGGACGGTCGATGGATCTGCCTGTTCGGAAAACGGTGCCGCCTTGTTCAGAGACAAGAGAAGCCAAGCGGTCGTATCGGGGGTCGGTACCCAAAATAAAAAAATGATCCATTCTCGATCCTCCTTATTTTCTTCCACAATTCATTTTATGTTGTCCGGCGTCTTTTGCTACGACCGGATCAATGTTTCGACCTCCTTTTTTCTTGACAGGAGGGGGAGCGGCTTGTTACAATGAAAAAAAGTTTTGGAGGAAATCATGAAGCGATTTTTTTTGCTGATCATGTGCCTTGTTATGCTCCTGGGAACTGCCTGTGCTCCGTCGGAGCTAAACACGGGCAGCGAAACTCTGCCTCAGAGTAGCGAGCCTTCGCCCACCGTAGGAGAACAGATCATTGATAAAGGAATTTATGATGCCACGGGCTTTGCCGCAGGTTTTGGTCGGGTGGACATTTCCCCCACCTACCCTGTCAGTATGGGAGGCTACGGGAATGTCAGTTCTCGCCGGAGCGGGGCTATTTTAGATCCGCTTTACGCTACTTGTGTGGCCATTTCTGACGGAGAAAACACCGTGTTGCTATATTCCGTAGATCTGTGCGGTGTTTCGAAAGCAAACTTTAATCAGGTGGCGATCCGAGTGAAAAAGAAACTTGGGATTCCGTCGGAGAATATTTTCATCACCGCCACCCACTCTCATTCTTCCCCCGAAATTCGCAGTGATGATATTTCACTGAGCGCTTATAAGAAGAAGTTTTATGAGGATATGACCCAGGCTGCCGTAGATGCGGTAGCGGATCTGGACAAAACGGAGCTGTTCATCGGCTCTGCCGAAACGGACAATCTCAATTACGTTCGACGCTATTTCCGGGAAGACGGAACGTTTGGAGGTGCGGGTTCGTCTGCGACCCCTTCTCCTTACGTGCGCCACGAGACCGAGGCGGACGGCCAGATGCAGGTTTTGAAACTGGATCGGAAAAATCAAAAGGATATCGTCCTGGTGAACTGGCAATGTCACCCTTGCGCCGCCGGCTCAAGTCCATCCAGCACCGACGTTTCCGCGGACTTTGTGGGAGTATTGCGCAAGGAGGCGGAGAAGAATCTGGACGTTTACTTCTCCTATTACCAGGGCGGCGCGGCCAATCTGGGATATTTTAGCTGGATTGACGGAGAACCCGATCACTTTGACTATAAAGCACACGGAAAAAAGCTGGCTGAGGTGCTTTATCAGGCTTTGGAGAATTTAACTGCCGTAAAGTCCGGCAAAGTTCAGGCTCTATCCTTAGACTACGAGGCTCGGCGTCCGGACTTCTCTCAGTACGACGTGGAAATGGCTAGAAAAATTGTGCAGGCCAACGCCGCAGGAAACGGCGCTTTGGCAAGTCGTTTGATGAACCAGGCCGGCATCCGCTCTCTGCACCTGGCCAGAAACATCGTGATGATAGACGAGCTGACGGATACCAAGGAATCTGCGATCTTGAATATCGGTGCGATTTCCATTGGAGACGTGGCTTTCACCGGCGTGCCTTACGAAATGTTTGATACCAGTGGCAAGGAGATCAAAAGTGCTTCTTCCTTTGCTATGACCTTTACCCTTGGCTACACCAACGGCTCCAACGGCTATATGCCCTCTATCAACTCTTTTCCCAACGGCGCTTACGAAGTGGATAGCTGTCACTTTGAAGCCGGCACAGCGGAAGGGGTGGTCTCCTCTCTATTGAATATGCTTCAGACCATGAAGAGCGCAGGATAAAGATAAAAGCATGAAAAAGGCTTCCTTTTCAGGAAGCCTTTTTTTCATTTTGAGGATCCGGTTCTTTTTGTTTTTTGCTATATAGAAAGCACGCCAGAGACAGGGAATGAAAGAGGTAATAGCAAAAGGTAGAGATGAGAAAATAGGTAAAGCGAAAGCCAACCGGAAGCAACTGGGAAAAATAAAAAGGGGAGAGGCGTTCTTTGAGAAGGAAAGAGACAAGAACCAGAACCGCTTCCATTACGGCATGAAAGAGGGAAAGGTGGGCGGTGATCTGCGTTCCTTCCGCCTTGAATGCGCAGATGAGGGTAAACAGGCCCAGGATGATCAAAACAAAATAGAGAAGGTTCAGAGAGAGGGGAGACTCCTTTTTTTCTGCCAGAGAAAGGGAGAACTTTAAAAGAGAATAGAGGGAAAGCGGCAGAGAAAAGAGCAGATAGGAGATCTTTTCCGTGTATCCTTTTCGTCCGAGCGTACTTAGCACAATGGCAAAAATACAGAAAAAGGGCGAAAGGAGCCAGAGTATGTCTGAGAGCATGGACAGAGGACCGTTTTGGGTACCAATGGGGACTGCCCAGCGTGCGATCCAACCGGTCTGTCCGGAAAACCATCCCCAGTCAAAAAAGGTAAAAAAGGTCATCCCCAGCGCAAAAAAGAAGGAGAGGGCAGTGAGACAAGGGATGCGGAGATTATTTTTCATAGGATCCTCCCTGTGATTCGTTGTTTTTTATTATACGGCCCTTTGGCTTTTGAGTCAAGCGTCATTGCCTGTCATGGTATCGGCGTGGTATCCTTCCCAAAAAAAGGAGGCGAGAGTATGAAAAAACTAACGGAAGAAAAAGCCCGTGCCCTCTTGCGGGAATATTTTCGTTCCCGACGGGTGGAAATGCGTGGCGCGGACGGCCAGGTGATCGTGGGAAAAAACGGAGCAGCACTCTACGAGGAAAGGCCAAGCACCGTGACGGGCGTTGCTTTGGCCCTGGGCTTTTCTCGCCGGGAGGAACTGGAAACGGTGGGAGATAAAAAGGTAAAGGCGCTCATTGATCGGGCTCTTTTGCGAGTGGAGGAGAGCGCAGAGGAACGGCTTTTCGGCAAGGAGAGCTTTCAAGGGGCAAAGCTGTTTCTCACCGCCAATTTCCCTCGCTGGGCCGGCGCCGGGGAAGAGGAGGACGTGGCACCCAATTTGGGCGTTTGCTCCTCATGGGCCGAGTGAAATGAAGTCTGTGGAAAAACTACTCTCCTCTCTGCGTCCGTTTCCGCCTCAAGAGGCCTTCTTTCTTGCGCGGGCCCGACGAATTGCCTACGGCGGTGCCCGAGGTGGGGGAAAAAGTTTTGCCATGCGGGCAAAGCTGGTGCTTTTGGCTTTGCGTTATCCGGGGATTCAGATCCTGCTTTTGCGACGGACCTTTCCGGAATTGCGAGAAAACCACATCAATCCTTTGCGTCGCTGGCTGTATGACATTGCCTCTTACAAAGATTCTACCAAGGAATTTATTTTCCCCTCCGGGTCTCGGATCAAACTGGGATACTTAAGTGAGGAGGCGGACGCTTTGCAATACCAAGGCCAGTCCTATGAGGTGATTGGAATGGAGGAGGCCACCCAATTTACGGAAAACCAATATTTTGCCATGACAGAGTGTTGCCGGCTTCACGGACTTTTAAGAGAACCTTTCGTACCCAGAATGTATTTTACCTGCAACCCCGGCGGCGTGGGTCACGCCTGGGTGAAACGGCTTTTTATTGACCGGGACTATCGGGAAGGGGAGAGGGCGGAGGACTACGTGTTTATTCCCTCTACTGTTTACGATAATCGCTATCTGTTAAAAGAAAACCCGGAATACGTTCGTACCCTGGAGAGTTTGCCGCCCTTGCGGCGAAAAGCCATGCTGGATGGGGATTGGGACGTGTTTGAAGGGCAGTATTTTACGGAATTTGATAGAGGCCGCCATGAAATCGAGCCTTTTGAAATTCCCGGTTCCTGGCACCGTTTTGCCGCTCTGGATTACGGACTGGATATGACCGCCTGCCTTTGGCTGGCTTACCCTCCCGACCGGAGCCGGATCGTGGTATATCGGGAATTGTACGAGCCGGATCTGATCCTTTCCGAGGCTGCCAAGAAGATCTGCGCCCTTACGGGAAACGAGGACCTTCGCTATATTGCCGCATCCCCGGATCTTGGGGGGCGGCGGCAGGACGGGGGAAAAAGCGGCTTTGATATTCTTATGGCCGGTGGGGTCAAGGGACTGGTTCCTGCGGATAACAACCGCATCCCCGGCTGGCGAAGGGTAAGGGAATTCCTCCGTGCCGGAGGAGAGGTGGGGTATTTGGGAATCTTTTCCCAGTGCCGAAACCTGCTTCGCACCCTGCCCCGGCTCACTTTTGATCCCCAGAAGGCCGAGGATGCCGCCCTGACTCCCCACGAATGGACGCATGCCCCCGACGCTCTGAGATATGGCCTGTCATCTCTTCCTTTTTTGCCGGGAAAAGAGGTGGCGGTGGAAGAAAAAGTGAAAAATTTGCGTCAGGAATTTTTCGGACGGGAATATCAGGACAACAGTTATCTTGGCTTTTTGAAGAAATGATTGACTTTTTTCTCCGCCTTTGCTACACTTTCCCCAGGAGGAGCGTATGTTCAAAGACTTTTTTGAGCCCCGAGGAATCCGGTATTTTCGGGAGCTTGGGATCGATGATCTGAAAATTTGGGACAAGAGAAAATGGGACCGTATGAAAACGGAAATGGGAAGGGTGGAAAGTGCCATCATCCTTCTTATCCCCTATTTTTCCGGGCAGAGGACCACCAATCTCTCCATTTACGCCCAGCCTCGGGACTATCACCTGTTTTTTCGGGGGCTGACGGAAGAATTTCGTGAATACTGCAAAGAAAAATTTCCCGATCTTGCCGTTTGCGGCTTTGCGGATTCCTCTCCCTTGGATGAACGGGATGCGGCTCTGCGCACCGGCTTGGGGGTGTTGGGGCAAAACGGCCTTGTGATCAATCAAAGCTACGGTTCCTATTTTTTCATCGGAGAATTTTTTCTCAGCCGTGCCGTCTCGCCCGTAAATCCGGTTGAGCCCGGCAATTGCCCGGGATGCGGTGCTTGTAAGGCGGCCTGTCCCACCGGGGCTATCTGCGATCCGGAGCGAAAAGAGTGCCTATCGCTTCTTTCTCAGAAAAAGAAACTCAGCGAAGCGGAGAAGGCTTTGGTGGAAGCGGCCAGCTGCAAATGGGGCTGTGATCTTTGCCAGAGCGTGTGTCCCTTAAATCAGAATGCACATCTTACTCCCATTCCTTTTTTTCGGGAACAGTTGGTGACAGAGTTGACGCCCGACACCATTGAAGCACCGGAGGAAGAATTCCAACAGAGAGCTTTTTCCTGGCGTGGCAGGGAAGTGCTGAGGAGAAATTTAAAAAAATAAACAAAAAGCATCGCGAAAAATTTCGCGATGCTTTTTTTAGGGGTTCGTTATTGACAGATATCCTTTTCACATGGATCGATGGCTTTTTGTTTTTTATTCTCCCACGGTAAGCACTACTTTGCCTACGTTTTCGCCGCGGTACAAAATGGCGTGTGCTTCTTCGGCTTGGGTAATGGGAAGCACTTTGTAAATGGTGGGGCGAACTTCGCCGCTGGAAACCTTATCCCATACGTCGGCTACCAAGGAAGCCAAAATTTCGGCTTTCACTTTTGGGGTGCGGCTTCTTAAGGTGCTACCGATGATACGCACGTTTCTTACAAAGATATTTCTCAAATCTACTTGGGTCATATCACCTGCAAGGGTGGCAATCATGATCCAACGACCGCCGTGGCTCATGTAATGCAAGCACTTGCCCATAATATCGCCGCCGAGGCAGTCGATGGCAACATCTACGGGGTGACCTTCTTCCAGCTGCTGCTTTAATACTTCTGCAATGTTTTCTTTCGAGGTATTTACCACCACATCGGCATTCAAATGAGCAATAGAAGCGGCAATTTCATCGGAAAGCACGGTGGTGATCACGCGGATGCCAAAAGCTTTTGCCATGGGGATGATCACGCTTGCAAGGCCGCTTGCGCCTGCGTTCATCAAAAGGGTGTTGCCTTTTTGAATTTTGCCTTCAATGAAAAGGTTCAAATACGCGGTAGCAAATGCTTCAGGCAGAGCGGCAGCTTCTACCATCGAGCAATTTTCGGGAACGGGCATAAGCATATCGTATTTTACGGCAACATATTCGGCATAGCCGCCGCCGCCAAGAAGGGCGCAAACTTTATCGCCAATTTTCCAATTGGAATTTTCCTTAGCCACTTCGCCTATTTCTACAATTTCGCCCGAAATTTCAAGACCCATCCAATCGGGGCATCCGGGAGGAGGGGGATAATTGCCTTCGCGTTGCATCAAATCGGCGCGGTTGAGTGCGGCGCACTGGATTTTCACGAGCACTTCTTCCGATTTGATAATCGGATCGGGTACGTCGCTCCAAATTAGACTTTGATCGGGTTGAATCAGTACTGCTTTCATTTTTTTATCTCCTTATTTGACCGCAGGCTTCTAAAATGAGCCGTTGGACTTCTAGTTCATATTGGTAATCGAATTCGTTTTCGATTTCGCCGCGCACACATTGTGCAAAATGGATCATCATGGAATCGTAACGTTTTTTTGTGGAATAATCCAGCTCGGTGCGGGAATCGGCATAGTGATTGGCGGTATCACGCTGGGTAAAATAAGTGCGGGTGGGGGTTTCCAAGGGCATAATTTCCCAAGTGGCCTTTTCACCGCAAATGACAAGCTGGCGTCTGCCGTAGCCGTTTACTTCGGTACTGGTGGCACGGGCAATGGAAACACCGTTTTCGTATTCCAAAATTGCCGCCGCGTGATCGATGGCGTCTACACCAAAAAATCCGGTGGATTTCAAATACGGAATCACCCGTTTCGGTTTGCCTTGGAATAAATACACCAAATCGATCATATGGCATCCAAGGAAAAACATAATCCCGCCGGGGAATTGGGAAAGCCAAGCGCGCTTTTCGGGATCGTGGTAGGTGTTCATAATGGCATCTACTTCATAAATCTCACCAAATTCGCCTGCTTTTTTGCGGCGCAGGGCTTCTTGGATCGAAGGGTTGTAGCGATACATATACCCCATATGAACCACAAGCTTTTTTTCTTCGGCAGAGCGAAGCAAAGTTTCAAATGCATCTAAATCGTCCCCTGCGGGCTTATCGATATGCACGTGAATGCCACGATCAATGCATTTTTGTGCGGATGGGATCAAATTCAGCTCGTGCCCCTCAATCAGAGCGGCATCAATTCCTTTTGCAAAAAGCTCTTCTTCTGTCATTGCAGAAAGTCCTGCATAAGCGGGCATATCTTTGATCTGTTCCCAGCGTTCTTTTGATTCCGGAACTACCCCAACAACTTCAAATAGATCGGGGTATTTTCGAACGCACGGCAAAATGCCTGCACTGTGATCGTGAAGCGTTCCGATATGACCGATGCGAATTTTTTGCATTAGATTCCCTCCCAATCAAACAAAGTGCCGATGGGAAAGTTTTTGTTATTTGCCAAATCGGTATATACGTCCGGAGCTTCTTGGGGCTTTCTGATTTGGCAAATGATCTTGCTAAAATCAAGGCGCCCACCTTCAATAAGGCTGAGCATGGCGTGAACGTCATCTTTTAAAGCCCACCAGCCGGGACTGGAAACAGTGGGTCGAGCGCCGGTATGCGCACCAACAAGGGTAATGCCCGGATAATGAACTTTGCGGTAATAATCAATGGTAAAATCCGAATCGCGGGTGCAGCCCAAAAGAGCCACTCTGCCAAAGCGGGCCATACAATCCAGTACTTGATCGAGGGCTTTGCCGCTCCCACTTACTTCAATGGCGCATTTTGCACCTTTTCCGGTAATGTCTTTTACGTTTTTCACAAAATTGGGATCAAAGGGATCAAGTGCAAAATCGGCACCCATTTTGAGTGCGAATTCTCTGCGCGATTCCACGGGATCTACCGCAATGATGGGGTATGCTCCTGCCGCGCGGGAAAAATGAACCGAAAGAAGACCCAAAATGCCAAGTCCCATGACAATCATAGATTCGCCGAATTCCAGGCGGGTCTTGCGCACAGCCGCGCAGGAAAAAGCGGCAATATAGGAAAAGGCAGCCTGATCCAAAGGAACGCGATCGGATTCAATTTTGAAAACGCTGCTGGCCGGTACGTTGCAATGCCCCTTGTGATAGCAGCCCGTAACCACAACGCGATCGCCTATGGAAAGATTTTTTACATTTTCGCCAAGCTTTTCGATCACACCGGAACCGCTATAACCGAGGTATCGAGGAAAATCCGGAACATCGCTTTCGGGCGCGCTGGAAGCATTGATATTCAAATCACCCATCAAATTGGCTCTTTCGGTACCGCAGCTAATGGCGGTATAGGCCATATTTACGGTAACCTCGTTTGCCTTGGGGCTCTCGCAGATGGCATCGATGAGTTCTGCTTTTCCGATTGCGGTAAAAGCAATTTGCTTTGTGTTCAAAAAAATCACCTCTTAAAAACATTATGCTCCTTTGACAAATGCATTTCAATACGCTATACTACTAAAAAAAGATACAATCCTACTATTAGGAGGGAAAATGGGAGATTTTATCTGTTCACTTTCTGCGCACCATTATCGCTTTTTGCATTGTCATTCGGAAGAAGAAGGGCAAAAGTTTGAAAAACTGTGCCTTGGGTATGTTGTAAAGGGGAGCGCAGAATTTTTGTATCAGGGCAGATCATTTACCGCAAGAGAGGGCGATTTGCTTTATATTGCAAAAGGAACCAATTATTATTCGGTATGGAACGGTAAGCCTGCAATTGAATTTTATTCCATTGTCTTTGATTTTCAAGATCCATATGCCAAAAAGGAATACAAATTTCAAATCATTCCGGCAGAGGATTTAAAAGAAATCTTCTTGCAGATCCATAAAAAGCTTCGCTCCGATTCTTTTTTTGAAGCGCTTTCGCTCTTTTATCAGCTTTTGCATTCCATTTATCCGCGCCTTTCAGCAAGCACGGCGTATCGTTCCAAAAAGCCCGTATTGCCTGCGATTTCGTATTTGGAAGATCATTATAAAGAAAAATTGGATGTGGCGCACCTTGCCGCTTTATGTGGATTTAGCCAATCGCGTTTTTTTTCGCTTTTCAAGGAAGCTGTGGGCTCTACTCCCATTGGCTATAAGCACAATCTTCTCATTCGGGAAGCGCTGGAACTGCTTGCCGAAACTTCACTTCCCATCGAAGAAATTGCCTTTAACTTGGGCTTTTCTTCCCCTGCCTATTTTCGCCGTATTTTTTGTAAGGTAACAGGACAAAACCCAAAATCCATTCGAACAGAAAAGAAAAATAAAACTCGCCCCCTTCCTGAAAAGTGAGCGTAGAAGCTCTTGCCATCTTCATTTTCTTTATCATAAAACCTCCTTAAATTTGGCACAAAAAATCGGACACGTCATGACGGCAAAATCCAAAATGACGTGTCCAACTTGTTTTATTGTGTTTTACAAGAAAAGTTTTTTAGAAGTGACGAAAAGCTTTGAAAATGCTTACTTATTCAGAGCCATAGAGATCTCTACGGTTACAGAGGCGGTTGCACAACAATGGCAATCTCGCCGCTTGAATTTGCCATAAATACGTTTAGGGATTCGGTGATGGCGGCAGCGGTGATCATTGACCCATCGAGGGACACAATCATCTCGCAGGAGTCTCTTAGATATATGCCGTACGTAGTTACAACAAACAGATTATCTACATAAAGCATACCCATGGAATATCGCCCGGCATATTGGCATACCACTTGAGAAACGTTGGCCGCATTGAGCCCAAATTCTCCCCAATAAAGGGTATTACCAATTAAATAGCTACGTCTTTTCGTGTTGGAGTAACCGTAATTATCCTTGATGTATTTCGCTTTCAATTCCAAGGTTTCCATATCGACAGCAAATACCTGGCTGCCGGTAGAACCCGAGTCGCTGATATAAACCAAGCCAAGAGAAGGATTCACCAACACGTCTGCGTTATAAAATTCATAGTAATTACTGATGATATTAAGCTTTATCGTTTCTTTGGTTTTTAGATTGTAGCGATAGCCATTAACGAACTGATCGTCTTCCGTGAAGAAAAGATAATCCCCAGAGACATCAAAGGAAGAAACACTGGTCTCAAAAAAGATCGTCTCTTTTACAGCAAAGGTACTCTTATCATGAATTTTTATACATTTCAAATCCGGATAAGAAATCCAACAATCGTTATTGACTATATGAATTTCAGCTGGTCTGCCGCTCAAAGGAACATCAGCGAGAATCTGACCGCTATTGGTTTCAAAAAGAATGTAACGATTCGCATTTTTGAAAATGGCGTGAACCAAATCCTTCTCCGCAAAGTAATCAACGATCTTTCCATTTGTTGTGTATTCGTAGGCTGTGATTTCCTCCTCGGCAGGAGGCTGTGTGCTTGGCGGCGGAGTCGGTTCGGGCTTGTTTGCGGGAGTTGTCGTGGTAACCGGTGCCGAGTTGGTTGTGGGGGGTGTAGTAGTTGTAGGAGTTGTAGTAGTTGGAGGCGCCGTAGTGGTAGTAGGAGGTGTTGTTGTGGCGGTAGGTGCTGTGTCATCTGAAGTGGTAGGTTGCGTTGTGTCGTTGGTCTTTGTTTCAGATGGTGCTTCCGTTGTATCAGCAGGAACTGTTTCACCCACGGTAGGATCGGTATCCAAAGTTAGCACAACCTCCGTTTCCGGAACTGTTTTGTTGCATCCAACCAAAAAAACGAGGACAAGGAGAGGTAAAATAAATATCAGTTTTTTCATAGAACTTCCTTTCGTAAAATTAGATGCGATTAAA
The DNA here is from genome assembly GCA_045655865.1 of Eubacteriales bacterium. Lineage (GTDB taxonomy): Bacteria > Bacillota > Clostridia > Oscillospirales > SIG627 > RGIG5579. Next base: position 52,683 of record JAZOQB010000038.1, read on the forward strand.
AAACGACACGGAAGATGATAACCTCGTCTATTAAATTGTAACAAGCGGTTTACGCTCTGTCAAGAATTTCTCTTGTTTTTTGACATTAGAACGCCAAAACCTTTGGGGCAAAAGGGTGCGGTGCGATATAATTTTATTG
>JAZOQB010000039.1:0-8028 GCA_045655865.1 Eubacteriales bacterium
CGATAAACTCATTGCACTGGCAAATTATAACATGAAAAAAAACCTAAATCAAGGGATTGATAATTCTTGTCATGCGACAAATATCATCTCGGGAAGGCAGGGTAACATTTTTCTTTTTTCTCTTGTTTTATGCGATAAAAAATGGTACACTGGAGATAGAATCTAGAAAATGGAGGAAACTATGATGAAAAAGTATGTATGCGATGTCTGCGGGTGGGAGTACGACGAGGCGGTCGGCGATCCGGATAACGGTATTGCGCCCGGCACCAAGTTTGAGGATCTTCCCGATGATTTTGTTTGCCCGTTGTGCGGCGTTGGCAAAGAGGATTTCAACGAAGCATAACAAACCTTTTTGAGGTGAGAAAATGGGTCTGGTATGGATCACTGCAATCGGTGTCGGAGGTGCGACCATCTTTGGCTCCGTGATCGGGTTTGCCTTTAAAAAATTGACGCATCGTTTTTCGGATATCGTGTTATCGTTCGCGGCAGGGATCATGCTCGCCGCCGCAGTGCTGGGGTTGATCTTGCCGTCGCTGGAATACGGCGGCAGGTTCGCTCTGCTGATGACGATCGGTGGTATTTTTGCAGGTGCAGTATGCTTGAACCTCATTGACAAGCTTGTGCCGCATCTACATAAAATGATGGAACCGGATATCGAGGGTCACCCGAGTGCCAACTTAAGTAAAGTATTACTGTTTGTGATGGCAATCGCCATCCACAACCTGCCAGAAGGCATTGCCGCCGGTGTCGGGTTCGGGTCGGGCAATATGGCGCAAGCATACGTCATTGCGGGCGGTATTGCGCTACAGAACATTCCCGAAGGAATGGTCATCATCGGTCCGATGTTGGCGGCGGGAGTGTCTCCGCGCAAGACTTTCATCTGTGCGTTCATCACGGGCTTAGTGGAAGTGGTCGGTACGATGATCGGGTATTTCGCGGTCAGCGTATCGGCGGCATTGTTACCTTTTGCGCTTGCGTTTGCGGGTGGTACGATGCTTTACGTCATCAGTGATGAAATGATTCCCGAAACCCACGCGCACGGTGGCGAGCGCGGCGCAACCTATGCGTTGCTGATAGGGTTTTGTGTCATGCTGATCACCGACGTGTTGCTGGGATAAAAAGACAAATAAATGTTCCTTCATATGCCGCAGGCATATATCATCGCACGATAGTGCGATATCATATCGAAGATATATCACCCGTTCCGTAAGGAACGGATATCATTGAAAAACGACAAGTTTCTATCGAAACTTTTCGTTTTTCTTGGTGGGGGAAGATGGATTCGAACCATCGAAGTCAGTGACAACAGATTTACAGTCTGCCCCCTTTGGCCGCTCGGGAATTCCCCCATATTAAATTTACCGAATTTGTCGCTTTGGAGCTGGTGAAGGGAATCGAACCCCCAACCTGCTGATTACAAATCAGCTGCTCTGCCAATTGAGCTACACCAGCGTAACTCACTGGCGACCCCAATATCCTAGCATAGAACCGGCTATTTGTCAATACGTTTTTTCGAAAAAAAGCGGTTTTTTCTCAAAAAACGATAGAAGAGAAATCTTCTCTTTTCCCTTGAAATGATAGGATGTGCCGTGGTATAATAGTGGAATAAAGAAGTTTCGGTGTCATCGGTAAGATAAGGAGGGATTTTAGTGGGAAAAGATGATTTTTGGTCTGTTGATCGACTTCTTCCTCGAGTCGAAACGCACTCTTTTTCTCGCCCGATTCCTTCTGCACAAACAGTTTCCATCTCTCAATTGGACGATACTGTAAACGATCAAAAATTCGGCCCGCAGATCCGTCCCGGCTCTTCCAGAGTAATTCGCTCTTATCGACTCAGCCAGGAGACACCTCCCAAGAGCGATGATCTTTTATCGGAGTCTTTATCTTTAAATCCAAAAGAGATTTCTTTTGTTCCCTGCTCCCTGTTCTCCCCTTCCTTTTCCGATCTGAACGAAGAGCAAAAAAAGTACTTTAATTATTTTTGCCAAGCGGTAAAAAATAAACATAAGATTCCCTTGAGCTTTCCCTATCTTCAGTTATATTTATGCCAATTGCTCCGCAGCTTTAAACTTGCTCAACAAGTTCCGAAAGAGTTTTTCTGGCTGTGGCAAAGCTATCGGAGCGATTTTCCGCTGGTAGATAAATTATTTTGCGATTTTATTTGCGATCTGTCCTTTTATCGTAAAATTCCGCTCCCCTTTTCTGACCTTTCCCCTCTTTTGACAAAACCGGATTTCACGGTTCGACCTTTTTTGTTAGATCCCTTTCTCTTCGACTATCTTTTCTCAGAAGATCACAAGCTTAATACCTGCGAAATGGAAATGATCCTTCGTGTTTTAACTCATCAAAGCTTTCGAAAATCAAAAGCATACCGCTGTCACCCGAACTTTGCATCGGCCATTGAGGACGCGGTGTTTCGTGCACTTTCAGCGGGTCTTTTTAACCGAAACGATCTTAACCGGGCGCTGTTTCGTATTCAAATTCCCTCGGAAGTATGTACCGTTCGTCGACTCTTTCAAAATCTTCCCTCTTCCGAGGTCCCGGCGGTGGAAATTCGCCTAAGCTACGTTCCCCTTCTTCACGATGAAAACATCCGTAGCCGTTGCGACGAGTTGATTCGATACCTGGAAAACCAAATTCGTGCCATCTTAAAAATTAAAAACAACCTTTCCCGCATTCATATTGGAAAAGAGCACAAAAATTTCTTAGACGCCATCCTTCTGGAGTATCAATACCTATCCCCTTCTCAAGACAAAACTTCTCCCTCTGCGCCAACTTACCAAAGCCAGCCATCGCCTCCCAGAAAGCTTGAGATCGATTTTGCCAAGGCCAGCCAGATCGAGAAGGACTCCTGGGTCATAACTCAGCGCCTAACCGAAGATTACGACGAACAGGTGGGCGAAAGCGTGATTTTAGGAGAAGAATCCGACCAGGAATTTGACCGGCGTTATGAGAATGACTTGAAAAAAATAGAAAAACCCGTTACAAACGTAGAAAACAGCGAGTTTTGGGAGCTTGCCGGTTTATTAACAGAGCTGGAGGATTCGTTTTTGCGCTGTGCACTTCACGGGGGACGGGAGCAGGCTCGTCGCTTTGCCCTCTCTCACGGAGCCTTTTTCGAGGCCATGATTGCATCGTGCAATGAAAAAGCGTCACAGGCCATTTCCGATTCCATTTTTGACGTAGCAGGTAACCTTTATGACGAATATCTAGAGGCGTTGCGAGACGTATTTTGGCCTCTGGAAGGAGAAAAATGATGGATAATCAGACCAATGTAAAAATTCCAAAACGAATTCTCGGGACTTTACTTAACTCCGCCAGTGCCGGTGTGGTTCCCCGACAGGGTTTTGAGTACATTGCTATTGGCAGAGAAAAAGAGATCCAGGCCTTATTGCGCGATCTGAACAACATTTCTCTGGGCATGGGAGCTTTTCGCTTTCTCGTGGGAAAATACGGAAGCGGTAAGAGCTTCTTAATGGGTCTTTTGCGGTGTAATGCTCAGGAAAAAGGTTTTGTGACTGCGGACTCTGATCTAACTCCGGAAAGAAGGTTTCACGGTACCGGAGGTCAGGGTCTTGCCACCTTTCGGGAATTGATGCGTAACCTTTCAACCAAAGCCATACCGGACGGAAATGCCCTACCTGCAATTCTGGGAACCTGGTTTTCTTCGCTTCAAATCAAGGGCATCACCGAACAAGGGCTCTCCCCGGATTCCGCTGAATTGTCCGCATTTGTTCAAAAAGAGATTTTTAAAGTCTCGGATACCCTTCGGGGAAACGTGAACGGATTTGATTTTGCCAAGGTTCTGGGTTCTTATTACACCGGTTACACCACCGGTGATGAAGAGCTTTTGGAAGATGCGCTAAGATGGTTGCGGGGAGAATTTTCAACCAAATCGGAAGCAAAGGCTTCCAAGATTCGTGTCAACGCTGTGATCAACGATCTGAATTGGTACGATCATTTAAAACTTTATGCCGTCTTCTTTCGTCAAATCGGTTATCAGGGCTTTGTTATCTTCTTTGATGAATGCGTCAATCTCTATAAGATCCCCAACCGTATCTCACGGGAAAACAACTATGAAAAGATCCTGTCCATGTTCAACGACACCATGCAGGGGAAAGCGGAAGGTCTGGGTATCATTCTGGGAGCAACGCCACAATTGATCGAGGATCCACGCCGCGGTCTTTTCAGCTATGAAGCATTAAGGAGCCGTTTGATCTCCGGAAATATCATTCAAACCGCAAAACAGAATCTTCTCTCTCCCCTCATTTATTTAAAACGCCTGTCTGACAATGAAATTTTTGCACTTTGCAAACGTCTCCTTCTCCTTCACACGTCTTACTATGGGTATCGGGCAAGAATTTCCGACGATCATATTCTCTCCTTTCTAAAAGTATCCCTTGCCCGAATGGGGGCAGATGAGATGATTACCCCGCGCGATGTGACCCGGGACTTTTTAAATCTCCTGGATCTTCTCTTCTCTGACCCCGACACTGATTTTTCCACACTTTTGGGGCAGAGGCAGGATCAAGAGACACAGAAAAACAAAGAAGATGAAGATTTTTTTGATTTTAGTGAGATCACTCTATGAACGATTCTCTTCGTGAGCTTGCGAACCAAATCTACTCCCGCTTCTCTCCTTTCATTCGAGATTATATTTATCAAAGCGGATGGAGCGAGCTAAGGCAGGTGCAGATCCGGGCAGCCTGGGAGTTTTTTCAAACAGAAAATCATCTCCTAATCGCTTCTGCAACTGCCTCCGGCAAAACAGAAGCGGCTTTCTTTCCTGTTCTCTCTTTGATGGAACGGGAAAGTCCGGAAAATTTTTTAGTCCTATACATTTCCCCTCTCAAATCCCTCATCAACGATCAATACTCCAGAATGCAAGAGCTTTTGAAGGAGAGCGGACTTCCTGTATATCGCTGGCACGGTGATGCAAACATTCACCAAAAACAAGAATTTTTAAAGTGTCCCAAAGGGATCCTACAGATCACACCGGAGTCTCTGGAAAGCATGCTTGTTGGCCGGTATCACGACATTTCTCGCATCTTCGGGCAACTGAAAGTGGTCATCATTGACGAAGTCCACGCCCTCATGGGATCTGACCGCGGAAGCCAGATCCTCTGCCAGCTGCAACGCATCTCCCGGCTCATTTCTTATCAGCCTCGGCGCATTGCGCTATCCGCTACCATCGGAAATACCGATAGCGCTGTCCGTTGGCTTGAAAGCGGTGGCCAGCGGCCCACGTCAGTAATCAAAATCGATGCAGAACAAACGTCTTGGCGATTGGGTCTTGAGCATTTCTACGTCACAGAAAACCAGGAAGATGGCGGTGCGGATCCCGCCGGAGCATGGATTTATCGGGCAACAAAAGGCGAAAAATGCGTAGTGTTCTCCAATTCCAGAGAGGAAACCGAGAATATAACCGCTACCTTGCGTCAAATCGCTTCCAAAAACGGAGAAAAAGATCGCTTTTACATTCATCACGGAAGTCTGTCTGCCACCCTTCGAGACGAAGCAGAAGAGATGCTACGAGAGGGCGATGACGCGATCACCGCCTGTGCCACCGTGACTTTAGAATTGGGCATTGACATTGGAAAACTTCGTCGCATTGTAAACCAAGGAGCCCCCACATCCGTCTCCAGCTTTTTGCAAAGAATCGGTCGCAGCGGAAGGCGGGGCTTACCGCCGGAAATGCTCATGGTATTCCGCGAAACCCAGTCTCTTTCAAGCGCTCCTTTGTATCAACTGATCCCTTGGGATCTTTTACAAGCCATTGCCATCATCGAGCTTTACCGAAAAGAGAGATGGATCGAGCCTGTAGGCGAAAAAAAGATGCCGATCAGTCTGCTTTTTCATCAGACCATTTCCGTTCTGGCCGGAAAAGGTAGTCTTTCTGCCAAAAAGCTATGCGAAGAGCTTCTGGAACTTGCCCCTTTCTCCTCGTTTACAAAAGAAGATTATCGAGAGTTTCTGATCCATATGCTCCGAGCAAAGTACCTGGAGCTTACAGAAGAAAAAGAATTGATCGTAGGAGAAAAAGGAGAAAAGCTTCTCGGAAATTTCCGCTTTTTTGCGGTATTTCGAGACAGCGAAGACTTTACGGTTCGCTCGGGCTCTGAAGAAATCGGAACCGTTTCCTCCGTGCCTCCGGTAGGAGAAAGGTTTGCTTTGGCCGGGAGAGTTTGGGAAGTCGAAGAGGTAGACGTAAAAAGAAGGCTTGTTTACACAAAGAAAGTCGACGGTAAAATGAAGATTTCTTGGCCCGGAAATCACGGCGTGATTCACACCAGGATCCTTGAAAAAATGCAAGAGATCTTGGTCGGCAAGGAATCCTTTCCCTATCTTCTGCCCCACGCCAAAGAAAGATTGGAAAATGCGCGAATCCTTGCCCGAAATACGGGTATCGGCTGCAAAAGCATCCTACCTTTAGGGAAAAATCGATACGTCTTTTTCCCTTGGCTCGGAACAAAAGCTTTTCAAACCATGAAAAGAATTTTGCAAATGAAAATTGCACCTTCCCTTGGTTTGGGAGATATTCAAAGCGGAGGATGCTATTTCATCAGCTTTCGCAGCGATCGCGCACTGCCTGATGATGTGATACGCTCCCTTTACACGCTAAGTCAATCAGAAACCTTTTCCTTGAATGATCTTGTTTTGAAAACGGAATATCCTCAGTTTGATAAGTTTGATTCCTGTCTCCCTCAAGATCTTTTACGCACCGCATTCTGTGAAAACCATCTGGAATGGCCAGAAACTAAAAACCGCATTCAATCTTTATTCCAGAGCTTATGATAAATTAGAGCCACCGGTAAAACCGGCGGCTCTTTTTTTCGATAGGATTTATGATCGCAGCTGTGCGGGCAAATATTCTCCGGGAATATATTTTTTCAACGTCTCCCGATACCATGAATACTGACCAAAACCTAAGTTCAAGTTGCTCCCGTGGTTCAAAAACAGCTCTTCGGTATAGTCCTGTAAAGGATAAAGACGGATATTCGAAAATTTTTTGTCGTAGTGGATCACCGTAGGTTGAAACAAAATATTGGTAATATTTGTTTCACTTCCCTCTTTTTCTACTTCAAAACAAAGTACTCCTCCCAAAAGATTATCCATATATTCCATCGTACACATCAGATTCCCCAAAGAATAGGCGCAGAGGGTTTTGTGTTCATGCAACTGAGAGGTCAGCCACTCCATTTTTTGTATTACTTTCGGTCCGGTTCCGACGATCGCATCCGCTCCGGCGTCGCAAAATACTTGGGCTGCCTCCTTCTGAAACTCTGTGACCTCAAAACCGGAACGATTCCCCCAGTTGACCAGCACTACCACCGCGTCAGAAGCATCTTTTGCAGACTGAATGTGCTCGGTGATCATTGCCTTTTTAATGGCTGTGTTATTGAGTGTAAAATACGGAATCCAAGTATTGGAATCCGGGGATATGCCGTTTGTTGTAGCGGTGTACGACAAAAATGCTATCTTAACATCTCCGACGCTTATGATTTTATTCTGTAAATCTTGGAAAGCCTCTTCGTTTCTATCTCCGCCCATCAAGATAATATTTTGACTTTCCCAAAACGCAATGGATCTGGCAAGTCCGTTTGTACCCATATCCAAAAGGTGATTGTTTGCAATATTGACGCCATCAAACCCCATTTCCACCAGATCCTTCCCCAAGCAAGAGGGCGAGTTGAAAAGGGGGTATCCCGATAAGGAAGCCGGCGAGTCGTTGGCTCCTACAAGGGAAGCCTGATTGCAAACGGCAAAGTCCGCATCTTCTATGATTGGCGCCACATTTTGATATAAGGGTTTAAAGTCAAAACCTTTGGTGAAGTCTTCTCTTGTCCCCGCCCCGCCGTTATTACGATTTGCTTCTTTCAGTACATTCTCGTGGATCAGATTGTCTCCAAAAATACAGATTTTCGCGCTACCGGTCTTCTCTTCATGAATTGCGGGGACTTCCTCCAGACTCTCGTCGAAAATTTTCTCCTGTTCCCTCTCAGATGCTGTTTGTTCAACCGGAGGGAA
>JAZOQB010000040.1:0-46011 GCA_045655865.1 Eubacteriales bacterium
CGGGAAAACATTCTTGAAATGTGTTACCGTGAAAAAGGCGGAATTTACGAAAACTACGATTCCATCACCGGAAAAGGTCTTTACTGCGACCATTTCAGTTGGAGCTGCGTGTTTCTCATGGAGTTTATACTGAATTTTTAAAAAACATTGCGAACCGATCGCGTCTTGGTCATTGCTGCAAATCGACAAGCTTTGTTTCTTGAAAAATGAAAAAGCACAAAGAAATAACAAGAAAAAACGAAAAGGTTCTGCGGAACCTTGTCGTTTTTGGCGGAGACGGTGGGATTCGAACCCACGTCCCTCAGGGGGCATCATGATTTCGAGTCATGTCCGTTATGACCACTTCGATACGTCTCCATATTCAATTGCGATGGCAAAAGCTCGCAGTTAGAACAGGATTTAGTTTATCACAAAGGAAAAGTTCTGTCAAACTTTTTTCTGCGATCGTTCTCCCTTTTTTTGAAAATATTCCCGAACCAGTCGAAAAACCACGCCGGAGAGCGCAAAAAGCGAAATAAAATTAGGAACGGCCATCAGTCCGTTGAAAGTATCGGAAATACCCCAAACCGTTTCCACGGAAAGACAAGCTCCCAGGGCGCTTAAAATCACAAAAAGAATTTGGTAGAAGATCCGAGCCCTTTTGCCAAAAAGGAACTCCATGCAACGAGCGCCGTAAAGGGACCAGCCCAGAAGGGTGGAAAAAGCGAATAAAATCAAAGAAAGTCCTACGGAAAGAACAGCAAAAGTCGACCCGAAACAGGTGGCAAAAGCGGAGGTAATCAGACCTGCATCCGGTGCGGCGGTAGATAAAATCTCTTTTGTGGGAAGGGCCACCAGAATACTCAAAGCCGTCAGCGTACATATCACGATAGTGTCAGCAAACACCTCAAAGATTCCATAAAAGCCCTGACGCACGGGAGAGTCGGTGTCTGCGGCAGCATGAGCGATGGCGGCAGAACCAAGTCCGGCTTCGTTGGAAAACGCACTGCGTTTCAAACCCCATTCCATAGCTTTTCCCATGGTGATTCCCGCTCCAGCCCCAAAAACCGCTTGGGGGGCGAAAGCCGCCGTCACAATGTCTCGCAAAACGCCGGGCAAAGAAGAAATGCGAGACCCGATCACCGCCAATGTCGACAGAATAAAAAACAAACTCATGGCCGGAACGAGAATTTCCGTAACTTTTCCAATGCGTCGGATCCCTCCCAGTAGCGCCAAAGAAAGAAACAGGGCGATGCAAATTCCCGCGCCAAGGCGAAGCCGAGCATCTTCCTGCGGGCCCAAGGGGAAAACCAGCTCTGCCATTCTACTTACGCTTCCGGCAATGCTATTGGCCTGAGAAAGATTTCCCATTCCAAACGAAGCCAGCACCGCAAAAGAAGCAAAAAGTACCGCCAGAGGCTTCCATTTCTTCCCCATTCCCCCAAGAATGGTGTACATTGGTCCGCCCACCCACTCTCCCTGAGCATTTCGGCGGCGGTAAACAATGGCAAGAGTTACCTCGGCAAATTTTATGATCATACCAAAAAAAGCTGCCACCCAAAGCCAAAAAACCGCGCCCGATCCTCCCAGAGCGATGGCCTGGCAGGTGCCAACGATGCTCCCCGTCCCCACCGTAGAAGCCAATGCCGTGGTCAGCGCCTGAAAGGGCGTCACAGAACCCTCGGACGCTTTTTTCTTTTCAAATATTTTTCCAACAGTTTCTTTCATGGCGTGGCCAAAGTGAAAAAATTGTACCCCATGGGTGCGGAACGTAAAAAACAACCCACCCAAAAACACGCAGGGCAAAAGAAGATATTGCCACACAAAATGATTCAATGGGCCTGTAAAAAATTTCAAAACCTCTTCCATGGATACCCCCGAAAACAAGATGCAAATCATTCTATGCTTTCTTTCTTCCGCCTATTCTTTTTTTCAAATTTATTAAGAAAATGAAAAAAATTTCGACCTTCCTGTAATTTTTTCTGTTTTTAAGTTTTTTCTTCGAATTTTTTCGACTTCAACTTGACGAATTTTTTCTTGTTATGATATACTGTCAGTAAGAAAAATGGGAAAAATGGAAGGATACTACCATGCAAAATTTTGATGATATTGACATCCAGATTCTCACCCGTTTAAAGGACAATGCCAGAATCAAAGCTTCCCAGATCAGCGAAGAGGTCGGTCTCTCGGTATCTTCCGTAACCGAGCGGATCCGAAAATTGGAGAAAAGCGGAATCATCCAAGGCTACACAGTCGTTTTGAATCAAAAAAAGATCGGAAATGATGTGATCGTGTGGATGGAAGTCTCGCTGGAACACCAAAAATATTATGATTCCTTTTCGCAGATGATCGATCAGACCCCGTGCATCGTGTCTTGCTATTACATCTCCGGAGATTTTGACTTCATGCTCAAAATTTTGGCATCGGCAGAACAGCTGGAAGAGATCCACCGCATGATCAAAAGTTTTCCCGGTGTCTCCGGGACAAAGACCAATGTAGTATTAAAATCCCTAAAATCCGACTCAGCCCTCCTGCCGGAGGTTACAAAATAGTTTCCAAGAAAAAAAGCCGCCACTTAAGGACTGTACTCTGAAGGATCGTTTTAAGATTACTCTTGTCTTGCTGCCAAGTCATTGGTAGGGAGATTTTTCTATCATATATTGCACTTGCAACCAAAATATAATATAATAAAAGTAATACAATTGAATGGTGGTGCAAAGTTGAATTCTCATAAGAAGAAAATGATTGCTCCAATAATTATTACAGTTATTATGATACTGTATTATATTGCGTATTTTGGATTTTTGATGTCTCTGCTTGATGGCATTTGGAAATATGTGTTAGGTGTAATACCGATTATGTTTTCGACAATTATGATTTATGTTTGTATAGAAAGAATAAATGAGATAAAGAAAGGTGAAGAAGATGATATTAGTCAATACTGATTTTATCAGCGGCAAGGAATTGGAAACTCTCTCGTTGGTAAAGGGAAGCACGATTCAATCAAAAAACATCGGCAAAGATATAGCTCAGAGCTTTAAGACCTTGGTGGGCGGAGAACTGAAGGCTTACAATGAGATGATGAATGAAGCACGCGCTCTTGCAACAAAAAGAATGGTTGCGGAAGCGGAAGAATTAGGTGCAGATGCGGTCATTAACATCCGCTATGCATCCTCTGCCGTTATGCAGGGTGCTGCCGAAGTCATTGTGTATGGAACAGCCGTTAAGTTTATTCAATAATTTCCCGTTTTTGCGTATTGCGCCATCGGTTGCTATTCGTTCTGAACAGAGTTCGGTTCGGGGTTTTAGGTTCTCCTAAAGTGTGGGAAATGTGCCGTACATTTTTCCTGCTTGTTACGGTATCAGACAAAATTAAAAGAAAAATTTATTGAACAAAATAAAAGCCTTATGCAAAAGCATCAATAAAAAGAGCTATGACAAAACAAACTGTCATAGCTCTTTTTCAAACTGTCCTTTAGAGTACACCTTATATGGAGTGTCTTTATTTTTTTATAAGTGTTTCATGATTATTATCTTTTTTACTTATAACATCAACTGTCCTTTAATATATCCGAAGGTTTCTTTTAGGATATAGTATGACTGTTTCAAACGCTCATTAATTTTTATATCGCCTAAAGGAGTAAAATTTGCAGAATAAAGAGAAATTTCACCTTTTTCACCACAACCGATAGAGATATCTTTTATATTGGTATATTCCACCTTATCCGACGTAAACTCCGACATACAAATACCCAGTCTTGCATTAGCAACATTGAGTAGATACCACGCAACACGGATTTCCAACGCCCCGTCTTTATAATAAAAATCTGCCTGGGAATTATAATTATTATTGTCGGGATGAGCATTGCCAAATCTTAAAAGACCGCTTTCGTAATACTTTGGCTCGATATATAGCTTATCATCAGGCAAATACATTTCGTTTGAAATAAATGTATTGATCTTGATATAATTACCGGTGTTTCTTTGTAAATTTACTTTATCGGGAAAAATCTTTTTTATTACGCCATATTTATAGCCGAACAAATCGTAATATTCATCACATAAAATACGAGTATTTTCTTTCCCATTTATTTCAATTATAAAATCGGTGTTTTGATTAAAGCTCAAACCATTTTTAGAAAAATCGCTTCCTATACCCAAGATAGAAATGGGTATATAATAAGTATCTTTATTAAAATCAAAATCCTTAGGCAACTGAGCATAAATATGCATATAATTCGAGTCATACTGCACTTTAAGCTTTGTGTTTGGAATATAATCCGTATTCACCCAGTCGGAAAAATCGCCATCAGGATAAACAGTGGAAACATCATGGCTCATCAACCCATACCCTTGTTCCGCAGATGATAAGTTATAGGTTCTTTGGGTCGGATTTTCAGGATAAAACATTTCACAATTCCAAGTACGTTTAAACCACTCATCCTGCCACGAAAAAACCAATCCGCCGCAATAACCTTCCAAGGCAATACTTTTAGCCATTTGGGATACGTATTTTCCTTGCTCGTTTTCTGTTAGTCCCCCTTGATGATATCCGTTTACGGATAGATGAGCTACCCCTCTGGCTGTTGAAAGACCGTACTCTGCCACTAAAACGGGCATGGAATACTCTTTGCGAAGATCGCGCAAATATGCTCTATACGGATCAGAATTGCCGTTTTCGTCCTTATAATCCAAATACTCTTTTTGATGATTCATAAATTCAGGATAATAAGGATAAATATCCACCGCAGCAAATTGATTGGTAGCGTATTCGGCCCTTGAAAGTATATTTTCCGTATTGACAGAGACTTCGTCTTCCTCGGCAAAAGGTTCATTTGTATGCTCTAAAACGTCAAGAGTTTGCCAATTAAGAAACGCAATGGGTGTTTGATGCGAATAAGTTTTGGTTTCATATTCAATAAGCGTATCTCCCACTTCGCACAAAAACGCTTCAAACGGAGATGAATCTCTATCAGTATAAAGAAATTCACCCTCATATGTTGCCTCATTGGGATGAGAGGCATTGGTCTCAACAACGAATTCTGCCGGATATTCTAGACCCAATATATATCCGATAACATATTTTGAAACATTCTTTTCATAAATCGCAGGCGAAAACTCTCCGTATGTTGTGTAATCACTGTTACCGTGAACAATGTCGATCGTTTCTTTTACCGATCGTTTGAAAGCGCTAATTAAAATTTTATCACTTTCCAGAGCATCCGTAAGTTCATACATCAAATTCTCCGGAAACCAAATTCCCTGTATGAAATAAAGCGGATTATCAGGATTGCTGGAATTATAATCATATAACGCATTATAAAAATTCGGATTCATAACCGTAAATGCACGAACCGTATTGGCATTCATTTCACTAATCTGAGAAAACCATTTCATATAAGTTTCATAAGATACATTTGGGTTATCAAGATCGGTAGTTGCAGTAGTCAGCCCAATATTTACACCGTTAATATAAATAGGCAATCCATCATTTTTATAAAAATATCCGTTTTTTGATGCGTAAAAATGATAATTCGTTTTGCTTTGTGGAAGTTTAACGTTTTGAGGAATTATTGGGGAATTAACCGTATCAATTTTTCCGTTTTCGCTTTGGTTATTACACCCGAAAAGAGACAACAACAGTATCACCGAAAGGAAAACAGAGATCGCTTTCTTCATTTTTTACCCCTTCGAAGTAGAAAAATAATCTTTCAATTGATAATATGCAGGCTTTAATCTCTCGTGCCAAGTGGGTATTTTCCACTCTTTATAATCAATTACCCCATCAAGCGAAATAGTAACCTGTTCATTATTGCTACGATATGCAAATCCAACATCAAAAACGTCAAAATCTTGCGGTTTAATTACTTGTTCGTTCCAAAAATTCGAAATTTGCTGTTTTGTTGATGGATCCATTACGTTCAATAACTGCCAAGGTATACGAATTTCCAAATTACCATTATTATAGCAAAAATCTGCAAGAGAAGAATAATTATCAACCCCTGGATTGGAATTGCCAAACTGAAGTTTTCCGGTTTCAAAAACCTTATCAGGCACAATTTCATCTGTTCCTTTTACGGTCAAATTATAGCCATAGCACATATTCATTGCTGCGAATACGCCACTGTTTTTAACATTTGCACCATTTAAAGGCTTAACATCCGTCAACATTTTCGATTCAGCAAAATAATAATTAAATGCATCATAATAAGCATCCACATAAATGTGTGAATTATTTTTTCCATTGATATAGATCAAAAAATCTGCATCTTTATCAAACGTAATATTATCGTTATTAGATTTCGAATTCCCTTGATCCTCTATTGTGTTAATAGGAATAAATAATGTATCTGTCTCGAAATTATAATCCTTAGCATCCAACATTAGATAAACATATCGTTCATCTGTTTGATAATATAAACTGCCCTGATCATTCTGAATTACCGGCGCTACACCATCCCAGTCGCTGACGTCGCCATCAACGTGGCATATCACATCGAATTTGCCGGGATCAAAGCTAAGCAAACCGAAACATTGCTCGGTAGTTTGAATATTCGACCAAAAAGGTCTTCTATCGGCAATATCAAACATAACATTGTTCCACGTTCTCTTAAACCATTCATCCTGCCAGGTAAATGCTATTCCTCCTGCGTATTTAGCATCTTTAATACACTGAAACATATGCACAAGCATTTCTCCCTGTGCATTTTCATCAACCTTACCTTGATTATATCCCATAACGCTTTCGTGTCCCATACCGCGAGAGGTTGGTATACCAAACTCCGCAACAATAATAGGTATGGTGTGCGCAAGTTTAAGGTCTTCTAAATAAGCTGAATATGTATTAATCTTTCCGTTTTCATCAACGTTTTCCAAATAATCCTCTTGATAGTTAAGACTATCAGGATAATATGGATAAATATGATATGATGCAAACATTCCGGGACCAAATTTTCTGCACTTTATATTTTCAACGTTAACAGAGGTTTTATCCTCATCAACGTGCGGTTCATTCGGATGAATCAGTGGATCTGTAGTTATCCAGTTACTGAATGCCATCACAGTTTGAAACGAATATGTATCTGTTTCGTGCTTTATCATTTCGTCGCCAACACGACACAAAAAAGCTTCGAAAGGAGTCGCCGTTTGAGTATATAAATAATCGCCGTCGTAAGTTTTTTTATCAGGGTGTTGATTATTAGTGTTAATAACAAAATTCGGATCCCATTCAATTCCCACGATCCATCCTGCAAGCCATTTTGAAACATCAGCAGTATAGGAACCGGATGCCTCACCCGGACTTTCAGGCACTTTGGCATTTCCGTGAATTACGTCTACCAACGTCAATGCATCTGCCTTAAAATCTTCGAGAATTTTTTCGTTTTCCGCGTAAACATCAGCAATTCTTTCAATGTCATCTTCATTCATCCAAACGCCTTGAAATAAGAAGAGTGGTTTTTCGGCTGATTTATTGAAATCATCCAGCGCCTGATAAAACTGTGGCGGCATAAGGGTATATATACGAATAGAGTTTGCATTCATATCGCTAATATATGAAAACCAACGCAAATACGTATCATATGAAATTGTGAGATCACCCGGAAAAAGCGATGGCTCTGTTGCGCCGATATTAACGCCAACAATGAAAAGTTCTTTCCAAGCCCCGTTTTCATAGATATATAAATAGTCGCCTTCTGCCTTAAAACGATAACTCATATTTGATGTTGAATCTGTAAAATATTCATAGCTATTATTTTCGGCTGCCGGTTTTTCTTTTTTCTTTGTAAAAAATGATAAACCGTGGATGCCAAACTGTTCAAGCCAACCTAATTGTGCCATTACAAATAAAACTAAGCAGGTTGAAACAACCGAAATAATTGTTTTTTTCATTGCTCAACATCCTTCCTTTTTATTTTACCCCAGGTTTTTCTAAGTTTTCGATATTTTAAAATTCCTTCTACTCTAAATAATGTTATCAGTTGTCTATAACCAAAGTTTTCTAAAATTGCATATAATGATAACATCATACACTGCTTTGGTGTCATTTCATTTTTCCTAATATACTGCTCCAATATCAAACTGCCAAGCGACAAAATAATACCGAGCAAAACAGACAATAGAAAATAACAAACAAAGAAGAACATATTGAGTTCTCCCATTAAAAGAGAGAACGGAATGATAAAATATCCCAAAACTTCAATCATTGCGCCACACAACTCGAAAATCCAGTTATACGGAATGGCAAAAAGGCCAACGAAACCATAAAAAGGATTGAAAAACATACTCGCGTGAGCAATAAGAGTATCTAAAAGACCGATTTGCCAACGACGTCGCTGACCTCTGATGTCATTGATAGACATCGGTCCCTGTGTCCAGCATACTGCATCTTCACAAAATATAATCTTATACTTTCTTTTATGGTTTTTCATCAATCTGTGCAAGCGAACAACAATCTCCATGTCTTCACCAATCGTATTGGTTTTATAGCCGCCTGCTTCAATAACCGCTTGCTTTTTGAATACTCCAAAAGCACCGGAAACGATAAGCATAGAGTTAGTAACTCCCCAACTTACTCTACCGGAAAGAAAAGAACGATGGTATTCTACAATTTGAAAACGCTCAACCATTTTAGGTGGCATTGAGAATTCTCCCGCACGTCCGTCTCTTATTTTAAATCCGTTTGCTATGCGTACAAGTCCGCCTGCAACGATTGTATCTGTATCTTTCAAAAATTCAACAGATAATTTCAAAAGCGCATCAGGTTCAATACGGGAATCCGCATCCAGACATACGAATAAGGGATAGTGGGATGCATTAATTCCTGCATTCAGTGCATCGGATTTCCCTCCGTTTTCTTTATCTACATATAATAAATTCGGATAATTTATATTATAATAGTAACCCCTAACATCTTTTGTTGGTATAGAAGTTTTAATCGACGACTCGATTTGATAAAGATTAAATGCCTCAATAATTTTATTATGCGTTTCATCCGTAGAACCATCATTAACTACCACAATTTCAAAATTTGGATAGTCCATTTTCATAAGAGATTTAATATTTGAAACAACATTTTCCTCTTCGTTATAAGCAGGAATAAGCAAAGATATAGGCAATAGATTTTCACTTGAAATATATCTTCCAAAATCATTAGACTGCCTTTTCTCATTGTTTTTTCTTACTTTAACAAAAGAAGTTATCAATTGAATTATGTAAACAACACTTAACAAAAGCGTAAATGCCATACAAAAATAGTTGAAGAAAGATATAAAATAACGAACTATTCCTAAGAAATCCATATTACCCATCCTTCATATCTACTGAACGGTATAAAGCATACTTTACTGCATCAGCGGCGTATTTATCATATCCGCCGAGTATATCTTCTATATCCGATACGCTGACATTCATATTCATCAAAGCGCTGGATGCCGATTGGCGTACCCACCATTCCTTATCTTTAATTGCCTCTTTTATGCCCTCAAGCGCCTTTGGCGTATCAATTTTGCCAAGTCCTTTAACTGCAGATGAGCGTACAACCCAGTCTTTATCATGTGTTGCAGTGATCAAGAGCTGCTCGTTTTTAGGATTTGCCAAGTCGCCCAGCGCTTTCACACAGGCGATACGCATTGCAGAATTTTTGCTTGACATTCCTTCAATATACATCGGTTCAAATTCAGATAAACGATAATCAGAAATTGCTTTAATGACGTTAATTTTCATATATTCTTCGCACTTTTCAAAAACCATGGAAGCAAGTTCAGCCTTGTCCCCACTGAAATTATCAAAAAGTTCATTTACTAATCTAAAAGAATATTTTTTATCGTTTTCGATTCTGACAATAAAATCTGCAACCCCTTCTGAATAACCATAACGCGCCAAAGCCATGGCTGCATTGTATGCAACATCGCGATTTTTACCCTTGGAAAGCTCCAAAATATCACTTAAATAATCATAAGCATCAAAATCCGCAAGTCTTCTGCAAGCATATCCGACGGTATATTTATTGTTCGCTTTTAATAAGTCTGAAAACAATTTTTCCGGGTCAAGCACAGCATAGGTTTCATCAATCACTTCGGTTTTATTCCCTAATGCATTTTCATCACCATATTCTTCCCAAAAGCAAAGTTGAGCACTAATCATCTCAAATATTTTGCAGTCGTTTCCCATCAGTTTCTTCAATGCTTTTATTTCATGCTGGCGGCTATTAGCAGTGGGACTATATAAAATTCCCTCTACCATTCGTGCAACTTTGAGTGAAACGTTCTTATATTTTTCATAACGATCCGAACGACTTTTGGAAAGAATAGCTAACCATAAATATTCTAAAATTAAAATAAACAAACAAATAATGATAGCAATTACAGCAATCCATTCTGACGTCAAAGTTACACCTCCTATTATTTAGAACTGAAAAATTTAGCAAGTAAATTGTATCCTTCTTTTTCTACAAAGGAATATTCGCATTTTTCCCATGCTTCCCACTTAAATGTTTTATACGACGGATCATGCTTCGATTCGGGGAATAAATATAACTGATCCTTTGTAGTTTTGTCTGCGATTAGCACCGAAGCAATAGCGCCGTTGGTAGAAACCGTTTTTGCCTGACTACCTAAGGTTCCGGCATCATTAAGCACGATTTTTGACGATGGATCCGTGACGTTAAGCCAGGACCAAGGAATTCTGATATAGATTGTTGATCCCGTTTGATAAAATTGATTATCACCGCTCGAAAAACCGCCATAATTTAATTTTGATACTAAATCGTATCCTCCGGTATAACTTTCTTGGGTTTTATATCCTCCGTTGGAACGATTATAACTTTTTGTAACATAAAGACCGGCTTCTTGTTTCGAATTAAAATCAATTATAAATTCCATACCCGAAAGTGATGTTGGAGTATATCCCGGAAGATAATAATACTCACCATCGTTTCGTTGATACGTGTCAATGCCGACAACAAATTTTTCAGTTGTATGGTCGATATCTGTTAAAAGTTGTAATGTTATGTAAAAGTAACCTTCATTGGCAGAAAGCGACATCATTTGCACTCTATCATCATCAGATATGTTAATGCCGGTTTGTTTAGGCGTTTTGGGGCTGATAGCAATAAAACCGCTTGTTTGTGCCGGATCTGCAACATTCTGCCACAAATAATTATTTTGCGACGGAACGGTAAAAGGATACAACGCTTCTGATACTTGAGACCAATCATCGTTAAGATCAAAAACCACCGCGCCCATAACGTCAGCGTTGCCTATACTTTTAAGTAATTCGATTGTTTTAAGTCCTTGTTCTTTTTCCGTTGTTCCGGCGATATTATAAACGCCTACATTGGAAGAAATTCCAACGTTGGTAACTAATAGTCTGCCATTAACATTCTCGCTTAGTTTCTTATACGCCGCGGTATAATCTTCGCCTTCTCCTAAAGTAATACTTTTATGAGATACACTTAAAAAGAAATATTCATTTTTACATATATCATCCTTAAAAATATCCTTGAGATTTTCAGAATCGTTATTAAGACCAATTGCTATATGTTTTCCATACTTTTCAGTATGATATTTTTGAGCGGTATCGTAAAGATAAGCGCTAAATCCTTGTTTTTCTGTCCCTTTTGTGTAAACGCCATCATAAGTATAATTACTGTTAGCATTGATATCATCAATTACAACGCCTAAAACATAATTAGAAACATCGATAAAATACGACGATTTCTGAAGCGTATCACTTTCCGGAACCGTTCCCACACCATGAATGGCATCCAAGGTATATTGAATCTTTTGCGCCCATTCCTCCTCCCCTTGTTTATCAGGTGGGGCAATTTGCTGAATAATATATATGGGGTTATCCTGATGATTGGAATTATAAGAATAAATGGCCCTATAAAATTCAGCCGGCAAAAGGTCCTTAGCAAATATAGTGTCGGCTTTTATATTAGCTGCCGCGTTAACCAGTTGCTCATAAAAAGCGTAGTTCTTCGTATATTTTTTCACACCCGGTTCATTTGCATTGATACTAATTGCTTTCGGCTTGAAATTTTGAGAATTTTCTTGGTGATAAATTTTAAAAGCATTTTCCGTAATTTTTACGTCGTCAGGACCGTTAGCCAAAGTTTTTGAGCCAATATGTTCAATTTTAGATAAAACTTTAGTCATAAACGGATTGTAAAATTCCCAATAAAAATGACTAATATCCCCGGCTATATCATAAGAAAGCCATCTATAAACCGTATCAGCAAACAAAAATCGATTATAATTTTCGTGATCTACATAATCATTAAAATCACCGGAAAAATAATAAACCGGTGCTTTATCTTTTTCAACTTTTCTAACAATAGCGGCAAATCTGGGAGCTTTTAAAACGCCCTTTAATTTTTCCATGCCGGTAGCATTAACGTCAAATTCAAAATTAGCTATAACTTCAGAATCATAGACCGGTTCAATAATCTCAAACCAGTTATAGAAATTAAGTTTTTGGCAACTATTAAATTCTTTTTCATATTCATCGTTAATATAAATTTGCAAAAGATTTTTAGAATTAAAATCGGTTTTTTGTTCTAATATGATTATTTTATTACTCGAAACCAAGATAATTCCGGGCCCCTCAAACTGCCACTCAACGCCTTCTTGTGCTTCATACATCGGCGGAGCCCAGTCCGGAACATCGGTAAAATCCTGCAAATCGTAAACGTATCTACCAACCCAACCTGTAGGATTCACGCCGCATAGACTTGTTAATTGCGAGTAAACCGAGCTTTCCATATTAGAATTGAATAACTCCATTTCTGCAACAACAGTAGCACCGTTTTCATGGGCAAATGAAATCACCGATATCTCATCGACCGTAATTCCACCATCTTTCGCCCAGTTATTGTCATAATATCCGTATGTATCGTCAACAGCACCATAAACATCAGATATATACATTAAATCCGGAACGAAGTCAAGCGATGAAAGTTCTCTCTTGCCATTTAAAAGTCCGTTCTCGTCAAGCAAAAGTCCAAAATAATCCTTTTTATAATCATAAAAATTCATATCTTCAAAGGTGTATTTTTTTTGTTCCAACAGCCAATAAAATCCTTGATGTTTTCGGTATATGGAATCAATATTAATATCGTTTCCTTTTTCAACCGTGAGCACCGTTTTATCCAAAAGGCATACGTTGATAATCTTTTTTTCTTTGATATGCCATCCGATAAATACAAATAAAAGAATAGCAAGAAAAACCGCAGGTATTAAAAAATACCATTTTGCCTTGCGCGGTTTTTTTATCTCTTTTAGTTTTTCCTCGGTTTTCTTTTCTTGATCTGTTTCAGCAACAAAGCGGATATCCTTTTCTTCTGCAATAAAATCTTGTGCAGAATTCAATTTGTTTTCCCTATCCTTATTCACCGATATTCTCCTTTAAAACTACCAACAACTTTTTTGAATGCTTCAACCACATTAGGATCAAAATTTTTTCCGGAATCTTGATCAATGGCATTGATAGCATCATCAACGCTCCAAGCTTCTTTATAGGATCGTCTTGTTGTTAATGCATCAAAAACATCAGCAACCGTCACAACTCGCGCGTATATATTAATTTCTTCGCCGGCTTTTTTATTAGAGCCACTACCGTCATAATGTTCATGATGTTCCGATGCAATATCGGCAGCAATTTTCATGAATTCAGTATCAATACAACCAAGTATTTCTCTTCCATATTCCGTATGCTTATTCATTATGGAACGTTCTTTATTTGATAATAAACCATATTTACCGATAATTTCACTGGGAATAGCAATTTTACCGATATCGTGTAATGCAGCGGCATTGGAAACCAAATCGCAGATTGAATCTGAATATCCCATTTCTTTTAAAATTAAATGAGTATACCTTGCCACTCGATCCACGTGGGTTTCATTCCCACCGGTTGCGCTTTCAACTTCCTTCGCTAAATTCACAAGCAATTTTTGCTCATCTTTTGTAATGCCGGAATTATTTTTATTAGATAAAACAATATCTAAAATAGTATAAATGGTTTCTATCGCTTTCACAAAGAAAGATGATAGAATTTCATTTACTCCCTCGAAATATACAATTGATTCAATTTCGTCTCTGTTTTTAAATATTAGGTAAAAATAAGTTTGAGAAAGAACACATGACTGTGCAGTTTCAGAATATCTACTTTCAATTATTTTGAAATTTACTGCTTCAGGCATTTTATGATTAACAACAATATCATAATCGTTAGATTTTTTTACGGCTACACAATATAATATCTCAACATCTTCGTCGCCGCCAAGTAAAGTTAAGCATAAATCATAGATGCTTTCGGCGATGCTTTTATAAACTTGATTTACATTTTCCTCACGAGCTATATTTTTTGCTAACGATGATATTTTTTTCATACACTCATCATAAAGCTGCATTTTTTCTTCGGTTTTTGTTGTCTCCCTTTCAGAATTAAGTGAAGAAAAATAACAAAAACATACAAATCCAAAAGCAACGATAATATAGATAAATGAGAATGATCCTAACGTAGTTCTATATTCATTGCATAATTGAATTACAAGTGAAGCAATAAAACTTATGCAAAGATATACTAAAATCACGTTTAAAGAGCTAGCATTCTTGATTCTGATATTGGATAATTTGTGGCCTTTTTTCACCAAAATAAACGATGCTAAAAATAACATTACGTATTGAATTATAATTGCCGTTTTATGTATCAGGGACGTGCAAACTAAAATATTACCAAGCGAGGCTAAGAGACCGAGAATCAAAAAAACTATACTTGATTTCAAGTTAATTTGAAATAATTTTGCTATGGAAATCAAAAGTAATGCTAAAGAAATATATGTTGCGCAAATACTCATTCCATAAACTTCGGGAGAATTTAATAAATAGGTAGAATTTGCCAATGAAGATAAAACAGCAGTTAAAGAGAACGCGGTTAAGCAAAAGGATATCATTAAATTAAACGATTTTCTGTGTTTTGTAAAAAGTAAAACCACGCTAAATATCACGCACATAATACTCACTATAAGTATTATGACTGATAAAACATTAGTAAACGTTACCAAATAACTTTTTGCCTGGTTATCATTCAGACTGATTTGAAGTTTCGGCGAGAACGGTACTCTTATTGAAATTCTCACAGTGGTATCAGAATTTGATGCCGGAATAGTAACTGAATTATAGTTGTTTTCAACATAATCAGCATTATTATACCAATTATTATAAACATCTATTTTATTAAGAGAAACCTTAATCGGTGCATGATCGGTTTTAATTATAATATTGCGATCCTTTTCGGAAGGTTCAAGTGTTGCTCGTAAATGAAGATAATCACCGGTTTTCTCACTTGAAATAGGGCTTACATAAGTTGCGATTCTCCATTCTATATCGTCTTGGGCAACAGATTGATTTGAATAAACATACTCCCAATTATAGTAAATATTCATGTTTGCTGCAGAGCTATTTAAATAGTTTAAAACATAATTCAAACCTAAGGAAATGATAAATATTATTGATGCTATAGCTACAATAACAACGGAAATAGAACCACTATGTTTTTGTATGGTGGTTTTAATTCTATGAAACATTCCTTTCAGTATATTCACTATAATTCACCTCTATAATCTTGAATATTTTTCCAACAATCTTTTTATATTTTCATCGTTTTCAAAAACTTTGGTATCATTATTGTCAGTAATTTTATTATATCGTTCTACAACATCACTTAATATGGAAAATGCCTTTAAGGTATCCGCAAAAAGTTGTTTTAATTCTCTATTCTCATTTTCTAGCTTAACAATATCTTTTTCGCTTGTCATGTTTTACTCCTCTTAATTAGATGAAAGCTTTTGAATAATTGCACGATCACCATGATCTGCAACCGTTAAAACAGTTTTCCCTAATATATTCTTTTTGGATGAATCGGTATAAAATGTGGTCGTGCATACGTACAATCCCTCGCTGTTTTTTGTGAGGATCGCATCATAAAATATAGCGGTGCCATATTTGGGTTGCCACATTTTAAATACTTTGGATGCTTTGTTATACAGATCCGACTTTGTAATATCCGTTGATACATTACCAAAATATTTTGATATCTGAGCTTTAATATTATCAAGGTTCGTTTCGCGCAATTCCATTCCTGTTGTTGGCATACTACAAAGGTTTGTATAATACATATGACAAAATGCAAATTGAACAATCACATTAGGCGATAATTCATTGGGAGAAGAAAACTTATCCACGCCAAAAAGAAAATGCAACTCGTAACTTCTATTTGCCAGATCATCTTTATTTATATATGACGGAGCATTCAAAATTTCAGCGTTTGATGAATTTGAATGATTGTCTCCCTCGTTATTACCGCTATTGCTTGTATTGGTATCTTTATTTACATCATTATTTGTCTTGGCGTTTGTTTCAGGACTTGAATCTGAATCCGAATTCATATAACCCGAATAACCGTTGTTTGAATTGGCATTGATATTTGGATTTTGGTTCTCACAACCGCACAGCACAAAAAGAAAAACCAAAAAAAGGATCGTAAAACGTTTCATACACAATCTCCAAATAATATAGTGTTATAAATAAAAAAGGTTGCATCCATGAGTGTTTTCTCATTTGAATGCAACCTGACTGTCATGGCTTTTAAGCGTTAGACTCATGGCTTTGCGTCACAGGCTTTCGCCTGCTTTGCCGAATCAATTAGTGATTCCAAGTATAATCGTTTACGCTGGCCAAGTAAACATTATCATATTTACCCTGATTGTTGTTGCGGGTGATGAAGATGTTTTCGGTGTCGATCTCGTTAAATGCTTTGTAGGCGTCACACTTCACGGTAGAGCCAACGGGAAGGTTCACGGAAAGGCTTTCCTTCGGAGCCTCAACAACGCGATCGATTCCGGTCTGCTTGTTGTAATCGCCTTTTGCAAAATGGAATCTGTAAGCAACAAAGAAATTGTTAACATCGGTTTCCAGGTGGAAATCCGAAGCATCGCAGTTTACGATGATGGTTTTGGCATCGTTATCGATAATATCGATACCCTTAACAGTATATCTTTCGGGATTCTTAAGAGCTTCTTCTCTCAACTGGTTAAATTCTTTTACATGAACTGCTTTGAAGGTGTAAACAACGCTTCCGGCAAGACCGTTGCCGTTATCATCATAAATACCGTTTTCCCAGTTCACGGAACACATCTGGAAAACATATTCCTTGCCAACTTCCACGGTCTTGATATTGCCGTCATAATAGACCTTGCCGTCCTCAAATCTTACTGCCA
Organism: Eubacteriales bacterium; assembly: GCA_045655865.1. Taxonomy (GTDB): domain Bacteria; phylum Bacillota; class Clostridia; order Oscillospirales; family SIG627; genus RGIG5579. The sequence goes on from JAZOQB010000040.1 coordinate 17,261, forward strand.
TTTTCTTTGCAGTATCGATTCTGATATTAACGGTTTCTTTCGCAGGAGCGGAAGGAGCTTCGGGAGTGGAAGGCTCTTCGGGGATTACGGGGGGAGTTACGGGCACCTCGGGCATTACAGGCTTTTCTGCCCCTCCGGGAATAACGTAACCATATACGTGCCAGTTATTCTGTTCTTTAACGATATAGTACCAAACTACCGTATCGCCTTCTCCAACTTCTTTGTTAAGATTAGGCGGTTCTTTCAGGATAACGCTGCTATCAAAGCCATCCGCATTTAACAAACCTGTTTGAGGGATACCGGTTATATCAATTCTACCGTTACCGAGTCCTTTTTTCGCAAATTTCTTGCCTTCCTCTATGAGTTCATCAGGATGAACCATACCTTCAGTTGAAACATGGAAACTTGCGCTTTCGAATTTTTTGTTTGGTTGATCACTGCCATTACCCGGTTTAGTTAACGCAAATACTGAAACACCGGGTAAGCTGATCATAAAAACAAAGACCAAAAAGAGGGAAATGATTTTTTTCATACAACACATTCCTTTCACTAAAAAACAAAAAAAGTTGCACAAATAATAGGATTCAAAAGAACCCTCCTATTTCTGCAACCTGACAATCATAGCTTTACAGCGTTAGACTCACGGCTTTGCGTCATAGACTTTCGTCTATTTTGCCCTATGTTTTATATCACAGTGGTATTATAACACAGCTTTTATAGAATTGCAAGACTTTTTTTAAAATTTTTTTTAGTTGACTTTTTTTATTTATATGGTGTATACTTCTCGCATAGAATCTAAATAATTTTAGAATGGTGTGAAGTTTATAATGAATTTCAAAAAATCTTTTTTCGGTGGATATAATAAAGCGGCCGTTGATACCTTTATTGAAGAACACAATAAAAAAATTGATAGTCTCAAAGAAAAAGAATCTACTCTGACAGATACCATCGCGCATAAAAATTCAGAAATCGCTAATCTTTCTTTAGAGATTGAAAAAATGAAATTAGAAGTAGAAAAAACAAATGCAGAAAACAGCGCCTTGAAAACCGAGGCAAAGAAAAGTCATTTGATTTTCCAAAATGTCGCTAAAATATACAAGCGAGCTTATGATGCGGGTCATAACATTGTCTTGGATTCAAAAGCCTATTCAGACCAAATGATGAATCGCATGAACCAGTTGTTTTGTGCCGCTTCGAACAATGTCAACGAAACCATCGCAAAGCGAAACAATTTAAAACAAGAACTTGCTTCATTATATGCAAAAACCAATTCAATTATTGATGAATTAACCAATAATACCGACGATCTATTTAAAAGTACCGAAGACTTCATTGCTGTTTTTGAAGTTTTAGAAAATATTAAAGCAAGCACGGATGAACACGTTGAAACTCACTTGAAGGGATTTGAAGAGTTTGCATCAGAATTTTTAACAACCGATGAAAACAAAAAAGATAATACTGTTGCAGTAATTTCTGATAACGATGTAGTCCCTTCCCTAATGGAAGAGGAACCGATAATTTCACCAATCGCGGAAAGCGATGAAACCACAAGCCCTGTTATCTGTGAAGCAAAAGACAATATTGTTTCTCAAGCAAACGAAGACTCTTTTTCTCAACAGGAAGAAAAAGACCAAACTGATTTATCTCACGAAGAAAAAGCGGAAGATGAAATCTTTGACGCTACGATTCAAGAGAAAATTGCAACACCGGCAGATCAAAAGCCATCTGCAGAGGAAGTAATTACGCCTGTCGCAAAATTGCAAGAAGCAGATACCACTACCACCATAGAAGAAAACAAATCACAAGAGTTTACTCAATTTGGCAGAAAAAGCAGAGTATCCTCCAAAAATCGTGAAGACCTTATCAGAAAAGCATTATTAAAAAACGGCGGAGTTTGATTTCATAAAAAATATTATTTCAGCATGTTTTATGTAAAAAAGGCAGAAACGAAAAATCGTTTCTGCCTTTTCAATTACCGGACTTAGCGCTACAACCCCTATGCGCCGGTTTTTTTATCAATCTGAATTTTTGCAAACCTCTGATCCTATACGATTCTCTTTTTTATGGAAGAACAAACGAATGAAAACTCTTTCCCTCAAGGTTCTTCCAGGTGAAAGTGCTTTCCTCAAAAGTCATGTAACCCCGTTCCGAACCCCCTTTGGGAATGGTAACAGAGCCGGGATTGAGAACGAAAATGCCATCCTGCTTGTCCCAGAGAGGAATATGGGTGTGCCCATGGAGAAGAACGTCCCCCGGCAAGAGGGGCGGCAATTTCGATCCGTTGTAGTGATGCCCGTGGGTTGCAAAAAGGGTACGGTTTTCCAAAGGAATCAGGGCGTAATCGGCCAAAATGGGAAAATCAAGCACCATTTGATCTACCTCGGTGTCGCAGTTTCCCCGAACACAAGAGAAAATATTCTTTTTTTCATTGAGAAGCCGGATCGTCCTTTTCGGGTCATACCCACAAGGCAAATCGTTGCGGGGCCCGTGGTACAAAATATCACCCAAAAATAGGATTCGGTCCGCGCCCTCCCGGACAAAGGCAGAAAGGAGCCTTTCACAGGTTTCGGCAGAGCCGTGGAGGTCGGAAGCAATGAGCCACTTCATTTGTCAATTTCCTTTCCCATTTTTTTCAGTTTACCATAAAGCAAGAGGCTTGGCAAGAGCTTTTCGTTTTGCTTTTTTCTCCTCTTTGTGCTATACTGTTTTTAGTTTTTCAAGGATGGTATCATATGACAAAAGAAGAATCCCTGGCGGTAACAGGATACATCGCCCGGATCATCGCGGAAAATGCGCCCCGCATCTCCTACACCGCAAACCAGGTGGAAGAGGCCAGGGCAAAATATAGCAAAGAGGAACTTCATCGCCTGGCAGTAGAAGGATTTTATCAGGGCGACTTCGAAACCTTTTATATCATGCTGCGCTTTTGCGGTGGAATAAACCTGTGGGACCGGGCAGATGAAGAGTATTTAAGAGCCCTGTTTGCCCAAGCAAAGAAAATGGACCCCAACCAGTTTCGCCGGGACCCGTATTTAGAAAAAATACGCATCAAAAAGCGACGCTTGGGCGAGATTTTATTAACGGAAAGCCAATACGAAGCCGGAGAATTTTTTCAATACGCCATGCCTGATCTTCAAGGAGACCTGGTAGTTCCGAAAATTGGCTTTTTCCCGGAGCGCGTGTCCTTTCCGGCCATCTACGAAGGCACGATGCCCTGGGTAAGCGTTTGCCCCTCGGAGATCTCTTCCATGACCCCGGACCTGGAACCGGCCAGAGGAAAGGTCTTAGTGCTTGGTTTGGGACTTGGGTACTATCCCTTTTGCGTTTCAGAAAAAAAATCGGTGCAAACCGTTACCGTAGTAGAAAAAAACCCCGAGATCATCCGGCTGTTTCAGGAAGAGATCTTGCCCCAGTGTCCCCATAAGGAAAAAATCCGGATCTGCCAAGCGGACGCCTTTTCTTTTTTAGAACGAGTTCAGCCGGGAGACTATGATTTTTGCTATGCGGACATTTGGGAGGGTTGGGAAGACGGTGCCCGGGCCTACAAAAAAATCTTCCCCCACGAAAAGCGCCTGGTTGGCACCCAATTTTGTTATTGGATCAAAGAGGAAATCCTTTGGTACCTGGAGGAAACCGAAGGCTTGGGAAATGGAACCTCCTCTTGAATTTCTACATACCCTATGTTACAATCTCCTAAAAAGATGCTGGCAACTTAAAAACCATCTTAAGTCAACGAGGAAGAAAGCATGAATATCATTGTAGTAGGCTCAGGCAAAATTGGTACCACCATTTTAAAAAGCCTGGTTCAGGAAGGGCACGACGTGGTGGTGGTAGACAGCGACCAAAAAGTGATCACACAGATCTCCAATATTTACGACGTCATGTGTGTCTGCGGAAACGGCGTGGATTGGGAGACTCTCACGGAAGCCGGGGCGGACAAAGCCCAGCTTTTGATCGCCGTAACCGGTTCTGACGAATTCAATATGCTTTGCTGCTTTATGGCAAAGCGCATCGGAACTGAAAATACCATCGCTCGCATCCGCAATCCGGAGTACAACGATCAAAGTCTTGGCTTCATGCGCCAGCAACTGGACATTTCCATGGCCATCAACCCGGACTCTCTCGCAGCAAAAGAACTTTTCAACCTTTTAAAACTCCCCGTAGCAGAACGGGTAGAGACCTTCTCCCGCCGAAATTTTGAAATGGTGCAGTTGGTTTTAAAAGAGAATTCTCTGCTGGATGGCATCAGCCTGATGGAAATGCGAAAAAAATATCCGGCTTCTTACCTGGTTGGCACCGTGCAACGCGGCGAAGACGCCTTTATTCCCGGCGGTACTTTCCGATTGCAAAGCGGTGACCGGATCGGTCTTACCGCGGCCCCTGCGGAAATCGAAAAACTGCTCAAGCAAATTCATCTGATGCAGTCCAGCGCCAGAAACGTCATGCTGATCGGAGCCAGCCGCACCGCCTTTTACCTAGCCAAAATGCTCCTGGTTGGCGGAAACAGCGTCACCGTCATCGAAAAAGATAAGAAAATCTGCGAAAGTTTTGCAGAAGCTTTACCGGAAGCTGTTGTGATATGCGGAGACGCCGCTCAGGAGGAACTTTTGCTGGAGGAGGGTCTGGAGTCCATGGACGCCTTTGTAGCCCTCACCGGCATCGACGAGGAAAATATCTTGTTGTCTTACCTGGCAAAATCCCGGGGAGTTAATAAGGTCATCTGCAAAATCAACCGAGAAGAATTTTCCTCCATGGCACAAAAATTGGGGTTGGATTGTATCTTTTCTCCCCGTGACCTGATGTCCAACGTGCTTACCCGCTACGCCAGAGCCTTAGAAAATTCCATGGGTAGCAACATTGAAACGTTATATAAATTGATGGATGGAAAAGTAGAGGCTCTGGAATTTAAAGCAAACGCCGAATTCCCTTTTTTAGCCAAACCTTTAAAAGAAATGAAATTGAAGAAAAACACGCTGATCGCCGGGATCATCCGCGGGCGAAAGATCATCATTCCCACCGGTACCGACGGGATTCTGGCAGGCGACCGGGTAGTAGTCCTTACCGCCGGGCATGTCATGACCGACCTTGCGGACATTATGGAGTAAGCCATGAATCGCAGAATGGTTTTTTACACGGTGGGGCTCATCATTCTTTTGGAAGCGGCCCTTCTTCTGTTGCCTCTTGCCGTGGCATTGATTTATGGAGAAAAAACACTTCTCTCCTTTCTTGCGACCCTGGTCGTCGCCCTGGTTTTGGGAGGAACGCTCTCTCTTTTTTCCCGGCCAAAGACCAAAGTGATCTACGCCAGAGAAGGCTTTGCCATCACTAGCTTGGCCTGGCTGGCACTGTCTCTGATTGGCGCCCTTCCCTTTTATCTTTCCCGGCAGATCCCAAGTTTTGTAGATGCTTTTTTTGAAACCGTCAGCGGTTTTACCACCACCGGCGCCTCCATTCTCACACAAGTGGAAGCCCTGGATCAAAGCTTGCTCTTTTGGCGTAGCTTTACCCACTGGGTGGGCGGCATGGGAGTTTTGGTCTTTCTCATGGCCTTTCTTCCCAACGTTTCGGATCGATCCATTCACATCATCCGAGCAGAGATGCCCGGCCCCATCGTAGGAAAGCTCCTTCCCAAAGTGCGGGACACAGCAAAAATTTTGTACCTGATCTATATCGGCATGACCGTTTTGGAAGTGGTTCTTCTGATGTTGGGCAACATGAGCCTCTTTGACAGCCTGGTCCACGCCTTCGGTACTGCGGGAACAGGTGGTTTTGGGATCCGTTCCGACAGCGTCGCCGGATTCTCTGCCTATCATCAGTGGGTCATCGCCATTTTCATGCTCCTGTTTGGAGTGAACTTTAACCTTTATTATCTGACCCTCATTGGTCGTTTTCGTTCCGCTCTTCGCTCCACTGAGCTTTGGGTGTATTTGGGGATCTGTGCGGCAGCCACCGCCGTTTTGTGTTTCGATCTGCGAGCCGTCTACGATAGCTTCTCCGAATTGATCCGCCAATCTGCCTTCCAGGTGTCCTCTATCATAACCACCACGGGCTTTTCTACTGCCGATTTCAATACTTGGCCCGCCGTCTCCAAAACGGTTCTGCTGCTTTTGATGTTCCTGGGCGCTTGCGCCGGATCCACCGCAGGAGGTCTTAAAATTTCCCGTTTCATCTTGCTTTGGAAAAACTGCCAGGCGGAATTACGCTATATGCTCCATCCTCGATCGGTCAATCCCCTGCGCTTTGAAGGAAAAAAAGTGGAAAAAGAGACCCGCAATGCAGTGTTGGTATATTTTACCTTATATCTATTCTGCTTTTGCACGATTCTTCTCCTGCTCAGTCCCAACGGTTTCGATCTGGAAACCAATTTCAGCGCCGCCGCCTCCTGCTTTAATAATATAGGACCGGGATTTTCCCTGGTGGGACCGCTCTCCAGCTACGCCGCCTATTCTCCCTTTGGAAAGATCGTTCTCTCCTTTGCCATGCTTCTGGGCCGTCTGGAGATCTGGCCGATCCTGCTCACCTTGTATCCGGGCGCGTGGAAAGGGCGCAGAGCATAATCAAAGATAGCCCATCAAAAAGCTCTTCTATCCAGGCGCAGCTCTCTTTTTCAATACCAAACCAAACCCCTTTTGCTTCAGCTTGTCTGAAAGGTCGAGATCGCAACCGTGATCTCGGCCTTTTTTTCTTCGTCCCTTTTCTCCTCTTTATAAAGCATGGAAGAAAGACGCATGAAAGAAAGACGTTTTTAGCCGACTCATCCAGAGCACAGGCTTGCCTCTCCGCAAAAAAGAGAGCAATCGCCCCCCTTCCCTTTCCTGTTGTTTTCACCGATCTTTCTGCCGCTTCATTCCCCCATTCCATACCCGTTGGCTCTCCTGCCGCTCTGATGATGCTCCCCTTTCTTCCCATTGCGGTTTTTGGCACGATTCTGCGCAAAAAAAGAAGGCAGTCAAAGACTGCCTTCTTTAAGTCTGCTTTTTACTTATCTGCCGTCGGCAAGGGTGCCACGTAGCGATTGCTTTCTGCGGTAACCACCACATTCCAGATATTCTCTAACATCTGTTCGTATTCACCCACCAGCACCTTCACGTCTTCATGGAACTTCTCGTAATCCGCAGGACGCAGAGGCGCGTTCTTGTTCTGACGGGACAGGAGCCGTACCGCATACCAGCGGAATACTTCCGCTCTGCGCTCCGGCCAGTAGATGGAGTTCTCTGCGCCACCGGAATAAGGAGAATTGGCCGCCGTAGTATTGGCCACAGGAAGGTAGATGGTGTTACCGTCCGCATCCTTCAGGGTAGTGCCGCTCTTATCTTTTGCCGTGGTCAGATACATCTGATCCATGTTGTACTTGTCAGCAATGGAATCACTTCCTACAACAGTGTTGTTGTAGCTGGTAATGATTTCCTGAATGGTCCAGCAAGCAAGATAATACAAGCTCTTATATTCCTGTTCGCCGTAGACCACCGTACCGTCTTCGTAAATGACGTAAGGACGGAAGGTGTAGAAGGTAAAGTAATCGTCAAAGTCGTTGAATAAGCCTTCTCCGTTGGGTCCGGCAAAAACAACGGTGTAAACATTAGCCTCTTCGCCTTGCTTGGTATTGCGGCTATAAGGAGCATTCAGGTCCTCTACGGGCAGAGTATAAACGGTATAAAGACCGCTGGGCTTGCCGCCTACGGTGTCGTAAGTCAAATAGCTATCATGGTCGCCCGGGGTGGTAGAATCACCGAAGTAATCCCAATAGTGCTCCACGAGGTTAATCCACTCACCGTTGACCACGCCGTAGTATACCGATCTTTCTTCCGCAATATAGGCGATCTGTTTCATTCCCAAGCGTAGCTGCTGACGACGCGCCACTTCCGTGGGTGCCACAATCACGCCAACTTCGGAGATGGCTTTCTCCGTATCCGGAACAGACAGTTTCACACGAATCTTTTGTCCGTCTTCTCCGTCCACACGAAGCTGAGCGCCCGTCACAGAAGGTTGTACGTAACCTGCCGCAACGTTGGGCTCTCTCCCTGCAGGGAAGAAGATGGGTGGGAAGAAAGTGGGAAGATACGTCTTCCAGCTGGTAGCAGCCACATAGTCCGTGGTAAAGGCTTCAGCAGACCACAAGGATCTTGCACCACTGATGTTGTTCCATGCAAACTTAAAGGTACCAAAGTCTTCCCCTTGGGTCAGACCGGTGCGATCAGGGAAACGCATGGTATGCAAGTTTTTGGGGTAGTTACCTCCTGCCGGACGGCTGGAAGAACCGGGGATAAAGTCACTGCAGCGCGGAATGGTAAAGCTGAGCAAATAATAGCCGGAAGCCGGGCCACAGGTGTTCTCCAGCTGAATCTGGCAACGAAGGGCAAAGGATTCAGGAACTGCGGAAGCAGATTCGTTGGGAGAATACTTGGCGTTGATCACACTCCAGATCTGGCGGGTCTCATACGTGGTGACTCCGTAGGTTCCGGAGGTGAGTACTTCGGGATCTTCTGCAAAAGGATCCCGTTCTTCTGTATTCACAGAAGGTGGCGTGTAGGAAGAATGACCGATGGCAAAATCCTCGCCGACTTTATTGGTCGCAGCAATCGTTGTAGCGTTGGGATCGCCATACTTTGCAATGACAAAGGGATATTTGGTATTTTTAAAGGAGTGCAGCGCCGTGGTGTAAATGTAAATATTGGAAATGAGAGAAATCGTAGGAATATCAGAATTCAATTCCTGTCTGAACGTGTAAGCGAAATCGTAAACACTGCTCAAAACGCCGGGGGAGTTAGACATGTTGGTGCTAAAATACAGATCCATTCCGTATCTGGCGTTCTGATGCTCTGCTTCCACCAGCTCTACAGCATAGTAAAAATACTTCTCATCATAGCGAGCGTAGAGATTGATCTTTTCGGGAAGAACTACGTGATGCATGGCAAGCCAAGAGGCGGAAGCGACGGAACCGGGTGTTCCCGAGGTATTCATGTACAGTCTCGGTACCACGATCCTCTCGCCTTTCCAGTAAAGACCGGGCTTCCATTCGGGAGCGGTGTCACCGGTAACGGGCTTGTAGTTGGTAGCGGCAGGAACGAAATAGTTGGTATAATTTTTCTCCCAATCCGCCGGCTTCTCGGTGGTAAGTTCCACGTTGCGCAAAACCATGTTACCGGCACTGTCAAGAACCGTATAGTTGGTAGTGGTTTTGGCAGTCACGTTGTAGGCTCTGTTAAACTTCTTGGTGTCCGGATCGATATAGTAATAAGTTCCACCGGCCACATAAGAGGTCTCAGGAACAATTACAGTCCAAATATGACCAAAGGGAAGATCCGTCTCCGTGGATTCAATGGAATTCCAAACCTCCTGAGGAGAATCGGGGGTCGGGTAAACGTAATAGGTACCGTCTTTTCTCAGCTTGTACTCCGGACGGGGCACACCGGTTGAGATCTCCACCACTTTTTGTACCGTGGTGGTATAACGAATAGAATAGGTACCGATAGGCTCCCCATAACCGTCGGACTCGGTAATCTTTCCGTCCATTTTGGGTGCAGCCTTCCCCGCATTTACCTCATAAAAATAATAATGATTCTGGCCGAAGTCCTTCCAGGCGTTGGCCGAAGGAGAATAAGGCACTGCAGAAGCAAAAATGGTAAACAAGGAAGTTACCATAGCAAGACTCAGCAGCAAAGCAAGAATTCTTCTTTTCATCATTCTTAACCTTTCTCGGTCGGATAGAGATTCCGAACCTATTTTATCCTGTATATTATATTATCACAGCAAAAAACAAAAATCAAGCGCTTTTGTGTATATTTACACATGCTTTTCTTGTTTATTTTCCATAAAAAAGGTGCGGAAAAACTTTCCGCACCTTTTTTTGTATTCTGTTAGGTTTCCGTCAAGATCGGAACGACCATAGGCCGGCGCTTTGTTCTGCCAAAGAGGAACTTTCCAATCTCGTCCCGGGTCCGGCTTTTCACAGAAGCCAGATCCAGACCGCTGTCCAGAGCATTTTCCAAGGCGCGGCTGGCCACGGTGCGGATCTCCTCGATCAGATCCTCATTTTCCTTCACATAGACAAATCCACGGGTGACGATTTGAGGCTCTCCGGTGAGAAATTTCCCGTAAGAATCCACCGCTGCTGCCACAACGATGATGCCGTCCTCACTGAGAAGCTTTCGATCCCGCAGTACCACGCTTCCCACGTCGCCCACTCCAAGTCCGTCCACCAGAAGCATTCCGGAAGAAACGGTTCCGGTAAAGTGAGCGCTTTTTCCATTGCCGGAAAATTCCAACACCTTTCCGATCTCGGAAATGAAAATATTCTCCTTAGGGATCCCCGCATACTCTGCCAGAGCGGCGTTGCGAGCCAGATGCTTATACTCCCCGTGGACCGGAACGAAAAACCGCGGCCGGGTGAGGGCAAAGATCATTTTGATCTCTTCCTGACAGGCGTGTCCCGATGCATGAACGTCAGCGATCTGATCGTACACCACCGACACCTGCTTTCGCATCAGCTCGTTGATGATACTTCCGATGGTCTTTTCGTTTCCGGGAATGGGATGAGCGGAGATGACTACCATATCCTCCGGGGTGATCTTCACCTGGCTGTGGGTTCCGTAAGCCATACGGGAAAGCGCACTCATGCTCTCCCCTTGACTGCCGGTAGTGATCAGGGTGACGTTTCGCGGCGCAAATTTCCGAATCTCCTCCGGCTCGATCAGCGTTCCCTTGGGAATGTTCATATACCCAAGTTTGGTGGCGGTGTTGACAATATTGATCATACTCCTTCCCAGAATACAAACCGCTCTTTCATGGCGCACACTGGCGTCGATGATCTGCTGAACGCGGTGAATATTGGATGAGAAGGTAGCCACAATAACGCGTTTTTTGTTGTCTCGGAAAATGTTCTGCAAACTGGTTCCCACCGTTCGCTCACTGGGCGTAAATCCCGGCCGCTCGCAGTTGGTAGAATCACAAAACAGAGCGGTAACACCCTCCCGGCCCAATTCGCCGAAACGGGTCAGATCCGTCATTTCCCCGGCAATGGGTGTGGAATCGATCTTAAAGTCTCCGGTGAACACCAAAGTTCCCGCGGGAGAATGGATGGCAAATCCCACCGCGTCGGCAATGGAGTGATTCACTAAGATAAATTCCACGTCGAACACGCCGGCCCGCATATGCTCGCCGGGGTTGACCACATGAAGTTTTGCCGTCTTTTCCAGGCCAAACTCCACCAGCTTATTTTCCACGATCCCCAAAGTGAGCTTGGTCCCGTAAATGGGAACGTTGATCTTTCTTAAAACGTAAGGAATGGCACCGATGTGGTCCTCGTGACCGTGAGTGAGAAAAATGCCTCGGATCTTCTCCTGGTTTTTCTCCAAGTATTCCGTATCGGGAATGACAAGGTCAATGCCCGGCATCCCGTCATCGGGAAAGCCCATGCCGCAATCTATCACGATGATATCCTCACCGCTTTCCACCACGGTCATATTCTTTCCGATCTCGCCCAAGCCCCCAAGGGATACCACGCGCACCGATGCTTGTTCTTTTTTGGGCTTTTTTTCTCCTCGGGCATTTTTCTTTCCGCCCGCGCGCTCGTTTTTCGCCTTTTGCTGGTTTTTCGGAGCGGACCGTTTCTCCTCAGGGCTCTCCTTGTGAGCCGTTCCCTTTTTCCGGGAATTGGTGGGTTTCATCTCCGCTTTCTTTTTTTCAGATTCTCTCATGCGAAGGATCTCCTGTTCAACGGTGAGCGCTTCTTTCTTCTCTTTTTGCTCTTTTTTTCGGTGATTTTTCTCACGGAAAAGCCCGCCGTTTTTCTTTTTTTCGCTTTGGTTGGTATGTACGGGGAAGGATTTACCTTCCCTCCATGTTTTCCTCGATTTCATTTAATTTTCCTCTATATTCAAATGCGTTGTCCAAGGCAGCCTCAAAGCTGAGCGCCTCGGAAATGATTTTAATTCCGTAAAAACCCGGTTCCATGCGGATTTTTCGATTTTCTCCCGGGATGCGGGAAGCGATTCCCAGAAGTCTGGCTTTGTTTTCCTCTCGGGGATAATAACGGAGCTGACTGATATAAATTTCAGGGGAAGCGTAAAACTCCTCCCGGATCTTCTCCTGGCTCAAGGAAGAGATATGGGAAAGCAAGCGTGCGGCCAAGAAAGCAGGATCGTAAAGCCAGCGCTCCGCGGCCCCTTTCGCCCTGTTGGCCCCTTCGCTCTTGGCGGTATGCTGCAAGGAAAAATACCCCACCCGTCCGCCTCGGGTACGAATGTGCTCGGAAAAGAAATCCGGTGCGCTCCGCGGCAGAACAAATTCCCTCCGGCCACAACGCAACTCCCTTTCGATGACGTACAGCCGGGCTTTTTCGGTGTCCGCCAGTCTCTCCCCGTTCAAAAACAGCTTCAACCCTCGGTGAAATACCTCAAGACAAAGACTTTTTTCTCTGGTTCCATCATATGCGGCAAAGCCCGCTTTTATGGCTGCTTCCTTCAAAATAGATGCAAGGTTTCCTCCAAAGCCGACCTTTGTCCCGCCTCCGGGGCCCATCTGCTCTGAAAGCGCGCGAATATAATTTTCCCGCAACTCTCCCTTTCGCAAAAGCCGTCCGGAGGGAGTCATATGGTTTGTGTCTTCCTCTTGGGCAAAGCGGGAAAGCTTGAGAACGTCCCTGCGCAAAAGCGGCAGTCCCTCTTTTTCATAGGCAAAGAAGATTCCTTTTTCCCCTTGGGCAGAAACGAATACCGTGGGAATTCGATAATCCCCTGCGGCAAAGGAAGCCATCTCCCGGGTTCCCTCTCCCAAAAGAACGGCATTCTCTCCGCCACGCATCACCCCGCCGGCAAAGAGCGTGGCAAAATAGGCGCTGCCCGCTTCCCTTTCATCCCACAAGATACCGATCTGGCTTCGCCAAGTCCTGGCAAAAGCCGAGCCCAGCCGTTGGGCGCCCTCTTTGTCAAGTCCGGGTGTGTTGCCGTCAGCAGCCCCCTCTTCGGTAAAGACCAGTCCCTCTTCAGAAAAGGGGAGAACTGTAGTCACAGCGCTGTGAGGCGGATACTTTTTGTCCCGCTGCGTGCACGCCTGTGCATCCACCGCGCTCCCGGCCCCCAAAACACTTCCGGGCAAGGCCAGGGCTCCTTCGTGAAGCACACTCTCCTCGCATAATACGGCAGAAAGGGCCACCGCTCCCTTTTCGATCTTTGCTTTTTCCATCACCAAAGAACCTGCCACCCGACAGCCGTCAGCGAGTTGGGCTCCGGGAGAGATCACGGTTCCTGGTTGGATCTGTGCGCCCTTTTCCACCTGGGCCAGGTTAGAGACAAAGTATGATCCCCTTCCGTCCGGGGTTCTTTCCACCCTTCCTTCAAAGGGCAGATACGTGCGCGCCTTGCCCTGTAAAAGATCCAAATTACAGCGATACAAGGTGGGAATCTTCCCAATGTCGCACCAATAACCCTCGTCCTTGTAGCCAAAAAGGGAGTACCCTTCCCGCAGAAGAAGAGGGAAAAGATCGTGGGAAAAGTCAAACACCTCTCCCGCCGGGATTTTCTTTAATATAGCCGGAGACAGAATATAGACCCCGGTGTTGACCAAATCGGAAAAGGTCTCAGACCAATCCGGCTTTTCTGAAAAAGCAAAGATCTTTTCAAAGGTATCTGCCAGAACCACCCCGTACTCAAGGGGCGTTTTCACGCTGGACAGAACGATGGTCACATCCGCCCGGCGCTTTTTGTGAAAGTCCAATGCGCGTGACAAGTCAAAATCGCAAAGGGCATCCCCGCTCATAACGAGAAAGCACTCTTCCCCCTCCAGATCCTTTTCCAAGAGCTTCACGCCCCCGGCCGTTCCCAAGGGAGTGTCCTCCTGAGAATAGGAAAGCGCCACACCAAACGCCTCGTTTCCGTAACGATGACGGATCTGGTCCGCCAGATAATGGGTGGTAACAATGGCTTCCCCAATGCCGTGGTGAGAAAGGAGGGAAAGGCAATAATCCATTACGGGTCGAGCCAAAACTGGCACCAAGGGCTTGGGTCTTGTATCGGTAATGGGACGGAGTCTCTCACCCCGTCCTCCTGCTAAAATGACTGCTTTCATGCTTCTTCCTCCGAGAAAATTTTGTTGTCACTATTTTTTCCTCAGAGAAAGACTTGTATTCGATGGGAAAGAAAATTCAACGATTTTCTTTTTCTTTTTATGCTTCCCCGTCTTTCGGGAAGTCTTTGATCTTTTTCAAAGCCATCTCCCCTTTTTCCCGGACGATCTGGCCCAGTGCAAGAAAGTCCCCTTTCAAAGAGAGGCGAAAGCGCTGTCCCTCTTGGGCCACAAGTCCCATCTTTTGTGCGGAAACCGCGCAGCCGTTGAGAATCAATCGGTCAAAAAAAGGGGGAAGTTCATAAATGGGAAAAGCGGAAAAAAGATCCTCGGTAGGAAGAAGAAGCGCTTCCCGCTCTTCTCCGGTCAAGCTTTCTATCTCTTCCAGCTTGACAGACTGTTCCAGAGAAAACATCCCGCTTTTTTCCCTTTCCAGCGCGCTCATAGCGCCTAGGACCCCCACGCTTTGGCAAAGGTCCACAAGCAGGGTACGAATATAAGTTCCCTTAGACACCCGGGCTCTTACAGTGGCCTCTTCCCGGGAAAACGAAAGAAGAGAAATTTCATGAACGAAAATATCGCGTGGCTCTCGCTCCACAATCTTCCCTTCCCGGGCATATTCATAAAGTTTTTTTCCTCCCACCTTCACGGCGGAGATCATCGGCGGAATCTGCTGAGATGAGCCCAAAGCGGCGGACAGAGCCTTTTCAAACGCCTCCCGTTCCGGACGGCGCGGATCTTCTGCCAAAACCCTTCCCCAAATATCCTCGGTATCGGTAGTAAGGCCGAAACGCACGGTGGCCCGATAGGTCTTGCTCTCTTCCGGAATCAGACTGCAAGCCTTTACCGCATTTCCGATGAGGATCGGCAAAACCCCCGAAGCCTGGGGATCCAAAGTGCCGGTATGCCCCACTTTTTTCGTTTGAAAAAGCCGCCGGACCTTGGCAACAGCATCATGAGAGGTAAATCCTTTTTCTTTGTAGAGATTTAAAACTCCACTTTTCAAACAAGTCTCCTTTCCGCCTCACAAACCAGAGCGTCCACGACTTGACTTTCTTCTCCCTGTACCGTGCATCCTGCGGCGGCAAGATGCCCCCCGCCTCCGAAAAACGCACAGAAATCGGCAGCGTCAAACCCTTCTTCGCTGCGAACGGAGACCCGAAAACTACCGGGTTCTTTTTCTTTGATCACAAAACAGACTTGAACGCCCTTTATCTGTCGAATGACGTTAACAAGAACGTCCAATTCTTCATAACTTGCCCCCAATTCCTTCTGACGGGCAAGGGAAACGGAAAGGACAGCAAGCCTGCCTTCCGCAAAAAAAGTTACGCTTTGAGCGGCAAAGCTCTCCAGCATCAGGCGAGCACGGGACTTGGTTTCAAAAAAACGTTTGTTGATCCGGTAAAAATCGCCCCGCTCCACAAAACCGGAGAGAAAAGCGGCCGCCAAAAAGGTATTTTCGTTGGTGTTGGAGTACCGAAAGCAGCCGGTGTCAGTGGAGATCGCGGTGTAAAGCGCCAAAGCCAGAAAGCGATCCATGGGCACGTTCAAAGCGCGGATGATCTCTAAAACGATCTCTCCGCAACTGGCAGCTTCAGGGTTGACAAATTTTACGGTTCCGGAAACGGTGTTCACTCGGTGATGGTCCAAAACCAGATCGATCTTGTCTGCAAAAGGAGCGCCGCAAAGCATCTCAGGGGAAGCGATATCCACCGTGATAAAATGCTCCGGTTCAAAAAATGGCAGGTCCCGTTCCACCTGGACGATCTGAGAAAAATCTTCCCCAAAGGGATCCGGGCAAAATACTCGGGCCTGCCTTCCCATTTTTCTCAATGCGCTTGAAAGGGCAAAGGAGGAGCCGCAAGCGTCCCCATCGGGTGAGCGGTGGCAAGCCACCAGAATTCTGTCAAAGGCAGGGTCTTTTAACAGACTCAGTACCTCTTCCCAGCTATTCATTTTCCTCTTCCTTTTCTTTCCATTCTTTCAGAACCTGGGCAATGTGAGCGCCGTGCTCTGCAGAACGGTCATGGATAAACCGTAATTCCGGGGTCTGGCGCAGATTGAGCCGGGCAGCCAGAGAAGACCGGAGAAATCCGGCGGCACACTCCAGTCCCGCCTGCACTTCTTTCGGATCGCCGGTAATGGTCCCAAAATAGATCTTGGCAAATTTCAGATCCGGTGTCACCCTGGCGGCGTTCACCGTCACAAAGGCACCTTTCACACGGGGATCTTTGACGTTGCGAATGATCTCACCCAGCTCCCGGGCAACGGAATCGTTAACTCTTTCCTGTCGGTAGTTCATACTTTCCTTTCAAAAAGGTTCAGTCGGTGACCTCTTCCATCACGTAAGCTTCTAAAACGTCACCGATGTGAATGTCGTTGAATTTTTCCAGACCGATGCCACATTCATATCCCTGGGCAACTTCTCTGGCATCGTCTTTAAAGCGTTTGAGCGAAGAGATCTTGTCCTCGAAGATCACCACGCTGTCACGAAGCACGCGGATCATGGCACTGCGGGTCACCTTGCCGGAAAGCACGTAAGATCCTGCGATCACGCCTACCCCCGGCACCCGAATGGTCTGACGCACCTCGGCCTGACCCAAAACGTTTTCCCGGAAAGTGGGCGCCAGCATACCCTTCATGGCCTTTTCGATCTCTTCCAGGCATTCGTAAATGATCCTGTAAGTACGGATATCCACCTGATTCTCTTCCGCGCTTTCCAGAGCACCTCGATCCGGGCGCACGTTAAAGCCTACGATGATCGCACTGGAAGCGGAAGCCAGCATCACGTCGTTCTCGGTAATGCCACCCACCGCATTGTGGATGACCTTCACCTTCACCTCGTCGCAAGACAGTTTTTCCAAGGAAGCCTTCACCGCCTCCGCACTGCCCTGCACGTCCGCTTTCACAATAATGTTCAGGCTCTTGACCCCTTCTTTCATCTGGTTGAAGAAGTCTTCCAGGCTCACTTTGGCATTGGATCGGAACTCGTCCTCTTTCTGCTGATTCTTTCTCTGATCGGCAAGCGCTCTTGCCATTTTTTCGTCTTTGACGGCATTGAAGATATCGCCTGCGCCGGGCACTTGGTCAAGACCCAAGATCTCTACCGGCACGCTGGGTCCGGCCGCTTTCAGCTGTCTTCCCTTATCGTCGGTCATAGCGCGAACTCTTCCTACTGCGCCGCCGGCAATGATAACGTCCCCAACGTGAAGGGTACCGTTCTGCACCAAAACGGTGGCAACAGGACCTCTTCCCTTATCCAGTTTGGCTTCCACCACGGCACCCTTGGCTTCCCGATTGGGATTGGCCTTCAGATCTGCCATCTCAGCTACCAAAAGGATGTTCTCCAACAAATCGGGAATTCCTTGTCCTGTAAGGGCAGAAACGGGAACGCAGATCACGTCTCCTCCCCACTCTTCGGGAACCAGATCGTATTTGGTCAATTCTTGCTTAATGGATTCCGGATTGGCTCCGGGCTTATCCATTTTGTTGATGGCCACGATAATGGAAACGCCCGCAGCTTTGGCGTGATTGATGGCCTCAACCGTCTGAGGCATGATGCCGTCGTCTGCCGCAACCACCAAAACGGCGATATCCGTCAGTTGCGCGCCTCTGGCACGCATCGCGGTAAAAGCGGCGTGACCGGGCGTATCCAAGAAGGTGATGGGCTGGCCGTCCAGCTCGATTCGGTAAGCACCGATGTGCTGGGTAATACCGCCGGCCTCACCGGCGGTGACATTGGCGTGACGGATGGCGTCCAGAATAGAGGTCTTGCCGTGGTCCACGTGTCCCATGACCACCACCACCGGGCTTCTGGATTCCAGAGCTTCTTCCGCATCCTGGCTCTCATCGATGAGTTTCTCTTCGATGGTAACCACCTTCAAAGGCTGGGCTTCACTGCCAAACTCGTCGGCTACCAGGGCCGCAGTATCAAAATCGATGCTCTGGTTGGCCGTGGCGATCGCCCCCATCATCATGAGTTTTTTCATGACCTCTCCCGTGGTCACACGCAATTCCTTTGCAAGATCCGATACCACAACGCTCTCCGGCAAAAAGATCTTCTCAGGAATGGTAGCGCGAACCACGTTGTCTGCGCCGCGTTTTTTCTTTTCTCCGCGACGAGGACGGCGGGGTGCGGGACGGCGTCGAGCCGTCTCGCTTCCAAATTCATAATTTTTCTCATCGTACTTGCTCAGATCGATATCCACGATCTTCGTGTCAATGATACGGGTCTCTTTTTTCTTAGCAACAAATTCCGTTTTGGGACCGCTAAATGTGGGGAGGGTGGGCGCGGAGGGGGTGCGCTTGTCTCCTTTTTCTTCCCGTTTCTTTTCCGGCGTCACTTTCTGGCCGGGTCGGGCAGCGGCAAAACGGTCGTTCTTTTGCTGCTTTTTGCGCGCTTCTTCAGCGGCGGCATTCTCCGCAGCTTTTTTTGCCGCGGCCTTTTCTGCGGCAGCTTTCTCCGCGGCGGCCTTTTCCGCAGCAGCTTTCTCTGCGGCGGCCTTTTCTGCAGCGGCCTTTTCTGCGGCAGCCTTTTCTGCGGCAGCTTTCTCCGCAGCGGCCTTTTCTGCAGCAGCTTTTTCTGCGGCAGCTTTCTCCGCAGCTTCTTTTTCTGCAATTTCCCGGGCAGTGGGCACCACAGTATATTTTCCGTCAATGTAGTCGTTAATATTCTTGATGGTATATTGATCCATCAGCGTTTGCAGGACAAAGCTGACCTCGTCAAATTCCAAGGTTCCGCCGGTGATTTTCGTCATACCAAGCTTTGAGAAAATTGCCACCAGGTCTTTGCTTTTTACGTCCAGATCCTTTGCAAGCTGACTGATTTTTATTGTTTCTGCCATAAATTCCCTCCAAACGGCTTCAGATCGAAGCCAAAACTAAACTGAAAAACTCTGCTGTAACCGCCACACAAGCGACTCCCATCGGTTTTCCCACACACGCACCCATCTCTTCCCGGTTAAGACTTACCCGTTTGACCGGCACGTTTTTTTGTCCCGCCAAGGGTGCGACCTTCTTTTCTGCGTTCTCAGCGGCATCTTGCGCCAACAGAACCAGCGCCGCTTTTCCTTTTTTCAACGCTTCCCGAACCGGGTCGGTCCCTGCCGCAAGCTTCCCCGCGCGGCGGGCAAGCCCCAGAGCGCCCTGTAGCTTATTTCTTGTCATCCTTCCAGCATTGCCTCCAGGCTCTGCCAAATTTCATCAGGAATGGACACCTCCAGGCTTCTCTCCAGCCTTTTGGCCTTTCTGGCCTTTTGCAAGCAGGCCAATTTGGGGCAAAGGTAAACCCCACGCCCATTCATTTTCCCGGTATCGTCAAGGCGGATCTCTCCCTTGGGCGTGCGCACCACCCGGACAAATTCCCTTTTACTTTTTTGCTCGTTGCAACCGGCGCAGCGGCGCAGGGGCACTTTTTTTGCTTCCATGTTTACTCTGCCTTGATATCGATCTTAAAGCCGGTGATCTTAGCGGCCAAACGCACGTTTTGTCCCTCTTTGCCAATGGCAAGAGAAAGCTGATCCGCGGCAACGGTAACCTGGCAGTTCTTTTCGTCGATCACATCCACGTTTAAAACCGTCGCAGGAGAAAGGCTGGCGGCAATAAATTCAGCCGGATCCTGGCTATACTGAATCAAGTCGATCTTTTCTCCGGGCATTTCCTTTAAAATATTGGCCTTGCGCATCCCCTTCAGACCGATGCAGCTACCGATGGGATCTACGTTCTCATCTCTGGAATACACGGCAACCTTGGTTCGGCTGCCGGCTTCTCTTGCAATGGCGTGAATGATCACGGTTCCGTCCTGAATTTCCGGCACTTCGGTTTCAAACAGGCGCTTAACAAAATTGGGATGGGTGCGGGAAAGGACGATAATGGGATTACGGGATTCCTTTTTCACCTCGCACACGTACACTTTCACGTGGTCGCCCACCTTAAAGCGATCGCCGGGGAGCTGTTCGGACTTGGTAAGGACGGCTTGGGTGTTTTCAAACTCCAAGATCACGTTCCCCGTCATCCGCTCAATGATCACAACCGTTCCGGTAATGATCCCCTCGGTCTTTTTCTCATACTCCTCGATGAGTCTTCCGCGCTCGGCCTCCCGGATGCCCTGCACGATCACCTGCTTGGCGTTCTGAGCAGGAATGCGGCCGAAATTCTTCGGTTTGAATTCATATTCCTGAATGTCCCCGATCTTGGCCCGCTTGGATTTTTTCCGAGCAGTTTCCAGATCCAATTCACACCGGGGATCCTGCACTTCTTCCACCACCGTCATCTGGCGATACATTTTTACCGTGCGCTTTTCGGGATCAATGGCAACCCGCACGTTGGCCTCGTTGTTGTTCTCCTTGCGGTAACCGGTAAGAAGCGCCGCCTCCACCCGCTCCAGCATAAACTCCTTGGGAATTCCTTTTTCTCTCTCCAGAGCCTCCAGGGCGTCAAAAAAATCGTGATTCATTTTCTGTTTCCTTTCCTGTTTCAAAAACCTTCAAGCTCTTTTGCCCGTGTTATAACTTTGGCGATCTCGCTCTTTTCCAGGTCGATCTTCTCTTCATTGG
Source organism: Eubacteriales bacterium (assembly GCA_045655865.1). GTDB lineage: Bacteria > Bacillota > Clostridia > Oscillospirales > SIG627 > RGIG5579. The sequence goes on from JAZOQB010000040.1 coordinate 37,876, forward strand.
GAAGTGTCAGAGTGATGTTTCCTCCCTCGTAGGAGGAAAGGATCCCGGTAAGAGCTTTGGTCCCGTATTTTGCGGCATACAGCCGGACGGAGACTTCCTGACCCAAAAAAAATTGAAAATGCTCGGGCCGGGTCAATTCCCGCTCCAGACCCGGAGAGGAAACTTCCAAATAATAGCTTTCCTCGATGGGGTCCCGCTCATCCAAAAGGGGGCTGACAAGGCGAGAGATCTTCTCGCAGTCCTCCAGGTCGATGGCCTTTTCCCCTTGGCGATTTTCAATGGTAACCAAAAGGTTGAAATCCGCACCTTCTTTGTAAAAATCCACGTCCCAAAGCAGGTACCCAGCCTGTTCAACCGGCTCCCGCAAAATCTCTTCTACCAGGGATGCGATCTTGCCTCGGCCTTTTTTTTCCGTCACAGTCTCACCTCGCAAAAAACACTTCTTACAACAAAGTGAGTAGAGCGGAAATCCACTCTACTCCCATACAACCATATTGCTACTTTGGTATTTTATCACAACGAATGAAAAAAATCAATAGTTTTTCCGTTTTTTTCATGATTTTCAAAAAAGGAGCACACAGCGGATCTTTTTTCCGTTTTTTTCATCTAATACATATTGTATGTCCGGGTAATCTATGATAAAATGGAAAAAAACAGGAGGAAAACCATGAACTCAATAAAGAAAAGATTTTTGGCCGTCCTTTTGGCCACTCTCTTTTGTCTCCTGGGATCCGCCTGCAGTGGCAATCAAGAGAACACAACCAAACAAGAGACCGGAGAAGAGATCCCTACCACTACCGGGGAAGAGGCGCCCACCTGGGATCCGGAAGAGTGGACAAAGCTAATGGGAAAAACCGAATCCTGGGCCGGCTGGGCCAAGGAAGGGGACGTGCTTCCGGGAAAGGTCAAGACCGTTTCCATTCAAAAGCCGGAAGATTTAGCTCCCTATCGCTCTCGATTGGAAGGATTTACAGACCAGGACGCCAACCGGATCTTGGCGGACAAAGACGGCGCTTGTGTTCTGGTGGAAATTGCCGCTTCCGATCCCCACACTTATTATGGCACCATTTCTATCACCCGGAACAACAATTTCATTGATATCGTCATTAACCAGGAAACCCGGGAAGAAGAAACACTGTCCCACAGCTTTTACCTTTACTATTTTCCTTCCAATGTTTACCAGGGAGAGCACATCAACGTCTCTTTTGTGGGAGACATAGGCTGATCTGTTTTCAAAAAGGCGGTTTTCTTTTCGAAAACCGCCTTTTTCTATCTTTCATTCTTCCGGATCCGAGAGCCACTCCAGAAGCGTGTGATAAACGTATTCCACACTCTTTTTGCGAACCGAGTTTCTTCCGATGTCCCCAAAATACACGGTCTCTGCCCGATCCATGCCCGGTGCAAAAAAGCCGAAGCATACCATGCCAACAGGCTTACCGGGTTGCCCCCCGGACGGGCCGGCAATGCCGGAGATCCCTACCCCGACCTGCGCCCCACATCTTGCCGCGGCGCCCTTTGCCATTTCCAGCGCCACCTCTTGGCTGACAGCACCAAAGCGCTCCAGCGTGAGAGGAGAGACCCCTGCAAATTGGATCTTCGCCTCATTGGCGTAGGTAACAAAGGAAGCATCCAATACCTTGGAAGCCGAAGGCACGTCCACCAAAGAGGCGGCCGCAAGACCGCCGGTGCAGGACTCTGCAAAACAGATGCGCCATCCTTTTTTGGAAAGAAGGTCCACCAGTCTTTCCGGATCAAAGTCCCTCTCAGAAAAAGAAACGGGAGATGCGTTCATCGTCTTTATCCTTTCTTTAAAAAACAGCTCGCTCTCTTGACAAAGCAAAAATCGCCTTTAAAATAAAGGCAGAAACATACCAAGGGAGAAAACAAAATGAATGTCGTTTTAACAGGCACACGGGGCTTTGTGGGCACCCGGGTTCTCGCAGAGCTGGAATGGGCAGGGCATCACGTCTTGCCTCTCCCCTCAGATCTTCTCCGCGGAGAAATTACCCCTGATCGCTTTGATCTTCTGTTGCGCCACCTGGACGCCTTCGGTCCGGACGCCATCATTCACACAGCCGGCATCGCCGATATGTCTCTTGCGGAAAAAGATCCTGACGCTTCCCATCTTGCCAACGCTCTTTTGCCGGAGGTGATGGCCACTCTGGCCTCTCGCTTTGGATGCAAATGCCTATCCTGTAGCTCGGACCAGGTCTACAACGGTCAGCCCCACATCCGCCTTCACCGGGAAACAGAGCCTTGCCAACCCGCGAACGTTTACGGAAAACACAAGCTGGAGGGGGAAATGCGAGCACGAAACACCAATCCCGACACCGTTTCCCTTCGGCTCACCTGGATGTATGATCTTCCGGTTTACCGCCGTCACACCAATTTGGGCTTTCCTTTGATTCTCTGGAAAGCGGCAGCGGAAAACCGGGTCAAGGAATGTTCCGTCAATGACTTCCGGGGAATCACCTATGTTCGCACGGTGGCAAAGAACATGATAAAAGCGCTTTCTCTTCCCGGCGGCGTCTACAATTTCGGGAGCGAAAACCCTCTCAATCTCTATGAGACCGCACGTGCCTTTTTGTGTGCCATGGGGCTGGAAGAACGGGCAGATGCCATTGTTCGTCCCGTAGAAACGGAAGGGAGAAGCCTTGCCATGTCCACCGATCTTCTTCAAAGCTACGGCATCCGCTTTGAATCCACCGCAGAAGGCCCGGTGCAGATGATGCAGGATTACGGAAAGTAACCCGGAACACAGCCCGTTACCGTCTTTATCATAACACAAAAAAGAAGAGACCGCAACCTCCCTTAGGCACGCAAAAGGCCATCTCTGCCTTTGAAAACAAAAAGCCTCCCCTATCTTTTTCACAGGGGAGGCTTCTTTACGCTAAAATCTGATTCTCTGTTTTTGTTCCAAAGCTTTGATCTTAAAGCAGGGGTTGTCCTTCGGTCTCGTGCCGGATCAGTCTCCAGGTAGAATCGATCAGATTGGCAAACATGGGATTTTCCATGGCACGAATGATAAAGGATTGCCGCGGAGAGTTCACGTCCTCACCGGAAACCTGGATCAGCCCATTCTCGTCGCACAGACGCCGGATCCGGGAAAGCTGTTCCGGAGTATTTCGCGTGGGCATATAGGTCACCCCGCCCAGTCCGCAATCGCGAACACAAGCGATCACCTCGTCCAGGTAATCGTCTTCAAACTTCTGTGCCACTTTATCACCGGTCACGGAAGCGGTTACGTCCCCAAGGTAAGCATAACAGCCCAGAGCGTCGATTCGACGGCAAAGCGCGGCGATTTCTCCGATGGCAGGGCACTCGTCTGTAGCATCCACATAAATGCGAGGGACAAACGCCCCCTTGAGGATCCCCAGAAGGTCGTACTCGTAGAAAGGATATTCTTCGTCCATCATCTGCGCTTCCTGCTTAGGAGCCAAAAAGAGCCCCATTTTCAAAAGCTCCTCCACCATGGCCCGACCCTTTCCGATTTTGGCCACCAGTTTCTGCGCCAGCGCATACATCAAATGGCGCTCCGTCACGCCGCCGCCATTGGATGCCTGGGAAATCGGTCTTATGTCCAGATCATAGTCCAGACCTGTGCCTGGCAGAATCCGGTTGATGTTGTCCGTCATGCGGCGGTTGCGCTCTTCCCTGGCCTTGCGGTAAGGACGGAAAAATTCATCCAGCTCATCGATCTTGTCGTGAGGAACGGACTGAATGGTCATATAGCTGACCCCGATCTGATCGGGATTGTTGGTGCGACGGTTTTCCAAAGGCGTACCGGCCATGGAAACGCGACATTCCATCCCCACCGTCACAGGAAGAGATGCCAGTTTTGCCGCCGCTAAAAATTCCTTGGCGCCGGCAATGGAATCGTGATCCACGATCCCCGCGGTGCAAAGCCCCTCCATTTTGGCAGCGTAAACCGCCGCTGTGGGAGAATAGGGCGAAAAGGAATAGATGGTATGAATGTGATTGTTGATATACTGGGGGACTGCCGGTGGAAACGAAGCTTTTTTCAGCTCTTCCCGCAAATTTTCCAGCCGCTCTTCAGGAGTAGGCGCGTTGAGTCGGTTGAGAACTTCGATCTCGATCATGAATTTTCTCCCTCAAATCAGTTCAGCATGACCTGTCCGCCGGTCACAGGGATCGCCTGTCCGGTTTCATATTTCTGCTCCACACAGTACATCACGGCACAGGCAACATCCTTCGGCAAGCATCCGCGGTTCATAGGAACCTTGGACTCATAGTGACGGCGAACATCCTCCACCGTCTTGGCGCCGGGAACTTTACCGGCCTGAAGGTACTGAACAAAGAGCCCCCGAACAGGATCGGACCACAGAGGCCCATCCAGGAAGTTGCCGGGACAGATGGCGTTCACCTTGATGTTGTACGCACACAATTCCATAGCAAAGGACTGAACCAAACCGATTCCGCCGAATTTCGATCCGGCGTAAGCAAAATTCTTATTGGAGCCCTCAAGCCCCGATTTGGAGTTCAGCTCCACAATATCAAACCAGGCCTTGGGATCAGCCTCGTGCTGAGCCTGCATGATAATGGCGGCGTATTTGGCACAAAGGAAAAATCCGGTGTAGTTGACACTGGTGACAAATTCCAGATCTTTCTTTTCAAACTGAGCCAAAGGACCGGAACGGACCACACCTGCATTGGAGAGCATCAAGTCCAGTCCCCCGAAAAGCTCCACGGTCTTTCCTACCAGACCCGCTACGCTCTCCTCGTCGGTAACGTTTACCGCAATGGCCCGGGCACGCGGACCCATCTCTTCTGCCACCTGCTGTGCCAGCGGCTCGTTCATATCGGCAATGATTACGGTAGCGCCCTCCTGGTACAGCTCCTGGGCAATGCCCTTGCCAAATCCCTGGGCGGCACCGGTCACAATGCAGATCTTGCCGGCCAGACGGCCGTTACCTTCGGGGCGGTTCCCCATATTGTTTTTGGCGATTTCACACCATTTTGTCATATCAACGGACATATTCGTTCCTCTTTTCGTTTTGTTCTTTTATGCCTTGTGGGCCAAGAGATATTTTTCCGCTTCGCCGCACCAAAGCCCATTGTTCTTTTCCACGATCTCAGACAGTGCTTTGAACAAAGGATCGGTTTCGCCCAGCTTGGCAAAATCCTCGAGGGCGGTCAGCGGCAGATCGATCTGGGTGTAAATGAGCTTTTTCCCGCCACGGATCTTGGGAAGATTTAAAGTGGTATCCACCACCGCATTTAATCCGCCGATGTGAGTTACCATGGCGGCAGGATTGATCCGGCCGGAGGTCATAAGCGCGATGGCTTCCCTCATATCGTCGGTGTTACCGCCGGAGGTTCCCACCACGTGGGTGGACTGATAGTGGACGTTGAAAAAGTTGAACTGCGCCTTAAAATTGCTGTCGGTAGGCCCGGCAAAAAAGTTGAGACAGCCGTCTTTTCCCAGAATGTCGTCCGCCTGCTCTACCACGGGCTTAACCGGTGCAAAGCAGATGACATCGTCATAACCCGTGCCGCCGGTAAGCTGGCGCAAATACTCCGTTCCGCAGTCGGGTTTGGCGGTATTGACGTAATGCAATTCAATTCCCAATTCCTTGGCGTGCTCCACCGTGTAGATGCTGGCCGCTCTCTTCAGGCGCTCGTCGTCAATGTCCGTCACCACGATCAAACCGGGCCGACGGTCACAGTGCAAAGCGTAGTCAATGGCCGCAAGACCCATAGGGCCTACGGAAGCCAGAAGCGCCAGTTTTCCTCCCTCCACGATGCCCATCTCGTGAACGTAACTACCGCCCTTGGTGTGGTACATCGCGTGGAAGGTGCCGATCACGCAGCTCACGGGCTCGGAGAGAGAACCGTAGAAATACACGTCGGAATCGTAAGGCAAAAGGTTATCGGTCAAAAGGGTCTCGATGGGAATGTTGCCGTACTGGGCATCGCCGCCGCAGTAGCGATAAGAGTAGCCGGGGGCATCCAAAGAGCCCTTGTAGAAATGAGGCGGCTGAATGGTAAAGCCCTGCCCCTCTTGATACTTGTGTTTCCAATTTTCACCCACCTTGTGGATGACACCGCAAAACTCGTGGCCCACAATGGTGGGATTTTCCGCCACGTCATCGGGAACTCTCTTGTGGTCCTCTCCTTCGATGGCTGCCTTGTAGCTGCTCATACAAATGGAATCGGAAATGATTTTTACTTGTACGTCGTCAGGACCTACCGGTGGAAGCTCGATCTCCTCCAGTCTTAAGTCCATTTTACCGTGAATGCGAACTGCCTTGGTTTTCATGGTATTCTTCCTCCCTAAATCAAATATCAATTTCAAAGATTCTATCCGCAGATTTCTTTTACGCGCCCCGGACTTTATTCAATCAAATAGCCTCTCATCTCGTAGATGGCTTTGCCGTCCAGGTAATGTTTTTTCAGCGCTCTCTCCAGTCTGGTGTTTTCCGGTAGCAATTTTAAGTCACAGTTAAAGTCGGTCTTGAGAAAAACAAAGCCGAGAACGCCTTGTCCCTGACTTTTTCCGGTCACTCTGGAAAAGCGATTGCAAAATTTGGAAATATTGGCCTCTTCCCCCAAAAGATCCACAAGTTGGGGATCCATGAGCCAACTATCGCAGGAGAAGCCCCGGTAAGAATAATCCGGGAAGTAAGTTTTCAGAAAGTCTTTGGCCTCCTGTATACTTTCGTCCACCAGCTGGGGATCCAGCCTTTTTTTGGCAGGAATGTGCACGCCCACCATAGGGTCACCGCAAGAGAGGATCTTCTTCCACCTTTTTTTCTCAAGATGCACTCTGCGATTCTCCACCAGTCCGCGCTCATTTACGGGATTGCCCTCCCATGCGGTGTCGCTTTCCAAAATCATCGCTCGAAAAGAGCCTTCTTCCTCTTCAAAGTGGATGCTGCCCAGCGCCACGCCGTCACGGTGCAAAGTCAAATCGCAAGCCAGCGAAACCCTTTCCCCTTCATCGTTTTCAAATACACAAACCCTTCCGATGAAGTTGGTGTGGATCTCAAATTCCAACCGATTGACGGGAAACAACTTTCCGTCAATGGCAAGCTGATACCAATCCAAAAGACTGTAACCGGGCCTGCCGCCGTGCCGATTCCTATAAGAATCGATCCCTTTTTCCGGAAGATGCATCACCGCATCCAGGTATTTTTTGGGAATATTTCTTTTTGCGAGAAGTTCATAGCACATCTCTGCCTCACTGGCAACGGCTAAAGCGGTAAGCATATCGTAGGCCAGAGAGCCCGGCTTTTGGGGTGGAGAAAAATCCTTCAGATCGCTTTTGTGATATTCCCGATCTTGTAGGGCTCGGCAAAGCAAAGCGAGAAAACGGGACAGATCCTCGTCCTTTGCCACTTCCCTTGCCGCCTCTTTATAAACGGAAAGGTCTTTGGAAAGAATCCCGTACTTTTGATTGAGCCCGTCGTAATACGCTTCCCGGGTGTAGATGCAACCGTTTTGGTCGAAATCCTCCATCACCTCATGGAAAAATTCGTTCCATCTCTCGGGCCACTTTTCGCACCCGACCCTCCGGGCCAAATCCGCGAGCGTCCATCGCTCTTTCATCCGATCCGTCCTTTCCGGCGTTTTCGCAACGCTTCTGGAAATCTATTTCTCCTCTAATAATAATAACGGCCAAAGCCCGCAAAGTCAACCGAAATCGCGCTTTTTTCATGATTTTTGTGAAAATTTTCCACCCCATATAAAAAGCTCGCCCCCTTTGGGCAAAGGGAGCGCTCCCCCCCTCTTCCGGTGCTTGTCCGGGTTACCAATTACCGTTTCTTGTGAAGCGGCGCGGGAATATCCGTCAGACCGATCAGATAATCGGCGGAAAGATTATAAAATTTGCAAAGCGTGATCAGATCGTCGATCTTCAGTTCCGCTCTTCCCACTTCAATGTGATTGTAGCCTTGCTGAGATTTTTGAAGCAATTTTCCGATTTCCGCTTGGGTCATATCCCGATCTTCCCGAACGTTTTTGATTCTGGTTCTGTAATCCATACGACCTCCTAAAAATATTTCTAAAAAACATTTTACGTACTCATATTTTGAGTATTGACAAAAACTCAAACCTTGAGTAAAATGAGACCGTCGACTTTGGTCGAACAATAACTTTTTAAGGAGAATTGAAAAT
>JAZOQB010000041.1:0-41526 GCA_045655865.1 Eubacteriales bacterium
TCGTCTATTATATCTCCCGCCTACCCCTTTGTCAAGCCCTTTTTTCAATTTTTTTCAAATTTTTTTCGGGCCCTCCTCGGTCGCCCCTTCCGGAGCGCGGCGGATTCTCAGTTTACCAAATCTTTCTTCCCTTGTCAACCCTTTTTTTGCTTTTTTTCTAGAATTGGCGTTTTTTTCACTTTTGGGGCAAAAAGGGACGGTCTCTTCTGTGCATTTTTTATAAAGAAGGCTGCTTTTTTCAACCGTTGGTCACATCTCCGTTCCCGGAAAGCGAAATGGACTCCCCCAAATAAGACGGGAGAGGACGGAAGAGACAAAAAAGAAAATCCTTGCATCGAGCGATGCTTTCTCGGAAGAAATACCAATTCTGCCCCACGTACGAGCTGGCCTGAGTAGAAAGGATCGGTGCTGAAACAGCCTGGCACTCCACCCCCAAATGTCGCCCGATCATGAGCGCTCGGTAGGCGTGATACTCTTGAGTCACAATGATAAGACTTTCCACGCCGAAGATCTTTTTGGCTCGGTAGAGAGAGTCGTAAGTGGAAAAGCCGGCGTGATCCATGAAGATCCGTTCCGAGGGAACGCCCCTTTCAACCAGATAGCGCTTCATCACGTTGACCTCGTCATAATCCGTACTGCCGTGGTCGCCACTGACCAGAATGGTATCGCAACAACCTTTTTCATACAGAGCCAAGGCGCAAAGAAGCCGATCCTCCAACATATTAGAGGGTGTTCCGTTTGCACGAACCCCCGCTCCCAGCACCAAAATGGCAGTGGGATCCGCTTTGATATTTTCCGTCTCCGTCAAGGGAAACAACTCTCCCTTTGCGGAAAATACGGCGTATACATTCACTCCGACATAGAATAAGATCGGAAGAAGGAAAAGAAGCATTACGATCAGTATCATCCTTTTTTTCTTCATTTCTCGTTAGTTTTCTCTCCTTTCCTCTCCCTTTATTCAAAAAACATGCAGAATTTTTTTCTAAGGTCTGTACTTTTTTTCTTATTATGGTACAATAATGTTAATAAGTCAATAGAGTAAAAGGAGATAGGACATGCGTGCTTTAAACGACAGCAATTTTGATTTAGCCATCAAAGAAGCAAAGGATTTGATCCTTGTGGACTTCTGGGCTACCTGGTGCGGACCCTGCCGTATGATCGCCCCTGTTTTAGAGGAACTGGACCGGGAAATGGAAAACGTAGAAATTTGCAAAGTAAACGTAGATGAAAACCCTGCTCTTGCCAATCGATTTGGCATCGAGGCCATTCCCACCATTCTCTTTTTCCGGAACGGAGAGCTGGTGGCTCGAAAAGTGGGTCTTTCCTCCAAGGTATCGCTGGTCGCTACCATCGGCGATCTTTTGCCGTGAAGGTCCGGCTCAATGAAAACCGGGAGATGGTGCACCTGATCCAAGAAGGTTTGAAAGAAAGCGGTGGCTATTGCCCCTGCCGACGGAGCCGCACCCCGGAGAACAAATGCGTCTGCAAAGAGTTTCGCGATCAGATCGCGGACCCGGATTTTGAAGGCTATTGCCACTGTCAGCTATACTATAAGGAAAAGTAAACGCGCAAAATACCCGAAATGCTTCCTCTAAAAAACAAAAGCACCGCGGACTGAAGTCCCCGGTGCTTTTTTACAGATAGGATCAACCGACGGCGGAAAAGCACGCCAAAGAAAGATATCCCGCGTAAGTTACAAGGAGAAGCCACCCTTGCCAGCGGCGAAAAGAACCGATCACCAAAACCGGGATCACCGTAATGGCGCAAATGGCAAGACAAAACGGAAGATCTAAATTGAAAGCCTGAGAAGACACGGTCAGTTCTTTCCCAGAGATCAGCGTGCAAACGGGAAGGACCATACCCATATTCAGAATATTGGCACCGATAATGTTGCCCACGGAAAGACCTGCTTCTTTTTTGACGATGGCTGTGATCGCAGTGACCAATTCAGGAAGAGAGGTGCCGATGGCAATCAGTGTCACTCCAACAAGAGCGGAAGGAATTCCCCATTTTTCCGCGATCTTTACTCCGTTATCCACCAGAAGTCTGGCTCCCACAGCGATACCGGCAGCGCCCAAAGCAAATTTTGCCCCTTGCAAAAGCATCTGTTTGTTCTCCGGTCTTCGCCGCCCCACCACATCCGTAGGTGCCATGGCCTGTCGGGCACACCGAAGATTATCCCAAAGAAACAAAGCAAGAAAAGATACCAAAAAGAGAACGCCGGGGATGGCCAACTTGCCATTGAAAGAAAAAAGTAGCAGAATCGCGGCGCAACCCATCATCAAAAGTGCTCTGAATCCCAAGCTCTTTTGCTCGGTGTGAGCGGAAAGAAAAATGATAACCAGAGCCAAAATCAATCCCTGGTTGGCCATCACGGACCCCAACGAATTTCCGATGGCCAAATCCACCTGGCCTCGGGAAGATGCCAGAGCGGAAACAAACAATTCCGGAAGAGTCGTGGCAACGCTGACAATGGTAGCGCCGATGACAAATTGGGGAATGCCGGTAACACGGGCAAAAAAGCTTGCCGCATCCACAAACCAGTCTCCACCCTTAATGATGAATACCAGTCCAACAACAAACAAAAAATACAGAAACGTGCTTTCCATACCCCAACTCCTTTCCTTATATTATTGCGTAAAACCGCAAAAATATGCCAAAGCGTTCAAGGTCTTGTTTCTTCTTCAAAAGCGATCTCTCCGGCTTTTTTGCAAATGTCATCCGGGCTGAGGTGAGATGCCGTTCGAAGAAATTCCAACATTTTTTCTCCCTTTTCAGGCCGAGACAAAACCAACATCACAGAAAACAGATCCTCCCGAGGAAGGCCTTTTTCCACAAGGGAAGACATCAGATCGTTTTGCCAAGATTTCAGTTCCATTTCACACTCCGTAAATGAGAATCCCAAAAAGAGCCGCCACCCCAATGGAAAGGACGGGGGGGATGGTCTTTTTCTTCCACAATTTCCAAACGCACCGCAGAAGAAATACCAACCCAAAAAGCAAAAGCGTTCGCCACGAAGGAATCAGCTCTCGGGTCAGACCCGTTTTCCAGATCAGCGGAATTTGAGGGATAATTCCGGACAGAAGAAAATAAATACCGGTGGAAAGGATCATTCCTACCACACAGGGTTTCACGGTATCCAGAACGGTACGGGTCCCTTTTTTCTCTAAAAATCCTTTTAAAAACTTTGCAATGCAAAGAATAATGACAAAAGAAGGGGTCACAGCCCCCAGCGTTGCCATCAGCGCCCCCAGCGGACCTGCCACGGTGGTACCGATGTAGGTAGCCGTGTTGATCATGATCGGGCCGGGCGTTGATTCTGCCACACCGATGATATAGGCAAAAAAATCCTCGTCCACCCCCATCCAAGGATTGGCCATCACACAATCCCGAATGAGAGGAATGGCGCCGTATCCGCCGCCAAAAGTAAAGAGCCCTATCTTCAAAAACTCCCAAAAAAGTCTCAAGAGCGTCATTTCTTCGACCCCCGTTCCCCAACGGTACGGACCGCATAGATCAAGACCCCGATCAAGGCCGCAATGAGAATAAAGTAAATGGAAGAAAAGGAAATCAACTGGAAATTTACTGCAAGCATGCCGAAAAGAGCGGCCAGAAAGACGGTCACGTTCAAAACGCTTTTTTTCATTTTCCGCAGCATCTTCCATCCGGCGCCGAAAATGAGAAAGGCCACGGCAGCCTTAATGCCCCGGAACGCACTGGCGACCCAGCGGATAGCCAAAACATTTTCCAGAAACACAGCGATGACGAAAATAATACAAAGGGAAGGGATCACCACCCCCGCTGTAGCCAGGACCGATCCCAAAACGCCCCCTACCTTGTAGCCGACAAACGTAGCGGTATTGATGGCAAGCGGCCCCGGAGTAGACTCTGCCACCACGGTAATATCCATCATTTCATCGTGACTGAGCCACTTTTTTTCGCTGACACATTCGTTTTCAATGATGGAGATCATAGCGTATCCGCCGCCGAAGGTGAAAGCGCCTATTTTTAAAAAGGTGAAAAACAAGCTCCACCAAGGTGTTTTCTCTCTTGTCACCACGCACTCCTGCCTTTTCGATTTTTTTCTTCACTTGAAAAAGTCTCCGGCAATTGCCGGAGACTTTGTTTCACTTTATTTACTCTCCCAGGGGAATCTCCTTGGTGCAAGAAGGGCAAGGAAAGCTTTCTCCCTCCGGCTCTTCCTCAAAGCAGACGGCATTGCCGCAATGGGGGCAGACTACTTCATAGCACTCGTCGTCCTCGCATCCGTCACAGCAACAGTCATCGTCCTCGCAGTCACAATCGCAAAAATCCTCTCCGAAGAGCTCCTCTTCCACCGTGGTCAAATCCTCATCCACCGCTTCCAGGTACTCGTTGATATCATCGATATCGTCCTGACACTCGGTAACTTCTTCGGCCAGCTCTCCCAGGATCTGAGCCATCAGGTGAAGGATCTTGCCCTGGTCGGTATCCTTGTCGATCTTCTGACCTTCCATAAGGCCCTGAAGATACGCTACTTTTTCGGCAACAGTCATTTTTTTCTCCTTTATACTCTTTCCAGGTACTCCCCGGTACGGGTGTCGATCTTCAAAACATCGCCCTCGTTGATGAAAAGAGGAACCTTGATCTGCGCGCCGGTCTCCAGAGTCGCAGGCTTGGTAGCACCGGTAGCGGTATCACCTTTGAAGCCGGGATCGGTCTGGGTAACGGTCAATTCCACAAACATGGGAGGCTCGATGCCAAATACATTCCCCTTGAAGGAAAGAACCTTGCAGATCATTTCTTCCTTAACGAATTTAAAGTTATCTCCCACAAGGCCATGGCCAACCAGGGTCTCTTCCCAGGTCTCGGTATCCATGAAGTGGTAAAGATCCCCATCGTCATAGGAGTACTGCATTTCCTTGCGCTCTACAAAAGCCGGGGTGAACTTTTCGGTGGGGTTAAAGGTCTTTTCCACCACCGATCCGGTGATCACGTTTCTCAGTTTGGTGCGAACAAACGCCGCTCCCTTGCCGGGTTTTACGTGCTGAAATTCGATGACCTGCATAGCGGCGCCATCCATTTCAAAAGTCACGCCGTTTCTAAAATCGCCTGCTGTAACTGCCATATTATCCTCCAAAAAGAATTCATAATCAAACTATAATACGATTATAATACTTTTTTTGGTATTTTGCAAGACATATTTACAAAAAAGGCTTTTACAATTCCAACAATTCTTTGGAAGTGGTATTCAGATTGTCACATCCGCCCTGGCGAACCACAACCAGATCCTCGATCCGAACGCCGAATTCTCCCGGTAAATAAATGCCCGGTTCTACCGAGAGCACCGCTCCTGCGGGAACAAGGTTTTCCGCTTTTGGAGAAAAGGAAGGGGCCTCGTGAACCTCAAGGCCCAGCCCGTGGCCGGTGCTGTGGCCGAAATACTCCCCAAAGCCGGCACCGTCGATTACATCGCGGGCCGCCTTGTCCACATCCTTGCCGGGGATCCCTGCCGCCACGGCAGCAAGGCCGGCCTTCTGGGCGGCAAGGACGGTCTCATACACCAAATGCATTTTTTCATCCGCCCGACCAATGCATACAGTACGGGTCATATCCGAGGAGTATCCGTCCAATATGCAGCCAAAATCCATGGTAAGAAAACTGTTTTTCTCCAGCGGAACGTCCTCTGCCTTGCCGTGGGGCAAAGAGCTGCGCTTTCCCCCTACGCAAACGGTCTCAAAGCTGGGGCCGGAAGCGCCGTGCAGCTTCATAAAGTATTCCAATTCTGCGGCGATCTCGCTTTCCGTACGACCGGCCTCAATTTTGGGAAGCACCGAAAGATACGCCTCTTCCGCCAACTTTTGAGCAGCACAGATGCGCGCGATTTCCTGTGGGGATTTGATCAGGCGCATCTGTTCCAAAAGGGATCCCATGGGAACAAAAACAGCCTTGGGAAACTTTTCTTTCAGTCTCTCCAGTTCCGCCACGGTCATCTGCCGATCTTCAAAAAAGACCTGCTGGGCTCTACCCGACTGGGAAAAGGCGAAAAAGTCCTTGGCAAAAACGGCAGGACAGATCTCAAGGCCCGCGGGAAGAGAGCCCTTTTCTTTTTGAATACACCCCATTTCGTAATAACGGGGGTCCAGATAAAGTCGTGCGCTCTCCGGCGTAATGAACAAAGACCCGTCGCTGGAAGAAAATCCCGACAGATACCGCCGAGACACCGGGGAAAAGATCACTGCGCTTTCCCCCGCCTTCAAGGCAGTCTGAAACCTCTCCAATGACGTCATCTTTTTTCTCCGTTCTTTTTTTTGTGATAGGCCCGAACAAAGGGTTTCTCCAACAGGCGTTTAAAACGGAAGAAGAGACTCTCCTTTGGTTGGATAGGAAGGACTGTGACGGCTCGGATTCCCCAGAGCCGGGCGGTCAAAACATCGGTAAGAAGCTGATCTCCTACCAAGAGGATCTGATCTTTGGGGATGGCAAAGTGATCAAAAATCGGCCCAAGCGCCCGCTTGAGCGGTTTGTGAGCGTCAGCTACTGCAAAAAAGCCCAAAGAACGGTTGAACAATTCCACCCGTTCCGGACTGTTATTGGAAACCAGCGCCACCTGGACCCCTCTTTTTTCAAAGGAAAGAAGGAACTCCCGCAAAGCGTCGCCGGGGACAGGGGTATCGTAAGAGACCAGGGTGTTGTCAATGTCAAACACCACAAGGCGCACACCTTTTTTCTCAAAGATCTCAAAGGGCACCCGGCTCACCGAATCACAGATCAAATCGGGGATCAGGTAGTGGGAAAGGGATCTCATTTTTTTCTCCTTCGGATTTCTTTTTGGTTAAAATCCTAAATATAACAAAAAGAGTATATCACAAAAAGAATCCGATGAAAAGACCTTTTTTACTGAGATCGGTTCAGGTTTTCGCCAAGATCTCTTTTTTTAAGCGAGCAATGATTTTTTTCTCCAAGCGGGAGATGTAGGATTGAGAGATCCCCAAACGATCCGCCACTTCCTTTTGGGTCAGTTCTTTCTTGCCGAAAAGTCCAAATCTCAAAGCGATAATCTCCCTGTCCCGCTGGGGGAGATGAGTCACCGCGTTCATCAAAAGCCGGCGATCTTCCTCCCTCTCCAATTCCCGATTGATCTCATCCCCGTCGCTTCCCAAAATATCCCCCAGCAAAAGTTCATTTCCGTCCCAATCCACGTTCAAAGGCTCGTCAATGGAAATCTCATGACGCCTTGTAGAAGCTTTTCGCAAAAACATAAGGATTTCGTTTTCAATGCATTTTGAGGCGTATGTGGCCAGTTTGATATTCTTATCCGAGCGAAAGCTGGTGATTCCTTTGATCAGACCGATGGTTCCGATAGAGATCAGATCCTCCATGCCCACCCCGGTGTTTTCGAACTTGCGGGCAATGTATACCACAAGGCGAAGATTGTGCTCCACAAGGGTATTCCGACAGACCAGAACATCCTCTCCGCGCTCCATTTTTTCAATACATTCCCTCTCTTCCTTGGCACCCAGGGGCGGAGGCATTTCCTCGGATCCGTTGATATAATAGACTTCATAAAAAAGCTTTTGGGTCCGTTTTTCCTCAAAAAATTTCCGTATCCGGTAAACCTTATCCTTCCAAAACGACAAAATGGAATGCAGCATCTTCATCCTCCTCATAAAATGGAAAGTGGGATCAGACAGGGACAACCGGCAAATCCTCCACCGGAAAAGTCCAGTGCCACCAAGACCTGTGCCACTTCTTTTTGTTTTTTTCCTCGCCCTTTCAGGTAAAATCGAACCGCACGTGGCCGAAAGGCCAAAAGGCGGCCCGTACCGGAGGCAGTTCGCAGGGGAATGGGAATCAGTCCCGCTTCGGGAACCTCTTGGCCTTGCATCAAAGGATCCAGTATTTCCCCCGGAAGAAGAGAGCCTGCAAACTCCGCCTTCAGTAAGATCACCGGATCTCCGCTCTCCGGCTCCCGTAAAAACGAACCGGAGTCTACCAGTCCAAAGAAGACCTCCTCCCTCTCTTCCATAAAAATGGAAAGGCTGACCACAGCGGTATCCAACCGTCGCCGCAAGCTTTTGCCCCAAAGAGACCAGGCCCCAAATGCCAAGCACAGCACCGCAAGAAAGATCGCAAAACTCACCCTGGCGCCTCCGTCAGAAACATAAGAAGAAATTGACTGGACGGCTCCCCCTAGAAACAGTGACGTAAGATAAGCAAAAAGGCAAACAAAGAAAAAACGCCGAAAAGGCTTTTTCCCGAAAGCCAGAAAGATCATGGGGACAAAGACCAGCATGCCAAATGCAAAACGGATCCATGGGGGACCGGGCAAAAACAGAAAAAGAACCGAAAAGGCAGATCCGACAAAAGATGCGAGCAGCAATCGAAAGAGCCTGGCTTTTTCCGCAGTGATCAGGCTTGTTACTCCCAAAGCCACCAGATCCATAATAAAATTTAAGAAAAAATAAACATCTATGTACAAAACTTCTCTCATTTTCGCCCTCCGATACCATTGTAGACATCTTCATTCTCATTTTTTGTCAAACAGAGGCGACAAATTTTCGGCATACCTTTTTTGAATATCCGCATTTAGAATCCACATTTGCCTTTTTTTAAAAAATGCGATATTATAAATATGTATATCGCTTTTAAGCGTTTGCGCCCGAAAATAAAGGAGGACTCTCCATGAGTAAAAAAATCACAATTTTGGGAACAGGAAACGTAGGTTCCACCATCGCCTATACCCTCGCTCTGCGCAGCCAGGCCTCGGAAATCGTTTTGATTGATGTTAATCGCTCCAAGGCAGAAGGCGAAGCTATGGACATCGCTCACGGCGCTCCCTTTTCCACGCCTTTGAATATCTACGCCGGAGATTATCCCGATGCAGCCGGCTCCGATCTGGTCATTGTCACCTGCGGATTCGGACGGAAACCCGGTCAAAGCCGCTTGGAACTTGCCAGCGCCAATACCAATCTGTTCCGGGAAATTGCGCCCAAGATCGCAAGCTTTTGCCCCAACGCAGCGTACATCATCGTGAGCAACCCCGTGGACGTTCTCACCTACGCTTTTATTAAGTTCTCCGGACTCCCCGCCTCCCAGGTCATCGGCTCCGGCACCATGCTGGACACCTCCAGACTGAGAGCGCTGGTTTCCCATCGCCTTTCCATCAGTGCCAAAAACATTCACGCTTACGTGTTCGGTGAGCACGGCGATTCCTCCGTATTTCCCTGGAGCGTTACCAGTGTTATCGGCATGGACTTTAAGCAGTACTGCCGTTCCATCCAGCACTACACCGACGAGCAGACCGAGGTGTTCCTGCGAGGCGTGGAAAAAGACGTAAGAGAGGCCGGAAGCGAGATCATCAAGCGCAAAGGCGCCACCTACTACGCCGTTTCCACCTGTGTCTCTTCTATTGCCCGTGCTATGTTCTCCAGCAATGACTCCGTTCTCACTGTTTCCTGTCTTGCCCACAACCGCTACGGCATCAAAGAAGACGTTTGTCTCTCTTTGCCCTGTATCCTGGGCCCCAAAGGAATCGTGCGTGAGATTGATCCCCCGCTTCTTCCCGATGAGATGAAAGCGGTCCAGAACAGCGCCAAGGTGTTGAAAGAAACCCTTCTGGGCGTCGGTCTGTAAAAGAAAAACAGCAAAATATGCAGAGCCCCCTCCAAATACGGATGGGGCTCTTTTTTTGACCAAACATCAATATAAATTAAAAGGGGAAATGGCGGCGCGGAACTTTTTTGCAAAGCAAAAAGCCGTAGGCGCACAATCCGTTTTCATCCTCATTTTCAAGGTATTTGGATGCTGTGGATGCCGGAGCTGGCAAGAGAAGCACGTTCACTCTGTTTTTTACCTTTTTTCGCTATTTATTTTTCTATTTTTTCTTCTTTTTTGGTTGAAATAAGAAGAAATCTATATTATAATTGGTTTAATTGGTTTACGATTTCGTCAAAAAGGGCAAGGATAGCAATTTATGTTCAAAATTGGCTTTGATAACGAAAAATACTTAAAACTGCAATCGGAACGGATCAAAAAAAGGATCAGTACCTTCGGGGGCAAGCTGTACCTGGAACTGGGTGGAAAACTGTTCGATGATTTTCACGCCTCCAGAGTCCTTCCGGGTTTTCAGCCGGACAGTAAGATCCGCATGCTCATGCAGCTAAAAGACGAGGCGGAGATCGTTTTGGTCATCAACGCCTACGACATTGAAAAAAACAAGGTAAGGGGAGATCTGGGCATCACCTACGATCAGGATACTCTCCGTCTTATCGACGCCTTTCGCGAGGCAGGACTCTATGTGGGAAGCGTCGTTCTGACCCGCTTTGCCCAGCAAAGATCCGCCGAAAAATTCCAGCAAAAGCTGGAAAGTTTGGGGATCCGGGTGTACCGTCATTACTCCATTGAAGGCTACCCGGAGGACATTCAAAAGATCGTCAGCGAAGAAGGCTACGGAAAAAACGAGTACATTGAAACCCGACGCAGCCTTGTGGTTGTCACCGCCCCAGGTCCGGGAAGCGGAAAAATGGCGGTTTGCCTTTCCCAGCTTTATCATGAAAATCTCCGGAATATCAAAGCCGGCTATGCAAAATTTGAGACCTTCCCCATTTGGAATCTGCCCTTAAATCACCCTGTAAACCAAGCCTATGAAGCCGCCACAGCGGACTTAAACGATGTTAATATGATCGATCCTTTTCATCTGGAAGCTTATGGGGAAACCACCGTCAACTACAACCGAGACGTGGAGATCTTCCCCGTGGTGCGCACCATGTTTGAGAAGATCTACGGCTCCTCTCCGTACAAATCCCCCACGGACATGGGAGTCAATATGACAGGCTACTGCATCACCGACGACCAGGCCTGCCGGCAAGCATCTTACAACGAGATCATTCGTCGCTACTTTGCCGCCCTGTGTGATAAGCGCAAAGGTCTCCAGACAGACGGCGCCATCACAAAGCTCAAGCTTCTCATGACCCAAGCCAATATCGCCCCCGAGGACCGAGTCCTGGTGCAAGCGGCAAGGGAGAAAAAAGAAGAGACCGGTCAGCCAGCCACCTCCTTGGAACTAAACGACGGAAGGATCGTAGTTGGAAAAACCTCCAATCTTTTAGGCGCCGCCGCCGCTCTCCTTCTCAACGCTCTGAAAATTCTGGCAAACATCCCAAAGGAAGTGGATCTGATCTCCCCGGAGGTGATCGGGCCGATCCAGGAATTAAAAACGAAAAATTTGGGCAATCACAACCCACGGTTACATACCAACGAGGTGCTTTTGGCTCTCTCCATCGCTGCGGCACATGAAGCCAATGCCAAAGCTGCCATTGATCAAATCCCCAAGCTGAAAGGGTGCGAGGCTCATTCCACAGTGATCCTTGCCGAAGTGGACGCCAGTACCTTCCGAAAGCTGGGAATGAACCTGACGTGTGATCCGGAATATCAAACAAAAAAATTATTTCATAATTGAAGCAGAAAGGAAAATCCCATGAAAGTACTCGTTACCGGCGGTACCGGCTTTATCGGCTCCCACACAGTTGTGGAACTTTTAGGCGAAGGCCACGAGGTGGTCATCGCAGACAATCTTGTCAATTCCTCAGAGAGCGTTCTGGACTCCATTGAAGCCATTGCCGGCCGTCGTCCTGTTTTTTATCGGGCGGATATTCGCGACCGGGCGGCACTTGACCGGATCTTTGAGGAAAACAAGATCGACGCTGTCATTCACTTTGCCGGACTGAAAGCTGTGGGCGAATCGGTGGAGATCCCCTTGGAATACTATCACAATAACATCACCGGCACTTTGATCCTGTGTGATGCCATGAGAGCACATGGCTGCAAAACCATCGTCTTTTCCTCCTCCGCCACCGTTTACGGCATGAACAACACCTCTCCGTTCCGCGAAGATATGCCCACCAGCGCCACCAATCCCTACGGTTGGACCAAATGGATGCTGGAACAGATCCTTTCCGATATTGCCTTTGCCGACAAAGAGTGGAGCGTGGTACTCTTGCGCTACTTCAATCCCATCGGAGCCCATCCCTCCGGCATCATTGGAGAAAATCCCAGCGGGATCCCCAACAATCTCTTCCCCTACATCGCCAGAGTGGCGGCAGGGAAGCTCCCCTGTCTCTCTGTTTTCGGCAACGACTACGATACCCCGGACGGAACCGGTGTGCGGGATTACATTCACGTAGTGGATCTGGCACAGGGTCATTTGAAAGCCCTTTCCTGGGCAGAAAAGAACAAAGGCGTAGAAGCAGTCAATCTGGGAACCTCCCAGGGAACCAGCGTTTTGGAATTGGTCTTAGCTTTTGAAAAAGCCAGCGGTGTGAAGGTCAATTATAAGATCGCTCCCAGACGGGCAGGAGATATTGCTTCTTGCTACGCCAACACCGAAAAAGCTGAGAAGCTCCTTGGCTGGAAAGCCAAATACGGCATTGATGAAATGTGCCGCGACGGCTGGAACTTTATTCAGAAAAAAGGTTAAGCTATGGCAAACAGGGGAACAAAAAGACCGACGTCAAGGCGAGTCGGCAAAAAAGCGTACCGCTTCAACCCTTTTCCCGCCATTCTCTCCATTCTCTTTCTCCTTCTCGTTCTGGGCGTAGCGCTCTTTCTCTTCCAAAAACCAATGATCAAAGCGGCAGAAGATCTGCGTTTTGAAGTGGGAAGCCAGGTGAGCGTGAACGATCTTGTTCTGGAAGTGAAAAACGGAACTCTTTTAAACGGCGCCGACACCTTCGATTCCGACAAAGCCGGAACCAAGACCATAACTTTACATATTCGTAACCGTCTTGGGATAGACAGCGAACAGCTGCTTAAAGTCGAATTTTACGACGCCACCTCTCCTGTAATCACCGGGCCCGAGAGTCTTGCGGTCACGGTAGGGCAAGAGGCCAACCTCTTAGAAGGGGTAAGCGCCGTAGACAACAGTGGCGAAAGCCTTCACATCACCGTTTCCGGAGAGTATAATTTTCAAACGCCCGGCGAATATCCTCTCTTTTTTGTCACCAGCGACAGTGCGGGAAACGTGACAAGAAAAGCGTTCACTCTCACCGTTTTGAATTCCCCGTTTGATGACAATGGAAAGATGAAAAACGGAAACTACGTCACTTCCAAGGGCTACTCTTTGGAGATCAAAAACGGCATTGCCTATGTGGATGGGCACATGATCGTGAACAAGTCTTATTCTCTTCCCCGGGGGTTCAGCTCCACAGGGGACGGAACCCGCTCCATGCGCCCGGAAGCCGCCGATGCCTTTGCCCGCATGCGTTCCGCAGCACCCGCAGAAATTCAGCAGCAGATGATCGTCAAGAGCATCGTGCGGAACATTGCAGATCAAACGGTGATCTTCAACAATTACGTAAAAAGAGACGGCCTGGAAGCGGCGCTGACCTACTCGGCACGGCCCGGCCATAGCGAACATCACACCGGTCTGGCTATGGATCTGGTCACTTCCGATTCCAGCGAGATCAACGATCCCAAATGTGCTCCAGCCTTGGCTTGGCTCAATGAAAACGCTTTTAAATACGGCTTTATTCTCCGTTATCCGGAAAACAAGGAAAACGAGACCGGATATATCTACGAGCCCTGGCATTATCGCTACGTAGGCGTAGAGTTGGCAGAAAAGCTTTACAACGGTGGAGACTGGATCACCATGGAGGACTACTTCGGCATCGACAGCGTTTATCGCGGATATTGAGAAAGTTCCCGGTGTTTTCTCCTTCTTCCATCCCAAATCTAAATAATAACGAAAAAACGGTCGAGGAACATTCCTCGACCGTTTTTTGATTTCTTAATCATCTATTCCTTCCCTTAAAGGAAGGTAATGCGAAGACCTCTTATTTTCCCAATTCCACCGTCTTCTTATAGGCGGCGATCACCGCTTCCATAGCCGCACCCCGAAAGCCTGCCTTCTCCAAGGCACGAACTCCTTGAATGGTGGTGCCGCCGGGGCTACAAACCGCATCTTTCAATTCTCCGGGATTGTGACCTGTCTCCAATACCATCTCCGCCGCGCCCGCTACCGTCTGGGCGGCAAAACGCAGAGCCGCATCTCGTGCCAATCCGCAAGCCACAGCGCCGTCGGCCAACGCTTCAATGAAAAGATACACATAAGCCGGTCCGCATCCGTGCAACGCCGAGGCAGCGTCGATCTTTCCCTCATCCAGTTTCTCCAGTCTGCCGGCTTGCTTCAAAGCGGCAAGGAAAGCGTCTTCCGCGGCCCGGGAAACATTCTTTTGGCAATACACGATCTGTCCTTTTCCTACAGAAACCGGGGTATTGGGCATAATCCGAATGATGGATGCCCCCTCTCCCAACTGATCTGCCAAAGTGCTGATGGAAATTCCAGCCGCCATAGAAACCAAGGTGATGGCGTCTTGTCTTTCTTTGACAACCGGTGCGATCTCCGATAAAAGAAGGGGCAATCCCTGGGGTTTGACTCCCAGGAACAAAAGATCGCACTCCCGGCACAAGGTAAGGTTATCCGACGCCTTTCCTCCGATCGCCTCTGCCAGAGCTTTTGCCTTATTTCCGTCAAAATCCGCCAGAAAAATGTTTGCATCCGGCATGCTCTTTGCCACGGCCCAAGCCAGTGCACCGCCCATATTTCCGGTTCCGATAAAACCTACTTTCATGTTTTTTCTCCTCTTCTTTCAGCGCACCGTGCCATCGCCGTACACAAGATAGCGATAGGTGCAAAGTTCCTCCAAGCCCATGGGGCCTCGCGCGTGAAGTTTTTGAGTAGAGATTCCCATTTCGCAGCCAAGACCGAATTCCCCACCGTCGGTAAAGCGGGTCGAAGCGTTCACGTAAACTGCCGCGCTGTCCACCCGAGCAGTAAAGATCTCTGCAGCCAAGGCATCTTCTGTCACAATGGCTTCACTGTGACCGGTGGAGTGCAGCCGGATATGCTCGCAAGCTTCTTCCACGTCCTTTACCACAGCCACCGCCAGAACGTAATCTAAAAATTCCGTATCAAAATCTCTCTCCCCTGCCGGAGTCCCGGGGATGATCTTTTCTGCTTTTTCACAAACAAGAAGCCGAACGGGGCGCTCTTTTCGATCCGTCACCAATCTCTGATAAAGGCGGGGCAGGAACGTTTCCGCCACCTCTTCCGCCACCAGGCAAACCTCTGCGGCGTTGCACACCGACGGGCGGCTCACCTTAGCATTTTCTATAATGTTCAGCGCCTTTTCCAAGTCCGCCTTTCCATCCACGTAAACATGACAGATCCCCGTACCGGTTTGAATACAGGGGACGGTGGCGTTTTCCACACAAGCTCGGATCAAGCCCGCTCCTCCCCGAGGAATGAGGATATCCACAAAGCCTTCTGCCCGCATCATTTCGTTGGCGCTCTCCCGGGACAGATCCTCCACCAAGCCCACCGCTTCTACAGGAACGCCCACTCTCTCAAGCCCTTTTCTCATGGCGCGAACCACGGCGGCATTGGATCGGAACGCCTCTTTTCCTCCGCGAAGAACGCAGGCGTTTCCGCTTTTCAGAGCAAGAGATGCAGCATCGCTGGTGACGTTGGGCCGAGATTCATAAATGATCCCCACAACGCCAAGAGGACTGGAGACCCGGCGGATCAAAAGACCGTTGTCTCTTTTCACTTCTTTCAATACCCGTCCTACCGGATCGGGAAGACGGATCAGTGCGCGAATTCCCTCTGCCATCCCCCGGATTCGGTCCGGCGTCAAAGAAAGCCGATCCAACATGACCGGTGCGATGGTGCCTTTCGCCGCTTCCAGATCCTTTTCGTTCTCCGAAAGGATCTCCTCTTCCGACTCCAACAGTGCCTGTGCCATACTCTCCAAAGCACAATTTTTTTCCTCGGTGCTCAGGCGATTCACTGTAAAACTTGCTCTCTTGACCTCTTCCAAGATCTCTCGGGTCGTCTTCATGTGTTGTTTCCTCCCGCTAAAAAACGAGTCCCCACGTTTTTTCCTGCCATGATATCATAGAGAATTTCGGGTTCTGCGCCATTGGCGATGATCATATCGCACCCGGCCCGGGTTGCCATCTGTGCAGCGTGAAGCTTGGTAGCCATGCCGCCGGTACCCAAATCCGATCCCTTTCCTCCCCCCAGAGCCAGAATCTCCGGTGTGATCTCATAGACCCGGTCAATCAGCTTCGCATCGGGATCGTTGTGGGGGTCTGCGGTGTAAAGTCCGTCAATATCCGAAAGCAAGATCAAAAGTTGGGCGGCACTGGCCTCCGCTACGATCGCGGCCAGGCTGTCGTTGTCCCCGATAACGATCTCTTCGGTCGCTACGGTATCATTTTCATTGATAATAGGAAGGACACCCAATTCCAACAGGCGAAATACCGTATTGCAAAAATTGTGGCGGCTCTCTTCGTTTCTCACATCGTACCCGGTAAGAAGGATCTGGGCCACGGTGTGATGGTATTCAGAGAATAGCTTATCGTAGGTGTACATCAATTCACACTGACCCACGGCAGCAGCGGCCTGCTTGGTAGGAATATCATGGGGCCGGGATCTCAGATTCAGTTTTCCCACGCCCATGCCGATGGCGCCGCTGGAGACCAGGATCACCTCGTGACCGGAATTTTTCAGATCACTGATGACCTTGCAAAGGGTCTCCACTCTTCGAATATTCAGTCTTCCCGTAGAATGGGCCAGGGTGGAAGTTCCCACCTTGATTACGATTCTCATGTCTTTCTCTCTTTCCTAAAATTCCCTTTCATTATATCCTCTTTTCCTTCCTCTTACAAGGTTTTTTCCAAAAAATCTTGTAAAATGGGCCAAAAGGCAGTATAATAGGCGAGAAAAATGAAAAAGGCGGATGGAAAATGGAAGAGAAAAGAGTGCAGGAGGGAACCGATTGCCAGGGGTGTCTGTATTATGATTACGACCAAGAGTGGGATCAGGAGATCTGCATTTTGGACCTGGATGAAGACGAAATGGCGCGCCTTACAACTTCTCCCTCGAAAGGGTGTCCCTATTACCGGTTTTTTGACGAATATCTAATGGTCCGAAAGCAAAACTGAACCGAACGATTCTCTGCCAAATTTCCTAAAACTTGCCCCAATTGGGGCTTTTCTTTTTTTCTTTTCTGTGATAAAATGAAAAAAAAGATAAAAAGGAGCCAATATGAAAGCTGTAATCACCGTCGTGGGAAAAGACACCGTAGGAATCCTTGCTAAAGTGTCCACCCTTTGTGCGTCCTTCGGCGCCAATATCATTGACGTGACCCAAACGGTCATGCAGGATCTGTTCTGCATGATTATGCTTTGTGAAACCACTTCCCTTTCCGTGCCTTTCCATACCTTTGTAGACGAAACGGAAAAATTAGGAAAAGATAACCACCTTAAGATCCACGTGATGCATGAAGATCTTTTCCATTCCATGCACGAAATTTAAGCGGAGGAGACACCATGATTAACTCGAGAGACATTTTGGAGACGGTAACCATGATCCAGGACGAAAATCTGGACATTCGCACCGTAACCATGGGCATTTCTCTGCTAGACTGCATCGATCCGGACATTCACCGGGCTTGCGATAAGGTCTATGAAAAGATCACACGGGTAGCAAAAGATCTGGTCCCGGTTTGTCAGGAGATCGAAAAAACCTACGGGATCCCCATCATCAATAAGCGCATCGCAGTCACGCCCATTGCCCTTCTGGCGGCAGCTTGTGGCGATGCGAGCCCCGTTCCCTTCGCCCTGGCTCTAGAACGGGCAGCGATGACCGTGGGCGTCAATTTCATCGGCGGATACAGCGCCCTGGTACAAAAAGGCTTTGCCGCCGGAGACCGCCAGCTCATCGAGAGCATCCCTCAGGCTCTGTCTGAAACGGAACACGTGTGCGCTTCCGTCAACATCGGTTCTACCAAGGCAGGCATCAACATGGATGCGGTAGCCTTAATGGGCCGGACGGTGAGAGCGGCCGCAGAGATGACCGCTGACCGTCAATGCATCGGCGCCGCAAAACTGGTGGTGTTCTGCAACGCACCGGAGGACAATCCCTTCATGGCCGGCGCCTTTCACGGCGTAGGCGAAGGAGACTGTGTCATTAACGTTGGCGTCTCCGGACCCGGGGTGGTTCGGAGTGCGCTCTCTCGCCTGGGAAAAGATGCCCGGGTAGACGAGGTGGCCGAATTGGTCAAGAAAACCGCCTTTAAGATCACCCGTATGGGTCAGCTGGTGGCAAGAGAAGCTTCCAGCCGATTGGGCGTGCCCTTTGGCATTGTGGATCTGTCTCTGGCACCCACCCCTGCAGTGGGCGATTCCGTGGCCTATATTTTGGAAGAAATGGGTCTGGAGGAATGTGGCTGCTGCGGTACTACCGCTTGTCTGGCGCTGCTTAATGACGCAGTGAAAAAGGGAGGGGTCATGGCTTCCAGCCACATCGGCGGTCTTTCCGGCGCCTTCATTCCGGTTACCGAGGATGCGGGAATGATCCACGCGGCCACTTCCGGAACACTGATTCTGGAAAAACTTGAGGCTATGACCGCCGTTTGCTCCGTGGGTCTTGATATGATCAACATTCCCGGAGACACCCCAGCCGAGGTCATCAGCGCCATTATCGCAGACGAAGCCGCCATTGGCATGGTCAACTCCAAAACCACCGCTTGCCGCTTGATTCCCGCCATCGGCAAAAAGGTAGGGGACACCCTTTCCTTCGGCGGTCTTTTGGGAGAAGGACCGGTGATGGCAGTCAACACCAAATCTCCGGCCACCTTCATTCACCGGGGCGGTCGACTTCCCGCTCCCCTGCAAAGCCTGAAAAACTAAGCTATGGAAAAAATGTTTCAGGAGATCCGCTCTTGCCTTCATACCCTTGTTAAAATCGTTCTCAGCGCCCCAGGAAGCAAAAACGCCTCCGGCCCGGAGCGCATCACCCTGCAAAAGCGGATAGACAGATCCGGCACCGCTCTTTTTTCTGCAGAGGAGAAAGTGGGCCCCAAGGCCTTTCACAAAAACCTTACCCCGGAAGATACCCTCTTATATCTTCAAAATGCCCTGGAGGAGTCCGGTTTCCGGCAGATCAATCTCTTTTCAGAAACGGGCGAGGTGTCCTTTCGTATTTCCAAAAAAGGAAAAATTGCCCGGTCGGCCAATACCAAAGCCCGCGTATCCGATCCGCAGATCGGCCACAACCGAGAAAAAGCGTATTTGGTGCGGGAGGGAGACCGGATCCCCGTTCTGGTGGAATTGGGGATCTTCACCCGAGAATACAAGATCGTCCAGGCAAAATATGATAAGTTCCGCCAGATCAACCGTTTTCTGGAGATCCTGGACCATGCATTCCGGGACTACCCGAAGGAAGAGATTCAGGTTTTGGATTTCGGATGCGGAAAATCGTATCTGTCTTTTCTGGTATATTATTATTTTTCCGTTTTGCAGAAAAAGAAGGTTCACATCACCGGCTACGATTTAAAAGAGGACGTGGTAGAGCATTGCAACGCCCTTGTGGAAAAATACGGTTACCACGGCATGAGATTTGTGGTAGCAGACGTGACCCGGGACGTGCTTTCCCAGGAGACGATCGACTTTGTCCTCTCTCTCCACGCTTGTGACGTGGCCACCGATTTTGCCATTGATTTTGCCATTTCCCATAAAGTTCCCTACCTTTTCTCCGTTCCTTGCTGTCAGCATGAAGTGGGATCTCAAATCAAAAAAGGCGGCGGAGATCTGGATCTGTTTTTGGATCACGGAATTTTCAAGGAGCGGATGAGCGCCCTTGTTACCGATGCCATGCGAACTCGGATCCTGGAAGCGGAAGGGTATCGCGTGGATGTTTTGGAATTTGTGGATTTCGCCCATTCTCCAAAAAATATTATGCTCCGCGCCAAGAGAAAGGAAAACCCTGAGAAAAAAGACTTGAAACCTCTTTTGGAACTGGAAAAGACCTACGGCTTCCGGCAAACCCTTTTGCACCTGAGAAAGGAGTCTGAATGAATACGGAAAGCGAAAGAAACCTGGAAATTGAAGATGCCCTGGAGTTGTTAAAGGAAAAAGAAGTATACGTGACTCCGGGTACTCTTTACGTGGTAGCCACCCCCATCGGGCGGATCGTGGACCTTTCCGTTCGGGCCATCAAAGTTCTTGATGGGGTAGATCTGATCGCCGCTGAGGACACGCGGCGATCCTACATTTTGCTCAATGCCCTGGGGATCCGGAAAGAGGTGATCTCCAACCAAAAATTTAACGAACACCGCAAGACAGAGCTCTTTCTCTCCGCTCTGCGAGACGGAAAAAGCGTGGCGGTCATCTCCGATGCCGGAACTCCCTGTATCTCCGATCCCGGAAATGAACTGATCCGCGGGGCCATTCGGGAGGGTTTTCCTGTGGTACCGGTGCCGGGAGCCTGCGCCGCCGTCAGCGGAGTCAGTATTTCCGGCTTTGATCTGACCTCTTTTCTCTTCTGCGGCTTTTTCCCCAAAGAAAACAGTGATCGCCGGGAGGAATTGTTGCGAATCAAAAGCGGTGTCACCCGTAGCTTTTGCTACTACGAATCCCCCAAACGGATTCTAAAGACCATGGCTTACTTAGCGGAAAAACTGCCGGAAGCATCCGTTTGCCTTTGTAACGATCTGACCAAAACCCACGAGCGATTTTATCGGGGCTCTCCCGCAGAAGTCCTTCAGGAATTGGAGGAGAATCCCAATGCGGAAAAGGGAGAATTCACCTTGATTCTGGAGGTTCCGGTCGCACCGATCCAAAAGGACGCTCCCCCGCCCTCTTCCCCCGAGGCCGCTCTGGTGGAAGAAATGCTCTCCGGCGCCGAAAACATGCGGGACGCCATGGAACGGATCCTGGCAAAAGAAAACGCACCTTTTCGCAAAAACGATTTAAAGGGTGCGGCAATCCGACTCAAAAACCTCTTTCGCGAAGAAGAATAATACATAATAAAAAAGAAGGGAAGAAAACTTCCCTTCTTTTTCTTTTTTACTTTTTCTTGTTCTTCGCCGCAACCTGAGCCTGCACAGAAATGGGGAGGCCCCAAAGGTTGATAAATCCGGTGGCGTCAGCCTGATCGTAAACGTGGTCCTCTTCGAAGGTGGCAATTTCTTCGGAATACAGGGACCAGTCACTCCAGGCACCGGCCTTGATCATGTTACCCTTGTAGAGCTTGATGCGAACCTTACCGGTGACGTGCTCCTGGGTCTTGGTAACAAAGGCGGAAAGCGCTTCCCGCAAGGGGGTGTACCACTGACCGTTGTAAAGCAGTTCGGCAAAGGTGATAGAAAGCTCGTCCTTTTTGTGCTTGGTCATTTTATCCAGACACAAGGACTCCAGATAATTCTGGGCAAAATAGAGGATCGCACCGCCGGGAGTCTCGTAAACGCCACGGCACTTCATGCCCACCAAGCGGTTCTCCACGATATCCAAAAGGCCAATGCCGTTCTTGCCGCCAAGCTCATTGAGCTTTAAGATGATCTCTTTGGCGCTCATCTTGACGCCGTCCAGAGCCACAGGTCTGCCGGCCTCGTACTCCAAAGTCAGATACGTGGGCTCATCGGGAGCCTGCATGGGAGAAACGCCCATCTCCAAAAAGCCGGGCTTATCGTAAAGAGGTTCGTTTCCGGTATCCTCCAGATCCAAACCCTCGTGAGACAGGTGCCACATATTCTTATCCTTGGAATAATTGGTCTCCCGGTTGATCTTCAAAGGTACGTTGTGAGCCTCGGCGTAAGCGATCTCCTCTTCACGGGATTTGATGTCCCACTCGCGCCAAGGGGCAATGATGGTAAGATGAGGTGCAAAAGCCTTGATGGCCAATTCGAAACGCACCTGGTCATTTCCTTTGCCGGTGCAACCGTGGCAAATGGCGTCAGCGCCTTCCTGAATGGCGATTTCCGCCAAGCGCTTGGCGATAATGGGGCGAGCCAGGGCGGTGCCCATCATATACTCTTCGTACTTAGCTCCCGCCTGGACGGTGGGGATGACCATTTCTTCCACAAATTCTTCGGTCAGGTCTTCAACGTAGATCTTGGAAGCGCCGGTTTTGATGGCTTTCTCTTCCAATCCCTCCAATTCATCCGCCTGACCCACATTGCCGGAAACGGCAATAATCTCAGGATTGTTGTAGTTCTCCTTCAGCCACGGGATGATGATGGAGGTATCAAGACCTCCGGAATAAGCCAAAACAATTTTTTTAATATCACTTTTCTTCATGTTCTTTTCCTCCGTTGCTACCTATCTTAGCACAATCCATCTTAAATTGCAAGTGCTTTTTGAAGATTTATGCAAAAAAATCAGAATAAATTCCCCTTTTTTTCCCTTATTTTTGAATATTATACTTTTAAATTGAATATTTATTCTTTTTTCGGGAAGCAACCATTTCCCAAGCGTTCTTCCCTTTTTCAAAGCTTCAAACAAAAAGCCTGATCTTTACGTGCAGTCTGCCGCTGCGGGTCTTATTTTCCTCTCCGTCGTAGTAAAACCTGCCGTAACCTCGCACGGAAACTCGATTTCCGGGAGAAAGCTCTTTGGCCGGATCGGTGACAAGGCGCCCGGCAACGGTGACCTTTTCTTTTTTCACAAGGTCCTGCCCCTGGGTTCGAGAAAGATTCCAAACGGCGCAAATGATCGCGTCAAGCCTGGGAGAGGCGGCGATCACTTCCATATCTTTCAGACAAACCGTAGCCTCCGGTGGCAGTTCATCACAAAAAGAAACCTTTACCGCAGTGTGGCGCACCCTCTCCAGATTCTCCACAAGATAGGTGGCTATGGAATCCATAACAAAAACATAGCCGTTATTTTCCCAGATCAAAATATCGCCCAAAAGCTCCCGTTTGATCCCAAGATTCAAAATGGCACCCAAAAAATCCCGATGGGAAAACGGATCTGCAAATTTATAATCCTTGGGGGCGATCTTTAAAAGACGAATACAACTCTCCCAAGGGTACCCCAAATCCCTCTCTTCTCCAAAGACGGCTACGCAACGCTCCGCTTCCGGGAAGCCTCCTGTCAGATAAGGCTTCAGGGGCAAGGAAAGAGAGCGCAAGACCGCTTGTTCTCCTTCGGTAAGAAAATGGGTGTGAATATATAGGAAGCGTTCCTCGGCCCGCCGGCTCAATTCCTGAAATCGCTTAGCCAGTTCCTTTTCGTCTGAAGTCATGACTTTTCCCTCTCCGTTTCCTTCTTCCCCCGACGGCTGCGGCGCACCCGGTTAATATGCCTCTCAAACTCTCCGCTCGCCAAAAGGCTGGCCAGAACCAACTGTTCCAGCAGAGGAACCGGACAGGAATAAAAGCCCAGCCTTTCTTCAAACAGGGGCAAAAGAGACCGGGGGAGAACCATGTATCCGATTCGAATGGAAGGAGCGACGGTTTTGGAAAAGGTGTTGATGTAAATCACGTTTTCCTTTTTTGCCATGGAGAAAAGGGTCTCCTCGGGCTTGCGCGACCGGGTGAATTCCGACTCAAAATCATCCTCCACCAAATAGCGCCCTTCTCGCTTCGCCCAACGCAAATACTCCCTTTTTTTGGAAGCGGTGGCGCTAACGCCACTGGGAAAACTGCGGTAGGGGGTAATGTGTAAAACCGAAGCCTGCGTGCGAGCCAGGGAAAGACTTGAGACTCCGTCCTTTCCCAAGGGAAGGCTCTCACAACGAGCGCCGCTGGCCAGGTACACTTGCCGGATCTTGGCATAGGAGGGGTCCTCAATGGCAAAAAGCCTATCCCTCCCCAATAGGGGAACCAAAAAACCGTAAAGATATTCCGCGCCGGCTCCGATGATGATCTGCTCCGGCATCGCTTCCATTCCCCGGCTACGGGCAAGATACCGACTCAGCTCCTGACGAAGCTCCCAAGCCCCCCGATTGGGACATTTTACCAAAAGGGCCTCTGCGTAATCGGAAAGGACACGGCGTATGGTCCGAGCGATAATGGAAAAGGGAAAATGAGTCTCCGCCTCCGACAGCGGTGACGACAAAGCAGGAGAAAGAGGATGATCCAAAGGGGTCGGAAAGGAATCGCTCTCCCGGAAGGAGACATAATATCCACTCCGCTCCCGGGACTGAACGTATCCCTCGTCGCAAAGAAGGGCGTAAGCGTGTTCTACGGTGATGACACTCACCCCCGCCTCCTCTGCCAAAAGACGTTTGGATGGAAGACGAGATCCAAGGGGAAACAGTCCTTTTACAATATCCTCCCGCAATGCCTCGTAAAGCTGCAGATAGGCCTTTTTTGATCGCTTGGTATCTACCGTATAGCGCACACGCTCTCCCCCCTCTCATTCAGGTATCACCACGTTTTTCTAACTGCCAGATTTTCCTGCCCCACAACTTGTTAACCGAACTCTTGTTTTGAGCGGTTTTTTCCTTTTCATTATATCTCCGGCCCCGGCATCCGTCAAGAGAGCAGGAAGGCAGCGTGCGACCTCTTTCGGTTTCTCTTGACTTTCCCATCTATAATCAGTACAATAGAAAAAGAGTCCTTAGGAGGTATTGATATGGAATCCTTAAATCTTTCTCCCCTCCCACAAAGCCAAGATCCCCTCACGGATCCCACCGCCCTGTTTGCTGTCAGCTACGGGCTTTATATTGTTACGATCCGTGAAAACGGAAAGGACAGCGGCCTTGTAGTGAACACCGTCTCTCAGATAGGAATTTCCCCCGATCTTTTGGCTGTAGGTATCAATAAAGCCAATTTTTCTCTGGGCGTTATCCGCCGCACGGGGAAAATGAACGTCAACGTTCTCGATGCGAGCGCTCCTTTCTCGCTTTTCCAGCGCTTTGGCTTCCAAAGCGGAAGAGATACGGATAAAATGAAGGGCCTTCTCTACGGCAGAAGCGAAAACAATCTACCTTCTCTCCAGGAGCATATCAAATCAACCATTTCTCTGGAAGTGATAGCAGAAGTTGAGACGCCCTCCCATGTGCTTTTTATCGGAAAAATCACCGAAAGCGTAAACAAGTCCTCCCTGGAGAGCATGACATACGCCGATTATCACGCCAGCGTTAAGCCAAAGCCCCCCAAGACGGAAGAAAAAGCAAAAAAAGGTTGGGTATGCCGAATTTGCGGTTACGTGCACGAAGAAGAAGAGTTGCCTGCGGATTTTATCTGTCCCATTTGCAAACACCCGGCAACAGACTTTGAACGGTTAAAATAAAGGGTTCTTTTCCGTTTCTTTCTTTTTCTCTGTGAAAAAATATCCGCTCCCCCTTGCTTTTTTCCCTTCCTTATGATATGATAAGGAGCAACGCTAGTGTAGCTCAGTTGGTAGAGCAGCTGATTCGTAATCAGCAGGTCGCGTGTTCAAGTCACGTCACTAGCTCCAAAAAAGAACGAAGCGATGCTTCGTTCTTTTTTTATCCAATCGGTCGGATTGGCATGGCATCACCGCAAGGGTGCATTTCCCCTTCGAAAAAAAGCTCGCCGCAAAAGCGGCGAGCTTTTATAAAGCAATTTCTTCGATCAGACTCCTGCATTCAGATACTGAATGTAATCGGCAAGTTCTTTTCTGGCAGCCATAACTCTGGAAGTGTAGGTAGATACGAAGGTATCGTAATTCGCATCGGTTCCGGGAGTTTCATAATCGCCAGATCCGCAAGTCTGGAACATGCTCTGCATAGATCCCATGTTAGCACCGATGATCGGGTCATAGATCTTGTTTTCCAGGGACATTTCCAACATTTCGATAGAAGCAGTATCCTTAACAGCCTGCTTACCCAAAACTTCATCCATAAAGGCGGGAGTCAGGGTGCTCATAGAATAGTAGGAGAAGGCTTCCAGGAAGTAAGCAGCCTGCTCACGTCCGGAGGTAAAGCCGTTGGTCTCCCAGTCTTCGCAGTTGTCAACGGTAGTGGGGATGGAGTAAACACCCACAGAATACATGGTACCGGTGGTGAAATACTCAGACTGCTGCTCGTTCATCTTGGGGAAGGGCAGGTAGCCGTAAGATACGAGCATGCTACCGGCGTTCATAGCAGTACCCAAGTGGCAAGCGTAGAAGGTAGCAAGACCGTCTCTAAAGTAAGCGCTGGCCCAAGAGTTCAATCTCTTCGGGGTGGTAAGCAGATTTCTGCAAGCGGCCCAAGCAGCCTGAAGCTCAGGTTTGGGCTGAGCGGGAAGCTCTACGTCGCCGGAAGAAGAGATGTTGGAAACGGTAACACCGCAACCAACCACGTGAACATAGTTGGTATAAGCTTCAGTTACGTAGCCAAAACGGTCTTTACCGGCAGTCCAAACGCCGTCGCCGTCTTCACGGGCAGTAGCGTCAACCAGCTGATACATACGGTCAACGGTCCACTTGCCGTCACGCACTTCCTGATACAGGTCGATGCTGGGATCATACTCAGCAATGATCTCTTTGTTGAAGTAAAGGATCCAGCTGGCTCTCTCGTCCAGAGTCGCAGCATCACCGGTAAGATAGAAGACCTTACCGCCAAGGTTCATAGAATCAATGCAGTACTGGTCCCACCAAACCTTATCCAGGTTGATGTTATCCAGAACACTGGCATCAGCCAAAAGGCCGGCAGTGGCCAAGCTTCTCATGGTATTGCATCCATCGAACAAAAAGTCTGCAACGTACTCACCGGCCTGCAAGGGCTCACGGGTAGCAGATGCTACGTTGCTAACGCGGTCCTCCGCGATGGTGCAGTTATACTTCTCAGCAAGCTGCATGTTACGAGCAAACACAGCGTCATTTACCTTCTCACCGTTGGGCTGCTCTGCATACACCTCATTACAGTCCAGATTCGTGTTACCGGTACCTCTTACGATGAAGCGGAACTCATGCTCGTTCAGGTTCTTGATCTCGGCATCATACTGAGCGTTGGGATCCTGAGGGGTAACGGTGCCGCCGTTGTTGCTGCCGCCGGGGGTATTTCCCGAGGGTTCTTCATCTTTGGCACAGCCAACCAGGAACACGGAGCAAAGCATGATCGCGGCAAGAATCAAAGACAGGATTTTAGTCGCTTTCATTACAAGTTTCTCCTTGTTGCATAGTATCCCCCAGTCAAGCGGAGGATCCGCATCCATTTTAGCGCAAGCACCGGGAAAATGAAAGGGTTTTTCAAGGTTTTTTACACTTTGTTTACATTTCGTTTTTTTTGCTATTTCTGCCCAACCTTTTTGTCTATTTTAAACAAAAAAGTACGGCTTTTTTTCGGCGGAGCATTCGTGATCGATAATTTTCCGCGCCGCCGGAACGGTTTTACTTTCCTGTGCTTCCAAAACCTCCACCGCCCCGAAGGGTGTCAGAGAGCGCATTGACCGTTTCAAATTCCGCTTTCAAAAAGGGAGCGATCACAAGCTGCGCGATCCTCTCTCCCGGTTCTACCTGCTGAGGCACGGAAGATTGGTTATAGAGCGCCACCATCACCTCGCCCCGGTAGTCCGCGTCCACTACGCCCACCTTATTGGCCGGTGCCAAGCCTTTTTTCACGGAAAGCCCGCTTCTGGCATAGATAAATCCTCCATAGCCCTCAGGGATCTCCAAAGCGATTCCCGTGGGAACCATAGCGGTCTGTCCGGGTCCGATCACCAAAACATCCTCTTGGGCAGCATACAAATCCGCACCGGCAGAAAAAGAGGTTCCGTAGCTGGGCAATTGCGCACGGTCAGATAATTTTTTCACCTTGATTTTCATCATTCACCGCTTCCTTCTTTTTTATCAATTATATCATGCTTTTCTTTTTTTCGTCAACAAAAAGTCGGGTGCGCCATGTTTTTTTCAATCACGAATTCTTTTTTTCTTTTTTTATTTTGTCCTTTTCAAAATTCTTCCTTATCTTTTTTAAAAAAAAGATTTGACATGGGAAAAAAATGGCTTATAATGGCATTGCTTTGGCTCCTCTTAACAAAAAAGAGCCCTTTTGAACGCCGGGCGGAACGCTTCCCCGCCCCCAAGGAGGTTTCCTGACGTTTATGAAAAAAATTCTCTCTTACTGCAAACCCCTCACCGGCTTTTTTATCCTTTCTTTGATCATCAAATCAGCCGGAACCATAATAGAATTGGTCATCCCCTATATTCTGGGTATGATCTTAGACGAAGTGGTCCCCCAATGCACCAAAGAAAATCTTTGGCCCATGTTTTTCTGGGGCGGCGTCATGATCCTTTGTTCCTTCCTGGCTCTGGTGATGAACACGGTCGCCAACCGCCGAGCCGCCTATTTTACCAAAACCGTGATCCAAAACGTCCGGGGCGATCTTTTCGACCGGATTCTTTCCCTCTCCGCCGCCCAAACGGATTCTTTTACCGTTCCGTCTCTTGTGGCTCGCTTGTCCAGTGACAGCTATTCCCTTTATACGATGTTTATGGACCTGCTTCGCGCCGGTATCCGTGCGCCCATTCTTCTCATAGGCGGCGTTTTCATCACCCTCTCCATCGAGCCGGTGCTTTCCCTCTCCCTGATCCTTCCCTTGCCGTTTTTGGCCATGATCGTGTTTTTCGTCTCTCGCTGCAGCGTTCGTTTATATAAACGAAAACAAAAAAAGGTGGACGTCATGGTGGAAAAGATTCGGGACACCTTTACGGGAATCCGGGTCATCAAAGCTCTTTCCAAAACGGATTATGAAAAGAAATCCTTTGACCGAATCAACGAAGATCTGAACCGAAGCGGGCAAAAGGCGGGGATGATCACCGGCATCACCGGTCCTGCGGTCAGCGTCTTCATGAATCTTGGTATGACCGCCGTGATCGTTTTGGGAGCCTTTCGAGTGGCCTCCGGTCACACCGCTCCCGGACAGATCATTTCCTTCATGTCTTACTTTACCATCATCCTCAACGCCACTCTCGGAATCACCCGAATCTTCACGGTGACCACCCAGGGTAGCGCCAGCGCCACTCGCATCAGCGAAGTGCTCAATACTAAGCCGGATCTGAATCTCATTCCAGCTTCCCCCGCAGAACCCAACGCTCCTTTCCTGGAATTTCGTGACGTGACTTTCTCCTACAACAAAACCATTCCCACCGTGGAGCACGTCTCTTTTACCCTGGAAAAGGGGCAGACCTTGGGGATCATTGGCGGAACGGGCAGTGGAAAAACCACTCTGATCCGGCTACTTTTGCGCTTTTACGATCCCGACCAAGGAGTCATTCTTCTGGAAGGGCGTGACCTTCGCAGCTTTGATCCGGCGAGGTTGCGAAAAAAATTCGGGGTCGTCTTTCAGCATGATTTTCTGATGGCAGACACCCTGGCCGAGAACATCCGATTCGCCCGCCCCTTGCCGGAACAAGCCCTGGAGCCTGCGGCATCTTGCGCTCAGGCCCTGCCTTTCATTCAAGATCTGAAAGACGGTTTTCAGCATCCTCTCACCACCAACGGCTCCAATCTTTCCGGCGGACAGCGTCAAAGGGTGCTGATCTCCCGGGCCGTGGCTGACCATCCTGAAATTCTGATTTTGGACGACGCCTCCTCCGCCCTGGACTATAAAACCGACGCCGCCCTGCGGCAGAGCATCCGGGAAGAAATGGTAGGCTCCACCTGCGTGGTGGTCGCCCAACGAATCAGCTCCATCCAAAATGCAGATCTGATCCTGGTCATGGAGCACGGTGAATTGATCGGAAAAGGCAAAAACGACCACCTGATGGAAACTTGTCCCGTCTACCGTGAGATCGCAGAATCGCAAATGGGGGAGATGCAGGTATGAACAAAAATAAGGATAGAACGCTGCACAAATACAAAGGGCCCAACGTCTTTGTGCGACTGGGCGGATATCTGTTTCGTTTTGCGGGTCTGACGATTTTGTCCATGATGCTTTCCGCCGCGTCCAACTTTTTTTCCCTCATCGGCCCCAGCCTTTCCGCCAACGCCATTGACGCCATTGGCTTTGACCCCAAGACCCTCTCCGCCAGCGTTGATTTCCCAACCGTCTTCCGCTTCTGCGGCTATATGGCTATTTTCTACCTGGCATCCGCCGTATTGTCTTATCTACTCTCCGTGGTCATGATCCACCTTAACAAAAAGATCACGCAAGCCCTGAGAAAAGAAGCCTTTGATCGGATCCTGACTCTGCCGGTGGGATATTTTGACAAACTCCAGGCAGGAGACGTGATCAGCCGCCTTTCCTACGACATTAACGTCATCAACACTTCCCTTTCCAGCGACCTTGTGCAGATCATCTCCACCGTCATTACCGTATCGGTTTCCTTTTTCTGGATGCTCTGCATCTCCTGGCAGATGCTTTTGGTCTTTCTCATTACCCTCCCCTTGTCCATCGGCTACACCATTTACAAATCCAAAAAGGTCCGTCCGCTCTTCCGCCAGCGCAGCGCACAAGCGGGCCTTCTCAACGGATACACCGAGGAAATGCTCTCCGGGGTAAAAACCATCCGGGCCTACGGAAGAGAAGAACCGTTCTCCCAAAGCTACGCCCAGCACAACGGCATCGCCTCCGAGGCCTATTACCGGGCGGAATACGAGGGTGCTGCCATGGGTCCCAGCGTCAACTTCATCAACAACCTTTCCATGTCTATCATCAGTATTGCCGGCGCCTGCTTTTACGTCACCGGGGCTCTGTCTCTTGGCAGTATCTCCTCCTTTATCCTATACGGGCGGCGTTTTTCCGGCCCCATTAACGAGTTTTCAAACATTCTGGCAAACCTGCAAAGCCTCCGCTCTGCGGCAGAAAGAGTATTCACCCTCATCGATGAGCTTCCGGAACAGGCAGATGCCCCTGACGCCGTGTGTCTTTCCCACGTACGGGGCGACATTGAGTTTCGGCACGTAAAATTTTCCTACGATCCTTCCCGGGAGATCATCCACGACCTTTCTCTCAAGGTCCCCGCGGGAAAAACCGTGGCCATCGTAGGTCCTACCGGGGGAGGAAAGACCACCATCGTCAACCTTCTCATGCGCTTTTATGATCCCACCTCCGGCCAGATCTTTTTGGACGGCATCCCCTTGGACCGGATCCGGCGGGACGATCTGCGCCGAGCATGGACCATGGTACTCCAGGAAACCTGGCTCATGGGCGGAACCGTAGCTGAGAACATTGGCTACGGAGCCGAAAATCCCACCCGGGAGGAAATCGAAGAAGCCGCCCGTGCCGCCGGCATTCACAAATTCATTCTCTCTCTTCCCCAAGGCTATGACACCCGTCTGGAAGACGGCGGCGTGAATGTTTCCAAAGGACAAAAACAGCTTCTTACCATTGCTCGAAGCATGCTTTCCAAAACGAAAATGCTGATTCTGGACGAGGCCACCAGCAACGTGGACACCCGAACGGAAATCAAAATCGAAAAAGCCATGCTGAAGCTGATGGAAGGTAAAACTTGCTTTGTCATCGCCCACCGCCTTTCCACCATCCGAGGGGCAGATATGATCATGGTGGTAAAAAACGGTGACGTAGTAGAAACGGGCACCCACAAATCTCTGTTGAGCCAAAACGGATTTTACGCCGAGCTCTACCGCTCTCAGTACGAATAAACCGTCTTTGGATAAATTCTCCCTTGCCTTTTATTTGAAAATGGAGTAGGATGGTGTAAACGAAAAAAGGAGATTTTTTATGAAAAAAGCTCTGTTTTGCTCGATGTTCCTCTCTCTTTTCTTACTTGCCGCTTGCACTAGGGAGAATCCGGAACCGATCTACACGCCCTCCGATGATGACCTTCCGCTCACCCGGCAACAGCTGTCGGTCCGGTCGGAAGGGGGAATGGACTTTGCGCTCTATACCGATCACACCGCAATTCTTTTAGGCATCTCCGGAGAAAACATGCCTTCGACCCTTACCGTTCCCGAAACGTACGAATCTTACGTGGTCATCGGAATTGCCGACGACGCCCTGCGGGAAACTTCCTTCTCGGACATCGCCCTTCCCGACACCCTGCAGTTTATTGGAGAGCGGGCCTTTCAGAGAAGTGCTATCACCCGGATCCGAATCCCTGATTCCGTCATCCAGGTGGGTAAAGACGCCTTTGACAATTGTCTCTTGCTGGAAAAAGTTGTTTTTGGCCAGAGCCTTTCGGAAATTTCCACCGGAATGTTTTACTCATGCCGCTCGCTCCGGGAAGTGATTTTACCCGAGAGCGTCTTAAGCATCGGTGACGAGGCCTTTGCCGACTGCAGATCTCTGGAACGGGTGAGCCTTCCGGAGGGACTTGGCCAGATCGGCAATGCGGCGTTTTGGAATTCCGGCACCCCAGATCTTGTTTTTTCCATTCCCCAAAGCGTGGAAGCGATCGGAGCGGACGCCTTTGCCGGAAGTGCCTGGTTGGACGCGCAACAGCAGGAATGGGTCCTTGTTGGAAACGGTGTTCTTCTCCTTTATCGGGGCTCTGCCCTTTCGGTCACCTTGCCGGAGAGCGTCCGTTATCTTTCCAACGCCTTTGATTCTTCTCCCACAACTACCCTTACCTTGCCGGACACCGTGAAGGGGATGTGCGAAAACGCCTTTTCCAACAGCTCAGTTTCCGTTTTTCACTACAACACGGAAAACCCGGTCTTGAAAGAGCTTTTACCATAGTCTCCCAAATCCGCAGGAACAAAGAAAAAGACATAACGAAAAAGATCCACCTTTGAAAGGTGGATCTTTTTATGCCCCCAGATCCTCTCGGCCGATCAAGCCTTTCCAGGAAGGATTTCCCCAGCGCCTAACTGCAACTTCCGCCACGCTCCGCGACACCGGGTCCAGGTCATATACCCGACGGGGCAAGATGCCCTTGACATAAAACTTTCCAGGAGAAATCGGGCGGCAGCGCGGTCCGACTTTCAAAAGCGCTTCTTTTAAGGCTGTTTTGGCTTTGTTTCCGTGACGGTAAACGGTTCGTACCGAGAAAAAGCTTTGATCGGCGATGTCCTCATGGGTCAGACCGTACAGATAATGTAGCAGAGCATACTCCCGCAATTCCGGTGCCGGAATCCGAGCAATGGCCCGAACCAGGCGAGAGGCGTAGCGCTCGCAGAGACGCTGCCGTTTTTGTATTCTCCTGACAAGGGTCTCTTCGGTGATCACCACCGAGGATAGGACCGCATCCTGTGATCGCCCAAAGCGACGGAGAAAGGCTCGGTAGGAGTCCCCTCGGATCCATTTGAGGCTGCGCTCGTCTTTTTCCAGAGCGTACTGTAACAGACGAAAACGTCCCAGATATGCTTCAAAAGTCACAGGCCTCTTCTTCCTCTTCCCCGTCCGACGAGAAATTTCCGGCACTTCGTGCCGCCCACATCCCTTTCTCCAACTCCTCGCAAAGCCAGTCCAATTCCGAGGCTTCGTCCGGCGCAACAGACTCCAATTCTTCAAAAGCCTCCCGCACCTTTTCCGCCGCTCGGCGGAAAGCTTCTTCCCTTTGTTGATATAGTTTCATTGTTGGAACTCCTTTTTTCGTAACTTCCTTATCTTTTTGCCCGATTATATCACGAATTTTCGTAATTGTCAAGACTTTTTACGAAACTTCGTTCGCATTTTTTGCTTTTGCCCCACTTTCGTTTTGGAAAAGAGAAAAGAGAAAAAGATGAGGACAGCGCAAAAAGTTCTTGCAAAAAAAACGCCCATCTGGTAAAATATAAGGCAAACAAACTCATCGAAACCGTTCCGATTTTTTAGACAAACCTTGAGGGAGAGCGCCGTTATGACTATCATCATCCCCGCTTACAAACCGGACGAAAAACTCCTTTCTGTCATCAAGGACATCCGGGCACAAAGCCACGCCCGGATCCTTGTGGTTAACGACGGTTCTGGCCAAGCTTTTGACCCCATTTTCCAAAACGTGGAGGATCTTGGTTGCACCGTCCTTGTCCATCCCCAAAATCAGGGGAAAGGGGCAGCGCTGAAAACCGCTTTTCGCTATTTAAAGAAAGAAGGAACCAAAGAAGCGATCGTTACCGCCGATGCAGACGGTCAGCACTTGCCCAAGGACATTCTCGCCTGTCTGAAAGAGGCCAAAGCTTATCCGGGATCCCTTATCCTGGGGGAACGCGCTTTTCAGGGCGATGTTCCCGCCCGCAGCCGAATAGGAAATTCCATTTCCCGCTTCACCTTCCGTCTTCTTATGGGCGCTCGGGTGACGGACACTCAAACCGGACTGCGAGCGTTCACCTCCGATCTTTTGGACTTTCTTTTGTCTGTGGAAGGCGACCGCTATGAATACGAAATGCAAATGCTTTGCATGGCCGCCCGAAAAAAGATCCCCATTCGCTCCGTTACCATTGAAACGGTGTACCTGGAGGAAAACCGTTCCAGTCACTTTCACCCTCTTCGAGACGCTCTCCGGGTCTATGGCATCCTGATCCGCTCAGCCCTGGGAAGGCTCTTTCAGATCCTGAGTTTCCTTGTCTCTTCCCTTCTGGCTTTTCTTGTGGACGTGGTGGGGTACTGGTTGTTTTTCAACCTGATCTTTGCGCCCATGTTTACGGACCTGAAAAAACTGGCCTTTGCTTCTCTTTTGTTGTCAAGGATCCTCTCATCGGTAGTCAATTACGCCATCAACCGGAAGATGGTCTTTCATAATAGCGCAAATCCTCTGAAGACCGGTCTTTTGTATCTTGTAACGGTGGTGGTCATCTTTTTTGCCAACCACTGGTTTAACGCTCTGTTTCTGGTCACCTTTGGCGCCCACGAGATCCTCTCTCTTCTGGCGGCCCAGATCATCTGTTTCCCTGCCAGCTTTTTGATGCAAAAATTTATCGTTTTCCCCAAGGGGAAGGATAGAGAATGACCAAACAAAGAAAGCGCCGATTCCTTTTCCTCTTTACCGTTGATTTGATCTTTTTCGCCATCTTCCTCACGCTCTTTGCCCTGTTCCACCACGTTTTGCCCCGCAAAGCAGGCATGTTTTACGGTGTTACCCCGTCTTTGGGAGAAACAGAGGACTGGAGCGAAAAGTTTCCCGGCCGTTTTGCCCCCCAGGGGGAAGTGATCCGGAAAGACGGTTTTTATATGGATTCTCAATTGAATCTTACGTTAAAAACTTACACGGAAAACGGCGTTACCTACCACGTGGCAGATTTCTA
The DNA here is from genome assembly GCA_045655865.1 of Eubacteriales bacterium. Taxonomy (GTDB): domain Bacteria; phylum Bacillota; class Clostridia; order Oscillospirales; family SIG627; genus RGIG5579. Next base: position 34,844 of record JAZOQB010000041.1, read on the forward strand.
TATTCGAAACATCACCGTGCTGAAAACCGCTATGGCTTCCGACACCTTTGCCACGGGCGTGGCGGATTCCACTTTGAACATGGCCCGGGAAAACGGAGCGGTCCTGGCGGTCTCCGGGGATTATTTCGGCATCCGCCAGCGAGGAATCGTCATCCGCAACGGAGAAGTTTACCGAAAAACCAAAGCCCATGAGGTCTGTGTTCTCTACTACAACGGAACCATGGAGACCTATTCTTTTTCCGCCTTTGATGCGGACCGAGCCATCGCAGGGGGCGCCTGGCAAGCTTGGGATTTCGGACCGGCGCTATTGGATGAAAACGGGATTGCCGTAACCCAGTTTCAAACGGGCATCTCGGGAAAGAACCCCCGGATCGGAATCGGCTATTTTGAGCCCGGGCATTATTGCCTGGTTGCCATTGACGGCAGACAGGCCTCCTCCAGTGGGATGACTCTTTTGGAAATGGCAAAACTGTTTGAAGATCTCGGTTGCAAGCGCGCCTACAATCTTGACGGCGGTCACTCTGCCGTGATGACCTTTGAAGACGAGATCTTTTCCTCTCCCTCCAAAGGGAACGGACGGGACATCAGTGACATCATTTACCTGGCCCCGGCAAAAGAAAAGGAGACTCCATGAAATACCTCTTCCGATTTTTAAGAGGTCTCTTACCTCACTTGACCCTGATCCTCTCCCTTTTGATGCTCACGCTTTTTGTCATTGACATTTGGAATCCGGCCATGGCCTTTCTCAACAACAGTCTCACCAAGATCCTTTTGGGTGTTTTTTCTTTTTTCACTCTCATTTTATCGATCCTTTTCATTCTGGGGGATGAAGACCGACGCCTTTAAACAAAAGCAAATTTCAGAAACAAAAGCCCCTTGGGTGGCAAGTGTCGCCGCTTTTTGGACCGTGGTTTCCAATGAATCTACAAGGAGAATTTTATGAAACTGGACGAAAAAAATCTGAATCGACTCTTTTGGGGGATCCTTGTCATCTCCGCTCCGGTTTTTCTTTTGCGCCTTTTCATCTATTGGAGCGAGATCGAGCCCTCTTCCGGATTTTTTGTAGGGAAAGGAATCCCGTGCCTGATATACAATATCATCGGCTTTCTCGTTTTTGCCCTTTGCCTGTTTTTCGCCTGGCGGAAGGTAGGCGGAAAGGTGGGCGTCAAAGAGAAAAAAGTCTCCCGGGATCCAAAAGCCTCCCGGAACGAAGAGGAGTTTTTCTTTCAGGATGATGAGGTATCCCCGGCAGAAAGTGAACCCCGGGAAGAAAACACCTTGGACGACTACGTAGAAAAAATCGCCACATGGCAAGGAACGCTCTCGGCCTTTTCCTGCTTTTTACCCGGCTTTGGCTTTTTGGCTTACGCCCTTTCCTTCGCCACGGAAAAAGGGCTTTTCTCTGATCCCTACCGTTTGATCTTTTCCATTCTCTCCGCCCTCTCCGGGGCCTATTTTCTCTTCGCGGCGGCCGGAAACTCTTCGAAAAAAAGCATTTTCCGTGCATTCTTCTCCCTGGTCCCCGCCCTCTGGTGCACGGTACGCATGGTGGTAGAATATCGGGATCTGACCCGCTTTGTAAACAAATCCCTCTACATCGGTCAGTTTCTTTTCATCATTTCAGCACTCATCTTTTTCCTGTACCAGTCTCAGCTCCTATTGAAAGAAAAGGCCCTTTTTGACCCCAATGCCCTGGCCTTTTCCGCCTTGCCTGCCATCTTTTTCGGTATCACCTCGCGTCTGCCCCAGCTTTTTGCGGTCGTGATGGACCGGATCTCTATGGATCTGGTGGACGCCTCTTCCCTGCTGATCGATCTTGCCATCACCCTGTTTGTATGGATCAAAATCCGTCAGATTCTGGAATAAATCCCGAAAATCGCCACAAAATCCGCGTTCCCCCTTTACAAGGGAGCTACATTTGTACTATAATAGATTGGTTGCAAACAAACTATAACGATTGGAGATATGAAAATGGAAAAGAAGGTATTGGTTGAAACCTCTGCCCGTCACGTCCACCTGACCCAAGAGCACATTGAAGCGCTCTTTGGCAAGGGATACCAACTCACCCACAAGAAAGATCTGTCCCAGCCCGGGCAGTACGCTTGTGAGGAGAGAGTGGATGTGATCGGACCCAAAGGTACCATCAAAAACGTCATCATTCTCGGGCCTGCACGCCCCGCCTCTCAGGTGGAGGTCTCCGCCACCGACGCTCGTTCTTTGGGTGTCAAAGCTCCCATCCGCGAATCCGGTGATCTGGCCGGAAGCGGCGCTTGCACCATTTGTGTGGGCGAAAAGAGCGTAGAGATCCCCGAGGGTGTTATCGTGGCCAAGCGCCACATTCACTTTACCCCCGCAGACGCCCAGGCCTTTGGCGTAAAAGACAAACAGATCGTCAAGGTCCGTGTGGAAGGGGAACGCGCCCTTGTTTTCGATGAGGTGGTAGTCAGAGTGAGCGAAAAATTCGCCGCCGCCATGCACATCGACACCGATGAATCCAACGCCGCCTGTGCCGCTCCCGGCACCATGGGCGTTCTGGTCGACTAAAACATAAGAAAGGAATCAAAAAATGAGCATGTTCACTGAAGATGTAGAAAACATGTGTGTTGTGGCCAAAGGCCCCAAGCACGGTCCCGCTCCCATTCCCGAAGAGGGCAGATGGGTCAAGGCCTATGACGTTACGGATATTTCCGGTCTGTCTCACGGTATTGGCTGGTGCGCACCCCAGCAGGGTATGTGCAAACTGACCCTTAACGTTAAGAAAGGTATCATTGAGGAGGCGTTGGTAGAAACCAGCGGTTGCTCCGGTATGACCCACTCCGCCGCCATGGCCGCGGAGATCCTCCAGGGCAAAACCATTCTGGAAGCTTTGAACACCGACCTTGTGTGTGACGCCATCAACGTGGCAATGCGCGAGATCTTCCTCCAGCTGGTCTACGGCCGCACCCAGACCGCCTTCTCCGAAGACGGACTTCCCATCGGTTCCTCTCTGGACGATTTGGGCAAGGGTCTTCGCAGCCAGATCGGTACCATTTTCGCCACCAACAAAAAAGGCGTTCGGTATCTGGAAATGGCAGAGGGCTATATTCTCTCCCTGGGTCTGGATGAGGACAACGAAATCATCGGTTACAAGTTCGTTCACCTTGGAAAGATGATGGAAGCGATCCGTCACGGCAAGGATCCCAAAGAAGCTTACGAGAGCAATGTAAAGAGCTACGGCAGATATGATGACGCAGTGAAGTACATTGATCCCCGCGAAGAGTAAGGAGGCACAAAAATGGTTAAGTTTGAAGGTTACGAAAGAAGAATTGACAAGATCAATGAGTGCCTGAAAGAGTACGGCATTGCTTCTCTGGAAGAAGCACAGAAGATCTGCCTGGATCTGGGCGTTGACGTAGACGCTCTGGTTAAGGGCGTTCAGCCCATCGCATTCGAGAATGCTTCTTGGGCATATACCCTCGGTGCTGCTATCGCAGTAAAGAAGGGTGTTAAGACTGCTGCTGAGGCTGCTGAAGCCATCGGTATCGGTCTGCAGGCTTTCTGCATTCACGGCTCCGTTGCTGAGACCCGCGATGTAGGTCTGGGACACGGTAATCTGGCTGCTATGCTTCTCCGCGAAGAAACAAAGTGCTTCTGCTTCCTGGCAGGCCACGAATCCTTCGCAGCTGCAGAAGGCGCGATCGGCATTGCTAAGACCGCGAACAAGGTTCGTAAAGAGCCCCTCCAGATCATCCTGAACGGTCTGGGCAAAGATGCCGCTCACATCATCAGTAGAATCAACGGCTTCACCTACGTGCAGACCGAATACAACTTCACCGACAGCAAGCTGGAAATCGTTAAGACCAAGGCTTACTCCAACGGTGAAAGAGCAAAGGTTCGTTGCTACGGTTCCAACGACGTTCTGGAGGGCGTGGCCATCATGCGTCACGAGTCCGTGGACGTTTCCATCACCGGTAACTCCACCAACCCCACCCGCTTCCAGCACCCCGTTGCAGGAACCTATAAGAAGTGGGCCATTGAAAACGGCAAGAAGTACTTCTCCGTAGCTTCCGGCGGTGGCACGGGCAGAACCCTCCACCCCGATAACATGGCCGCAGGCCCCGCTTCCTACGGTATGACCGATACCATGGGCCGCATGCACGGCGACGCGCAGTTTGCCGGCTCCTCCTCCGTTCCCGCCCACGTAGAAATGATGGGTCTGATCGGTATGGGTAACAACCCCATGGTAGGCGCAACTGTTGCCGTAGCTGTAGAGATCTCCATGGCTCTGAACGCCTGATCCCAATGAAAAAAAGGGCACATCGCACTACTTGTGTGGTGTGCCCAATTTTGATACCAAAAGCATCCCACTTGAAAATTTCGATTGTAAGGAAGCGTGTATGATGACCCTTTCCAAGAGAGAAAAGCTTTTCTCCCACCTGATCTTCGCCGCGTTTGCTCTGGTAATCCTCTACCTGCATCGGTCCATGACCTACACCCACGACGACCTTGTCATAGCCCCCACCGTCGCCGGGGAATCCTTGGTCGCCCATTTTCTCTACCGCTTTTACAGCAACGGAAAAATCTTTACGGACGTTTTGGCCAATCTTTTTTACCGAGTTCCCCTTTTGGTCTGGAAGCTGTTTGACACCCTGGTTTACGTGGCCATCGCCCAACTCATTACCCATCTTTTCACCGAAAAAACCTGGAAAGACGCCCTGACTGTCTGTGCCTTGATTCTTATATTTCCCACGTGGTATCTGGGCACCGCGGGCTGGATCGCCACCGCCACCAACTATCTATACCCCGTGCTATGCCTTTTAACGGCAACACTTTATCTTCAAAAGGTAGCAAAAGGGCAGCGGCTCTCTCCCCTATCCTACGTCTTGCTGGTGATCTCCATTCTTTACGCCTCCAACCAAGACCAAGCGGGGATGATCCTCATCGGCGGGGTTTTCCTTTGTCTTTTGGTGCTGATTCAAAAGAAGGCTGACAGGAAGATCATTGGCCGCATGGCCCTCTGGCTTTGCATTTGCATCCTTTGCTATGCGGCCCTCTTTTGTCTTCCGGGTCACCTCAATCGCATGATCGACACAAGCGAAATGGAATACTGGCTTCCCCAATACGCCCATTGGACCCTTTTTGAAAAGCTCTATCACGGCTACACCTCCACGGTTGCCAATCTCTTTTTCGGGGACGCCGTCCTGTTTCCCTTGTTCAGCTTCTTTTTGTTTCTCGTTTCCCTGCGCTGCCAGGCCGTAGTGAAAAAAGTCATTGGCTCTCTGCCCTTTTTGGCCTTTGTTTTTATTCAGATCATAGGAAAAGAGCACTTTGTGGTATATTACCCCTACGCCGGAGGTATGCCGGAGCTTCGCCCTCTCAGCCAAGGTTTTCCCGCCTACTTCACTCTTTTTTTCACCGTAGCCGTTGTTTTTTGTATGCTCGCTTCCGTTTGGAACGGCGTGTCCCATCCGTCACGCCGAACCCTCTTATTCTCCTTCCTGCTTCTGGCGGCGGGATCTCGAGAAATGATGTGTTTTTCCCCCACTCTTTACGCTTCTCACGCCCGTACTTTCACCTATTTTCTCTATTTTCTCATTCTGGGTATTCTTGTGATCTTCCGGGAGTTAAAATCCCGTGAAAATTCAACAGAATATTATTTAGGGGTGGGCGCCGTTGCCGCCTCTCTGTTTCTGTAACGGTCTGTGCGTTTTTCAAAGCCTTCACACCATTGGAAAACAATGGGTCTGATCGGTATGGGTAACAACCCCATGGTAGGCGCAACTGTTGCCGTAGCCGTAGAAATCTCCATGGCTCTGAATAAGTAAGATTTGTCTTATATGCAAAAAGAACACCCGTAAAGGGTGTTCTTTTTTGTTTCTTTATTCTTTTTAAAAGAAGGAACTTTTTATTTTGCATAAAATTTTGGATCGTTCGTCAGCCCCAAAATATAATCCGTTGACGTATGATAGTATTTTGCCAAAGCCACCAAAAAACGGGTGGGAATCTCTCTTTTCCCCGTTTCGTAATTACTATACACTCTTTGGTCGATTCCCAAAAGTGCCGCCACCTCTTTTTGCACCAAGTCTCGATCTTCCCGAAGATCCTTCAAACGTGGATAATACACACACTCACCTCAACATCAGTATATGTACTATCAAATAATAGTATTGATTTTACTATCGAATTATAGTAAAATAGAGTGAGGTGATAAAATGCCCATCAAAATTGTTGTTGCGGGATGCCGCAATTATGAAAATTATACTGAAGCAAAGCTGTTTCTTGATGACTGTCTTGCCAAAGTTTTGGAGAACAAGAAAATTACGTTTCTTTCGGGAGGAGCAAAAGGCGCAGATGCGCTGGGAGAGAAATATGCTACAGAAAAAGGATGTTCCATAAAAAAATATCCGGCAAACTGGGCAAAATACGGAAAAGGCGCCGGAGTGATACGAAACGAAACAATGGCAATGGAATGCGATCTTGTCATTTGTTTTTGGGACGGAAAAAGCCGAGGAACACAATCCATGATAAACCTTGCCAAAAAGCACGGAAAAACGGTGAAAGTAAAACAGATATAAACTTTTGTCAAAAAGCGATGGTCTGATCGGTATGGGTATAGGCCCCATGGTTGGCGCCACCGCTCTTGTAGCCGTAGAGATCTCTATGGCGCTGAACAAATAAGATCAATCTTATACAGAAAAAAGAAC
>JAZOQB010000042.1:0-17214 GCA_045655865.1 Eubacteriales bacterium
CATGATCTGCGACCCTGTGGAGACGGCGGAAACGTCCGCGGCGTTGGAAAATTTTCCCACTACCAAAAGATCCACCGCGCCGTACATAGCCTGCAGAAACAAGGTGAATAAAACCGGCATGGCAAAACGCATGAGCTGAGAGAGAATCTTTCCTTCTGTAAAATTCAAATTGTCCTTCATATTGTTTTCTTTTCCATTTCTGAGTTTAATAGTCAAAATAATCCGTCTGCAAAGAAAAAAGCCCCGCAAGGAAGTATCCTCCCTATTCGCAGGGCACATTTTCTTAATCTTATGTCAGTTCCAAGCCCGTTCCAAAAGATCCCTCACTGCCTGGGCCATATACCAAAAGCCAAGGTCGTTGGGGTGGCATCCGTCCACGGTTCCGTCACCGTCCCGCACCATACTTTGTCCGTCCAAAAAGTAAACGTTTTTGTCTCCTTTGGAAAGAGCGTCCAGATACGTTCTCATGATAATTGCCCGGTTTTTCTCTAGATCGTCACCGCAGCGGTTCGGGCGAGAAAGCAATAAAATAGGCAAATCAGGATTCTTCTCCCGGATGGTATAAAACATGGCGGCATGAGTATTATGTAAAAACTCCGGGTGGCGCGCGTTATGATCGTAATCATACACAAAGGCAGACATAGAAAGCCCTGCGATATACTCTGCCATGGGCGGATCACCCGTAGCGTTTCCGGAAAATCCCAGGTTAATATGGTCGCAGTCCAGCATCCGAGAGACCTTTGCCTCATAGCTGTTTCCGGGTCGGGAGGCACAACCGCCCTGGGTAATGGAAGAACCGTAATACACCACCGGTTTTTGGATCCGATATTCCTTGCCGAAAGAAAGCTTGGAACCCTCTTTGATCCCTATCTCCAATTTCACAACACCGGTATATAAAGGAAGATGGATCAAAAGATCCCTCATAGCACTGCCTTTCAGCTTAACCGTGGCAGAATAAAAATCATCCACGCCAAAACGAGGGACAAACGTACCTGCATAGAGCGAATCCGCGTAAAGATCCAGGCCCACGCTTCCGGTGATGGCACAGTGAGCCATTCTGCTGCGATTGCGAAGATGGGCGCGAATGGCGATCTCCGAGGAGTCACTTTGAAACCGCACCCGTCCGCCGGCGGTATGAGTATTCAGCTTTGCCAGATCGTCATTGACGGACTCGGCAACGTCCGTCGGACAACGAACGAATCCTTCCGGAGTGTGAATCAGGCCGTATACACGAAAGGGAGACTCCAGACAATCGTACCAGGCAAATCCGTTTTCGTCTGCGTCATGAACTGCCAAATTTCGATCCAATTTTTCGATTTCGCTCATTTCTTCGTCCCCTTTCCTAAACGATCGTAAAAAAAACGACAACCTTCTCACGAAAGCTGTCGCTCTGGTAGCGGAAGTCGGATTTGAACCAACGACCTGCCGGGTATGAACCGGATGCTCTAGCCAACTGAGCTATTCCGCCATATGGGAAAATCCGGAAAACCGGGAAAATACAAATGGGGTGGATAATCGGATTCGAACCGACGACCTCCAGGGCCACAACCTGGCGCTCTAACCAACTGAGCTATATCCACCATAGTGGCGTGCTTTGAGGGATTCGAACCCCCGACCTACTGCTTAGAAGGCAGTTGCTCTATCCAGCTGAGCTAAAAGCACAAAAAGGTGGAGCGGGTGAAGGGAATCGAACCCTCGTAATCAGCTTGGAAGGCTGGAATTCTACCATTGAACTACACCCGCAAATTTTCGGCCACAAAAAGCCGCCCGATTATGTTATCACAACCGGAATGAAATGTCAATCATTTTTTTGAAAAAAAACAGTATTTTTTCTCCACCTCCTAAAAATAATGCAAAGAAAAATAGAAAAATCCCTTGACAAACGCTACGGTGCAGACTATAATGTTTAAGCTATCTGGGTGTAGCGCAGATGGTAGCGCGCTACCTTGGGGTGGTAGAGGCCGTGGGTTCAAATCCCGCCACTCAGACCAGCAAATGCCGAGCCGTTTCGGCTCGGCATTTGATTTACGCGGGCATAATTCATTGGTAGAATGTCAGCTTCCCAAGCTGAAAAGGCGGGTTCGATTCCCGTTGCCCGCTCCAGAGTCCTTTCTGTTCGGCCTGAATGGAACAGTTGATATAAGAGTCAGCCAGTGATGGTTGATTCTTTTTTTGTAAAAACACCCCGTCGCATCTTCCGGAGAATCGGGCTGAGAGAAAATCAAAATTTCATTATTTTATGCTGAAAAGCCATGCGACTTTATGGGTATCAAACAGCATTTTCCACAGTGTTTTTTTCCTATTTTTATAAATTTTGATGGACAAAACAAAAGTGCGGCTCTTTTATTTCTTTAAAAAGTCCATGTTCCGTTGAATTATGCATTTTCCCTCCTTTCAATGTCTGCTATACTTTTCTTAGGACTTGGGGGTAAAAAGAATGAATTTTTATACCGAACTGAAAATTCTCTCCTTTGAGCGAATCGCTTTCGCCCAAAGCCTGGCAACCACCCATTACCGGTATCAACTCCAAAACGAAGGATACGGCATTTACGGACAGGCGCCCAAAGGCGGCGGCATTTTAGAAATTGGATTTGTAGAACAAAATCCCATCATTCTCACCGGAGAAAAGGGAGAATTCTGCATTGAGGAGAATTGCATCTTCATTATCCCGCCCCAATGCAGCTTTTCCGTGCGTTCCCAGACCGAAGAACTGCACCGACACACCACGGCGGAATTTCTCATCCGCTGTCAAACCAAACCGGCGGAGGGGTACGCACCGCCTTCCGGTAAAAGCGTAACGCTCCCTCTCATTATCCCTCCCTCTCCCGGTAGCCATGAGATCTTTTCTCTCATTCGCGCCATTGTCTGTGCCAAGGCCACCCAGCCGAAGCGAAGCTATTTTGAAGAGTGCGCGGACTTTATGCAACTCATTTCTAAGATCTGCGCCCAGATTCAATCCTCCAGCGATGAAGGGAGCATCTCCCCCGGCAACCGGCGTTATTGCGACCGGGCCAAAACCTTCATTTCTGAGAATATTACAAAACGCCTCTCGGTGGGAGACGTGGCAAGCGCGGTAGGAGTGAGCAAAAACTACCTAACCAATATTTTCAGCAGCAGCGAGGGGATCCCCCTCATGGAATACATCAACCGACGAAAACTATCCTACATGACTGAGCTGATCCGCCGATACGGTCACACCCTGGCCCAAGCGGGAGAGCACGTGGGCTTTACCGACGCCAACTACATCAGCCGGATCTTTAAGCGCTATTACGGCATGACGGCAACGGAATACAAGCGAAGCAAAATCGCCCAAAGCGAAGTTCTGCCGGAGATTTCCGAAGACGCCGGATGGGAAGATTTGCCGAAAAACGTCCGTCGGTCACAAAAATAACAAACAAGGAGAAACAATATGATCGCCATTATCAACGCCACGCTGGTCATGCGGGACCACTTGATCCCGGACGCTACCCTTCTTTGCGATGAGGGAAAGATCGTGTCTTTCGGACAAAAAGTGCCGGTTCCCCAAGGCGCTCAGATCATTGACGCAGGCGGAGACTACGTAGGCCCCGGTTTTGTGGATATCCACACCCACGCAGCAGGCCCCTATTGGTTCTATGAAAATCCGAAAGAAGCGGGAAAGATCATTCTGGATCACGGTGTCACCACCGTTCTTCCCGTGGTATACTTCAGCATGGATAAGGACGCCTTTTTAAAGGCAACCCGGGACATTCAAGAATCGGTGAAAAAAGGAGATCTCCCCAACTTCGGCGGCTTTTACATGGAAGGGCCCTACATGAACCCGAAATTCGGCGCCGACCGGGAAAACAATCCCTGGGCAGGCCCCATTCAAGCCGAGGATTACATGGATATTATCCGTCAAGGCGCAAAAGACGTTCGCGTCTGGGCGTTGGCACCGGAAAGAGAGAATATTGAACAGTTCGTTATCGACTGCAAAAAGGAAAACCCCGGCGTAGTCTTCACCGTGGGTCATTCCGAAGCCACCCCGGCTCAAATTGAAAAATTGATTCCCTACGGACTGAGAATCGGAACTCACCACACCAACGCCACCGGTACCATCGTCAACTATCCCGAGTGTCGCGGCGTTTGTGTAGATGAGGCCGTCAATTTCAACGATTCCATTTACGCCGAACTCATTTGCGACTCCAAGGGCATCCACGTCGATCCCTATATGCAGCGTCTGATCGTAAAAATCAAGGGAAGAGATCGAGTGATCCTCATTTCCGACGCCTGCATGTTTGACGGCCCCACCCCACCCGGTTACGATGGAGTGACTGATCTTTGCTTCGACTTTGCCGGCGAAATCGCCGGATCCAAGCTCACCCTGGACGTTGCCTGCCGAAATATGATGGTGCACACCGGTGCCTCCATCGTAGACGTGTTCCACTACGCCTCCTTCAATCCCGCTCAGGCAGTAGGCCTTTATGACCGAGGAGAAATCCGCGAAGGAAGCGTAGCTGACCTTGTCATCTGCGACCACAAGGTCAACGTCAAAAATGTAATTTTAAAAGGCGAGATCGTTCGCTAACAACACGGATGTGTGACCGGTTTCCGGTCTGTATCAAATAAAGATCATTTATTGAAAGGAAGGTTTTCCCATGAAAGACTTTATCGTCGATCCTGCAACCAAATTCAATTTTGACCCCCATGAATTTGTCCCCTTCAAGGACAAAAAGGTCTGCGAGTACGTTCGCTCTCTGAGCGGAAAAGATCTGGAGAAGCGCGAGAGCTGGTGGCATCCGGAATTTTCCGTTAAGGTAATGATGAACCCCCACCCCGTTCTCATCGCTACCTTGTTCTCCCGCCTGAAGGCGGCAAGCGAGGCCGGCAAAAGCTTTACCATGATCCTTGGCAACCCCGAGCCCGACACCTACATTCCCCTGGCACAGCTGATCAACTACTTCCAGGTTGACTGCTCCAAGGTACACCTGGTAGCAGAAGACGAGTGGGCCGATCAGGACGGCAACATCGCCCCCATCACCTACGAGGCCGGTTTTGCTCACTCCATGATCAAGTATCTGTACTATCAGATCGACCCCAAGCTGCGCATGCCCATGGAGAACGTTCACTTCCCCACTAATGCCAACATCAAGGATTATTCCAAGATCATTGACGACATCACCGAGGGCACCGGTGCAGACATCGCCTCCACCTCTCCCGGATGGGCCGGTCACATGGCTTTCGTGGATCCCATTCCCGAATTCATCGGCAGCGGCGACATTGAAGAATGGCTGAACCAGCCCGCTCAGATCGTAACCTTGCATCCCATGACCATTATGCAGAACTCCCTCAACGGCACCTTCGGTCAGTCCGGTGATATTGCCAACGTTCCCCCCAAGGCCGCAACCATCGGTCCTCTGGACGTTATGCGCGCCAAAGAGAGAATCGAAGTTCACGCTCTTGCTACCTGCGGAACCTTCTCCTCCTGGCAGAGAATGACTTCCCGTCTGTGCACCCACGGTCCCATCACTCCCTACTTGCCCAGCACCATGCTGCAAACCAAGAAGACTCAGGTTTACATCAGCGAAGAGCTGGCTGCTCCCTTCGAGTGCTGGGAAAAGGTTGGCTATTAATCGAGCCCCTGAAAAAGCACAAAAAAGCCCAGAGAATTTCTCTGGGCTTTTTCTTTATCCGGGACAAAGAAACACCTTTTGTCTGAAGACAAAAGGTGTTTCTTTTTTTGGTGGAGGCAAAGGGACTCGAACCCCTGACCCTTCGCACGTCAAGCGAATGCTCTACCAGCTGGGCTATACCTCCCTATGTGGACATCTTCCATCCACGCCTGCCATTCTACCATGGAACCGGATAAAAGTCAAGCGGCAAAACCAAATTTCTTTTTGGAGAAAAATGAAAAAAATTTGGTAAGCATCTTGCTTTTTTATTTTTTCTATGTTACAATACCAGCTGTCCGGAGACATAGCTCAGCTGGTTAGAGCGTACGGTTCACATCCGTAAGGTCGGGGGTTCGATCCCCTCTGTCTCCACCAAAACCGCTTTTCCATACCAAAATGACGGATTGGGATTGCGGTTTTTTCTCAATATGGCAAACCACGATCTCGGGCTTGTAGCTCAGTTGGTAGAGCGCACGGTTCGCATCCGTGAGGTCGAGAGTTCGAATCTCTTCAGGTCCACCACGAAAAAACGCTATTTGTCTACCAGACAGATAGCGTTCTTTTATGCAAAAATTGTGGTACTTTATGAATTTTACTGCTAAAGAGCGTCTAAACGCACCAAAATCGAGCCAAAAACAGCAAATTGAGCACCGGAGCACCCTTTTCTGGGTGTTTCGGCGCTATTTTTATGCCTTCACGCTCCGTTAGAGCAGGTCTCTGTGCTTTAGGTTTTAATTATGGTGATGAGATTACGTGCGTTGAAATGATAACAATATCATTGGCGAAGATTGCAACCCCTGCGATAAAAGCAATGTTTTTGCAACAATGCAGCTACTTCAAATGAGGTGCTTAGAAGTTTACTTCCAACAAAAGAGAAACCCGTTGTGGGCTTCATTCAATCGCCATATATCATGGTAGCAAAATCTGCTGAGATTTTCCTTATTCATACAAATACCACAAATGATAGTTGCCTTTCGATTTTATTTGTGTTACAATTAAAATGTGGAATCTTATTAATTCTCTGGTGGTGAAAAAATGAAGTCAATTCGCACAAAAATCATGTGGCTACTTTTCGGCAGCGTTTTAATAACTTCTTTGAGCATTGGTACTATTGGAATCATTTTGACCTCAGGTGTTATAGAAAACAGTTCCGTAGAAAATATGAACCTTTTATGTAAAACCAATGCCGATAAAGTGGATATAGCCTTAGCTAAGGTAGAAGATTCGGTTGACACACTTTCCCATACCGCAGTTTCAGAATTGTCAGATATTGCAATGTTAAAGGACAATTCTCTGCGTGCAGCCTATTCTGCCGGTTTAGAAAAAAATGCGCTGCATCATATAGAGAACATCGATGGTGCCGTGGCAATTTATCTTTGCTATAACACTTCCTATATCGGAGAGTCCGATGGTTTTTTCTATGTAAAGAATAAAGATACCAATCAATTTGAGAATCGACCGCTAACCGATATTTCTTTATATGCGGAAGATGATATCGAGCATGTCGGATGGTGGCACATTCCTACTAAGCAGAAAACGGCAACGTGGATCGAAGCGTACTACAATGCCAATATCGATCACGATATGATATCGTATGTCGTGCCGCTTTATAAGGAGGGACAGTTGATCGGCGTTATCGGTGCCGATATTTCTACCGAACATATCGAGAGCCTCATAAAAGAAATTTCAATATTCAATTCGGGAAAAGCGGCCGTGCTGAAAAGTGACGGAACCATTGTATATCATCCGAATTTCAAACGAGGACATCTACTTGGTGCAGGTGATCCCGGTTTTGACGGCGTTGTCGAAAAGCTCGCTGATGAAGAACACACAGGAGAGCTTATAAAATACGAACTTGACGGTGTTGAAAAGCAACTTGCCAGTTGTAAATTGCGAAACGGTATGCTGATGGTATGTTTTGCCCCCGTTTCCGAAATATACCGAGAACAGCATATGTTGTCCTTTTTGACGCTTGCGTGCACCTTGATTGTTATCTCTCTCGCATCCGTAGCTGCATACTTTGTCAGTCGAGCGTTTGCCCGTCCTATCAAAAAGCTGAATGAAGCCGCAAAACACCTGACGGATGGCGAATTTGATTTTGATATTCAAACAGATCTTCGTGACGAAATCGGTGAGCTTACCTCTACTTTTATTGAAACACGTAAAATTTTACAGCATCAAATTCACTTGCTCGATACCGAAGCGCATCGCGATGGTCTTACAGGTGCCAGAAATAAATCCGCATTTATGGATAAAGAGATTGAGATTAACCGCGAGATTATTTCAGGTAATGCGAATTTTTCTATTGCCGTCTTTGACGTGAATAAGCTGAAAGTGACCAACGATATTTTTGGGCATATGGCAGGCGATAAACTATTGTCTACCGTTTCGGATCATCTTTCGTCCTCTTTCGGTGAAGAAAACATTTTCCGTATTGGCGGCGATGAGTTTGTTGTCATACTCCAAAATGAAGACAGCACCAATTGTAATGCATTGATGACCCATTGTATTGAGGAGATGAAAACTCTTTCGCTGGAAGGCTATCCCGAGTGTCGTGTTTCGTGTGCATATGGTTTATCTCAGTTTGATGCAAAAATCGACCATCAGCTCTCCGATGTTCTGCGTAGAGCGGATAAGGAAATGTATAAAAATAAGGCAATTACCAAAAAAGAGACGTTTCCTTGGCAAGAAGGGATCAAAGGCATAAAGCAGCTTCAGATGGAAAAATATTGTCAGTTGTTGCAAACGTTATCCGGTAGTACTGACGACTATTTGTTCATTATGAATACCGAAACAGGCGGTATCCGCTTTTTCGGAGAAGATTCCAACTCCTATGATATTGTGGGCGGGCTTGAACTGGCAAATGGTGTTTTGGATATGCTCAATTATGTTCACGCCAATGATCGCGCGCTTGTGAAACAAGCGGTATCTTCCATTATGAGTCACGATACCGAAGTGATTGATATCAACTTCCGTATGCATGATAAAAACAACGCTAATATGCGTTGGGTCAACTGCCGCGGAAGTGTCATAAAGGATGAAACCGACAGTCATTTTGTTGTTATCGGAAGAATCTCTCAAAACGCAGTAAAGCATCTTTATAATCCGATTACCACCCTGTTTAATAAAGCGAAGTTGAAAAAGGACTTGCAAAATGAATCATCCGATGGGTTTAGCTGTTTGATGCTTCTTGATATTGATAATCTTTCGGAAATCAATCTAAAACACGGTTCGGTTTATGGAGATAGGCTGCTCAAAGCTCTGGCAAAAGAACTTGAAAAACGTTTTTCTATGACCCAGATTTATCATGCGGAAAAAGACCGTTTTGTTGTTCTGCTTGACGTAAATTCGAGCAAAAAAGCAAAAAAAATATTTGACGAACTCAAAGACACTTTGGCCGGCAAATGCTCTGTTTCTGCTTCCGTTGTTCCAAACGATAAATCCGTGTACGTAAAGGCAGAAAATATTTATGATTATGCCGTGCAGACACTGAATCACGCTAAAAAGAACAGTATCGGGCAGATCGTCTTTTTCTCCGAAGATAGCTTGCTCGAGAGAATTTCCGAAGTTGAACTTTTAGAAGAACTCGAAAAAAGCGTCAAGAAGAAATGTAGCGGCTTTTCACTGGTGTATCAACCGCAGATAAGCGCAGAAGATTATTCTGTTGTTTCGGCGGAAGCTTTGCTCAGATTCCAATCCAAGTCAAAGGGACCGATTTTTCCCGACCGGTTTATTCCACTGCTGGAACAAACGGGACTGATCCATGAAGTAGGCTTTTGGGTTTTGAACGAAGCGCTTTCTCAATGTAAGCTGTGGCGCCAGGTGATACCGGATTTTAAGATCAGCGTGAATCTTTCGCCCAAGCAGTTAGAAAAGAAAAGAATCGCCGCACAGATCAAAAATCTGCTTTCCAAGCATGCTCTCCCCGGAGAAGCGTTGATCCTTGAAATTACCGAATCTGCTCAGCTGGATGCGAACGAGGACGTTCATGCGATTTTATCCAAATTGAGACAGGCCGGAATTCAAATTGCCATTGATGATTTTGGAACGGGCTATTCCAATCTTGGCAATTTGAAACACATTCATGCAAACATACTGAAGGTCGATCGGATATTTATTCGTGGCATTAAAGAAAATGGATACAATTACAACCTGATACATAATGTGATCGAATTTGCAAAATCCAACGAGTTACAGGTGTGTTTGGAAGGGGTGGAAAACAAATCCGAATTCGTTGTTTTATCGGAGTTGCATCCCGACATCTTGCAGGGATATTTATTCGATAAGCCTTGCTCAGCGGATCTGTTTGAGGCAAAGTACTTTAACAGCGATACGGAGCACTACCGTCAACGGATCGGCCAAGTGGAAATGCTGAAACAAGAACAAAGGCATGCGCCGCTTATGAATATGGAAATGAAAACAATATTGAGCGGACTTGATATTGGCTTGTGGATTGTTCGGATCAATATCCAAACCGGCGAGGGGGAATTGTATTCCGACGAAACCATGAGAAGGCTTTTGGGTGTTTCTGGCGATATGACAGCTAAAGAGTGTTTCCGATATTGGAAAGATCACATCGGAAAAGAGCATCAATCGGCTATACACAGTATGTTCCGTGAAATGGCAAATAGCGAAGAAGTGTTTCAGCTGGAATATTCGTGGCACCATCCCAAAAAAGATCTGGTTACCATTCGTTTCTGTGGCAGATGCACGGAGAAAAATGATAAAATGATCGTTTTGGAAGGCTTCCATCGCGTGCTGGAGGATTGATAAAAAGAAAAAACATACCCGCAGACATTTTGTGTTTGCGGGTATGCTTCGTTTTTGCGCATACAAAACCAAAAAAAGAGGGATATCTAACAAAAAAAGGCTATTACATTGGGATTTTGCTCTCTTTTTCAAAATAAAATGATTCTTGATAATTTTGAGAGAATATGGTAGAATAAAGAGGATAACAGAAAAAAGTCTGAAAAGGAGCCCAGCCCATGTTTTTATCCATCGTCGTGCCCTGTTACAACGAAGAAAAAAACATCCGTCCCTTTTACCAAGAGACGGTGGCAGCCCTTTCCTCTTATATGGATCGCGCTGAGCTGATTTTCGTCAACGACGGAAGCTTGGACGGAACCGAAAGAGAGCTCAGAGCGCTTTGCCAGGAGAGCGAATATAAAATTCGTGTGGTCAGTTTTTCCCGGAATTTCGGCAAAGAAGCGGCACTGCTAGCCGGTCTGAAAAAAAGCGCGGGAGAGTTTACCGCCATCATTGACGCAGATCTCCAACAAAACCCTAAGTACATTGTCCAAATGCTAAACGTGTTGGCAGAGCACCCGGAATATGACGGCTGTGCCGCCTATCAGGGCGTGCGTAACGAAAGCCGTTCCCTCTCCTTTTTTAAGAATTCTTTCTATCGCATCATCAACCGTATGACTGAAGTGGAATTCTATCGCTCTGCCAGCGACTTTCGGGTTTTGAGCCGAAAAATGGTCGATGCCGTCCTATCAATGCCGGAAAAGTGCCGTTTTTCCAAAGGTATTTTCTCCTGGATCGGTTTTTCGGTGTATTACCTTCCCTACAAGGCTGAAAAACGCCTGGAGGGAAAAACGAAGTGGAACTTTTGGAAACTGTCCCGCTACGCCGTTGACGGGATCGTAGCTTTTTCCGATAAGCCTCTGGTCTTCTCCTCTATTTTGGGGCTTGTTCTTTTTGCCATTTCCATTCTCATGCTCTTTGTTGTGGTGATCAAAACTCTCATTTTCGGAGATCCTGTGGCGGGTTTCCCCACGTTGGCATCTCTCATTCTCCTTTCCTCCGGAATTCAGCTTTTGTGTTTGGGCATCATGGGTCAGTATTTGGCAAAAACCTATTCCGAAAGCAAAAACCGCCCCCCCTTTATCGTCAAAGACGAATTTGAAAGCGGGAAATAAAAAGCAGAAAAAAAGCCTCGCCCTTCCCTAAAATGCAGGGAGTCGGCGGGGCTTTTTCTATCATCGGGATCAACCGATCTCAATCACCTTGTACTCTTTGTCCTCCACGGCCTTTTTCAAAACCTCATCGGAAACATCACAAGTCAGGGTAACCGTTGCCGTGCCCGTCTCATAACTGACCAAAGCTTCCCCCACGCCATCTACCTCTTCCAGGGCGCGTTTGACTGCCGCCTGGCAATGGCCGCACATCATCCCTTCGATTTTCAGTGTTTTTTTCATAATCTTTTTCTCCTTTTCTATCTGTTTTGGTTTTTGAAGTGTATTTTTATTTTTTTGGTGATGCCTTGGGCTATGGATCGAAACGAAATTTAAACGCAAGGCATTGGTGACCACACAAAAGCTGGAAAAGCTCATAGCCGCCGCCGCAAACATCGGATTCAACCCCCAGCCCAGCACTGAAATGAACATACCGGTAGCCAGGGGGATGCCAAGGACATTATAAATAAAGGCCCAAAAGAGGTTCTGGTGGATGTTTCGTAACGTGGCTCGGCCAAGGCGGATGGCAGCGGGGACGTCGGACAAGCGATTTTTCATTAAAATCACGTCTGCCGCGTCAATGGCCACGTCCGTGCCGGCACCAATGGCCATACCAAGATCTGCCGCAACAAGGGCAGGAGCGTCGTTGACGCCGTCGCCCACCATGATGACCTTCCCTTTTTCTTTCAGTTCACGGATCACTCGCTCTTTGCCATCGGGCAGAACGCCGGCGATGACCCGGTCCACTCCCACCGTTTTTCCAATGGCATTGGCGGTGCGCTCATTGTCTCCGGTAAGCATTACCGTGAAAATTCCCATTTTTTGCAAAGCATCAACGGCCTCTGGGCTATCTTCTTTGATTACATCCGCCACGGCGATCACCCCTAAAAGAGTGTTGTCTCGAGCGAAAAACAGGGGCGTTTTCCCCATTTCCGCCAGCTCCCGTGCGCTGTTCTCCATTTGCTGAGGGATCCAAGTTTTGGAGCGGATAAAGTCCAGGCTTCCGCCATAAAGAATGCTTCCGTCCAAGGATGCCACAAGACCGTTTCCGGGAAGGGCTTGGAACTTTGCTACTTCCATAGCCACAAGATTTTCCTCTTCCGCTCGACACCGGATGGCATAAGCCAAGGGATGCTCGCTCTTTTTTTCCAAAGCATAAGCCATTTCCAAAAGCTGAGTCTCCAAAACCCCCGGGGAAGGAAGAACGTCAGTTACCAGAGGCTTTCCTTGGGTAATAGTTCCGGTTTTATCCAATACGACGATCCGGGCTTTCCCGGCGTTCTCCAGAGAAGATGCGGTTTTAAAGAGGATCCCGTTTTTGGCGCCCATTCCGCTACCTACCACGATGGCCACAGGAGTGGCAAGGCCCAAAGCACAGGGACAACTGATAACCAAAACGGAAATGCCTCTGGCCAGAGCAAACCCTAAGCTTTGCCCGAGAATGAGCCAAATGACGGTGGTACAAAGAGCAACACTCATCACCACCGGGACGAAAACGCCGGAAACCCGATCCGCTACCTTAGCAATGGGAGCCTTCGTAGCCGCAGCGTCGCTGACCATTTGAATGATTTGAGACAGGGTGGTATCCTCCCCAACCCTTTGCGCTTGACAACGCAAAAAACCGGACTGATTGATGGTACCTGCGCTGACCGAGCTCCCAGCCTCTTTGTCAACCGGGAGACTTTCCCCTGTGAGGGTAGATTCATCCACGGCGCTGATCCCCTCCAAAACGATGCCATCCACCGGGATTTTTTCCCCCGGACGAACCAGAAAAACGTCTCCCTTTTTCACCTCTTCAACAGAAACCGTCACTTCCCGGCCTTCCCTTAGCAGCACCGCCATTTTGGGAGACAGGCGCATCAGACCCTTGAGCGCATCGGTGGTTCTGCCCTTGGATTTTGCCTCCAGCATTTTCCCTAAGGTGATCAAAGTCAGGATCGTTCCGGCGGATTCAAAATAGAATTCATCCATATACGCCATGACACCAGATGTATCCCCACAAGCCTGAGCGTCCAGCATAGCAAACAGAGCAAAGGTACTGTAACAAAAAGCGGCGGCAGAGCCCAAAGCCACCAGAGCGTCCATATTGGGAGAGCGACGGTAAAGGCTTTGAAATCCGCTGACGAAAAATTTTTGGTTGATGACCATAATGCTTCCGGCAAGAAGGAGCTGCAAAAGCCCCTGGGCCGGGTGATTATTTGCAAAAAAATCGGGAAGGGGCCAGTCCCACATCATATGTCCCATGGAAACGTACATAAGGACAGCCAAAAAAAGGAGAGACAGAAGAAAACGGCGAAGAAGGACCGGGGTTTCCCGATCTTTTAAAATATCTTCCTCCATAGGAGCGACACGCCTTTCATCATCCCTTCCTTTTTTCAAAGAAGCGCCGTATCCGGCGTTCTCCACCGCTCGGATGATGCTCTCGGAAGAAGCACTGCCTTCCACGCCCATAGAATTGGTTAACAGGCTCACAGAGCAAGAAGATACCCCCGCTACTTTGGACACGGCTTTTTCAATGCGAGCGCTACAGGCCGCACAGCTCATTCCCGTAATACGATATTGTTCCATAGAATCCCTCGATTCTTTTTCGTTACTTCATCAGTTTTTGAAAAGTGGTCACCAATTCCTCAATGACCTCATCCTTCCCTGCCCGGATATCCCGGGCGACACATCCGCGAATGTGACTGGCGATCAGATCCCGGTTAAAGGAATGAATGGCGGCACTCACCGCCGCAGACTGGGTCAAAAGATCGGTGCAATAGGCGTCGCTCTCCAGCATTTTGCGAATCCCACGGATCTGCCCTTCTATTCGGTTTAAACGGTGAATGAGCTTTTTCTTTTCCTCTTCCGGCCTTTTGGTGGTCTTTCTTTGGCAAGTACACTGATCCGGCATATTCCTTCTCCTTGTAGTATGACATTTCCCCATCATTATATACCCCCTCCGGGTATCTGTCAAGATGCTGAAAAAAGCGCTTGCAATCTCACTGAATGTAAGGTATAATAAGATCTGTCAAAAGTGGGAGCTTGTAAGACAGGCTGAGAGGAAGGTATAACCTTCGACCGGAAACCTGATTTGGATAATGCCAACGTAGGGATGCACACAATTTGCGCATAAGATGCGGAGAGCGATCTGAACGGGTGGCTCCCCGCTTTTTGTTCGGCAAAAGTTTCCCGATTCAAGGGGATAGAAAGGGGCGACCGGTGAAAGCGCCGGTATGATATCTTTATGGCAAGATGTGTGATCGTCGGGGCGGCAGAGATTTCCCGATACGACCGAATCCGCAAGGCTCTGCGGCAGGATGACTTTTTCCTCTTTTGCGATGGTGGGCTTGATCACAAAGAGGCATTGGGAGTCAATCCGGATCTGGTTGTAGGAGACTTTGACTCCCACCCCAAGCCGGAAAACTCTCATTGGGAGATCATTGTCCTTCCTCGGGAAAAGGATGACACCGACACGGCCTTTGCCGTAAAAGAAGCTCTGCGGCGCGGTTTTGATGAATTTCTTTTTGTGGGGGTTTTGGGCGGGCGCATGGACCACTCCATGGGAAACCTCTCCCTTTTGATGATGCTGGATTCCATGGAAAAAAGATCCGAGATCCTAGACGATTTTTCTGTGATCTCTGTGGTTTCCAAAAATACAGCGAAAATCCCCGACGCCTTCTCCTACTTTTCCCTCCTGTGCCTTGACGGCCCCGCCCACGGCATTACCGTGGAAAACGCCAAGTATCCTTTAAGCGATGCCACGATCACCCCAGAATATTCCTATGGGATCAGCAACGAAGTACTGCCCGGAAAGGTGGCAACGGTCCGTGTAAAAGAAGGAAGGCTCTTGTTGATCCAAGTTTGGTAAAACATTCTTTTTTCGTTTTTTTCATTCCCCGGGTAGCGATTTTCCTGTGCTATATTTACAATCGACAGAACTTATGTTATACTAAAAACAGAATTTACGGGAGAAGAAAAAAGAAGGCACCCCATAGGATGCCTTCCTGGCGCGTTGTAAGGGACTCGAACCCCTGACCTACTGGTTCGTAGCCAGTCACTCTATCCAGCTGAGCTAACAACGCAAGTTCTCTCGAACATCGCTTATCTTATCATATTTGATTTTCTTTGTCAATAGAAAAAAGGCAGAAAAATCAACAAAAGGGAAAAAGAATGAACACGAACATTTCCTTACCCTTCCCCGTCAAAGAAGCCTTGGCAAGACTGGACGCGGGAGGGTATGAATCCTGGCTGGTGGGCGGCGTACGGGATCTGATCCTGGGACGTGAGCCCCGGGACTGGGACATTACCACAAGCGCCCGGCCGGAAGAGATCAAGAAAATTTTCGCAGACTGCCATCAAAATTCCACGGGAGAAAAATTCGGAACCGTTTCGGTACATTTCAACGGTCTGGTGCTCGATATCACTACCTTCCGAAAAGACGGGGTCTATCACGATCACCGTCATCCCGATAAGATCTGCTTTACCAAAAATCTTTTCGAGGATCTCAAACGCCGGGATTTCACCGTCAACGCCATCGTTTACCATCCAGAAAAGGGATTTCGGGATTATTTCTGCGGAAAAAGGGATCTAAAGAAAAAATGGATCCGAGCCATCGGAGATGCCGACGAGCGATTTTCTCAGGATGCCATCCGCATTTTGCGCGCTCTGCGTTTTGCTTCGGTTTTGGGCTTTTCCATTGAGGAGAAAACCTGTGCGGCTCTTCACCGCAACAAAGAACTTCTTCTAACGCTTCCCCCGGAACGGATCTTGCCGGAATTTACCCGAATGCTCTGCGGAAAATATATTCTCCAGGTACTCACAGACTTTGCCGACGTCATTGGCGTTTTGGTCCCGGAGATGTTGCCCGCCGTAGGCTTTTCGCAGCACTCCCCTTTTCACCAGTATGACGTTTGGCAGCATACCGCCCATGCCGTGTCCTACGGAGCGATGGTGCCGGAAATTCGGCTGGCTCTTTTCTTCCACGACATTTCAAAGCCGGGATGCCTGAGCATTGACAACACCGGACGCGGCCACTTCTACGGTCATCCGAAAAAAAGTGCCAAGATGGCCAAAGAGATCATGGAGCGGATGCACTTTCCCACAAAACAGATTTCTCTTATCTCTCTTCTGGTGGCCTACCACGATTCCCATCCTTCCAAACCGCAAGAAGTAAAAAAGATCCTTTCCGAACTGGGCGAGGAGAACTTTTTCCTGTTGTGCCGGATCATGGAGGCGGATGCCATGGCCCACAGCCGCTGGAGCGTGAAAAAGAGACTGGAACACGTGCACAAAATTCGGAAAACTGCACAAGAGATCCTGGAAACAGGTCAATGCTATTCCCTAAAGACCCTGGCGATCCGAGGGGAAGATCTGGCAGAGATTGGCTTTTCCGGTCCGAAAATCGGAGAACTTTTGGAAGTGACTTTAAAAAAAGTGATCGCAGAGGAATGGGAAAACGATAAAAACGATCTGCTTGAGAAGCTAGGAAATCTACAAACAAAAGAGAAAGAATAACAAACACCAAAAAAAGCCGCGCAAAAATTAAAAACGATGGCAAATAAAAACACCGACTCTTATGAGTCGGTGTTTTCTTCTTTAAGGGAAATTTTTCCTTATTCTGCTTTCCTTTATCGGCCTCTCTGAGC
>JAZOQB010000043.1:0-4413 GCA_045655865.1 Eubacteriales bacterium
AAAGCTAAAAGAGGACGCCAAAGTTTCGTCATGTTACTTGGAAAGAAATGTTTTCTACACTATGCAGACCGAATAGCAAGTATTTTACCGGATGATGATATTGACGGACACATTATTAGTACCCTTTATAAAATGGGCGCATCTCAATATGTCGACCACATCAAACCATATGCAGATCATAGAATGACATGGATCAAGAACGAGGCAAAGAGATACATTCAAAAATACGGCTTATGAGGTATGTTGGTGTACTTTTGCTTACTTTTACCTCGATTCTGCTCCGTTTGGTTACTCTTAGGAACGAAAGAAAACCAATTTTTGCGATGCTGATTGAAACCCAAAAGGGCAGAGAACGACTACAAAAAAGAGACGCCGATCCGGCGTCTCTTTTTTATTTTAAGTTTTATTTTGAGAATAGAAAATTTACCAGTTTGGTTGCCAGGATAATGATACCGATGACAACGAAGATCACCAACATGCCCACGCCCATATACTTTAGATTTTCGATAAAAGCCATGGGGTTAAAGTGCAGGTTCATAGCAGAGCTGATTAAAAAATTCATATGCTTAACCTCCTATGAGTTTTGCGGCGATGTTCAAGATGATACCGCCTGCGATAACCGAAGCAATTTGGCCGGAAACGTTTACGCCGATGGAATGCATCAGCAAAAAGTTCTGGGGGTCTTCTGCTAAGCCCATTTTGTGAACGATACGGCCGGACATAGGAAATGCGGAGATACCGGCGGCACCGATCATGGGGTTGACTTTGTTTTTCATAAACAGGTTCAAGAACTTAGCAAACAGGACGCCACCGGCGGTGTCTACGATAAAGGCTACCAATCCCAATCCCATGATCAGCAGGGTATCCGGCTGCAGGAATTTGTCTGCGGTCATATTGAAAGCCACGGAGATACCAAGGAAAATGGTGATCAAATTTGCCAACACGTTTTGGGCGGTGGAGGACAGGCTTTCCAGCACGCCGCACTCCCGGATCAGGTTGCCGAACATCAAAAATCCGATCAGAGCGGTTGCTTGAGGAATGATAGCAGAGGCAACTACCGTGATAATAATGGGGAACAAAATTCTGGTTTTCTTGGAAACTGCCTTTTGTTCGTAGGGCATGCGGATCAAGCGTTCCTTTTTTGTAGTAAGAAGCTTGATTACCGGCGGTTGAATGACCGGAACCAGAGCCATGTACGAATAGGCGGCAACCGTAATGGCACCTACGTACTGAGAACCCAGCTTATTGGCAACGGCAATGGAAGTGGGGCCGTCTGCCGCACCGATGATGGCGATGGAGAAGAAGTCACGGAAATCGGGGAAAAAGATGCTTGCCATGCACAGCGTAAAGAAAATACCGAACTGTGCGGCCGCACCAAAGAGCATCAGCTTGGGGTTGGTCAGAAGGGGCCCAAAATCGATCATGGCGCCGATGCCGATGAACAGAAGTAGCGGAAACAGCTCATTGGCAATGCCTGCATGGTACAACTCCTGAATCGGGCCTGCCAGTGCATCGGAAAATGGGATGTTTACAAGAATGGTACCAAATCCCATAGGAAGTAGCAGCGAGGGCTCCATCTCTTTTGCGATTGCCAGGTAAACCAAAAGGCAACCAATGGCGATCATGATCAGATCGCGCCAATCAAATGATAATAGGTTTTGGTATAAAATCTCCATATATTTCCTCCTTAATTTGGATCTTTATCATCACCAACAGGATTGCAAATGCTGTAGCCCACGTTCACGATGTGGTCTGCAACGCGCTCCAAGCCGGTAATGGTGGAAGTGTAGTAAGGACTGACCTGTAGGCTGCAGTTTCCTTCAGACAGTCGGGAAAAGTGCTTTGCGAGGAAAGAACGCTTCATTTCGTCCGTTTCGCTCTCCAGCTTTGACAAAGTAGGAAGGGATGTCGGATTTTCTTCCTGGAAGGCTTCTTTGGCAATGGCGATCATGTTGATCACAACATCGAACATTTGCCGAATATCTGAGGATGCGATAGGGGAGAACGAAAGGTCTTTTGCAAGCATTTCCTGGCCAATTTCGTGGAAGTTTTCGGCATGGTCACCGACGCGTTCCAGGTCGTTGAGTACGTGGAAATAAGAGCCGATCCGCTGTTCATCCCGCTCGTCCACGGAAGAAGACAGTTTTATGAGAAATTGGGTCAAAGCGCCGTTTGTAAAGTCTATGACCTCTTCGTTTTGTGCGATCCGATTGGCATTTTCTGCCGGATTACCAGTGATAGAGGCGGCAGAAAGGATGATGTTTTCTTCTACCAGAGTCAGCACGTAGTCGATTTCCTTTTTGGCTTGCATGAGAGCTACCGTGGGCATGGACAAGAGACGTTCATCTACATATTTCAAAGAAAATTCTTTTGGTTTTTCTTGCTTTTCCCGAATGACGGAACAAGAATACCCAACCAGCTGTTTTACGAAAGGAATGAGCAGACAAGTGGTGATTACGTTAAAGATCACGTGGAACACAGAGACCCGCATTTGCAAGGACATGGGATCGGAGTTTGGAAAGAGGGAAACCAAAAGATGAATCATGGGATCTTTAAAGATCCAAACGATTGCCGTAAAGAACACGGTACCAATGACGTTAAATGTGAAGTGGATCAATGCGACGCGTTTAGCGTTTGCACTGGCACCAACTGATGCCAAAAGCGCCGTCACGCAAGTGCCGATATTGGCTCCAAGTACGATAAATAGCGCCAGGCTCAGCGGAAGAACTCCCGTTCCCACCATGGTGATCACAACGCCGGTAGCGGCCGAGGAGCTTTGAATCAGCGCAGTAAAGATCACACCTACAAGGATCAGTAACAACGGATGATCAATCACAACGAAGATATTCTGAAATAACGATTCTACCAGGGGATTGCCAAAGGCTTGCTCACTGCTCATGATATTCAGGCCTACAAAAATCAGTCCTAAGCCACTGCACAACAGGCCCGCGATCTTAATCTTTTCTTTCTTGAAGAAGCCCATCATCACGCCTGCAAAGGAGAAAAGATACATCAGCATATTAAAATAGTCGTTTTTCAGCGCAACCAGGACGCCGGTAATGGTAGTACCGATATTGGCACCCATGATAATGGGGGTGGCTTGCATGAGCGTCATAACGCCGGCATTAACAAGACCGATCACCATAACGGACGTGGCCGAAGAACTTTGGATAATGGCAGTAACTCCGGCACCGATCCCGATGCCGGAAAATCGGTTGTTACTGATTCGGCTGAGCAGTTTCTTCATGCCTTCGCCGGCACTTTTTTCCAGAGCTTCACTCATAAAATTCATGCCGACAATAAAAACGCCGACTCCTGCAAGCAGCCAGATCAAGCTTTGGATCAGCTGTATTACCTCTGCGAGTGTTAACATTTTTTCTCCTTTTGTATTAGGTTTGGAACGAAAAGGCTATTTCCGCCCCTTTTGTGGGTGGATACCGTTTTTGTGATTCCAAGACGCCAGACGAATCCATCGTCCCCTTTCACAGTTTTGTATGGCATAATGCGGTCATATCAGGGAATGGATCAGATCATACAGTTCATCGGCTGTATGAGCAAGGTGCTCTGCGCCCGACGCGATCAGCTGATCCAGATCCCGGAAACCCCAGGTAACCGCGATGCAGGGAATTCCGGCCGCTTTTGCTGTTTGCACATCCACCTCGGAGTCTCCAACATAAAGCGAGGACTGCTTTTCCACTCCCAGCACCGTCAAAGCTTGAAAAATAGAATCGGGAGCCGGTTTGCGGGCAACACCTTCCCTCTCTCCCACAGCGTAGTCCAGGATAGAAAAATGTTCTTCTGCCAAAGACTGAACGGCGTAATCCGGCTTGTTGGAGATCATAGCCAAACAAAACCCCTCACCCTTGAGCCGTTCCAAAAGAGGAAGGATGCCCGGGTAAGGACGTGTTTTCTCTCGGTTATGTTTTTCATAATAGGCTCGGAAAATGGGAAGGGTTTCTGGTAGGGCATCTTTGTTTTCTTCCGGAAGGGAGGACCAAACCAGATTTGCGGCACCGTTTCCCAGAAATCGGCGGATCTCTTCGGGTTTTCTATTAGGAAATCCCATTTTTGTCAGAGCAAAATTGACGGCAACAGTCAAGTCCTCCAGGGTGTCCAGGAGGGTGCCGTCCAGATCAAATAACACAGCTTTCATCGTGTCACTCCATGCAATAAAACAATGTAGTCATTTTACCATACGGCAAGACAAAATGCAAGACTTTCCATTTTATATTTTGTAGTAAAAAGTTGATTTTTGCAGAAAAAAAGAAGCCGCAAAGGCGTTGTACCCGTAAGGATACAACGCCAGTTTTATTCGCCTTACGGCGAGTTCTATTGCTACGCAGTGATATTTGGACTAGAGTCCAAGTGATATTGCGTTCGGCAGTTATTGGCGAATAAAATATCACTGAAACC
>JAZOQB010000044.1:0-14593 GCA_045655865.1 Eubacteriales bacterium
CATTCCAAAGACCAGTATCCGATCTTGTCAAGGATATCGCCGGCCGGAAGCATGTCTTCCAGCTTCATTCTTGTTGCAGCATGCGACTGATGTGCATCCCTGAGAATGGTGGCGGAAATATAAAGCTTTTTTTCTGACATAATTATCTCC
Organism: Eubacteriales bacterium; assembly: GCA_045655865.1. Classification (GTDB taxonomy): domain Bacteria; phylum Bacillota; class Clostridia; order Oscillospirales; family SIG627; genus RGIG5579. Next base: position 151 of record JAZOQB010000044.1, read on the forward strand.
TTATCAACCAAAGAGTGCAATCATCACTCCGGCGGCAATGGCAGAGCCAATGACTCCCGCAACGTTGGGACCCATAGCATGCATCAACAGGAAGTTGGATGGGTTTTCTTTCTGACCAACACTCTGAGAAACGCGCGCAGCCATGGGAACTGCAGAAACACCGGCAGAACCGATGAGAGGATTGATTTTGTTCTTAAGAAATAGATTCATAAACTTCGCAAGGAGAACACCCCCGGCGGTTCCAAAGCCAAATGCGACAATACCCATCATAAGGATCTTGATGGTACCCCAGCTCAAGAATGCATCGGCCGTTGCTGTTGCACCGACGGAAATGCCAAGAAAGATGGTAACAATATTCATCAGTTCATTCTGAGCTGCTTTGGCAATTCGATCTACTACACCGCTCTCTCGCATCAAATTTCCCAGCATCAAGCAACCAATCAAAGGTGCGGCGGAAGGAACTAAGAGTGCCACAAAAACAGTCACAACAATAGGGAAGAGCATCTTTTCTGTTTTGGAGACAGAGCGAAGTTCCTTCATCTGGATTTGACGCTCTTTTTTTGTGGTGAGAAGCTTCATGATCGGGGGTTGAATGAAGGGAACCAGAGCCATGTAGGAGTAGGCTGCAACGGCGATTGGCCCCAGAAGTTCCGGAGCAAGCATGGAAGAGACAAAAATTGCAGTGGGGCCATCTGCACCGCCAATGATGCCGATGGAAGCTGCCTGCTGGCTGGAAAATCCTCCCAAGGCGACTGCACCGAAGTAGGTTACAAAGATACCAAGCTGTGCAGCAGCTCCCAGAAGAAGACTCTTTGGGTTCGCGATCAAAGGACCAAAATCAGTCATAGCACCAATGCCAAGGAAAATTAAGCAAGGATAAATTCCCAATTTGATTCCAAGATACAAATAGTCAAGTAGCCCTGCTCCGGAAGCGGCAAATTGTTCCCAGTGAACATGACCTTCGGCAAAAAGTTCCGGATGGTACATGCCGGCTCCGGGCAAATTTGTCAAAAGCATTCCAAAGGCAATCGGGAGAAGCAGAAGGGGTTCGAACTTCTTGGCAATGGCAAGATAGATCAGAAGGAAAGAGATGATAAACATCACCAAAACTTTCCAATTCTTATAAATCATGGAAAAGCCGGACTGTTTCAAAAAATTCATCACAATATCAAGCTTTGACAGCGCTTCCGGCTGTTCCAAAACGGAAGAATAATCGCATTCCCCTTCATTGTCCGGATTGGAAGTGGCACCGCCCTTTACGGAGCCGTTGTTCGGCTGGTACCAAAACTTCAAATCAAGGTCGGCGTGAACGTTGGAACATGATTCCAGATCAAAAATGAAAGTTCCGGTAGCGCCGGCAGAAAGGCTTGGAAGGCTTGCCACATAGGAATAATCATAATATCCGTTGCTGTATTTTTTGAAAGAAAGCGCTTGGGCATCAAATCCGGTAATAACACAGTTGAGGTTGTTGACCTCTGCACCGGTTTCGTTCTTTACGACAATGACAAGCTGATAATTTCCATCTTCTTCAACAATTTCAGCGCTCTCAAGTGCAATAGGCTTTTCAATTTCAGAACCAAAAACACTAATACTTAGTGAGGTTAGAGTGAGAAGAATAGCACACAGAATAAAAACGATCTTCTTCATAGGACTTAACCTAATTTATGCAAATGCGCAGAGAGTGGCACCGGATTCCACAGAGGCACCTTTGGTAATCGAAACAGAGGCAATGACACCGTCATGGGGAGCCATGATTTCGTTTTCCATTTTCATTGCTTCTAAAATAAAGAGCACATCCCCTTTTTTCACATTCTGTCCGTTTGCAACATTTACAGCAAGAATGGTACCGGGCATAGGAGCAAGGATCGCTTCTCCACCGGTAGGAGCGGAAGAAGGAGCGGGAGCTTCGGGTGCTTTCGCAGGAGCGGCAGGAGCGGTTGGAGCAGCAGAAGATGCAGCACCGTCGATCAGTTCGATTTCAACTTCATAAGTATTTCCGTTTACATTTACACGATATTTTTTCATTGTTATTTTCTCTCTTTCATTAAATTCTTCGGATAGAAGTAATTTGGATTCCGGTGACGTCAACACCCAAGTCCTCTGCAATTACGGCACCAATGGCAGCAATTACCTCCTGGCGATTTGAAAAAGTTGTTTTCGCAGGAGTGGTCGGGGTCACAGTTGACTCGCTCGTGGGTGTATCGTTTTCGTGGTGATTGAGCGCAGAAACCAATCCAAGGATCTTGCAAAGAAGAACTAAACAAATCAATCCTACAAAGACGGTTCCCAAGCCCATTACGATCACAAACCAGCTTGGAATGCTTTCCATATTTGTATACCTCCTTCAAAATTACATCAAAATACATGTTACACTATTTCACCTGGAAATTCAAGGATTTTCCTGTATTTAACATTTATTTAACAAATGAAATAGAAGCTATAGCTTTTTTTGATTGATATACGATTTAGGTAAAAAAAATTATTCGTAATGATATTGTAATGCTCCAACATTTGTGGTAAAATGTAACAATATCATATGTTTTTTGGTAGGTAACAGTTATGGATAGAAATCAGCTCGCGTTGGAAGAGAGAAATTTGCTTTCCAAGCTCTTGTTTCCCGAGGTAACAATGTCGGTGGAAGACGTAGAAACTCTGTTTCCTCCCCGAGATCTCCCGGAGGGTGCTGTCGTTTCCAGAATGGCTCCTTCGCCTACCGGGTTTGTTCATCTTGGAAATCTGGTTCAGGGGCTAACTTCAGAGAGAATGTGTCATCAATCGGGAGGGATATTATTTCTCCGTGTTGAGGACACGGATGCCAAGCGAGAAGTTCCGGGTGCAATCGAAACGTTGATCGAATCCCTTTCTCATTATGGTATCTGCTTTGACGAAGGGGCGACCCTTACAGGGGACTCCGGTCTTTACGGGCCCTATCGCCAACGCCAGAGAAAAGAGTATTATCACGTGTTCGCCAAGAAGCTTCTTTTGGAAGGCTATGCCTATCCGTGTTTTTGCACGGAAGAGGAACTGGAAACCATGCATCGGGAGCAGGAGGCTGAAAAAGCCAATTTTGGCTATCATGGTAAATGGGCGAAGTGGAGAGACGCTTCACTTGACGCGATTCAAGAAGCAATCAATGCCGGTCGCCCTTGGGTCTTACGTTTTCGCTCAAACGGTTCCATTGATAATAAGATCCCTTTCCGGGATTTAATTAAAGGGAAGATGGAGCTTACAGAAAATGATATTGACCATGTTCTCCTGAAATCTGATGGAATACCCACCTATCACTTTGCCCATGCAATCGACGATCATCTCATGCATACCACCCATGTGGTACGTGGTGACGAGTGGCTTTCCACGCTTCCGTTTCACCTTCAGCTATTTTCTACACTTGGCTTTCGCACCCCAAAATATCTTCACATTGGCCCTTTGATGAAAATGGACGGAAGCAGTAAACGCAAACTTTCCAAAAGGAAGGACCCTGAGCTCAGTCTTTCATATTATCGTTCCCAGGGTTTTCCAAACCGATCCGTATATGAATATCTTTTAACCATTCTCAACTCAAATTTCGAAGATTGGCGTCGTGCAAACCCTGCTATTCCGGCAGAAGAATTTCCGTTCTCCTATCAAAAAATGAATCCCGCAGGTTCTCTGTTTGATTACATGAAGCTAATGGATGTCTCAAAAAATGTAATCAGCAGAATGACATCGGAAGAGGTGTTAAGCGAAGTTCTAGCCTGGACTGCAGAATACGATGTAAAGCTACACGAGCTTTTAAAAGAGGACACAAATAAAGCTCTTGCCATTTTTTCTATTGGCAGAGGAGGAGAGAAGCCAAGAAAAGACATTGGTACTTGGAGCGAGGTTCGCTCGTATCTTGACTTTTTCTATCAAGAAACCTTCACTGTTTCCGAATCCATGCCTGACAACGTCTCCAAAGAAGATGTACTCTCCATTCTAAATGCTTACAAAAAGATTTATGATGATTCGGATGATGCTGGCATATGGTTTGAAAAAATCAAGGAACTTGCCTCTTCGCTGGGCTTTGCTCCAAAGCCGAAGGATTATAAAAACAATCCCGAAGCCTATAAAGGGCACGTAGGAGATGTAAGCATGATCCTTCGCATTGCTGTAACAGGAAAAACCGCCTCGCCGGATTTGTGTTCTGTGATGCAAATTATGGGAAAAGAGGAAGTATTAAACAGAATTGACCGCGCCATCTGCGCATTGAATCAGTAAAGGAGTCATAAATGGAAGAAACCACAGCAACAAATTTTCTTCAAGAGATCATTGAAAAAGATTTAGAAGAAGGAAAAATCGATCGACTTCACACTCGTTTTCCGCCGGAACCAAACGGATACCTTCATATCGGCAGCGCAAAAGCCATTTATATCAATGCCATGTCTGCAAAACGTTATGGCGGACTATTTAATCTTCGCTATGACGATACGAACCCTGCCAAAGAAGATGATGAGTATGTTCAGAGCATCTATGAAGACTTAAAATGGCTGGGTGCTGAACCGACCGGAGGTGTCTTTTACGGTTCTGACTATTTTGATCGGTGTTATGAATTTGCTGTCCAGCTCATACGTCAAGGCGATGCTTATGTTTGTGATCTAAATGCGGATCAGATGCGCGAGTATCGTGGCACTCTCACGGAACCTGGTAAAAACAGCCCCTACAGGAATCGCACGGTGGAAGAAAACTTGGACCTTTTTGAGCGTATGAAAAACGGCGAGTTTTCTGACGGTGCTTGTACACTCCGCGCCAAAATCGATATGGCATCCCCCAACATGAACTTGAGAGATCCCGCAATTTATCGTATCTCGCATAGCTCTCATCACAGGCAGGGAACACGTTGGTGCATTTACCCTCTATACGATTTTGCCCATCCTATTCAGGATGCTCTTGAAGGTATCACTCACTCCATGTGTTCCATTGAGTTTGAAAATCACAGACCCTTGTATGATTGGGTCGTTGACCGTATCGGTTTTACAAAAAAGCCTCATCAGTATGAATTCGCACGTTTGAATGTAACACATACCGTCATGAGTAAGCGCTATCTGCGTCAGCTGGTAGAGACCGGTACTGTTGATGGATGGGATGATCCAAGAATGCCAACGCTTTGCGGCTTAAGAAGAAGAGGATACACCCCGTCCTCGATTTTCGAATTTGTAAAGCGTGCCGGCGTCTCCAAAGCGTATAGTATTGTAGATATTGGCCTCTTGGAGCATTGTATTCGGGACGAGCTCAATACCACAGCTCCGAGAAGAATTGCCGTAATGGACCCTGTAAAAGTGATTATCGATAACTATCCGGAAGGAAAAAGAGAGTTCTTCCCACAAAGCAACAATCCGCAAGATGAGAATGCCGGAACCAGACTTCTCCCCTTTACCAAAGAGATCTATATTGAAAGAGGGGATTTCCGCAAAGAAAAAGAACCGAAATTTCACCGTCTTTATCCGGGAAACGAAGTTCGTCTAATGGGATCTTATGTTATTTGCTGTACTGGGTTTGACGTAGATGAAGAAGGAAAGGTAACCCTTATCCATGCTACTGCTGATCTGGAAACAGGAGGCAAGAATCCTTCTGACGGAAGAAAGATCAAGGGAACGATCCACTGGCTTTCTGCATCCGATTGTTGGGAAGCGGATGTTTACAAATTCGGACGCCTTTTCACAGAAGAAAATCTGATAGCACTTCCGGAAGGTAAAACTTACGGCGACTATCTGAATCCGGACTCCAAGGAACTTTTGTGCAACTGCAAAATGGAGATGAGTTTGAAAGAGGCAAAACCCGGCGATCGTTTCCAATTTGTCCGCACAGGTTATTTCTGCAAGGACTCAAAATATGAAAACACCTTTAATAGCATTGTTGAACTGAAGGATAGCAAGGGAAAAGCTTGATATCATATTTTCTTAATAATAAAAAGAAAGCCCGTGATTTGATCTCACGGGCTTTCTTATCTTTTGCATATTTCTTATTCTTTATCGGATTGATCTACAGAAGGTTCAGCTGAAATCTCTTCTTCTGCAATGGTGAAGTTGATGTCATCGGCATCACCCTCGTCAAAGAAATCCATGTCATCGTCATCGCAGCAGTCACAGTCGTCATCGCACCACTCGCCGTCAGCAAATGCAAGACTGTCATTTTTAGATTCCATATACTCATTATACAAGAGATAGGCACCGCCAAGACCGCCAAGAATTCCCATGCCTAAGAAGGCTTTGGAAAGCTCTTTTTTGCGGTTAGCATAAACAAAAGACAGAACAAGGCTGGTAAAAGACTGGGCCACCAAGCAGATTGCGATAATAAATTTAGTTTTTCTGTTCATTGTGTTTTCTCCTGTTCTAAATTATTTATTTTTTTCACCCGATTTAAAAATCAGGTAAGCATTCATAAACTCATCCAAGTTGCCGTCCATTACCTTATTGATGTCTCCGTCTTCAAATCCGGTGCGATGATCCTTTGCCAGGGTATAAGGCATAAAAACATAGGATCGGATCTGTGCGCCCCATTCAATGTTGGTCTTGGTGCCTTTGATGTCTTCGATTTTTTCAAGTTGCTCGCGTTCTTTGATTTCAAGAAGCTTGGATTTTAGCATTCTCATAGCAACTTCTTTGTTTTGAAGTTGGCTTCTTTCATTTTGGCAACCAACTACAATACCGGTGGGAATGTGCTTGATTCGAATGGCAGAGTCGGTCTTGTTGATGTGCTGACCGCCGGCACCGCTGGCCCGGTGCGCTTCGATCTCAAGATCTTCTTCACGAATCTCAATTTTGATCTTATCATCAAACTCCGGCATGACTTCAACAGACGCAAAAGAGGTGTGTCTTCTTCCGGAAGAATCAAAGGGGGAAACGCGCACCAACCGATGAACACCGGATTCGGATTTTAAATATCCGTAAGCGAATTCACCGCCGACTAAGAACGTAACACTCTTAATGCCCGCTTCATCGCCATCCAAATAATCTAAAACTTTAAACTGGAAGCCTCGGCGCTCGGAAAAGCGCATATACATCCGATACAGCATTTCTGCCCAATCCTGGGCCTCGGTTCCGCCAGCGCCGGGGTGGATGGAAACAATAGCGTTGCTTCGATCGTATTCGCCGGAAAGAAGAAGCTTGATTTTTTGTTCTTCATAAGATTTTTCAATCCGTCGAATATCATTTAAAATATCATCGGTAAAGCTCTCATCTTCCTCGGCGATCGCTAAATCCAATAGCTCTAAGGTTGAAGAAAAGAGGGAAGAGAGCTCGGTATAAGAGGTGATCACATCCTTAACCGCCTTAAGCTCACCCAAAACTTTTTGCGAATTCTCAGGGTCATTCCAAAAATCGGGTCCGGATGCAATCTCTTCTAAAGATTGGTAACGTTCTTTTTGCTCGTTGATTTTAAGCGAATTGGCTAGTTCCTCAATGAGAGGCTGCATATCCCGCAAGTGAGAGCGGGCCTGCTCAAGCTGGATAATCAAAACATTTCCTCCATGTATTTCTATTTTGATTATACCATGAAGTTTGCGCTTTGTAAATAAAGTTTTTATAAATTTTCAGGTTTCCCCTTAAAAATCAAGCCAAAAAACAAGGAAAATAAAATGGCTGATCCAATTCCTCCCGCAGTAGCTGACAGTCCTCCTGTCAAAGCGCCCAGGATTCCTGTTTCGGAAACTGCTTTCTCTACTCCTACAGCAAGAGTATATCCGAAGCCGGTTAAAGGTACGGTTGCTCCGCACCCTGCAAACTCCACCAGAGGTTTATAGATACCGATTCCGGTGAGGAGTACTCCTGCGCAGACATATCCTACCAAAATTCTTGCGGGAGTAATCGCGGTTTTATCAATAAGAATTTGAGCAACTACGCACAAAAGTCCACCAACGATAAAACATTTAATCAGTTCCATTGTGCATCCTTTCTGATTCGAACCAAATGAGCAATGCCCGGAATGGTTTCTTTTTGAAGCACGGTGGTCGAGTTTAAGAGAGCGCCGGTGCCGATCAACAGTATATCGCGGAGGTGACCACTTTGAAATTGATCCATAATCAGACTTGAGAATACTGCTGCGGAACACCCGCAACCGGATCCGCCGGAATTTACATCTTGTTCTTTCATGTTATAGATTATTTTGCCGCAATCATCACTGATATCGACTAAATTTAACCCTTGTGCCCCGCAAAGCTCTAGAAAAATTCGATGACCTTCGAGCCCAAGGTCTCCTGTCAGTATCAAGTCGAAGTCCTTAGGGGTGCAATTTGATAATGAAAAATAGCGACAGACAGTATCTGCACAGGCCGGGGCCATGGCAGCGCCCATGTTATTTGCATCCTTAATTCCCAAATCGCGAACGATTCCGGGAAAAAATTCCGCAACAAAAGCAGAATCTTTGTTTTCCACATTTTTCAAGATCACGGATCCAGCTCCGGTGACGGTTGTTTGCGCCGTAGGAGTTCTTTGACATCCATATTCCAATGGGAATCGATACTGCCGTTCTGCTGAACAAAAATGTGAGGAAGCAACAGATAGTGTGGTTGTCGCCAGGCCGCTTTCAATACTCAATGCTGCCATCCCCAATGAAAGAGCAAAAGTGGAGCACGCCCCGTATAAACCAATATACGGCATCCCTTTGTCTTTCATTCCAAAGGTGGTTGAAGCACACTGGTTTGTTAGGTCACCGGCAAAAGCAACATCCACGTCTTGATAGCTCATTTTAGCCTTTTTTAAAGCTATTTCTGTGCAGCTGCGAACCATTTCCGCTTCGGCTTTTTCCCAAGTATTCATACCATACTTGCTATCATCTGAAACCACATCAAATAGGGAAGACAGGGGTCCTTTTGCTTCCAGAGCTCCTACTGCTGTGGCGCACGCAACAATTTTTGGTTTTTTAGTAAAGACAAAAGGCATTCGCGGCATATCAACCTCTGAAAAACATTACTTTTTCTTTAGTATACCAATTTGGCCGCTTCCTATTCGAATAAAAATAAGGTAAAACAAATTGAAATCAAAGTGATGTATCTAAAAATACATAAAATATAAATAATACAAAATATTTACATGAGAATTCATGTGTGATACAATTGATACAATGTAGGAGAAATTTTTTTAATTTATTGAGGAAGTTCTATGTTTGATAAATTGCACTCATATATATCCAGATTTAACAAGCTCGACGATCAATTGTATCCCCAACTTATTTCAAATCAAGATGCGGAATCGTTTTTAGCGGAGCAAATCCCTTTGCTCGACGTTCCGGACAAGCAGTTGGAAGAGATCTATTATTTTCGGTGGTGGACCTTTAGAAAGCACATAAAAGATACCGATAAGGGACATATAATTACCGAATTTTTGCCAAGCGTTCCCTGGAGTGGCCCTTATAATTCCATTAACTGCCCAGCATGCTTTCATATTCGTGAAGGAAGATGGCTGAAAGATACCCAGGGGTGGCTGAAAGAATATATCCAGTTTTGGCTCGATGGCGCAGGGGATGCTTACCGTTACAGCACTTGGCTTGTTCATGCAGTACTTGAATATTGTACGATCAAAAATGACTTCGATTTTGCCGTTGAAAATTTAGATAAGCTCATTTTATTCTTTGAGACAAGAGAAAAAACAAATAAAAATGCAAGTGGCATTTATTGGTCTCAAGATAATTTAGACGGAATGGAATTTTCTGTCAGCGGTTCCGGACTAAGACCCACCATCAGCTCATACGCTTGCGCGGATGCACTTGCGATTTCAAAAATCGCCGATAGAGCAAAAAGGGAAGACGTAAAAGAGCGTTTTGCAAAAAAAGCAGACGAAATCAAAAAGGGTATTGATAATCTTTTATGGGATGAAAATTTTTACAAAACGATCCCTCTCAAAAATAACCAAGAACTCTTCTTTGATCGAAGACCTGCGGTAAACGCGGAAAAAGATGCAAAAGAACTTATTGGATTTGTTCCTTGGTATTTTAATATACCTGATGACGGGAAAGAGACAGCATTTGCCGAACTACTTAACAAAGAAGGCTTTGCTTCACCATTTGGCCTTACAACCGTGGAACAAAGAAACGCCCGATTCATGGAAGAACACAATCATGAATGTCTCTGGAACGGACCTGTCTGGCCCTTTGCTACTTCGCAAGTTTTGGTTGCAGTAGCAAACCTACTCCACAATTACAATCAGTCCGTTATCACCAAAAGTGATTACTATCAAATGCTTTTACAGTATGCAAATAGCCAACATCTCACGAAGGAGGATGGTAGTCTCATACCTTGGATTGATGAAAATCTGCATCCTTTTAGCGGAATATGGCTCGCCCGCGATATTTTGAAAAAAGGCGGTTGGGCTCCCGAAAGGGGAGGCTATGAAAGAGGTAAGGACTATAACCACTCCCTGTTTTGCGATTTGATTCTTTCCGGTCTATTGGGGATTGACGTACAACATGACTCATTTATCGTCTCGCCCCTAATACCAGATTCCTGGGATTATTTTACGGTTGAAAATCTTTGGCTGAATAGCAATCGCTACCGTATCGTTTACGATAAGGACGGTTCACACTATGCCCGTAAACCGGGAATTTCGATAGAAAAATATTAAAATTTAAATTGAATCCGTTATTGAACGCTTTGAAAACTTACTTTGAGTTAACAATGATCTTGTAAGGTGACTTTTATGAAAAAAACATGGAGCTATATTCAGATAGCATTTAGTGCTGTTTTATTAGGATTTGTATATTATATCTTTATCGTTCAAAACAATTTTGCACCCGCCGGTTTGAATGGGATCGCAACCATGATTCAGTACAAAAGCGGCTTTAGTATCAGTTACATGTCGCTTTTGATCAACATCCCCCTTTCCATTCTAGCTTTTTTCTTTGTTCATAAAGATTTTGCAATCAAAACAATCGTTTTCTCTGTGGCATATTCTTTTTCCTTTTTATTACTGCAAAATTCTAATTTGTCATTTGTTCAATATAACGCTCAGGGACACGATACCATTTACCCGGTAATCATCAGCGGAGTTCTGGCCGGGGTCGTTTACGGTGTTTGTTTTCGCAACAACGCTTCTACCGGTGGGACTGACATTGTTTCCCGTTATATTAATAAAATTCGTCCGGGTACCAATTTTTTTATCGTTACCTTTACACTAAACGCCATTGTTGCCGTTCTTTCAATTTTTGTCTATTCGCAAGATGTGTTAAATTACAAGCCCATGGCGTTATGTATTATTTATTGCTTTATTTCAACTTTCGTTGGAAATTTCATGCTCAAGACAACAAAGACTGCCTATAAATTTACAATCATCACAACACACAAAGAACAAGTGGTAGATGATATTACAAATGAATTACACCACGGATGCACCGAAATTGATGCTTACGGAACATATAGTGGAGCGAAAAAATCAGTTCTAATTTGTATTATTAACAAACACCAGTTAAATGATTTTCAAAAGATCGTAAAAAAATACAACGATACGTTTTCATATTTTGAAGTTGTCAACGAAATATACGGAAACTTTAAGCACGTGAGCGCAAAAAAATGACCGTAACATCTACAAATTCCTAGAATTGCAGAATTCAGAAACGACCAAAAAGGCTTGACCGAGTCAAGCCTTTTTGGTTAGAATAAAATTGTGATCCAGTAGATTAAGCCATACACTACACTTGCCACTGTGCCGTAGACGATCACCGGACCGGCGATTGTAAACATTTTAGCGCCAACCCCTAATACAAAGCCCTCCGCTTTATTATCAATTGCCGGAGAACACATGGCATTAGCAAAACCTGTGATGGGAACCAGCGTACCTGCACCGGCTTTTTTTGCTAGTTTGTCAAAAAAACCGATTCCTGTGAACAGACATGCTAGAAAAATCAGCATAATGGGAATCCATTTTTTTCCAACATCTTCCTTTATTCCATAGAAAATCATAAAGTCCAATAGCAATTGACCAAAAGTGCAAATGGCACCGCCAACTAAAAAAGAAACAATGCAATCTCTCAGCAAATTTGATTTTGGCGCCGTCTTCTTTGTATAAATTTCGTAAGTGGAGTTTTTCATTTCTTCCTCAAAGTTCCTACATCATCGCCGCAGTGTCAGGGTGATCACTCGTATTTTTTCTTCTTGCGGCGTAATAAATACATGGCTTTACTTGCTGTGGGAAAATACTGTTTTTGGTCCCAATGTTTAATTTACAGCGACCTTTTTCTTTGTGTGCACAATCATCACGACATGTTGTTTCATGATTCATAAAAAGTTCACCTCGAAAATTAGTATGCACAAAAATTACTATTTTACACCGGAAGGAAAACTTATGCAAATTCGCAGTGCATCTTATGAGGATGCTCCCGCAATTCAAAAAATGTGGTCAACACTATTTCAAGATCCCGATGAATATATTCAACTTTATCTTAAAGAGCGTTTTGATCCGAATTTTACTGCAATTTTAGAGGATGATAGGGAAGTGGTCGGTATGATCCATCTCCTACCGTGTATGCTTTCGCCAAATCAAAAAGCATTCTATTGGTATGCAGCAGGAATTCGAGAAGAGTTCCATAACCGAGGCTATTTTCGAATGTTTACACAGAAGATTTTGCACGAGACTCAACGCTTGGGATATGCCAATTTCTGTGTTCCGGCACCGGGCTTAGAAAGAGTGTACCAAAAATACGGCTTTACTTATCCATTTCATGTCACGGAGTGTTATTTTACGGGGGCATTTTCCTCTCAACGTTACAAAATTTCCTCGGCTACTCCGGAAGACTTTCTTACAGCCTTTCCAGAGAAGGGTAGCACCAAATGGGGTCTTTCATCGATTCAGTATGCATTTTTAGAAAACGAATTTTGTGGTGGATGTGCTATTAAGATTTCAAATGATAAAGAATCCTATGTAGCTCTTGCAATAAAAAAAGATTTTGGTTATCTGATTGACAGTACCAATTTAACGGTAAAGACAATGGAGCGTTGTCAAAATGCTGTTTTAGATTACCTAAACTGCGAAAAAGTGCTTTTTAGAAGCACAGCCGACAATCCATTCGATTCCAACACAAAAATTTTTGGATTAAGCGATTGTTCGCTGATCAATGAACAATCAAAACTTGCATTTTCACTTTCATAATTAATGTTCAATCAAAAATAATCCGAGAGGCTTGACGCCTCTCGGATAACAAATTATCAAAGAACTCTATAAAGGGAAGCGTGTTTTCCCTTAAATTTTAACCACCTCAATTATACAAAATGCAAATTTTGTATAATTGAGGGAATGGGATAAGAACGTTAGTTTGAAAATATCATCCGCCCATCACTACAGGATTCAAAGGTGACCATTTTGATTGGAAAGAGAAAAATTTGTTTAGATCACAAATAACATTCAATTATCTCAAAAGAATTGATACATTCAATTCTTTTGTTTTCAAATATTCGATTTCGCTTTTCAACAAACATCTATTGATCAATCCTCAATCGTTTAAAATCTAGACTTCCGTTGACACGAGATAATATCTTACCTTATGTTTCCGGAAACAAGCTTTACTGATCTGTTTTAATTTATATTATGAATAAGCTTTCAAGAAAAAGCTTTCGTAGATCTATTTAGCAAGCTTTTACCATTTCGCTACCATTTTATCTGAAACGTTGTATGATTTACTTGAATATGAATAAATACAGATCAATATTCAAATACCGCCCGTTGTCCTCTCCGCAAATATGATATTTGCTATACGGTGATGTAAAATACCGGACGAATTAGACAAAATTTATATTGGCTTACGAATAATGTCACCACAACGAAGCATTTTGTCCGTTTTAATATAAAACGTCATTTGCGGATGTGGACAGCTTTCTATTGCGCTTCCGTTTTCATCGAACATGGCAAAAATATTAATAATTTCTCCCGTTTTTCCTGGTGATAACAGTTCAAATCGATCGCCTATATTAAATTTATTTTTTTGACAGCATCTTGCCATCCCACTATTTGAATCGATCTCTTCTACAGTACACAAAAACGAACCATTTCCAATATATCCGCTATTGGAAGCAATTTGCGAAGACTGCATTTTCGGATCAAAAAAGTAACCCGTACAATATTCGCGATGCGAAACCGATTCCAACTCTCTGCGAAGGGCTTGAACTTGCGATGAATCTGTTTTATCTGAAATCATATTCAGCGCAATTCGGTAAGCGTTGGCGGTAACTGCAGCATAATAGGCGCTTTTCATTCTGCCTTCAATTTTTAGGCTGTTAATTCCCGCCCCGATCAATTCCTGGATATGATCGATCATACAAAGATCTTTTGAACCAAACAAATAACTGCCCTCCGGATGAATTTCACAACTGAGGATATCATCCGGCTTTCCTTCTTCGAAAAAACGATAGTGCCATCGGCACGGTTGAGCGCACTCTCCCCTATTTGCATCCCTACCCGTATAATATTCCGAAAGCATGCAACGACCGGAGAAAGAAACACACATA
>JAZOQB010000045.1:0-3571 GCA_045655865.1 Eubacteriales bacterium
TGGCTACGACCCGACTTGAACGTGCGTCGAGAGGTGCCTGCCCCGGGTGACGTTGTGATCCTTTTGGGCGGTAGTACCGGAAGAGACGGCATCGGCGGCGCCACCGGTTCTTCCAAAGCCCACGATTCCCACTCTGTGGAAACGTGCGGAGCAGAAGTCCAGAAGGGTAATGCCCCTGAGGAGAGAAAGCTTCAGCGTCTGTTCCGTAATCCGAAAGCCTCTCGCATGATCAAACGCTGCAACGACTTCGGTGCCGGCGGCGTTTCCGTCGCCATCGGCGAATTGGCAGACGGTCTTGAGATCGATCTGAACGCCGTGCCCAAAAAGTATGAAGGGCTGGACGGAACTGAACTCGCCATTAGCGAATCTCAGGAAAGAATGGCCGTTGTGGTTGAAAAAGAAAACGTAGAGGCCTTCCTTTCCCTGGCAAAAGAAGAAAATCTCCAGGCTTGCCCCGTTGCTACCGTGAAAGCGGAAAAGCGCCTTGTCATGCATTGGAACGGAAAGAAGATCGTGGATGTGAGCCGGGAATTCCTCAATTCCAACGGCGCTGACAAACACATCACCATCACCCCTGCCGCCTGTGAATATACAGGAAAGAAGATCGACGGTTCTTTCTGTGAAAATTACACCGCTCTGGCACAGGATCTCAACATTTGCTCCAAGCGTGGACTTTCCGAGCGGTTTGACTCTACCATCGGTGCCGGTACGGTGCTGATGCCCTTTGGTGGAAAGCGTCAACGCACCCCGATTCAGGCTATGGTGCAGAAAATTTCCATGGAGCAGAAGGAAACCGATGATTGCTCCTTTATGTCATGGGGCTATAATCCTTTCATTACGTCTCAAAGTCCCTATCACGGCGCCTATCTTGCAGTGGTAGAATCGGTATCGAAGCTGATTGCCACCGGTGCTTCATTTGAAGATGTATATCTGACTTTCCAGGAGTATTTTGAGCATCCGCGGAAAGACGGAAAGAGATGGGGAAAACCCCTCGCGGCTCTTTTGGGCGCTTTCAAGGCGCAAATGGAATTGGGCATCGGCTCCATTGGTGGAAAAGACTCTATGAGCGGATCCTTTGAGGATCTGGACGTTCCTCCCACTCTGGTTTCTTTTGCAGTTACTACGGGAAAGACCGGAGAGGTCATCTCGCCTGAGTTAAAGAAAGCCGGAAACCACCTTGTTGCTCTGGTTCCGGAGTATGACGAGAACGGATTGCCAAAAACAAAATCCCTTCTTGCCGTGTTTGATCAAGTTACCAAACTGTTCCGAGAGAAAAAAGCGGTTTCCGCCTACACCCCCGGTATGGGAGGCGTTGCAGAAGCGGTGCTGAAAATGGCCATGGGCAACGCTCTTGGTGTTCGTTTCTCTGACGCCCTTTCTCTTGAGGATCTCTTTGGCTATCGCTACGGCGCTTTCATTCTGGAAGTGTGCTCACCGGTAGAGAATGGGATCTACGTGGGCCAGATCACAAAAGAAGCTGAGTTTTTCTATCAAGGGGAAAGCCTTTCTCTGGCAAAGCTGGAAGAAGGCTACGAAGGAAAGCTGGAAAGTGTTTACAGCTGTAATATTCCGGACGGAAAGGGTACTGTGGAAACGTTTTCCTTCCAGGCTCGTACTCGTACCGCTCCCGCTTTGAAGTGTGTAAAACCCAAGGTTCTGATTCCTGCCTTCCCGGGTACCAACTGTGAGTACGATTCCGCTAAGGCAGTCCGCGCCGCGGGTGCCGAAGCTCAGATCATGGTGATCAACAACCTTTCTGCCGATGGGATCCAGAGAAGTGTGGAAAACTTTGCTCAGGCACTCAAGGATGCCCAGATGGTGTTCATTCCCGGAGGCTTTTCCGGTGGTGATGAGCCGGACGGAAGCGGAAAATTTATTACCGCCTTTTTCCGCAATGCGGCAATCAAGGAGGGGGTCACAGAGCTTTTGGAAAAGCGGGATGGCCTTATGTGTGGAATTTGCAACGGATTTCAGGCGTTGATCAAGTTGGGCCTTGTACCGTACGGCAAAATTATCGACACCGATGAGTCTTGTCCTACCCTCACCTTTAATACCATCTCCCGTCACCAGTCCAAGATCGTGCGCACTCGTGTGGCCTCCAATCTCTCGCCTTGGCTATCATTGACTCAGGTGGGCGATGTGTATCATGTACCGATCTCTCATGGCGAAGGTCGTTTTCTCGCAGACGAAAGTCTGATCCGCGATTTGGCTGCCAAAGGTCAAATTGCCACCCAGTATGTGGATTTTCAGGACAATGCATCTACTGATGTTCACTTCAATCCCAACGATTCCATGTTCGCTATCGAGGGTATCACTTCTCCCGATGGCAGAGTGTTTGGTAAAATGGGTCACAGTGAGCGGATCGGAAAAGGTCTTTACGCCAACGTTCCCGGAAATTACGACATTCGCATGTTTGAAGCGGCTGTAAAATATTTTCAGTAATTTGGTATAGAGGAAGAGCTTATATGGCATACAAAAGTGATATCGAAATTGCGCAGGAATGCGTCATGCGTCCCATTACGGAAATTGCCAAAAAGGCCCATGTTGACGAAAAATACCTTGAGCAATATGGCAAGTACAAGGCAAAAGTTGACCTGGCTCTCCTAAAGGAAAGCAAGAAGCCGGATGGGAAACTGGTCCTTGTGACCGCCATCACCCCCACTCCTGCCGGAGAAGGGAAAACCACCACTACCATTGGCTTGGCAGACGGACTTTCCCGGATCGGCAAGGATGTTACCGTTGCCCTTCGCGAGCCCTCTCTGGGCCCGGTATTCGGTGTAAAAGGCGGCGCGGCTGGTGGCGGGTATGCCCAGGTGGTCCCCATGGAGGACATTAACCTTCATTTTACCGGTGATTTTCACGCCATTGGCGCGGCCAATAACTTGCTTGCTGCTATGTTGGATAATCACATTCAGCAAGGAAATGCTCTTGGCATTGATGTTCGCCGTGTCACGTGGAAACGCTGTGTTGATATGAATGACCGCCAGCTTCGGTTTTTGGTAGATGGCCTTGGGGGAAAAGCCAATGGAGTTCCCCGCGAGGATGGTTTTGAAATTACCGTTGCCAGCGAGATCATGGCTATCTTCTGTTTGGCTGACTCCATTTCGGACCTGAAAGACCGTCTTTCCCGAATCATCGTAGGATACAATTACGAGGATAAGCCTGTAACTGCGGGAGATTTGAAAGCGGTTGGTGCTATGGCCGCCCTGCTGAAGGATGCGATCAAACCGAATTTGGTACAAACGCTGGAAGGAACCCCTGCTTTTGTACACGGAGGTCCTTTTGCCAACATTGCCCACGGTTGCAACTCCGTACTGGCAACTCGTCTTGCCCTGAAAATGGGAGACTACACCATCACCGAAGCGGGCTTCGGGGCAGATCTTGGCGCGGAGAAGTTTTTGGATATCAAATGCCGCGCGGCGGGTCTGGTTCCTAGCGCCGTGGTCGTGGTTGCTACCGTTCGCGCTCTGAAAATGCACGGCGGAAAGGCCAAAAACGATCTTGCTGATGAGGATCTGGTGGCGCTGGAAAAGGGAATTCCCAATCTTTTACGCCACGTTGCCAATATCCG
>JAZOQB010000046.1:0-101428 GCA_045655865.1 Eubacteriales bacterium
ATTTTATTCCTTGGACTTTTTGCTTTCGCAATGGGAACAGCAAGTGGTGTGCTTTTTGGCAAATTGATGTGTCTGTTAACCAAGGGTAAAGTAAATCCTTTGATTGGAGCAGCCGGTGTTTCCGCAGTACCTATGGCAGCAAGAATTGCACAAAAGGTTGGACGTGAAGAAGATCCTAACAATTATTTGTTGATGCATGCTATGGGTCCTAATGTTGCGGGAGTCATTGGCTCTGCCATTGCCGCCGGAGTGATGATTGCACTCTTTGGTTGATAAGGAGATAATTATGTCAGAAAAAAAGCTTTATATTACCGACACCATTCTCAGGGATGCACATCAGTCGCATGCTGCAACAAGAATGAAGCTGGAAGACATGCTTCCGGCCTGCGAAATCCTTGACAAGATCGGATACTGGTCTTTGGAATGCTGGGGCGGTGCAACATTTGACTCTTGCATGCGCTTTCTTCACGAAGACCCCTGGGAAAGACTGCGCACATTAAAAAAAGCGCTTCCCAACACAAAATTACAGATGCTCTTCCGTGGGCAAAATATTCTTGGTTACAAACACTATGCCGACGACGTAGTGGATGCCTTTGTTCGTAAATCCATTGAAAATGGCATTGATGTTGTCCGTATTTTTGATGCGCTCAACGACACCAGAAACTTGAAACAGGCTGTGGACTCTGTTAAGAAGTACGGCGGAATCTGCGAAGTCGCCATCAGTTACACCACCAGTCCCGTGCACAACCAGGAGTATTTTGTCACCCTTTCCAAGAAGATTGAAGAGATGGGCGCTGACGTCATCTGCATCAAGGATATGGCAAATCTGCTTCTCCCCTATGATGCTTATGCATTGGTGAAGGCTCTGAAGTCTGCAGTGTCTTGTCCCATTCATCTGCACACACACAATACCTCCGGTACCGGAGATATGACCAACCTTATGGCTGTTCAGGCAGGAGTAGATATCGTCGACTGCGCGCTGTCGCCTCTCGCAAATGGTACCTCCCAGCCGGCTACGGAAGCTTTGGTTGCCACACTGAAAGGAACCGAGCGTGATACCGGGTTAGATTTGGAAAAGTTGGCCCAGGCGGCTGCTCATTTTCGCACGATAGCTGACAAGCTGAAAGAAGAGAAGATCTTGGATCCCAAGGTTCTTAATGTAGATACAAAGACCCTTCTCTATCAGGTTCCTGGCGGAATGCTCTCCAACCTTTTGTCGCAATTGAAGCAGCAAAAGGCTGAAAACAAATTTTACGACGTTTTGGCGGAAATCCCCCGTGTTCGCGAAGACTGTGGATATCCTCCTCTTGTGACCCCCACGAGTCAAATTGTAGGTACACAGGCCGTCTTGAATGTGCTCTGCGGCGAAAGATACAAAATGATAACCAAAGAGACCAAGGGCCTTTTGCGAGGAGAATACGGTCAGCTACCCGCTCCGGTTAACGAAGAAGTCAGAAAGAAAGCCATTGGTAACGATGAGGTTATTACCTGCCGTCCGGCAGACCTGATTTCTCCGGAATTGGAAAAATATAAAGAAGAAGCTGGCGAGCTTGCTAAGTGTGAAGAGGATGTTCTCTCTTACGCCCTCTTCCCACAGGTTGCATCAAAATTCCTGGAGGAAAGAAATGGCAAGGATGCAAATTCTGTAGCGACAGTAAGTGAAGAAAATGCGGTCAAAGAGATCTTTGTTGATGATCGCACCGTGAACGCTCTTTAATTTGATCTAAAATTTTGAAGTATAACGTAAAAGCTGTGCAGAATTTCTGCACAGCTTTTACATTTGTATTGATCTTACAATGTCATGTGTTATTTTTTGCAGTAAGCATGACTGCGCATTCAACATGTCCGGTCCGAGGAAACAGATCTACAGGTTGAATATTACCAACAGCGAAGCCCAAATTTTGGAAAATACGCAGATCCCTAGCCAGGGTGTCAGGAGCGCATGAGATGTAAAGAATTTTAGGAATACGGTGCTCTGCCAGATCGTGTATTAGCGGGGCAGGAAGACCTTTTCTCGGCGGATCTACAATCACCAGCGGAAACTTTGAATTTTTCTCTTTCAGAATAGAAAAGGCATCAATCGCATCTCCGCAAACAAACGATGCATTTTTGACCCCGTTAATATCTGCATTATGTCTGGCATCATCAACCGCTTCCGAAATGATCTCAACACCTAAAATCGGAATATTTTGAGCTGCAGACAAAGAGATGGAACCAATTCCGCAATATAGATCCAAAATGTGATCGTATTGCTTGAGATTTGCCATTTCAAAGGCTGTGCGATAAAGAAGTTCTGCGGCATCATGGTTGACTTGGTAAAAAGAAAGCGGAGAGAGTTCCAGTTTTCTGTCACAAAGAATATCGGAAATTTTCTCTTTTCCCCAAAGAACGCGAGTCTTCTTTCCTAAAATCACGTTGGTTTTTTCCGGCTGAATATTAAAGACAATGCTTACAACTTCCGGAAAGGTATTTCTTATGTTATCGACAAACTCTTTTTCATTTGGGAATGCATCTTTTTTCAAAACCAAGCATAGCATCACTTCGCCGCTAGCTTTTCCACGGCGCAGATAAATGTGCCGAACAAGCCCGGTGTCATCATCCTCTCGATAAGGAAGTATGGAATACTGGGTCAGTTTACGGCAAACATGTTTTACGATGGGAAGAAAGGTGGGATCCTGAATCCGGCAGTTGTCTACTGCGCATATCTTATGGGTTCGCGGTGAGTAAAACCCAGCAAACACTTCTCCCGTTGACAAGGAGCTTACAGGAAATTGAGCTTTGTTCCGGTAGCCATCGATATTGTCCGTTGAAAGCGGTTCTAAAACGCAAACTCCCTCTACCCCGCCTTTCTTTAAACAAGATTCAATGTATTTCTTTTTGATGTCTTTCTCCATATCGTAATGGATATGCTGGAAAGCGCATCCACCGCAGCGGAGAAAATGAGGACAGACATCACGGTTACGCAAAGAAGACTCTTTGATTCGCTCCTCTACTTTTCCTACATAGTAATTTTTTTCGCACTTGATGATGCGAATTCGGCAAATTTCACCCGGAATCGCATCTTTTATAAATATTACTGCACCAGAAATTTTGGCAACACCAAAGCCGAGCATATTGATATCACAAATTTCGGCTTCTAAAATTTGATTTTTTTGAAAGTTCACAGTCACACTCTCGCATTACATTTTTTCGTTTCATTTTATCACATGATGAAAAAAAAGTCAAAGCGCTTGCAATTTTACTTTGATGTGATAAAATAATAGAAAATCCAAACGAGGTATCGGCATGAGGCATCAATATAAAACAAGCGGAACGTGCGCGCAAATGATCACATTTGAACTAGAAGGAAACATTGTTAAAAACGTTGTCTTTCAAGGCGGTTGCAACGGAAACTTAAAGGCAGTTGCAAAGCTTGTGGACGGAATGACCGTGGAGACAATTGAAGAAAACCTTAAAGGCAATACTTGCGGATTCCGGCAAACTTCCTGTGCAGATCAACTAGCTAAGGCAGTGAGAAAAGCTCTGGATAAAGAACAAAATAAATAAGCAAAGAGGCCGCTTATAAAACGGCCTCTTTGCTCTTTTAAATATTAAATTGATTACAATTTACTTTCTTCGTCCCGTACAACTTCCGGATTGACATGAACCATAATGTGTTTGACTTTCTCAAAATTTTCCTCAATCGCATTGTGCACCCGATCTGCAATATCGTGGCTTTTTTCGAGAGAAATACTGCCGTTTGCACGTATTTCGATATCAACGTAGATTTTATTTCCAAATACCCTGGTTTGAATCAGATCCACGCCAAGAACGCCTTCTTGTCTGCTAGCGCAAGCGGACATTTCCTTTTCTGTTTCCTCGCTACAGGACCGATCTACCATTTTCTTTACCGCGTCCAAAAAAACATCGTAAGCGGCTTTTGCAATAAAAACACATATCAAAAGGCTGGCAATTGGTTCCAAGATAAGCAATCCCATTCTGGCACCGGCAATTCCAATCAATGCTCCAACAGAGGAAAAAGCATCACTTCGGTGATGCCAAGCATCGGCCATAAGAGCTCCCGAATCTAATCGTTTCGCATAAAATCGCGTGTACCAATACATTGATTCTTTACATATAATCGAAATCAATGCCGCAATTAATGCAAAAATCCCAGGTACAGCTATTTTGTTTCTATTTTCAGTAAACAAACTCTCAAGTGCCGAAAGGCCGATAAAAATTCCGCTTATCAGTAAAATTACGGCAAGTACAATAGCAGCAACACACTCAAAACGTTCGTGGCCATATGGATGGTCTTTATCGGAGTCTTTGGCGGAAATCTTTATACCAACGATAACAATAATGGTGCTGAGCACATCGGAGGCAGAATGCACCGAATCACTGATCATAGCACCGGAATGTGCAAAAATACCAACAAGAAACTTAAACAAAGAAAGCACCGTGTTTCCTAAAATGCTGATAAGAGAGACTCGATAAGCGCTTTTTTTATATTCCATTGGCGATGTGCTCTGAAAATTATGGGGACAGTTTGATAATACTTTTCTTTTCATATTGTCCTCTTTCAATCATTTGTTATTTCACTCTATGAAGCAAAACATGGTTTTGTGACGGATCGGATCGTGTATGAAGTTTAAGCCGTTCAATTCATTTAAACAAAATCCCACGGGATCAGCTAGAAAACTGTCCCGTGGGTAAAATCCACTGTTACTTACGTAACCCGGCTCTGAGCAAAGCTCAGGCTTGATCAGTTTGTACTGTAGTTGATGTGCAGTGCAAAGAGTCAAATATTCCAACTAAGATGTTTGAATTTGTAAAACTTATATGGTCTAGTCAGCAAAAAGATCCTTCATACTATAATGCCCGGGCATCTTTCCCAGAATAAATTCAGCAGCACAGACAGCGCCATTTGCCAAAATCTCTCTGGAAGAGGCGGAATGAGAAATAGTAACAGTTTCCATGGATCCGGCAAAGAGTACTTCGTGTTCCCCGACGATGGTGCCACCACGAACGGCATGAATACCGATTTCATCCCTTTTTCGCTTTCCGCAAATCCCGGAGCGACCAAAGCGATATTCCATTTCAGTGGGTGTAACAGAACAAATTTCATCGGCGATCATAAGCGCGGTACCGCTGGGTGAGTCAACTTTTTGATTGTGATGTTTCTCAATGATCTCGATATCAAAATCCGGAAGAAATCTTGCTGCTCTTTTAGCAAGTTGACAAAGAAGATTGACGCCCAGTGACATATTGGCCGAGCGAAAAACCGGGATCTTTTCTTCGGCTTTTTTGATCAATTCCAATTCTGATTCTGTAAAACCGGTGGTAGCAATCACTACAGGCACCTTATGATGCACTGCATATTTTAAAATGTCATTGATTGCTGTATGGAAAGAAAAATCAATGATGACATCCGGTACTTCTTTGACCTGTTCCCAATTGGCATAAACGGGAAAGCCACATTCAGGGAGAGAGGGGTCAACACCGGCTAGAATCACAAAATCTTCACGGCTATCGCAAATTTGGGCGACCACCTTTCCCATTCTTCCACCGCAGCCGGAAAGTAAAATTCGATACATGTTACGGATCCTTTCTGGTTTTTTGCCAAAGCGTTTTATGAAAGGTGAGCCAAGATATGCAGAGAAGAAAAAACTGTTGAAAAAAACCAGTATCTATAGTATAATATAATTTCAGTGGGTTCATAATACCATTTCTTCACCTGATTGTCAAACATTTTTTCAAAGGACGAGCCATGACGCCGGATTATTTACAGAGAAGATCATCATATCATTTTCATCTACCTTCCGAACAAATTGCGCAAACACCGGTAACCCCGCGGGATTCTTCCCGTCTCTTGGTTGCCTACAAAGACGGAAGCCTTGAGGATCATATCTTTAATGAACTACCCGATTTCTTAAAACCCGGTGATGTTTTGGTTATCAATCAGTCCAAGGTGATTCCTGCAAGACTGTTTGCTCGAGATATTCATACCGGTTCCCCACTGGAAATTTTACTTCTTCGCCAAAAAGAAATGGATACTTGGTACTGCATGGTCAAGCCCGGCAAAAAAGCCAAGCCTGGAAAAGAGTTTTTGGTTGGGGATGGCCTTCTCAAGGCAAAAGTTCTTAACGTGGAAGAAAACGGTGATCGTCTTATCGCCTTTGATCATGATCCCAATCGGAATTTTTTAGAAATTCTCGACGAGATCGGTAACATGCCGCTTCCCCCTTATATTACCAAGAAGCTAGAAGACAAAAACAGATATCAAACCGTATATGCAAAAGAGGACGGTTCCGCTGCCGCACCGACAGCAGGCCTTCATTTTACTGATGAACTTTTGGGGAAAATTCAAAAAATGGGCGTTTATATTGCTCCTGTAATCCTTCATGTCGGAATCGGCACGTTTCGTCCAGTAAAGGAAGAGGACATCACAAAGCACCCAATGCATAGTGAGTTTTTCCATGTTCCTCAGGAGAGCGCTGAGATTATTTCTGCAGCAAAACGTGAGGGCCGAAGGATCATCGCCGTTGGAACCACGTCCTGTCGAACTCTTGAAAGCGCTTTCGATTCAAAAGGAAATCTAATTTCAAACCATACACAGACCAATATTTTTATTTATCCTGGTTACTCTTTTAAAATTGTGGATGCTTTGATTACCAACTTTCATCTCCCCGAAAGCACATTGATTATGTTGGTTTCTGCGCTTTTAGGATATGAAAATACTATGCTCGCCTACCGTCACGCAGTGGAAGAGAACTACCGTTTCTTTTCATTTGGTGACGCAATGTTAATTTTATGAAACGTTGTATCAGCATTTTTGGCCCTACGGCTTCCGGAAAATCTTCTCTGGCCATCCGTTTAGCTACAGCTTTTAACGGAGTTATCATTTCCGCCGACTCTATGCAGATTTACCGGCACATGAATATCGGAACCGCAAAACCCAGCCGTATGGAAATGGACCTGGTTCCCCACAAACTGATTGATATTTGCGATCCAACGGAAACTTTCTCTGTTTTTGATTTTAAAGAAGCGGCAAAGCGTGAAATCAATCTCGCGCTGGAAGAGAATAAGTTGCCGATTTTAGTGGGCGGCACCGGGCTTTATTTGGACTCCGTTTTTAACAACACGGATTTTGGTGAAATGACGGTGGATCCGAATGTGCGCAGTTCTTTGTTGGAACGTGCAGCAGCAGGACAAGGCGCGAAACTTCTGGAAGAACTTCGAGCTGTCGATCCGGAAAGCGCGTCCCCTCTTCACGAAAAGGACTTGAAAAGAATTTTACGAGCCTTAGAGGTGTATGCCTCCACAGGAAAAACACTGTCGGAATTTAAAAAGGAATCGCACAAAAAGTCAAGTGAGTTTTCTTTTTTGAAATTTTATTTGAAGTTTGAAGACCGTCAAGTTTTATACGATCGTATTAATCAAAGAGTCGATCAAATGATTTCTCAAGGACTTCTCGAGGAAACAAAGCACTTGCTTTCCAATGGCTACTTTTCGAGCAAAACTTCTTCCCAAGCCATTGGGTACAAAGAATTACTTCCCCATTTACTGCAAGGAGAAAGCTTAGAGCATTGCGTTGACCGGCTCAAACAAAAAACGAGAAATTATGCAAAGCGCCAGATCACATGGTTTGGTCGATACGAAGATGCTATTCCGATCATTATGGTCACAGATTGTGATCCTTTTGCTCGTATTCAGGAGCTTACGGAAAAATTTTTGGAGGAGAAAGTTTCATGAAAGCGAAACGTTTGTTAATAAATTTAGCAGTATTTTTGCTTTCCAGCTTTATCATTGTCTATATCATTATTCAGCTCCTTTCCGGACTTACAACCGATGTTTCTTATGAATATGCCATTGCAAAAACGGCAGAAAATACACTGGAAAAAACCGGGTATCTGGTTCGCAATGAAAAGGTTCTTTACACCAATGAAAAAGGAATTGTAGCATACTTTACCTCCGAATCCCAAAAAATCGGAGCCAACCAGCTGATCGCTACCGTTTTTTCAACTTCACAAGGTGTAGATATTCAAAATCAAATTCAAGAAATCGATCAAGAAGTTTCCACACTGGAACGTTCCTCTGTGGACACCAATTATCTTACTTCCGATATCTCAAAGATCGACGGCAAAATTTATGACTCGTTAGTGAAATTACGTTTAGCCATGCTAGAGGAAGACATTTCACTCACTTCACAGTATAAAGATGAGCTTTTAATTCACTTAAACAAGCGACAGTTGATCGTTTCCGGCAAAGAGAATTTTCAAGATCGGATACAGGATCTTCAGCAAAAAAAAGCAGAGCTAACCAATTCTCTGCAAGATCTACTGCATTCCGTGTATGCCACGACTCCCGGTTATTTTTCCACATTACTTGATGGTTATGAAAGTGTTTTTACTCCTGAAAAAGTTAAAAACTTAACTGTGGATTCTTTTCATCAGCTCATTGCCGAAAATAGACATGATTACGGAGAATTAGCCATCGGCAAGATCATTACCGATTTTCATTGGCATACGTTGTGCGAGGTTTCCGATGCGGAAGCGGAGGAACTCATCGTAGGCGCTTCTTACCCTGTAACTTTTCTCTATTCCTCCGGACAACAGCTCAATGCAATTCTGGAAAAAAAAGTAACGCAAACCGATAAGGATTCTGTGGTTCTTTGCTTTTTAATTGAAGAAATCCCTCAAGATTTTGACTATACCAGACAACAGCCGATCCGAATCGTCAAAGAAAAAGTTCAAGGCATTGCTTTTCCTCGTTCCGCTCTTCGCGTTCTGAACGGAGTACAAGGCGTTTATGTCATTTCAGGAAATTCAGTTGTGTTCAGGAAAGTAGATATTATCTATTCTGCTGATTCCTATTATTACAGCTTGGAAAAGGTGCCCGGCGACGAGGATGCCGGATCATTCTTATCTCGATATGACCGTGTCATTACCGAAGGAAAGGATTTATATGTCGGAAAAATTCTCAATTGATCCCTCCCCTTCTCTTTCTAATGAAAAAAAGGACAGGATTAGAGACAGCATTGCTACAATTCAGAAAAACATTGCAGCAAGTGCAAAAAAGAGCCCTTACGGGCAAACACCAAAATTACTCCTTGCTACAAAAACCAGGAGCCCGGAAGAAATTAATTTTGCAATTTCGCTTGGTGTAGACCTTATTGGTGAAAATCGCGTCCAGGAGCTCTTAGAAAAATACGATCGCATTGATAAAAAAGCTTCCATTCATTTTATTGGTGTATTGCAAACAAACAAAGTAAAATATATCATTGATAAAGTCGATATGATACACTCACTAGACCGGATTGAACTTGCAAAAGAAATCAATCGTCAAGCTGAGAAAATTGGAAAAGTGATGAATGTCTTGTGTGAAGTCAATATCGGCAATGAAAAATCCAAATCCGGCCTTCTTCCCAATGAGGTCATCCCTTTTCTTGAAAGTATTTCGAAATTTTCGCACTTGCATGTTTGTGGGCTAATGGCAATTCCGCCGAAAATGACATCTTTTTCGACACAAAAACAATATTTTCAAAAAATTATGGATTTGTATATTGACATATCGGCAAAAAAAATAGATAATATTAGCATGGCGGTGCTTTCGATCGGCATGTCTACTGATTATGCCATTGCGATTGAGAGCGGTTCAACGCTCGTTCGTATCGGGACAGCCGCATTTGGCGAGAGAATTTAAATATACAATTTTGGAGGATAAATAAGATGGGCATCAAAGATATCATCGGCAAATTCGTTTATGGAGATAGCGAAGAACAAGTTGGTTATGATGAGGGTTACGAGGCACAAGAAGACTACAACGAAATGGCAGATCCGTCGCAAATGATCGACATGGATAGCAGAATTTCTTCTAATGTCAGTGTTTCCAGCGGTTCTTCCATCGAAATGATTGTTGTAAAACCTGAGAAGTTGGAAACGGTGACTCAGATTGCAGACTATCTGGTAGATCGCAAGACCATCCTTTTGAACCTGGAAGAGACCAACAAGGAAACTGCACGCAGACTGATTGACTTTCTCAATGGTGTAGCTTATGCAATTAACGGTGATTTAAGAAAAGTTGCCACAAACACTTACGTGGTTACCCCCAACAATGTGGAGCTTTCCGGTGAAAAACTGACCGCATCCCAAGACACCGCTTTTGCGAAAGAATAATCAACATTGCAAGTTTTTATACAAATCATCGTCTCTGTTGTTTATTTAGCGATTTTTGCGTTACAACTCTTAATGGTTGCCCGCGCTATCGTTTCTTGGATTCCCTTTGACGATGAAACACCACTAATTCGTTTCCTTTATTGCACCACGGAGCCTTTGATCCTTCCGATTCGCAACGTGTTAGATCGAAGTCGCTTTCTTTCTGGATTTCCCATTGATCTTTCTTTTTTAATTGCTTATCTGTTACTTTCAGCTGTGCTATATCTATTACCGGCAGTAAATTTCTAACACGAAAGGAACTTTCATGATCGCTCCCCACGAGTTAAAAAACAAAACCTTTTCAAGAGCAGTTCGCGGCTATAATCCGGTAGAAGTGGATGAATATTTTGATTTTTTGATTGAAAAGTATACTGAGGCGTATAAAACCGCGACCGAACTGGAACAAAAATTCCACAAAGTTCAAGCTAAATACGCTGAGCTGTCAAACGACGAAGAATCCATTCGATCCGCTATTTTAAAAGCACAAAAGCTTGGTGAAGCAATCGTGAACAATGCTCACAAGGAGGCAGCCGCCAAAGAGGATGATCTTCGTGGCCGCTGCGATGAGATCATCGCACAAGCGAAATTGAAAGTAGAAGAAGAAAAGGAAAATATTGTCCGCTTAAGAAAGCTCGCCCTTGATTTTCAGCACAAGCTTTACGGTGATTATGTAAAGCACGTTGAAATGATCCAGGAAATGAAATTAGACGAAATGCCGGAACCCAATTCATTTTTCCAAGAAGATGAAGCTTTTGAACATGCAAAGAAAGAAGCTCTCGATGGCTCCGAAATTACGCTCTTAACTTCAGCTGAAGAAGAAAAGAACTCACAGGACAACATTTCCTCGCTTACATGAAACCGAATGGCCGCCATGGTGCGGCCTATTCGTTGTTATAAGGTGTTTTTATGCTCATTACACTGATCATTCTTTTCATCGTTGCGATCGATCAAATAACAAAATACTTAGCTGCTTTTTTTTTAATTGAAAAAGCAAGCGCATCCTTTCTCCCCGGGCTCCTCTCTTTCCGATATCATGAAAACCCTGGAGCGGCTTGGGGAATTTTACAGAACCAGCGCTGGGTTTTTATGATTATTTCCAGTATCGCGATCCTTCTCTTTATTTTTTACCTTATTTATACACGAAAAGAGAAATTGTCGTTTCTGTTTCGCCTTTCGATTTCTTTTTTTATAGGGGGAGGAATCGGCAATATGATCGATCGAGTACGTTTAGGTTATGTGATCGACTTTCTGAGCTTTGATTTTATCGACTTCCCAATTTTTAATATAGCAGACAGCTTTATTTCCATTGGAGCGGTTTTGATGGTTCTGCACCTAATTTTAGATTTCATACAGGAACAACAGTCAAAAAAAATCTCATCATGTCGTAACACGATAGATGACGATGTAAAACCAACGGATTGCAAACGATGATAACTTGTCAACCGGAGAACATTCTTATTTCTCAAGAAGAAGGAATTCGTCTTGATCTGTTTCTCTCACACAATCTGCAGCTCTCGCGTTCACGCTCTGTACAGCTAATTGAAAAAGGCGATGTCCTTGTCAACGGAGAGACCGTCAGCAAGAAGCATCTGCTGTCCATCGGCGATAAGATTCATTTTGTATTCCCGGAGAACGAGGAAATTGAAGCGCTTCCGGAGAATATCCCTTTAGACATTTTCTATGAAGATCGTGACTTGATTGTTGTCAACAAACCGCAAGGCATGGTCGTTCACCCTGCGCCCGGCAATCATAGTGGAACCCTTGTCAATGCTCTTCTCTATCACTGCAAAGATTCTCTCTCCGGGATCAATGGTAAATTACGCCCCGGCATTGTGCATCGCATTGATAAAGATACCAGCGGGTTGATTGTTGTTGCAAAAAATGACGAAGCACACATTGGCCTTGCCGCTATGTTTCAAGATCATTCGTTTACCAGAAAGTATCAGGCTATTGTCTACGGCGGTCCAAGAACTGACTCCGGTAGCGTTAATCTTTCCATTGGCAGAAGTCAAAAAGACCGAAAGAAAATGGCTTGTTATCCCATCGGTTCACCAAACACAAAAGAGGCACGGACCCATTTTCAAGTTTTAGAACGGATGTCTGGATATTCTCACTTGGAATTAACTCTTGAGACCGGCAGAACCCATCAAATACGCGTTCATATGCTTTCCCTTTCCTGTCCGGTTTTAGCGGACCCTCTATACGCCGGCGGCAGAAAGAACTTTGGTCTATCCGGACAGTGCCTTCATGCAAAAATTTTAGGATTTCGTCACCCCATAAGTGGCAAGAACTTGTATTTTGATTCTGCTCTTCCCTCTTATTTTGAAAACACACTGACACTTTTGAGGAAATTATAATCTGTAATGAAAAAATTCAATCAGTATCTGATTGTTTCCGATCTGGATGGAACTTTTTTAGGAGAGCGTGGTACACTTGTTCCAAAGAACTTGAAAGCGATCCGCTATTTTGTTGATAACGGCGGATTGTTTACCATCGCGACCGGACGCGACTTTCGCGTATTAAAGTACGTGTTTCCTAATGCAAGAGACTTTATTTCGTGTCCTGCTATCCTTTGCAACGGATGCTACCTCTACGATTTCAACACAGAGCGCATGCAAGGTGTAATTTCTCTTAACAAAGAAGAGCTGCTTCCCATTTTAGATAGAATTTACGATCAATTTCCAAATATCGGCTACCGTATCAGCTTTGATCTTGGCTTTTTGTGTCCCGATCACGTGCCGCTCCCTTTCCAAAAGGATACTTCCCTTTCCCCCATTATCGTAAGGGGACGCTTAAAAGATTATATTGAATATCCTTGGCATAAGCTGGTTTTTGTTGGATCACCTTTACAGATCCAATCGCTTTCGGAATTTGTTTCCACTCTTCCCTTACGTTCCATGAATACAACGACCTCTTCTCCCGAGTTGCTGGAGTTACTCCCCCGTGGAGCCGGTAAGGGAAATAAGCTTGGTGACCTAAAAAATCTCTATTCAAGTCGAACCATTGTTGGCGTCGGAGACTTTGAAAATGATTTCGATCTTTTAGAAAAAGCCGACATATCAGCTTGTCCGGAGAATGCTCTTGACACTATAAAAGATATTTCTTTGCTTCAACTCTGCCATCACCGTGACGGTTGCATTGCAGATTTGATATATAAATTGGATTCAGGCAAAAAATAACCATATTGGAGGAAAATCATGGAAAACAAACAAAAGCTTGAGCTTCAAAAAGTTGCCACTAAAATCAGGCTCGGCGCTCTTGAAGAGATCTTCAGCGCTTCTTCCGGCCATCCCGGCGGATCTCTTTCAATCGCTGAAATTCTTGCTTATCTGTATTTTGATAAGATGAACATCGATCCTAAAAATCCCAAAATGGCCGATCGTGATCGTTTTGTTTTGTCCAAGGGTCATACTTGTCCCGCCCTTTATGCAACGCTTGCGCTTCGCGGATATTTTAGCACAGATCTTTTAAAAACCTTCCGCAACAAAACCAGCATTCTTCAGGGACATCCGGATATGAAACATATCCCCGGCATCGATATGTCTTCCGGGTCTCTGGGTCAGGGCATCTCTGCCGCTTGCGGCATTGCTCTCAGTGCAAAGCTTGATAAAAAGGATTATCGAGTATACACGGTTCTAGGTGACGGAGAATTAGAAGAAGGACAGGTTTGGGAAGCAGCCATGTTCGCTTCTCACTATGGTTTGAACAACCTCTGCGCATTCATTGACTTTAACGGTCTGCAGATTGACGGCGATATCACCAAAGTTATGAACCCCACACCCATTGATGCTAAATTTGCCGCCTTTGGTTGGAACGTTGCTGTAATTGATGGTCACAATTTAGACGAGATCGAAGCGGCAGTTGCACAAGCAGAAAAAAGCGACAAGCCCTTTGCCATCGTTTGTAAGTGCGTCAAGGGCAAAGGCGTGTCCTTTATGGAAAATGAAGCCGGTTGGCACGGAAATGCTCCCAACGCTGAACAATACGAAACCGCAAAAGCCGAACTTGAAGCGGCTCTCGCAGAACTGAACTGATCAGGAAAGGAACGGTGAAATCAATGAAACTTCAAAAGAAATATGAAATCGGTCAAAAAATTGCAACCAGAGAAGCCTATGGCGATGCTTTGGCTGAATTTGGAGCTGATGAAAACATCGTGGTAATGGATGCCGACCTTTCCAAATCCACAAAAACTGCCAATTTTAAGAAAGCATATCCGGATCGCTTTATCAACTGCGGTATCGCAGAGGCTAATATGATTAGTGTTGCAGCAGGCCTTGCCACAACAGGTAAAACCGTGTTTGCAAGCTCCTTTGCAATGTTTGCTGCCGGAAGAGCGTTTGAACAAGTTCGCAACTCTGTTTGTTATCCTCATTTGAATGTAAAGATCGGTGCAACTCATGCCGGTATTACTGTAGGTGAAGATGGCGCTACTCACCAATGCAACGAGGATATTTCAATTATGAGAACCATCCCCGGCATGGTAGTTATCAATCCCGGCGACGCTGTTGAAGCCAGAGCTGCCGTGTATGCGGCTATCCACTATAACGGACCTGTATATCTGCGCTTTGGTAGACTTGCAGTACCGGTGGTAAATGACGAGGAGACCTTCGAGTTTGAAATCGGAAAAGGCCAGCAGCTCCGTGAAGGAACAGATGTCACCATCGTTTCCACCGGAATTTGCACCGCAGAAGCCTTAAAAGCAGCCGATGAACTGAAAAAGGAAGGCATCTCTGCCGCCGTTGTTAACATTCACACCATCAAGCCGATCGACAAAGAGATTCTGAAGCTGAATGCCGAAAAAACCGGATGCATTGTCACCGCTGAAGAGCATAACGTGATTGGCGGCCTTGGAAGTGCAGTCTGCGAAGCTCTTGCCGAAGAGTGCCCCGTTCCTGTTTTGCGTGTAGGCGTCAACGACTGCTTCGGCAAGTCCGGCAAAGCCGGCGATCTGATTGATGAATTCGGCCTGTCCGCCCGTTTCATTGTTGAAAAGGCAAAAGCCGCCATCAATTTGAAAAAATAACAAAACGATTAAAAAAAGGATAAGGGATTTCTCCCTTATCCTTTTTTATATCACCTAATCTACATTGGTACATTTAAATTCAGTTAATATAACATAGACAAAATCGTAATGCTAATATAAAATAGAATCAATATCAATTTTAGAAGGTGTGTTATGGTTTGCAAAAAATTTGTGCCAAAAAATGTTTTGAAGTTTTTTTATGAAATTTCAAAAATTCCACGCGGATCCGGAAACATGAGCAATATTACAGAATACTGTCTTCGTTTTGCAAAAGAACGAGGACTGAAATCTTTTCAAGATGATGCCGGCAATATTATGATCTTCAAAGACGGAACAAAAGGATATGAAAATCGTGAAGCTATCATTCTCCAAGGTCATCTTGATATGGTCTGCGAAAAACGCGAAAACTGCAAAAAGAATATGGATCAGGAGGGCGTCGACGTTTTATGCGACGGAAAATACCTGTATGCCGACGGCACCACGCTAGGTGGTGATAACGGCATTGCAATTGCCTATATCCTGGCAATTTTAGATGACAATGGTACAATCTCTCATCCGCCTTTGGAAGCACTTTTGACAGTTGATGAAGAAATTGGATTGAACGGTGCAAATAAGCTGGACAGCACAAATCTCAAGGGAAAACGCCTCATTAACCTTGACTCTGAAGAAGAAGGTGTCTTGACGGTAAGTTGTGCCGGCGGAGTACGCGTGAACTGGATACTTCCGGTTTTATATGATAACAATTCGAAGAAGAAGTGCGCAAAGACGCTATCCGTAAAAGGACTTCTGAGCGGACACTCCGGAATGGACATAGGAAAAGGACGCAAGAATGCTGCCATTCTTTTAACAAAATTTATCTACGAACTGAAAAATCATTTTCCCATCCACATATCAAATTTTGAATCGGGCGGCCGATTAAACGTGATTCCAAGTACAGCAAGCGCGACAATATGTTTTGACAGTTCCCTGCAGGATCACTTTGAACGCTTACTCTCAAACTTTAATGTTAAGCTAAAGATTGCGTGTGCTCAGACAGAGCCAAATGCTGAAATTATATCTGTAGCTGTTGATTCCCCCGACAAATATTTGAACCGGGACTCCAGCAACATATTAATATCAGCACTTATGCTGATACCTAACGGAGTTTTGGAAATCTGTGAAAAGCCTTCCATTCTTATCAAAACTTCTTCTAATCTTGGTAGTGTTTCCATCCAAAATGATAAGTTGATTTTGGAATTCTTGATTCGGTCAAATGTTGAAAACGGGAAAAATGAAATCATTGAAAAATTTCGGTGTTTGTCTGAAAGTCTCGGTGGAATTTTATCGCTGAGCGAAGATTATCCGGCGTGGGAGTATCAAAGCATGTCTCCGCTTCGCGAGGTCATGGCAGAAACCTATGAATCTATGTATGGCAAAAAAATGAGCATTTGTTCCATCCATGCAGGCCTGGAATGTGGAATTTTTGCAAAAAAAATTACTGGTTTAGATATGGTTTCCATTGGTCCGAATATGGAAAACGTTCACACGCCAAGCGAGCGGGTGGAAATCGAATCGGTGATTCGGTGCTGGGAATTTCTTTTAAAAGTGCTCGAAAATCTAAAATAAATTCAAAAAGAACACATGCAAAATGCCGATTAAGTATCAAAATTAACCGAACAGACAAAAAATCACTTTTTTTCCTTTTAAATTTGCTATAATTGCATTGCAAATATAAAGGAGGAAGTCGTATGCAAATAATTGAAACAATTGAGCTTGTCAAACAGTACAAAAAACTTACCGCTGTAGACAAGCTCAATTTAAAAATACGGCAAGGCGAATTGTTTTCTCTGCTTGGTGTAAACGGATCAGGAAAGACTACAACAATAAAAATGCTCACTTGTGTGACCAAGCCTTCGAGCGGGGATGCCTTTGTAGGCGGTTTTAGTGTAACAAAGGAACCGGAAAAGGTAAAGCCTTTAATTGGAGTATTGCCACAGGAAACAGCCGTTGCACCGAACCTTACGGTTAAAGAAAATTTAGAGCTGATCTGTGGAATTTATGGCTTTTCAAAAGAAAAGGCAGCCGGGAAGATAAGAGACATAACACAGCAGTTTTCCTTAGGGGATATTCTAAGCAGAAGGGCCGGCAAGTTGTCAGGTGGATGGAAACGTCGTGTCAGCATTGCAATGGCGCTGATTTGCGAACCGAAAATCCTTTTTCTGGATGAACCCACACTCGGCCTTGACGTTATTGCAAGATATGAG
This sequence comes from Eubacteriales bacterium, assembly GCA_045655865.1. Lineage (GTDB taxonomy): Bacteria > Bacillota > Clostridia > Oscillospirales > SIG627 > RGIG5579. The sequence continues at coordinate 17,463 of JAZOQB010000046.1, forward strand.
CTTTGGTCAGTTATTCGCGCTTTAAAAGGAAACGTAACAATTATTCTAACTACACATTATATGGAAGAAGCTCAGTCACTTTCCGACCGTATCGGTATTATGAAAAACGGAAAACTTCTTGCCACGGGAACGGTAGAAGAATTGAAAAAAATGGCGGATACAGATGACTTTGAATCCGCATTCATATCAATTATAAAGGAGAGTGAGATATGAGAAGGACTCTGACATTTGGAAAGAGATGTGCAAAAGAGGTTTTACGGGACCCTATCAATTTAAGCTTTGGATTGGGTTTTCCATTGGTTCTGTTAGTTCTTCTGAGCGCGATTCAGGCTAACATTCCGGTAGACTTATTTGAAATCAATAAGTTATCTCCGGGGGTCGCTGTTTTCGGACTGTCCTTTATGACTCTCTTCTCGGCTACACTGATTGCAAAAGACCGCGAGAGCTCTCTCTTGCAAAGGCTTTACACAACGCCTCTCACAGGATTTGATTATATTGCCGGATATATGCTTTCACTTTTGCCTATCGCGATCTGTCAGTCGCTTATCTGTTTTCTTTTCGCAATTCCTTTGGGGCTTACCATTAGCATAAATATTTTATATTCAATTTTCGGGATAATTCCTATGGCAATTTTTAACATTTCGCTCGGCCTGTTTTGCGGAAGTATCTTTAATGTCAAGCAGGTCGGAGGTATTTGCGGTGCATTACTAACTAACCTATCTGCATATCTTTCGGGGGTATGGTTTGATTTAAAGCACGTAGGCGGATTTTTTGAAAAAATCGCAAATCTCCTCCCGTTTTATCACGCAGCAGAAATGGAAAAAGCGTTATTTTGCGGCAATTTTACATTAGCGGTAACACATATTTTTCCAGTTGTGTTTTATAGTTTGGCAATCACGGTATTTGCAATACACTGCTTTCTCAGACAAATGAAAAACCAGTAAGGAGTTTCTTAATGAAATATAAACTTATCATCGATAAGGATTCCGAAGAAGAAATTATAGCAATCGTTCACGCGCCATCTACTTTTACTCAACAGTTAGAAGCTCTTGTGCGCAACTTGCCAAAAGAAGACTATATTATAGGATATCGACAAGAAGAAATGCGAAAGTTATCCTTTGGAGAAATTGAATGTATTACAGTTCTTGACAGAAAGGTTGTTGCCATAGATACCGATGGCAACCGTTATTTTCTTAAAGATAGACTTCGAGATTTAGAGAATTCTTTGCCTTCTTACTTTATCCGCATCAACAAGTCAACTCTGGCAAACGAACACTGTATTCAAAGATTTGCCGGAGTATTTGGCGGCGGTATCGACGCTGTGTTCAAGTGTGGCTATCAAGATTACGTTTCAAGGCGTTGCTTTGCAGAAATCAAAAGGAGGTATGAATGAATATGAAAAAGTTTATTTTAGACTTTTTGCGTCGCGGTATCTCTACTTGCATTTTCGGTCCGATCGTTTTGGCAATTATCTATCTGATATTGCAGCGAACTGTCGACGTATACACTTTATCTGTCAATGAAGCTTGCATCGGTATATTTTCATTGAGCGCGCTTGCCTTTATTGCAGGTGGCATGAATGCAATCTATCAAATCGAACAGCTACCTTTAATGACAGCGATCTTGATACACGGGATCATTTTATATTTCAGCTATCTTGGTACATATTTAATTAACAGCTGGCTGGACTTTGGAATCGTACCTATTATCGTGTTCTCTGCAATTTTTGTTATAGGTTATATCGTTATTTGGGCAATTATTCACTGGATAATTAAGAAAAGCACTGAGGGCCTCAACAAAAAGTTAGACAAACACAATAAAAGCATATAACGGATCATGTTTTTAAAAACAGAAGAAAAGACGAGCTCATGTCCAAATAAAAATGAGCTCGTCTTTTTCTTATATGGTGGAGTCGAGGGGAATCGAACCCCTGTCCGAAATTTGATTCACAGAACTTTCTTCGGGTGTAGCCGGTGGTTTGATTTTCCTTTGTCGCCGCTCACCGGCAGGCTACGACAAAGGTAGCTTCATAAATGCGTGACCAGGCTCAAAGCTTTGCCTGATTCACGTTCACCGCTTCAGTGACACCCGTTTTGTGTCCGCGGTCCTCCACAAACGGATGGCTGCCTAATTAGGCAGCGAGTGCTACTCTATTGTTAGCGTTTAATTTTAATTTGCAGCTTTAAAGAGATCTGCGACTCTACCCGCTTATCCTGCTTCAGAAACCCCGTCGAAACCTTTACGACCCCATATCAACTCAGTGTGAGCAATGACAGTTTTCATCTTCGCAAGAACAGTGATGATTTTCCTCTTCCTCTTCGGCTAATTCAAAAACATAAAGGGTGTCGCTGACTTTGTCAAAGCCGATCGTTTCAGCTAAAGGCACATCGATTTCTCTTTGGATAGGAAAAACAACAGAGCTGATTTCTACGCGACGTAAAAATTCTACCACAATCAAAAAGAGATTTGCAAGACTTTCAATGGAAATTTTATTATCAATTTCTGTCAAATTTAGAAGATAGGCAACGCCGCTGACAAGTTTTAATTGGCATAAACCTAGCATTTCTTCGTTTGAGAAAAATTTGAAACCGATGGCGCCGTCTTCAAAATCGACGCCAGCCGCCTGACAATATGATAAATGCTCCGAAAGTGACGCAAAAGGTGCGATCTCCATTATTCTTTTCCCAGCGCAAGAAGTGCGCTCAGTTCCTTTCCTTCTAATTCTTCCCATGTTCCGCTTCGAAGAGAACCTAAATGAACGCTCCCTTCTGAAATACGTTTTAATCGGGCAACTTCAAGGCCAACCTGTTCACACATTTTTCGTATCTGTCGATTGCGCCCTTCTTTCAGAACAAAGCGAAGCTTTGTAGGAATGATCGGATCCGGGCAATAAACACGGCACGGCAGAATCGTATAGCCATCGATCTCCATGCTTTGATTTAGTTTCCGAAGTTGTTCATCGGTAGGAGCTGTGCGAACTTTTACCACGTACACCTTTTCAATTTCTGTTTTTGGATGCATAAGTGCATTCGCTAATGCACCGTCATTTGTCATTAAAAGCAGGCCTTCCGAATCCAAATCCAATCGACCAATGGGATAAACCCTCTGCGGTATATTTCTCACCAGATCCGCCACACATTTTCTTCCCTTTTCATCACTCATGGTGGAAACATAACCTCTGGGCTTATTCAATTTGATATAAACTTTTTTTGATTCCGGTAGTATGATTTTTCCCGCAAACAGAACCCTATCTTTTCCCGGACGAATTTTTTGACCAATTTCCCCCGGTCTACCGTTAATCAAAACAGCGCCGCGAGCGATTTCTTGTTCCGCTCTACGACGGCTCATAACGCCACAATCTGCCAGATACTTTTGAATTCTTACTTCTTCCATTTTACTACTCTTTTTTAAACCAAGATTTAATATTTTTCCAAATTTTTTGCCAAAAAGACAATTCAGGCTGCCGTTGGCTGACAGTGCATTTCGCTGTCAGCGATAAGCGTGCCACTTCTTCCCCATCCAAATAAAAAACGGCATCTCCCAATTGTTGTCCCTCAACAATCGGAGCATACACAAATAACGGAAGTTCCTTTGAAATGTTGCAGTTTTCTTCAGCAAGCAAAGAGAGAGAAAGGCCGTCTAAATTCTGTGCAATAACCGAATCGCTGTTTCCACCTACGACTGGAATCTTTATTGAAATTTCGCCCGGCTTAGCTATGACGCGAGAAGAGTAAAGGGAAAAACCGTAGTCATAAAGGGACTTGTGATCATTCCAATCGTTAGGATCGCCTAGAGTTGTGCAAATCAAGGTCTTCCCATCTCGTTTTGCCGCAGTAACCAAACATCGACCGGCGGCCTTGGTATATCCGGTTTTTCCGGCGATGCATCCCTGATAGCTGCGCAACAAACGATTATGATTGGATAAATAACGACTCTTATCACCCAGGGCCGGAACGGATTTTGTCTGTGTACCGGAAATCTCAACAAAGATCTCGTTTTGCATACAATAGCGCATGAGAAGAGACATATCATATGCTGAGGAATAATGATCGTTTGCCGGAAGGCCGTGCGGATTGACAAAGTGGGTGTTGTGCATTCCTAATTCGGATGCTTTTTCATTCATCTTTTCAGCAAATGCTTCAATGCTTCCGGAAACGTGGAGTGCAATGCTTACCGCCGCGTCATTGGCGCTTTCCAGCATAAGACCGAACAATAGATCAAGAAGCGTCAGCCTCTCACCCCTGGTCAAATACATAGAAGACCCTTCAACCCCTACGGCGGCGGCCGGTACAATAACCGTATCGCCGGCAGGCACAGATTCCAAAGCCACAATGCAAGTCATGATTTTCGTGGTACTGGCCATGGGGAGCCTGGTATCGGCATTTCTGGCAGACAGAATTTTTCCGGTATTACCATCCATAAGAAGGAAGCTTTCTGCCGAAGCAGAAGCTGATGTTTCCTGAGCATACGACTCTGCCGGTAGAGCGGATGCGTATGCAGAATGCGTCGCAAGTAAAGTGAAGGATACTGCAAAAAAAATAGCAATCGTGCGTATGCAATTCTGTTTCATAGAACTTCTCCATCTTTCTTTCTGATAAGATGTTATGAATCAGTCTATTGAAACATGCCCTGCTTACGGTGATTTCTCTGGTTATGCCTCTGCAGAATCTTCCTTCATCTCTTCTAAATCGGTTTGCGTTTCCTTTTGATCGGTATCCTTGCCATCTTTCTTGAAGAAGGACTTAATTTTAGAGATAATAGCCGGAGATTTATCCACAAGATCAGAAATGGTATTGACAATGGCGCTTTCCGAAGAAACATTGGTGCCGTTAATATTCATCAATTTAACTTCGCCTTCTGAAATCACAAGAAAGGTCAAGGGAGTTACAGAAAGTCCTGCTCCGTTTCCACCACCGAAATGAGGGGTGTCACGGCGGGGATTGGTCTTGCTATCAAAATCCACGCCTCCGGAGGTGAAACCGCAGCTCACCTTGGATATGGGAATAATGGTGATATTGCCAGGCAAGGTAATGGGCGTGCCGACCACCGCATCAGCATCCAAAACTTTCTTGATATTTTCAAGGGAAGCATCAATGACCTGTTTTAATGGTATTTCGTGCATGATTTGGGTCCTCTCTTTCTAAAAATCTAAAATATGCTTTCAATAGCACAACAATGATATCAAATCCCCGTGTGGAAAGATCCAAGTGGATCGAAAATCGGGTTTTCTCTTCTGTGAAATTTGGTGAGATAGAAAGATTCCGATTGTCACAGCGAAAACGGGAAAACCTTTGCAAAAGCGCGCAAAGAGCGTTTGCACCTTGAATTGCGCTTGCGCTGGCAAGAGCGGTTTTTGCTGCATCATCCGTACCAATAGAAATGTGAAGTTCTTTTAGATTGATCTTTAATCGTTCCATCTGTTCCTTCAAAAGAATTCGAATTACACGGGCGATACGGGCAAGAAACGAAATAAAACCAAGAAGATCCCCATTGTTTTTTGTTTTCGGATCTGTCTGTGTATCTGTTTCTGTCTTTTCTTGTTTCTGTGGCTTCCTATTTTTGCCTTGAAACTTCTGAATCAGTTTCATTCCGTTTAAACGGAAACAAAGAATTCGCAGTGTCACCTTTGGAGTGTCATGATACTGAAAAATGATATGAACATTTAGAAACAAGATAAGAAGAAAAAATGCTATGATCCCCAAAAAAACATACAAAGCGATCATGCATTGATTCCCTCTTCTGCATCAATCTTCAACTGGATGGAATTTTCCCCTGGTAAATCTTCCAGAGATCGAAGACCAAAAGCTCGAAGAAAGCTAGATGTCGTCTGATACAGAATGGGACGACCGGGTGCTTCTAACCGACCGCATTCTTCAATTAATTCCCGCTGTACCAAGGTTGTGATGATGCCGGAGCAATCAACTCCTCGTACCTGTTCAATGTATGTCTTGGTTACCGGTTGCTTATAGGCAACAATCGAAAGTGCTTCCAGGGCCGCTTTAGACAAGGGAGCGCTTCTTTTGATCTCCAAAAACTTTTGCACCGGTTCAGCATATTCCTTCTTTGTACAAAGCTGTAGCGCATCACCAAGGCGGCAAAGCTGAAAAGATGAGTTTTTTTCCTCGAGTCTTTCCTCCAAGGCATCCGCAGTGATACCAACTTCTACCTTGGTAATATCAAAAATTTGAGCGATACGTTCATAGGGGACCGGGTCACCACCGGCAAAAAGAATGGCCTCCAGCGCGTTGACTAAGTACTCTTTTTCATAGCTCACGTATTTGAGTGAATACTCCACTTTGTTATGCCCTCTTCTTTTCTAAATTCAGTTGGATGATATAATCATCTCTGCTATGTTCAAATGAGATCCGGCCACTTTGTACCAATTCCAGAATAGCAAGAAACGTTGCAACCTGATCACTTCTTGTCCCTTGATCGTAGATCATAGAGGAAAAAGAGACAGAATTACCAATTGCAAAAGCCTTCACCAAACGGCGTAGCACAAAAACGACCTTAGATTCCACGGGAGTAACTTTTGCAGAAAAAATCTTTGAAACATCTTCGCGTTTTTTTCTTTCCCGTTCCTCTCTAAGAGAGATTCGCATTTCCGAAAAGGCATCCCACAGTGCGATTGGATCTCCTACCGGAACCTCTACTTTCAAAATAGGCTCCTTTGGAATTGGGGGATATCGATGATAATACTCGCTCTCGCGACCGGCAAGATATAAAGCAGCCCTTTTTACCTCGGAATACTCAATAAGAGAACGAACCAAATCTTCGCGAGGGTCTTCTTCCTCCTCTTCTTGCGGAAGAAGCATTTTTGTCTTGATATACAATAGCTCACAAGCCATAACAATAAATTCGCTTGAAAGTTCGGCATTATAATATTGGCAAAGCTCCATGTATTCAAGATACTGCTCTAAGATCTCAGCAATGGGAATATCGTAAATGTTAATTTTCTGCTTGGAAATTAAAGCTAAAAGAAGATCCAAAGGACCATCAAAAATTTCCAGTTTAAAATTTAATACATCTTCTGCCATTAGAAAAACACTCCCAGGGCCAAATTCATAAATTGTGTCATCAGAAAACTGGTTGCCCGCTGAATGGGCGCAGAAAGAGCGCCAAACCAAAGAAACACTAGCAGAAAAAGCTGAATATAGCGTTCATATGGTTGAATTTTATAGATAATTCGGTATGGAAGAAAAGCATATAAAACCTTTGACCCATCCAAGGGAGGTAAGGGAATCAAATTGAAAACGCCAAGTCCCAGATTGATGACAACCATATACTGTGCCATCATTGTGAGAACACCAAAAGGCGTCATTTCGCTTCCGAGCAGCAAGTTCGATGAAATTCCGATCTTCAGCAAAAAGGCATACAAAAACGCTGAGAGGAAAGCCAGAATAAAGTTAGAGCACGGTCCGGCTAAAGAGGTAATGGCAATATCTCTCTTCACATTCTTGAAATACCGAGAGTTGATGGGAACCGGCTTTGCCCAACCAAAATGAAATAGCACCAGGGCGAGAAAACCGATCGGGTCAATATGACGAAGGGGGTTGAGAGAAAGCCTTCCGGTAAATTTAGCTGTGGGATCCCCTAATCGATAAGCAGCATAGCCGTGCATCAGTTCATGGACAGAAAGGGAAATCAGGATTACCGGAAGGGTAATCAAAAAATCCAAGAGCCAAGAAATAATACGATCCATTGTTTTCTCCTAGTTATTTTTCTCTCCGTAAAACCTCAAAAGCACACACAGCCGCTGCTGCTGAAGTCGTGAGAGAACCGGCAAAAGGTCTACCGTAAGGGATGCGAATTCTAAGATCTGACATCTGTAAGAATTCACGCGTGATACCGCGTTTCTCTCCTCCTATGATAAGAAAAATCGGTTTCTCCAAGGGAGCGGTAAAAAGAGGGACGGAGTCTTTTTCACTTGCGCAAACAATCTGATATCCTTTTTTCTTAGCAAGAGCGCAAAGGGATGCCGGATCATCAAAAATTCCACATAAAATGGCCTCGGTAGCACCGGCCGATGCACGAATGGTCACACCGGCAGCACTGAGCCAATTTCGAGGAGTTAGGATCATTCCGCCAGCGCCCGCCGCATAGAACGAACGAACCGCACAGCCAAAATGAAAAGGATCTTCCACACCGCAGAGGAGAAATACAAAGCCATGTCCCCTATCAAATACTTCTTCGCAAGAAACAGTTTTACGATCCCCTACTCGGGCGATTATGCCGCCATGAGTATGTCCTGTTGTCACCGACTCAAAAAACTGGTTAGAAGAAAGAGAGATGGGCACGTGCTTCTTTTTTGCAAGACTTAAAACTCTGAGAATATTTTTCTCATCCTTTTTTGCTTCCGGCAGCAAAAAGATCTCATGAACCGTTCTGGAATCGTTTTGCAGAATTGAGAAAACGGAAATTGCTCCCTCGGCATACGAGGAGGCCTTCCGTTTATCTTCGTCTCTTCTCATTCGTTCTCCCAGTTATGCCAGTAGTTTTGAACGTCTTCGTTGTCATCTAAGGCATCAATGAGTTTTTGCATTTTAATAACGGCATCTTCATCGGAAAGATTTACCGTTGCGGACGGAATTTTCGCTTCTTCTGTGGAGAGAATGGTATACCCCGCACTTTCCAGAGCTTCACGAATGGCGTAAAGGTCAGAAGTGGCAGTCAAAACTTCGAAAACATCTTCCTCCAGTCCAATGTCTTCGGCGCCAGCTTCCAATGCCGTCTCCATAAGCTCATCTTCATCAACACCATCGGCAGAGACCAAAATGATGCCTTTGTCACTAAAGAGATATGACACGCACCCCGTGGTACCCAAGTTGCCACCGAATTTGTCAAAATAGTGACGAAGGTCGGCACTGGTACGGTTGCGGTTGTCGGTGGCACATTCCACAATCACCGCAATACCACTGGGTCCATACCCCTCGTAAAAGATCGATTCATAGTTTTCCGAATCGGACGAAGCGGCTTTTTTAATGATGCGGTCAATGTTGTCGTTGGGAACGTTTAATCCCTTTGCCTTCGAAATCAGATCGCGAAGTTTAGAGTTGGCGGCAGGATCGGCCCCTCCGGCTTTTACTGCCATCGCAATCTCTTTACCAACCTTGGTGAAAACCTTTGCACGTTGTGCATCGGTTTTTTCCTTTTTATGTTTAATATTGTTCCACTTAGAATGGCCTGACATGTTTATCCTCCAAAAAAATCGGTTAAATTTTCTCCGGGGTCTTCAAGCCAATCAGGTGAAGAGCGGTCCCCAGTACATTCTTTACCGCCTGACAAAGAGAAAGGCGGAGGGCCTTTTCCTGGTCCTGTGCATTGCGAATCGAACAGGAATTATAAAAACGATTAAAGCTTTGGCAGAGATCTAAGGCAAAACGAGTAATAATGGAAGGTTCGTACTCGTTCAAAGAACGAATCACTCTTTCGGGGAAAAGCGCCAGCGTTGAAATCAAAGCCTTTTCCTCTGCACAGAGGGAGACGTTTTCCGGACAAGGCATGGGAGCTTCCTTATTTAAAATACTGCAAGCTCTGGCGTAGGTATATTGTGCGTAGGGGCCAGTATTTCCGTCAAAATTCAACGCTTCTGACCAATTGAAATTGACGTCCTTAATACGCCCGGATGAAAGACTGTTGAAAATAACTGCTCCAATTCCAACATCTCTGGCAACCTCATCTTTATTGGCAAGGTCCGGATTCTTTTCGGCAATGATAGCGCCAGCTTTTTCCACAGCTTCTTGGAAAAGATCATCCAGAAGAACCACGTTACCGGTACGGGAGGCAATCTTTTCGCCGTTTATGCTAAAGGTTCCGTATGGCACATGGATCAGCCGATCTTCCCAGTCATATCCCATCAAGCCGATGACTTTAAACCATTGAGCAAAATGAAGACTTTGGCCGGCGCTGGTAACATAAATACACTTATCAAAGTGGTATTCATTTTTTCTCCAAAGGGCCGCGGCAATGTCTCTTGTAGGATAAAGAGAGGAGCCATCACTTTTTAAAATGAGGCACGGTGGCATATGGTATTCTTCTAAGTCTACTAAACTTGCACCGTTGTCAACTTTTAAAAGCTTTTTTTCTTTCAGTTCTTCAACCACAGCCGGCATTTTGTCGCTGTAGAAGCTCTCGCCGTTAAAGCTATCAAATGAGATTCCAAGAAGATCATAGGTCTTCATATATTCTTTTAGACTGATCTCTTTAAAGAGACGCCATAAACGGAGGTTCTCTTCGTCAGAGTTTTCCAAAGCGGAAAATTCCAAGCGAGCTTCGTCGTTCAGCGAAGGATCCTTTTCAGCCTCTTCCCCAAATTTAACGTACAAACGATTCAGCTCTTCGATTCCGATATTATGGATCGCTTCCTCGTTCCCCCACTTTTTAAATGAGACAACCAGCTTTCCATACTGAGTGCCCCAGTCGCCCAAATAATTGATACCTACGGTGTTGTATCCGGAAAAACGATGGATCAATTTGATGGAGTTACCGATTACAGTAGTACCTAAATGACCGATGTGAAAACGTTTGGCGATATTGGGAGAAGAATAGTCAATAACCATAGTCTTCCCTTTTCCAATCTCGTTCCGACCAAAATCTTCACCTTTTTCCAGCATTTCTCTAAGAAGAGATAAGCGAAAGGAATCAGAGAGAAAAAAATTTAAATATCCACCGGCACTCTCGACCCGGGAAATACCCGGTATCAGATCGGTTGAAAAAGCAAGTGACAAATCTTTGGCAATAATAGCCGGATTTTTGCGCAGACACTTTGCCAAAGGGAACGTAGCCAAAGCAATATCTCCCATAGAGGAATCTGGTGGCGTATCAAAAAAGTCTAAAAGAGTTGTAACGGTGATATCCGGGTGATTTAAATGCCGAGCAACTTGTGCGGCAATGTTTTGTTTTAACTGGTTCATAATGCTCCTTTAAGAAATAACAACAGAGGCAGACGATGCCTGATCAACGATGGCTACATAGCTCTTGCCGCACTGAACCGCAAGCTCTTTTCCATCAACAGTGTAATATGTAAAAGGGGAAGTTTCGCTTTCCCTCTTCCAAAGAATTTGAGTGTATTCTCCACCGTTTAAGTAATACCCGCTTCCCTGTCCGGTCAACGTGATGATCCGCTTGCCAGCACCGTTTGGGATCAGGCCTTGCTGAGTGAATAAAACAAACACGTTTTCTGTTGCCACCTGAGCGTTATTCTCCCCGTCAACGTGGTCCTGAGCATACTGCTGGTGATAATAGAGCTTTTTATCGGCATCATACTGAAACTCGGAAACGGTGTAAACGGAATGAGGAATCTTCAAATAGGTGGCACTCTTTCCGGAATCAATACCGGAAAAAGCAGGATCAAAATGAAAAGCGGTAAAAGATGGATCGGAAAGATCGGTTCGATACCCTCTCGCACCGATTCCCAAAACAGCATTCGCACCGCTGGTAAACATGGTGTGTTCATAGGAAAAACCATGTTCCAGACGATACTGATCTCTCCAAAAGAGCTCAACGCCATTTGCAAAAAAAGGACCGTTTTTCACGCCGTCCAAATCGTTCACTTTCAGACGCGAAATCAAATCATAAGCTTCTGTAGAACCACCGGCATGAATAAAGATCGAATCGTATGCCATGGCTATCTCTACTAAATACGGACGTGCAGAACGAATACTACCAAATCTTCCGGCGTTGGCATAATCCAGAACGAGTCCTTCCAAGCGAAGGATGCCCCCTTCGGCTAAGGCCTCGTAGATAATATCGCATTGACTCAATCCGCTTTGGGGTAACGCATCACGCAGATTATTAAATACAACAGAAACAGGACGCTTCCCCACCAGCTCTTCCTTGCACTCTAAGCCCGTCAACGGATTCATGTTTTCAGGAAGAGTGGGTACAGGCTCCTGTGTAACCGTTGATTCCGTAGATATCGGCAAATCCGTTTCTGGCACCGAATTCCCATGAGTCTCGGTATTTTTTGGCGCTGAAGCGGCGCAACCGAAGAATGACAGAACCATGGTGAAAGCCAAAAAACAGAAAAAAACGCGGCAACTGATTTTTTTCATAAAAACTCCTGTGCTTTCCGGTTTGACGATGGCCAAACCCTTTACATTTGATTTTATATTATTGTACCATTTTTTGATTCAAAAATCAACATCTTTTCAAAGGAAAGATAAAAAGTCTAAAAATGTCAACTTCCGTGTTACGCACAAGAAAAGATCCTTAGGATATCCTAAGGATCTTTTTCCGAAATAAGCTTTATAATTTTCATTCTACGCTGCTGATTTCCTCGTTCAAATTTTCCAGTTTTTCCAACTCCTTTAAAAGCCGACCGTACCAACCCGCCGCGCCCGTATACCAGCTCCATCCACCATGGCCGCGCATGCCATCTGCCGTGTATACGTCTCCGCAAAGCACGTAAGGTTCTCTTTGATAACGGCGAAAATGTTCAAGACGCAGATTTGCAAAAGGATCCAGAAGCTTTGCAACGTCCTTTCCTGCTTGAACAAGCTTGAAATTTTGGCTCTTCATCCCAAACTCTAAAAGCGCCAAAGCGAACCAAACGGCAGCGTGGGTATATTGTCCTCCGTTTTCTCTAACACCCGCACAATAGCGTTGAATATATCCCGGTGTGGGGCTCGTCATTACAAATGGCTTTGAAAACAACGCTGTGGTTCTACACTTGTCATCCGAAAGGATCTCGCGCGCCGCGCGAAGAGCGCTGGTCACCATTTCTTCTGGAAGAGCATACGGCGTGTTCTCAAATTCGCTGTAATAGAATGCTGAAAATGCCTGGGTAATCAAATCAATGCTGCATTCGCTTTCCAAAGACACATCTCCCCCGAGGACCGATCCGTCCTCGCGAAATGCTCGAACAAACCAGACACCGTTGAATGATTCCCGAATACCAAAAGATAGATCTTGAAAGAAAGAAGGAAGCTTTTCTTGAATCTGTGGATCCAAATACTTTTGACAACGATGCAAACACACCGCCCCAAAAAGCCCCAGCCAAACGCTTTCTCCATCGATTAAATTCATGCCGTCATTCCAATCGCCGGACAAAATTGGAGGAAGATTGTGCGGTCCAAGTCCTCGACTGAGGAAAAGACGAGCACAACGGTTTAAATGCTCACGAAAAGTCCCCCTCTCCCCTCTTTCTGGAATAAAATAACTTTCCTTCTCATCAAAGCGAAGTCCCTTTCCTTTCAAAAAAGGTGCCGGAATTTCAAGAAGTCCTGTATCACCTGTTTTTTCAAGATATTCAGCGCTAACATAAAGGAGCCACAAATAGTCGTCGCTGCAAAGAGTTCGAATTCCCGGATTGCCACTCCCGACTTTGATGGGATGCCACCAGTGCTGAACGTCCCCTTCTTCAAATTGATGGGAAGATGCGCGCAAAAGATGTTGCCGTGTAATCTCCTGATTGCAGTCCAAAAAAACTAGACTGTCTTGTAATTGATCGCGGAATCCATACGCACCACTGGATTGATACAAACCAGTTCTTCCAAAGAAACGGGAATGGACCGCTTGATAATGAATCCAAAACGACTGCGTCGAAGAAAATTTCTCAGGAAATAGCGACTCGGAAAATTCCTTCTCTCTGGTAAGCAGTTCCTCAACTGTTACATTTTTTACCGCACGTTTTAAAAATCTTAGGTGTTCTTCGTTAGAAGCCCCACCAAGAAAAAAGGTACTCTCTTCCCGAGCAGAAAAAGCAAAATTTAACCGTTCTCCGCTTGTTGTAACGTCAAGGGTCTCTCCTCTTGAACAGAACCAACCGAACCCACCAATTTCACCTAAGATGGCTGAGGAAAACGAAACGAAGTCATCTTTTGCAGATAATAAGATGTTGCGATCATCACGCTTTCCCATGGCGGGAACGAAAGAAAAGATCAATTGCCCTTTTTCGGATAGTCCGGAACTGAGATTTACAAAAAACAACTTGGCCGACAAAAACTCAGATGCAGAAACAACAACCTGATAGGCTTCTTTTAAAATCGTTCCGCGATAAATCGCAAAATGTTTTCGATATTCCACCGCCTCTGCCAATGAGATCAGATCAAAGACTTTTTCACCCATACGAAGATAGACTTTTTCGCCCGTCCCATCTTCCGGAAGACTTTCCCACTTTGAGATCCGATTCAGTCCGGAATTACGAAACCAGGTAAAACCAAGAGAATTCTGGTCGCATACAAATCCGATCATCCTGTTGGAAACGATATGAGAAAAAGGTACCGGTGGTGAAAATTTGTTTTTTTCTAAAAGAAAACCGCGTTCCTGTAATTGTCCAACGGTCTCTACTTGATTTTCTTTTGGAAATTTAACATTCATTTCCGGAGAAAAAGCTACTTCTTGTAGGAGGGTTTCCCCAAATTCCGGAAAACCAAAAGTCTCAAGGCTGAGAAGGGCAAACTGCTCTATCTCTTTTGTGGAAGATACCTCTGCAAAATGAATTCCGGGGTGTCTTCCCAAAACAAATTCACAGTGGTATTTGGTAACAAAGCCGGTCAAGTCCTCTCTAAATTGATTGAAATACCCTCCTGACTGCTTATGAAGAATTACAAGATCTATCGGTAGTCCGGCAAGGTGAAACTTCTTTTGTACCCGGATCAGTTTATCCGCAATATCCATAGAATGTCGATGATTTTCATCCAGCCAAACACAAATCATAGGAAAATCACCTGAAATGCCAAATTTCCACAGAAAGTCACATGTCTCGCCAGCGGGATGCTCAACTTGTAAAATTCTCCTTTGTTTCCACAGTAAAGGTAAAATCTGTTTTTCTAAACTTAAAACATTCTCGTCATAAAAACAGATCTCATCCAAATGCAGGATCCGAGCCAATCCTTTTTGCTGTAAATCTTTTGACGGAAAGTAAGAACCATCTAACGCGGAAAAAATATCCGTCGGCGATTCTTTATCAGACGGCAAGAGAACGATAGGAAGAACTAAGCTTTCTGCGGTTCCAAAAGAAAATGAAATGCTGACTTTCGGATGGTGAAGCATCCGAGTAAAAAACTTTCCTTCTCCGTTTTTTCCTTGAATACTAGTCTTGAACGGCATTTTTGACACCAAGTGGAGATACCGATGTTTTTCAACGCCGCGCCGACAGATCACCAAATTTTTTCCGTCACTTTTCCCTTCCAAAGCCAAAGCTTGGAACGCCGGATGTGCCTGATACTCCCCCTCTTTTTGAATCATTGCATCAAACGAGAACTCTATCTGACAAGGGCCGTTGTAACCATTCACCTCCAAACGCAAACTCATAGCGTTTTTTCCACCTAAAAGTTGCATGCGAAGGACAATGGAGACCTTCTGACGTACAATGACATATTCCACAAAATCAGTACCAAACCGAACCAATTTTCCTTTCGGATCAATCGTGTTGAAATCGAGTGCGATCTCGCCTAGCTTAACACGACAAGAGATACCGCCTTTTTTTGGGTCAACAAGATCCATCTCTTGATACAGGATACGATTTTTTCCATTATCCAGAGCCACCAGGCTCATTTTTCCATCCGTCAAAAGTTTTCCGTTTTTCCCTCCATCTTCCATCGACAAGATCTCCGTTTCGCCGGGTGCGGCAGACAAAGGGGGCGCTTGTAAGCTGCGTTTTTTCCGCATGACGCGGCCCTCCAATGGAAAACGCTCTGCCAGAAGCTCTTTTTTAGCGTCAAAATCTGCAAAGCTTAAAAAACGTTTGACAAATATTTCATCTTTTACAGCATTGGCTAGCGCCACCATGCTCATACCTTTGTGATGTGCCATATAGGACTGAACAACCGTCCAATCACCCAAGAAGTTTGATCCAAATTCGCAAGATTCAAAAAAACCGTAGGGTCCAATAAGTCCCATTTCCTCCATGATCATAAGATTTGCAAGAACGGTTTTGTCTTTCCGTTCCAACATTAAAAAAGAGGAATAAGGAGAAATGATCTTTGGATAATACTCTCCTGTCTGCACAGAAAGCATCGGGGCACCAAAGGCCTTGTACTGAAAATTTCCTTGAGCATCTGTGAGCGAATACCCGCTTTCACTGATTCCGAAAATGGGTTTTTCGGCGGTGCAGTGGGCGTTAAATTTTTTTTGACAAAAAAGAGCGAAATCTAAGCTTTCATCTTCCAACGAATTCTCAATTACCGGAAGAAAAAGAGGAGGCATGAAATATTCAAACGCTGTCCCTGTCCAAGATCCAAGACCGACTCGCCCGGAATAGGAAAGAAGCGGTCGTGAAAGTCTAAACCAGTGGCCGGGACCTATCTGTCCGAGACTGATCGCCAGAAAACTTGTAATTCTGGCTTCGCTCATATACAGGTCATAATCCGGTCCTCCTTTTCGATTGTCATCAGGAACCAATCCTACACGGAAGAGATTTCTATCATAATCATAAAGTAGAGCAAAATTTGCGCCGTCAATCTCCGCCTTTATCATTTGACGTACCTCTCGGGCAGAAGAATCCTTTTTTTCAAGATCTTCCAATGCCTGATACACGGTAATCAGGGAGGCAATATAATTGCCACTGTCAACCGTAGAGATAAATCTTTCCCCAATTACATTCAGAGTATTAAGGTCATACCAATTGTACAGATGACCGCCATAGCGCTCCAAACGTTTTGTCACTTCCAAGGTCTTTTTCAGTGATCGACAAAGTTCGCCGGCATTCAACAGTCCAAAATCCCAAGCCGCAATCAAAGACGCCAAATACAAACCAATGTTAGTGGGAGAGGTGCGCATAGCGATCTTCTCCAAAGGGTCTAATTGTATATTGTCCGGCGGAAGGAAATTGGTCTTTTCCCCAACACACTCTTGGAAAAAGCGAAATTCTTTTGCAGCTAGATCGGTTAAATATTCCTTTTCTTTTTTGCTCCAGCGTTTTACTTTTTTGTAAGGCAGAGAAAGGAAAAGAGACAAGAAAGGGAAAAGCAGCCATAAAATAGCATAAAGAAATGCAACGAGGCTTCGACAGAAAAAGAGGAAACCTGTGGTTAACAGGATTGATGGTAAAAAAAACAAAAATGGGTCTTTCCCCCGAGACAAAGGCGAATATACCTGCCACTGTAACAATCTTTTTTTGGAAACGGTCATTCGATAAAGACTGCGAAAAACAGCGTCCAAAAAATACACAGTCTCAAATGCGATCGCTGAGAGAGACAAGAAGCCTTGATAAAAGGAATTAAGAATTAAGTTGCGCATTCGAGTGGAAAACCGACGGTTAAAATGCTCCCAGTTTCCACTAAGCAAAAATCCCGTTCCTGTAATCAGTGTACCCTCGCAGTGAAACAAAAGGACTAAAAGCGCACAGATACCGGCGGTAAGTCTCCCGTAAAATCCTGACACAAATAAGAAAAGAAGCTCACAGATCGGTGTCAAGTAGGACAGCACATTTTCAATAGCAAACCAGGCCCGTCGAGGAGGAATCTTGAAAATGATCGACAAATTTTGGACATCCCCACGGATCCATCGATGAAGCCGTTTATAATGACTGATTGTTGACTGAGGACTGGAATCGGCAAAATATTCATTGGTGGCAAGTCCGCATCGCAACATGGCCCCTTCCGGCATATCATGACTAAGAATTTTCTGCTCCGGAAGGAAATCGTGCATCACCTCGTTATAGGCGCCGACATGAATAATTCCCTTTCCACAAAAGTTGCCCTCTCCAAAAAGACTTTGCATGGTATCATAAGAGGCAGAAGCATAAAAAATTTCTCCGCTACCATTACCGTAGATCTTTCCAAAAGGAGTTGTAATTTTTTCCAAAAGGGACGATGTGATTTTTGGCTGAATGATACCATGACCGGATATTACTACTTTTTTTCCTCGTCTTATGCCAATGACAGGTTGATTGAGCGGATGGGCAGCAAAGCCGATCAAGCGTTTGGCTTGACCTATTCCAAGCTCCGTGTCACCGTCCAACGTTATCAAATATCTGGATCCCACAATCTGGTCTCCAACACCAAACATTTCCACTTGTTTGTCAAGAGGCTGACCGCCGAGAAAAGATATTAATTGTTCGATCGCACCCCGTTTTCGCTCCCACCCTACAAAACTATTTTCGCTTTTGTGATAGCAACGACGACGCAAAAAGGCAAAGAAAACCTCCTTGTTTTGATTCATTTCACTGATTTTCTGGTTTAAATAATCAAAAAGCTCAGCATCCTCCGGAACAGTTTCCTTTGTTTTTTCCGGAAGATCACAAAGAAGTCCAAAAAATATTCGATCTCCCTTTTCAAAATTATTAACCTGAAAGCGTTGTATCTTTTGGCAGAGTAAATCGATGTCCTTTTTTGAAGTTATCAAAGACGCGATAACCGCTGTTGTTTTCTCATTTTCCGATACTACGTCTACTTTAAGCTGCGGTAAAACTTCCTTTTTCCGCAAAAGAGAAAACACAAAATCAACAAGCCTTTTGCAAAAGAAATATAACGGAACTGCTAACAACAAAACCAGGACAGGTTTCCGAATGGTCCACGAAAATTCCCACAACAAAATTAAGAAGAATAAAACAAGGATAGGAAAATAAATCCTACACCTTTTATTTTCTTCAAGAAATTTTCCAATGTGAACACCTTGTTTCTTTGCGCTCTCCAGCTTTTCCCTGCAAAGCTTTTCACTCGTCTTATTTTTTCGTCGAGCTTCCTTTTTAATTCTTTCTTTATATAGTGCTTGAGTTGCCCGTGTCATGTTGGGGTAAATTCCAGCAGGATCATAACGAAGGTATTGCTCAAGAGGCGAAAAACCGATGGCAAACGATTCAAAGTCGACATTCATAAAATTGTGCAGCAAAGTGAATAGCCTGGGAATATTCTTTTCGTCCCCTTCAGCAGAAAGACGTATCTCTTCTGCAAGCACGATCAAAAACACGCTTTTCAGGCTATTTAATTCTTTCTCTGTCACCTCTTTCTCCGCGGTAAGAGAGACAAAAAAAGCATGAATATCCTCTTTGCTTCCTTCAAAATCTTCACAGGAAAACAAACATTTTACTACCTGAAGTGTCTGTTCTGTTGTGAAAAAACAGCGAAAATCAATTCCCGAAATACAGGTTTTCAAAAATGAAAAGTTTTCTGCGAGCCATCTTCCGGGAATCGTACTGTTATCTGCAAGATCCGCACACTTTTTAATAAGTGCTATGTTCTCACGCAAACGTTCCATGAGTTTTGTCGTACTCATTCCGCGGGCGGGTCTCTTCTCAACGCCTTTTACCAGATTTTTTATTTTTTCTGATGTCATATACTCACCTGCCGCTTTTTTTAAA
This sequence comes from Eubacteriales bacterium, assembly GCA_045655865.1. Lineage (GTDB taxonomy): Bacteria > Bacillota > Clostridia > Oscillospirales > SIG627 > RGIG5579. The sequence continues at coordinate 36,706 of JAZOQB010000046.1, forward strand.
TTTATTATGAGATTGTTTTGGTATCTGTATGCAAAATGAGCCGGTGGCGTGAAAATTTGTATTTTTAAAAAAGCCACATCACTTCTCAAGATAAGGAGAACTAAGAAAAATTATTGCTTGACAGCTTTTAAAATAAATGCTAAACTAACAGTAATTTCAAAAGCTGTGATGAAGAGGACGCGACGCGGAAACCTCAGAGAAATGACGGTTGGTGCAAGTCATCGGTGCAAGCGTTGAGTTGTAGCTTCGGAGCTGAGAGGAAGAAACCTTTAGGAAGTAAAACCTCTCCGTGACTGCTGCGTCAAAGCATAAGGATTGTTAGATCCTGAGAGGCTGATCATTCAGCAATTTGAGTGGTACCGCGGGTGTTGATCTTTCACTCGTCTCAAAGAAATCTTTGGGACGAGTGTTTTTCTTTCCCAGAAAAAGATTACAAAATACAAATTATAAATCCAAAAATCGAGGTTTACTATGGCAGAATTACTGGAAAAGAATTACGATCCGAAAAGTTTTGAAGACCGTCTTTATCGAAATTGGTCAGATAAGGGATACTTTTCTCCAAACACCGATGCCAACGCACCGGCCTACACCATTGTGATCCCCCCACCCAACATTACCGGACAGCTTCACATGGGTCACGCCTTAGACAACACTCTGCAAGACATTCTCATCCGCTATAAGAGAATGCGGGGCTTTTGCACCTTATGGCTCCCCGGTACCGACCATGCTTCCATCGCAACAGAAGCAAAAATTGTGGAAGCAATGCGAAAAGAAGGGGTCACCAAAGACGACATTGGTCGAGACGAATTTCTCAAGCGGGCATGGAAATGGAAAGAACAGTACGGCGGCAGAATCATTTCCCAATTGAAAAAATTAGGCTCATCCTGCGATTGGTCCAGGGAACGCTTTACCATGGACGAAGGTTGTTCCAAAGCGGTAAAAGAAGTATTTGTCCGTCTTTATGAAAAGGGCTTGATTTACCGCGGTGAGCGTATCATCAACTGGTGCCCTCACTGCCTTACCTCTATTTCCGATGCAGAAGTAGAATACGAAGATCAAGCCGGTCATTTCTGGCACCTTCGCTATCCTTTCAAGGATGGATCCGGATATCTGGAACTTGCCACAACCCGCCCGGAAACTTTGCTGGGCGATACCGCTGTAGCTGTCAATCCAAACGATGAGCGCTATCAAAATGTGATCGGAAAAACGCTGATCCTCCCGCTGGTTGGCAGAGAGATCCCCGTTGTTGCTGACGACTACGTTGAAATGGATTTCGGAACCGGCGTAGTAAAAATCACTCCAGCCCACGATCCGAATGACTTCGAAGTTGGAAAGCGTCACAACCTTCCCATCCTCACCTGCCTGACAGAGGATGCAAAGATTACCGAAGACTACCCGAAATACGCCGGTATGGATCGGTATGAAGCGAGAAAAGCGATCGTTTCCGATTTGGAAAAAGAAGGCTTTCTTATTAAGACCGAGAACTATAATCACAATGTTGGGACCTGCTACCGCTGCGGAACCACAGTAGAACCTCGTGTGTCCATGCAATGGTTCGTGAAAATGGAACCTCTGGCAAAACCTGCGATTGAAGCGGTAGAAAACGGCGATATTCGCTTTATCCCCGAACGATTCAGCAAAAACTATTTCCACTGGATGAGAAATATTCGTGATTGGTGTATCTCCCGTCAGCTCTGGTGGGGCCACCAAATTCCCGCCTTTTTCTGTGACGACTGCGGCGAGATGGTCGTTACCAAGGAAGAGAGCGCTATCTGTCCTGGTTGCGGAAAAGCCATGAGACAAGATCCGGACACACTGGACACCTGGTTCTCCTCGGCTCTCTGGCCCTTCTCTACCCTGGGCTGGCCAGATAAGACAGAAGATCTTAATCGGTTTTACCCCACCAGCACTTTGGTGACCGGCTACGACATTATTACTTTTTGGGTGTCCAGAATGATCTTTTCCGGTCTGGAGTACATGGGCGAAAAGCCTTTCCAAGATGTTTTGATCCACGGTCTTGTTCGAGATGCCAAGGGCAGAAAAATGTCAAAATCCCTCGGCAATGGCATCGATCCTCTGGAGATTATCGACCAGTACGGCGCAGATGCGTTACGCTTTGCACTTGCCAGCAACAATTCCCCGGGAAATGATATGCGATTCTCGGACGAAAGAATTGAATCCGCAAGAAATTTTGCCAATAAAATTTGGAATGCTGCCAGATTCATTTTAATGAACCTGGATATCGATTCTGTTGTTTCTCCCGAAACAGTGCCCGGGCTTGCCCTTGAAGACAAGTGGATCCTATCCAAATGGAATGACCTTGTAGCAGAGGTAAGTGAAAACATCGACCAATATGAACTGGGCGTTGCACTGGCAAAGCTTTACGATTTTATTTGGGATCAGTTCTGTGACTGGTACATCGAACTGGTCAAACCAAGACTTTTGGATTCAAATTGCGAAAACCGATTGGCTGCCCAGAACACTCTTGCCTTTGTGTTCTCATCAACCATGCAGCTTCTTCACCCATTCATGCCATTTATCACAGAAGAAATCTGGCAAAAATTCCCCCATCAGGGTGAGAGCATCATGATCTCTTCCTGGCCTGAAAAGAGGGATGCTCTCTCGTTTCGTGCGGAGGAAGAAGCGCTGCGCCGTATCTTGGATGTGATTTCCGCCATCCGTAACCGAAGAAGCGAAATGAACGTCCCCGCCTCTCGTAAGGTTCCGCTTTTCATTCAAACCGCTTTCCGAACTGACTTCGAAGACAGTGCCGCCTTCCTTACGCGACTTGCCGGTGCCAGCGAAATTTCTTTTGAAAAAGAATACGACGCTGAAAGTTGTGTTTCCATCGTCACCGATTCCGCCACTGTCTTTATTCCTCTTATGGAACTTTTAGACGCGGAAAAAGAGAAGGAAAGGCTTGGCAATGAAAAGAAGAAGGTTCTTCTTGAGATTGAGCGTGTGGAAAGCAAACTTTCCAATGAACAATTTGTCAACCGCGCGCCTGAAAAAGTAGTAGCATTAGAACGGGAGAAGCTGAAAGGATATCAGGCTACCTTAGCAAACATTGAAGAAACTTTACAAATTTTCAATAAAAATTAAGTTAAAATAAAAAAGAGTGCTCATCAATTATGAGCACTCTTTTTTCAAACAATTATATTTGTTAGCCCTCCCCCGGAAGACGAGTCATGAGGCATACTGCATAAGCGGCAATTCCCTCTTCACGCCCGGTGAAGCCAAGCTTTTCTTCCGTGGTAGCTTTCACATTGATCTGTTCCGCAGAAACCTGCAATACTTCGGCTATCCTCTTTGTCATGAGGGGCAAATAAGATGCCAACTTCGGTTTTTGTGCGACCACAATGGCATCAATATTGGAAACGGTAAATCCTTTTTCTCTGCAAAGATCGGCGGTTTTCTTTAAAATGAATTCTCCGCTGACTCCGGAAAAAGCCTGATCGGTATCCGGAAAATGAATTCCGATATCACCCAGCGAAGAAGCACCAAGCATGGCATCAGCGATGGCGTGACAGAGGACATCTGCGTCAGAGTGTCCCAAGAGTCCGAGTGTGTGAGGCACCTCTACACAGCCAAGCATCAACTTTCTTCCCGAAACCAATCGGTGAACATCGTATCCGTTTCCTATTCTAAACTCACCCATTCTTCCGTTCCTCCAAAATGGCGCTGAGAATTCTCGCATCCTCAGGTCTTGTTAATTTAAGATTACACGAAGATATCTGACAAAGCTTGATGGGAAACCCTGCATGCTCCGCCAAAGAGCAATCATCGGTGACGGCAATGCCATCCTTTTCAGCAAGAGCAAGGGACACGCGATACAAATCACACTTAAAGACCTGCGGTGTCTGGACAGTAAACAATTCCTCGCGGGGGATCGTTTTCACAACCATATCCTTACCGTTACCCAACTTCACGGTATCTACCATTCTCTCAGCAGCGCAGGCAGCACCGTAACGTTTGGCAGCATCCAATAGGGACTGAATCGCTGAAGGCTTGATCAGTGGACGCGCTGCATCGTGAATTGCCACCAATTCTGCATTGCGATTTACGTAAGAAAAACCGTTTTTAACCGATTCCTGCCGTGTTTGTCCGCCGGTAACGACCCTTTTAAGCTTTGAGATGCAATTTGCTTGACACAGCTCCTGAATTTCTGCTTCTTCTCCCGATTTTGCGGTAATAATAATTTCATCGATCCCCTCGCATTGTTCGAAAGCCTGAAGAGAATACAAAAGGCACGGATTTCCTGCAAGCAAAACCCGCTGCTTGGATACGCCACCCATTCTTATACCGCTACCGGCAGCAGTGATAATAGCGGAGGCAAAGGGCCGCTTATTTCCATTTGGAAACAGGCGGTTGAGCTGATTTCGAAATTTAACAGCAGCAATCTCTATTCCGGTCATACTTCCCTCTCATTTCACAGTTTTCAATCTTATTATAGTACACAATCTCTTGACTTTCAAGTCTCCATTTGCTAGAATAAAACAGAAAGTGGTGTATTATGAAACAAAATACAAAGCGAATCTTGTCCGTGTTATTATGTATTACTTTACTTTTTCTCTCCGCCTGCGTTAGCTCTTCGAATTTTCCAGAAATCCCGGAGATTCCCAAATCTACGGCTGATGGTGAGAATAATCCTTATTCTTCTCTTTTGGAGAACCTCCCACAACGAAATTTTGAGGGCGCATCTTTTCGAATTGCTACAGATTCCACCTCGATTTTGATGCCTACAAACGGAAGTAGCGTCGTTGGGAAAGAAAAGTACTTGCGAAACAAGGCAATTGAAGAAAAATATAACATTAGACTTACTCTCACGGAGGAAAGCGGACTTCCTACCATTGCCGAACGGGTCCGTTCCGAAGCCTTAGCCGGAACCGATTACTGCGATCTGGTTCTATTGGAAGCGACTCAATTTCAAGTCTTGGCCGCCGGTGACGCGCTGGTTAACGTTCATGCAGTCCCCTTTCTTGATCTGAAAGCGGAATACTTCTATCAAGATGCGCTAAACTCTACTACTTTTGGCGCAAAAACCTATGGCCTAGCCGGAGACTTAACCTTAAATCCCGAAAACATTTATGCCGTTTTCTTTAACAAAAGTCTCTTATCAGAAAGCAGCCTTCCGGATCTTTACCAGATGGTCCATGAACATCAATGGGATTTCGCAAACTTTTTGCTTTACGCGGAAGAGGTTTATTCCCTAGGCCGAGCCAGTGGAATGCGCGTATATGGCTTTTCCTCTACAGAAAAAACAGAAGATTTGATTAAGATTTTCTGGGCCGCAACCGGTGAACGCTTCCTTGCAAATGAATATGGCTCTCGCCCTCAATTGATATTCAACAACGATGTTACACGAACTTTTATCCAGCAATCTCGAAACCTTTTCTTTCAAAGTGTAGCTTATTTGAATAACCCAAGCTCCTCAACAGAAACATTTCGTAGTGGCTTAACACTGTTTCACATCGCTCCCCTTTCCTGTGCCAAAGAAATCACAGGATCCGGTATTAACTGGGGCGTTCTTCCTATCCCAAAGCTGGATATCAATCAGAGATCTTATTTTTCTTACATGAAGAACAACTTCACACTGGCAGGCTTTTCAAACGGAAGTCCGGATCTGGAGAAATCCGGCATCATTACCTCCGCTCTTTTTGCTGCGACACAGGATTTGACCCAGTCCCTATTTGAACAAACCTACCTTAACCTGTATTTAAACGGGCCGGAAGACGTAAAAATGCTCTCTCTCATTGCATCCAGTCCTTACTACGATCCCGTAGAATTTTTTGGTCAGATCAACTCATCCTACACAGCCGCTACACAAACCTTGTTATATCGTGTTGTAGCCGCAGAAGGAAACTTTGATTCTCTATACGATCAGTATACCATTATGTTCAATCGCTATTTGGATGAAAATTTTAGGTAACGGAAAGGAAAAACTCATGAATAAGTGGAAAAAATGGTTCGTTCGAATTCTTGCCATCGTCCTGGCGCTGCTATTTGTCATTACCCTGTTCATTCAGCCCCTGATGAGTGGTTTCTAAAAATCTGAATAATTGCATAAAAAAAGCTGCGGTTGGTCCGCAGCTTTTTTATCTTCTTCTGTTGCCTTCATTCAAAACCAGCGTTCCGGAAGAAAACGACCGGACGGTATCATTGATTTGAATTAAAATGGAAAAATCGTCACCGATTCCCATGCAAATTCCTGAAATTTCTTTTCCGTCATATAAAATCGTTACAGTTCTATTTTGATGGATACAAGCTCGTCGATATTCAGAAAGAATATGCCGGATCGGAAAAGCAAAATGAGTTGATAGAGACCGGTGGAGAGCAATAACAAGCTCTGTATATTTCTCTTTATCACATGTTTTGCAAAGGGAACCAAAGCAATATTCGATCTCTTCGGGGATCTGTTCCGGCTCTTCCACGTTGATCCCGATACCGACAAGAGTATGATCACACACCCTTTGACAAAGAATTCCGCAAACTTTTTTGTCATTGTAATACAGGTCGTTGACCCACTTGACACCACAATCAATGCCAAATACTTGCAAAATAGCCTCTCTGACTGCTAACGCAACTCTTGGCGTCAGATCATGACAACAAAGCTTTTCAGTGAGAAAGGAAAAAGTGAGATAAAGTCCCGTAGAAGACGGAGAATAAAAAGATTTCCCAGTTCTTCCCTGCCCGTTGGTCTGACATTTTGCAATAACAAGTTCCGGAATCGGTTTTCCCTCGCGGATCAACCGTGATAAATATAAATTGGTGGAATCAACTGTTTTTAAGCATTGTATGCGCAAAGGCAGCTGCTTTTTCAGAAGGCAAACATCAATCATCATTTTTCATTTGAATGTCAAAGATATTCAAGATTTTAAAATGTCCTTCCGAATCCCGGATCAGCTGATAGATCTGTGGGATGGCGGTATTGGAAGCTACCCCGGTTCGAAACGTTCCATTGTTCCGACGAATCATATAACGAACATAATAATTATAAACAGAAACTTCTTCGCCGTTGACCAATTCCGTCTTAACTGAATTTAGGCATACATAAGGATCGTAGATCATTTGCATGGTGAACTTCGGTGCTTCCTCAAAAAAATCAGGAACATGAAAATTCGGAAGTTTTTCAGAATCGCCGCGGATCACCGTTTGAAAATAGTCTAAAAAGAACTGGCATTCCTCCGATGCGCTCTCGTAATCGTTTTCGTAGGAAAAAAGTTGCATAACGTTGGAATCCCCAAAGAACAAGTCCCTTGTATAACCCATATACACCGAATCTTCAAAAATATTCAGATCATAGTTTGCTGGATAGTAATAGATCACCGGATCTTGTTTTTGTTTTTTGAAAAAAAAGAACCAGACACCGGATGCAATCAGTGAAAGAAGAAGGAAAACGGATACCAATACAAGAGCGATTCTTATTTTTGAAACATCCTTTTTCATGGACACCTCTTATTTAGAAAATCGAAATTTTGCCTTTCCGGAGGAGCGACGACCTTTCTGATAGGTAAAGAGAACCACAAGGACACAGGATAGAAAAATCAGGGCAAGAAGTCGAAACAAAACCGGAAACAATTGAAAATCACCTTTTCCCATTAAAAGGCCGATGGCAAAGATAAAAAGAGAAAGGAGAGCGGAAGAAAGAGCGGCATACGGCAAAGAAAATGCCTGCGCTCGCAAGCTTAGAAGCGAAATAAATAAAGATAACAATACAACTACGATCCAGCATGCAAGAGAATAATAGTTTTCAAAACGGGGAATTTTTGAGAGAAGGAAAGCCATAAAAGACTGTCCCAAGAAAAAGATCGCGGTACTCATTAAAACAAGAGAGAGTACAATCTTGGGGGAAAATTTCAGTTGTGAACGGTTTTGATTCATAGACCCACTCCTTTTTTTAAAAGTATATGGGTCAAAGAAAACAAAAATGCTATTCCAACTGGCTTCCTTCTTCAAAAGGTCCTAAAATTTCCAAGATCTTTTCTACTTCCCGATCAAACGAAACAAAGCAATTGGCAGAACGCAGGCGGTAGATCTGCCATCCGCATGAGGTCATACGACGGGTATTGGCCATTTCAATGGCGGAGACATTAGCTTTCTGATTGAGAACGGTTTGATCGGAGAGAATTCCGAGCAAAAATTCCATTCGTGGAGAAACCACGGCAAGATCGATATAATATCTCCCGCTTTGTAAACCTAAAATCACGCGATACCCGCGATTTTCCAATTCCTCTGCCAGTCGATTGATGTAACTGGTGCCTTCCATGGCGTCCACAACGGCAAAACTGTTGTTCACACGGTGTGCACAGATCACATCAAAAAGCAGAGCAAAAGCACTCACGACAGGTAGCGTGGTGGGAGTACATTTTAATTCTTCCGATTTAAAGCTGGAAAGCACAGTAATACTCTCTCGAGCAGAAGATAGAATGTGGAGAACGGTCCTTTTCGGATCCTTACCGCCAAATTCCAGGAAAGAATACGGAAGTCTGGAACCGTGGATGCTTCGATCCGGAGCAAAAACGGTAGAAAACAGAATGCAGTCACAGCAAGGCAAATTTTCATTGGCATGAGTGACAATAAAACGGTGGGGCGTTGCAAAAAATCCCTGCAGGGTTTCATCATCTCGCAGCCTTTTTGTTAAAAGCTGCAAAATCAATTCCTTTTGCTCCGGGGTAGCTGTAACAACACCAAGGCTTTTTTTCTCTTCTTTCGCAGCAAAATCCAGCAGCAACTCTACCGCCTTTTCTGCCTCGAAGAAATTGGCTCCGGGATACTCCCCACCAAATGTGCCGGGGACCTGGATCCAATGGGCACAAGAGTAAAAAGCAGGAGCGGGAATGGTGTAACAACGAGAATCCCCTCGAAGCCCGGCTGCATAGCCGGAACGAATGACCGTGTAATTGGGAGCGGCTCGGTAGACGGAAGAAAGGCTATATTTTTCATCGGTAACTTTCCATAGATAGTCAAACCCCGATGATGAAAGATCGAAAACTTCCCCTTCTCTTCTGCGGTTGGCGGAAAATCCTCCCGCAAACGCAACATGCTTGCCTGCAGAAAAAGCAAATAAAAGATCTGCCAATGGGATGCTGTTACGAGATTCAATCAAAACATAATCGAATACGTTCCGACAATTCTCAAAAAGGGACTTTGCCTGGCTTAGATCTGCGATAACACAAGGAAACAACCGAGAGAAAGCCTCGGGTTTTTCCCGGAAAAGCGACTCGGGATCAAAAGTTTCCTCCTGGATTTCAAAAAGCGCGTCGAAAGCGCGCAAAGAAAGGATAGAATTCATTTCCTCTCTTCGCTTAGATGAATATCCTCGAAAAGCATTCTCAAAACCTCTTTGATGTTCGGAAAAATCAAAGTTACCGGGAATCAATTCGGGGTGAGATAAAAAGTTGTACTCACAAACTGCCTGGAAGAAAGCTCGCAAAAATCCTCGGCTTAGCTCTTCCGGGAGAATCTTTCCCCCTTCCACAGCTAAAACAAGATTTTTCATCCCTACGCGAAGTGCTTTTTCGCGAGCAGTAAGCCAACCGCACCAACCTTTCAAGCGCTCGGTTTCTGACAAAACCGCAGAAAGCACATGATAAATAACAGAAAAATAATCCTGTTCTCTCCCAAGAGCTTGTGGATAGAAGAGATCGATTGAATTAGAAAGGGTAATCTCCAACTCTTTCTTACCAGCCTGGTATCTTTCTCCTAGATCTCTCAGCTGAGCCAATTTTTCAGTTAATCCGTTATTTTTTGCTCGGCAGAACTCCGATACAAAGCTCGGTAGAAGGCTCGTGGAAAATTTTGGACGGAAAATAGAATAACACTGGTAGCAAAGATCGGCAGCTACCTGCAGAGCGTCCCAAGAAGCATCATCATCTGCGAAAGGAACGGAAAGGAGGCGGAAAACAAATTCGCTTTCAGCCTGAATCAATGCGACGTTTTTCTGGAAAAGATCAAGCCTGGAAAGAATATACTCTGCATTTTCCACATCGCAATTGGGTTTCAGGTATCGCTTGACCGATTTTAAAATACCGTGTCTTTGAGACATGGCAATCAATCCCTTGTCTTCCAGTGCCTGATAACGGGCGTAGAGGTCAGAGGCATCCAAGTCAAAAACATGGGGATCAAAGCTGATTTGAATGGAGTCTGTAATGGCGTCATTCTCTTTTTTCGCCTGGATCAGTTGCGCAACTTTCCGAAAATGATCCTCAACCACTTCAGGATTTTCAAAGAAAGTCTCAGGAACAGTGACAAATTCTGAAAACAGTCGAGTCAAATCCAGGAAAGCAAAAAAGATATCACCGGCCAGAAGCCCATCCAGAGAAGAAAACGAAGGCAAAATCTGATCTCTCACCAAAGAAAGAGCTTCAATGCTATGTAGAACCTCTTCCAATTGGCGCGTCAGCTTCGATTTATATTCGTATGAAAAATTCTTTTGCGCCACCAGTCGAAGAGGATTCTCGATGACAGTTCCGATCTCGGTATAGGACTGGAGGATCTCGTTTGCCGTAGAAAACCAAGTTCCCACCATCTCATCCGACAGCATTCCGATCTGTTCCGGAGAAAAGTGGATGGAATCGTTGGCATCACGTAACTGATGGAATCGATCTGTTGCCATAAGGAAAGAAGAAACGATCCTTTTCTCCCCTTCTAAATTCAGATAGTAAGCGTCCATGCTATCAAGCTGGGACTGCATTTCTTTTTTATCGTCAAACGCCGAAGGATCCGGAGAAAACGCTGCTTTGAAATCACTCTTCACATAGCGTTTGTTCCCATCTCTGAACAGGTTCCAAACAAAAATCGGATGAAATTGTTTTTCCAGAACTTTAGAAAAATCGTCAGCATGATAATGCGGATCGGTGATATAGAGAACACTTTTTCCCGATTTCATTGCCGCGGCTGCGGCATGGGAAAACAAAGTTGAGACACCGGTTCCGGGCTGAGCACGAAGCAAAGTAAAATCGTTGGAAAGGATCTTTTGAAAAATTTTGTTTTGATTGACATCCAGTTCAGGCTCGAAAGCTACAACCGTTTTCTGAGTCGCAACAGAAATTTTTTCTCCCGCAAGGATGGATTGCACCAAAGGTTCGTGGGAAAACTGACGAACCAGAGCATGATACTCCGAAAAGCTTCCACTCTTCTTTTGTTCCCAAGTCCTGTCCAAAGCATAGCCCTCATCATCCAGGTAACGATCCGGTAAATGGACCAGGCCCATGCTTCTCGCGACAGAAAGATTTAAGAGCAGAACTTTTTCATCTGTAAGAAACAGTGAATTTCTGGAATAAAAGAGAGCGGAATCAAAATCCAGCTCACTACCATAGGCAAAGTAGCTTCCATCTAAAAGATACCAAGAATCAAAGTCCTTCTGACTTTTTGAAAAATGAGTAATAAGACCAGAGTTTTCAGCATCCCGAGAAATGCCGCAATACACCTTTCCCCTGCCTGCAAATGCCAAAACAGGAGAAAGCCCTAATCGCTCGCAAGCGGAGACAAAAAGGAGAGACAATTCCAGAGAATTTGCAAAACGGTCATGCAAAACCTTCTCCGGCAACCGAACAGGCAGCGGCATGGTTCCGGAATAATCTTCAGAAGAATAAGTGATTTTTCTCTCTTTGATTTTCTCATAAAGAACACGGCAGATCTCAAGGGGTTGTGTTACTTCCGGAGACGGGAGAATCTCTTCAAGTTCCTTTTGAGTAGGAGTAACGAAAAAGCTGACTGTCTCCAGCATATCTCCCACGCCGGAAAAATAGTAATACGGAAGAATTTTACAGGGTATTTCTGTCTGTGCGATCAGGTCATTTTCTGCGTTGAGAACGCGAATGGAAATGCTGATATCTAAAATACTTTTTTGCGCGGCAAGAGCTAAATCTCTTAATTGGATAAAATCACCGGAAAGAAAAGCACAACCGGAGGGCGCCAAAAAATCGACAACACATTCGCCCTGGCAAAGGGCGTTCGGCGTTGCCAGCACTTGGACAGTCAGACCGGAAAGTTTTTGATCTGTTAGATTTTCCAGATACAGCGAATCAAAAAGATCGAATCCGGCATGATACATTCCATAGCTATAAAGATGTTTGTAGTTGCATTTGATTTTCAACCAATCATCCATACGGTAAGCTCCAGACGTAAATTCTATTTATTCTATCACAAATTTAGTTTTCAGTCAATATTCGATCTATTTTCTCTTTTTCATAAAAAAGCGCGGTGCTTTGCACCGCGCTTTTCTTCAATTTTTAGGAGTGAAAAGCGTCCGCATGGTCTTTTAGAGCTCTAAAACTTGTTTCGCTGATCACGTGTTCAATCTTGCAAGCATCCTGTGCTGCCACGTTTTCCGGGACACCGAGTTTCACAAAAAAATTAGTCAGAATGGTATGTCGCTCATACATCTGCTCGGCAATCATCTGTCCTTCCGGTGTCAATGTAATGAAGCCGTCAACAGAAACGCTGATCAGATTTGCATTTTTCAGCAGTCCCATCGCGCGTGAAACGCTGGGCTTGGAATAGCCGGTGAAGGCAGCCACATCGATGGCACGCACATTCGCCTTTGTTTGGATCAAAAGAAAGATACTCTCCAGATACATTTCCCCTGATTCTTGTATTTTCATGGTCCACTCCTTATGTTTTACTTGATTTTCTGTATCATTTCATTACAAAAGTATAAGGACAAATTATTATAACACTTTTTTGCGATGTTGTCCACACGCATTTTTCACATATTAACCAAAAGAAGGCACCTTGACCTCTTGTGTTTTTCTTCTTTCAAAAATTCCTGCCAAAGCGCATAGGAGCATTGACTTTTTTTCCCACTTCTATTATAATTATTAAGAAAATCATTCAAAAATTTGAAATTTCTTTTTAATTTTTTACGGAGCCGATATGAACACACTGAAAGGATACTGGTCAAGGGGACGCGAAGTGTTTTCTCGACTTTCAGTAAATGACTGGGTCATTTTACTGTTTGTTTTTTCCACTTTTGTCTCTGTTTTTCTACAAGCAGCGTTCATATTTCTGCTCCCTTTTTATTTTTTGCTAACAAAGCAAGGGAAGAAAGCGCTTCCGAAGAAAAAAGTTGACTACTTGCTTTTGATCTTCGCCATGGTAGCTGTCCTATCCACCTTCCTTTTTGCCAAAGACGCTACAATAAATGACTTTCAGATCCGTGCATTCCATCTCAAACTTTTAAGCCTGGGCGTGGTGGTTTTGGTTTTTGACATTTACTTTTTTATCGAAGTGATGAACAAGCGACTGTTTCGCTTGGGCTTACAACTTTTCTCACTTCTCAGCGTCTCAAGCTTTCTCGTGGCACAATTTCAAAAGATTTTTGAAATCTATCCGGACCCGGTGAATCGCCCCGGTCGGGTTGCTTCCGTTTTCATGAATGAAAACTATTTTGGAACGGTAATTGAGTTTGTTTCGCTCATTACTTTATATTTGTTCTGCCAGGCTTGCAATCGGAAACATCGGATCGTTTACGGAATCGTTTTACTTCTTAATATCATAGGACTCTGGTACTGCCAGTGCCGCACCGCTTTTATCGTGATCGCTGCCGCCTTCTTTGTATTTGTATTCATATACAAACGAAAGCTCTCCGGTTTTGTTCTCGGTTTTTTTGCTCTGATCGGACTACTTCTTTTGCAATATCCTTCCCTTCTTCCCCGTTTTGAGTCTGCATCCTCCTACTTGGATTTTCGCATTGGAATTTGGCAGACGGCCTTCCGTAGCATTACCGACAACCTTTTGATCGGACGAGGATATTTTAGTTATAGTTCTGCTTGGATCGAATATTTTTCCGAAACCTATTACCCAGCCATACACGCCCACAATCTTTACATTGAGATCCTTTTAAATTTTGGATTAATTGGAGCGATCTGTCTTGGCAGCTTTGTCATGATCTGTGCTGGCAAATGCATCAAGTGTTGCTTGCACGCGAAAGATAAGCTGTCTCTAGCGCTTGTGTTTTCAACCATTACCGCTATTTTCGTTCACGGGCTGGCTGACACCACCATCTTTTGGCCTCAAACCGGGTTCTTTGTTGTGTTTTTGCTATCCTGTCCCCGAATCTATGGCAAAAAAACCAATCAGTGCGGAGAAAATTTATCATGAAGATCATATTGGCATCGGCCTCTCCAAGAAGACAGGAGCTTCTCAAGCGACTTTATTCAGACTTTGTTTTAGAACCGGCGGATATCGATGAATCGCTTCCGGAAGATATCAGTCCGGAATTTGCGCCGGTTTTTCTCGCCGCGCAAAAAGCACAGGCAATCGCTTCTCGCCACCCAGAGGATATGGTCATCGCCGCCGACACGGTGGTAGTCTGCGATCATCGAATCATGGGAAAACCCATTGATGAAAACGATGCCAGAGAAATGCTTAAAACGCTATCCGGTCGCACGCACAAGGTGATTACCGGATGCTGTATTCAGATCGGTAAACAGTCCACCGCTTTTTCTGAAGAAAGCTACGTTACCTTCTACCCTCTGGACGAGAATGAAATCGAGGAATACCTTTCCTCCGGTGAGCCCATGGGTAAAGCCGGGGCCTATGGAATTCAAGGTCTTGGAGCATTTTTGGTTCAAAAGATTGAAGGCGATTTTTACAATATAGTTGGCTTCCCCATCGCTCGGCTCCGCCGAGAAATCCGCGATCTACTGAGCGGGTCGCCGGCAAATTAAAAAAGAGCGTCAAGCTCTTTTTTATGTTTAATTTTCATCAACAATGGGAAGGATCGCATCTTTCAGTTCCAGTTCCAATGCTTTCCAATCCGGTATAATACTTTCTAATAAATGATAAAAACGCTGGGAATGATTATGTTCTCGGGTATGACAGAGCTCGTGAACAATCACATAATCGACCAGCCTTTGAGGAAAAAGCGCCAGATAAAGGGTGAATGAAAGATCGTTTTTACCGCTGCAGCTACCAAAGCGGTGCCGAGCGGAAGTGATGGTTATCCTTCCAAAAGGCAATCCGGTCATCTCGGACCAAAAGTGTACCCTTGGTAAGATCTTCTCCTTCGCCAAGACCCGCAGTTCTTCGCGTCGGGCGCAGGTGATGCGTTCAGGCGTCGGACGATTCCGAAGTTTCTCCTGCCATTTTCGAATCCAAGACGCTTTATCTTGAACAAAGTTTTTGATTTTCTCTTCCGAAACGGCGTATGGTGCGCGCACCAAGACCCTTCCATCCTCTTTAATTTCAATGGCAATGGTTTTTCGCCGGGATCGGATATATTCAAATTCCATTCTGTTCACCCCTCTTTGTCATTATAGAAAAAACAAAACAACATTTCAAGCTATAAATGGAGATATCAATCAACAAATCCAGAATTTAGGAGTTAACATGAAAAGACTGGCCATATTTTTCTTATTGCCTTTGACATTGCTCTGTCTTTCCTGCTCCGCATCCACTTCTCCATCTGAACTGATTTGTGTTGATATACTTAATGTTGGAAAAGCAGATTGTATTGTGATTTCTGCAGGGGACGAGAGAATGATGATCGATACCGGAGAAGAAGAAAATCTTCCGGAAATATTAAGTTATCTCCAACAAGAAAAGATTCAGCGGATCGATAAATTGATCTTAACTCATTTTGACAAAGACCACATTGGCGGTGCCGCAAAAATCCTTTCTATCATTGATGTAGGAGAGGTAATCCAATCTTCATTTTCTTCTTCACGTAAGGAATTTTCAGACTATCACTCGGTGATGCAAAATCAAGGTTTTTCTCCTAAAATTCTCAAAGAAGCGTATTCTTTTTTTCTGGGTGAGTGTGCGGTTACGGTATTTCCTCCGAAAAAGGAACAGTACGCAAGAAAAGAGGATAATAATGCCTCTTTGATCGTCTCTGTCGAATGTAAAAACACGCGATTCCTTTTCTGCGGTGATGCCATGGAAGAGAGGCTTGAAGAGTGGACCTTGGGTGAACACGGTGTCTATTCCTTTGTTAAACTTCCCTATCACGGAAATTATCTTGAAAATTATTCGGAATTTTTAGACTCCACCTCACCTCAATTTGCCGCAATTTGCTCCTCGAAAAAAAATCCAGCGTCGGAACAGACCTTAAAGCTTTTACAAAAACGAGGAATCTCTTTTTATCAAACTCAAAACGGCTTGATCCATGTGCAAAGCGATGGCAACTCTATTTTAATCAATCAATAAAAAAAGCAGGACGACCCTGCTTTTTTCTTTGTCGAAATTTTTCTCCTTGCATATACTGAAAACAAGGAGGAATCGCCATGATCGAGATCGTCTTATCGTTTTTTGCGGTGATCGGTATCACCCTGCTTACCGTGCGCATTTTTGACACCATCTTTTATCACAAAGTTCATGTTCGCCTGCCTTTGATTGTTGATCTGAGAGGAAAAACAGAAGAGGAAGCCATTGAGATCTTCGAATTGGTCGCAAGCGTACGTCAACGATGCAGCGGAAGGGCCGCCATCAGTGATTTAATCGTTCTCATTGAGCGAGGCGGAGCGATTCGCCGTGATACCGCTTATCACTATATCAAGATCTTTGACTTGATCGGCACAGTGTATTCTGACGGCCAGGAAAGTTGGAAACAAGAGTTTTAGAAAACGTCACCAAAAGATAGGCTAACCGACTCTTTAAAAACCATAACCGCTTTTTCAAACGATTTTTTTGCAATCATGTAATCCGAGAATGGCCCGGTTTGAGAAAGAATCTTCAATTCTTGAAGATGCTTATCCACATCGTCCACCATTTCCCGTGGAAACGATAATTTAAATAGCAATCGATTTTTCTCAAATATGGCAACACAACGGTCAACTTTCTGTTGATTTTCGCAAGAAAGGAATCCATCTTCCGTTTCAGTAAAATTATCAGACTCTAACAAAAGCGCAGACGATGCCCGACGGATCAAAAAAGTGTTCCAGATGACGGCGAAAAAAACACAAGAGATAATCACAGTAGCGATCCAAAAAGACTTCATGTTTTTTTCTTCTCCTTGAAAATGATTATAATTTCTCCCACAAAATTCGAAGCCAGGAGGAAGATATCCTTCTCGCTTTGAATTTTTTCTTTACGGAAAATGCCCTTTAACCACCTCTCGTCCTTCTGTATGGCATCCAGGGCCTTTCGATTGATCTTCCCATCCTCAATTAAAGCGACAGAATATCCTTTTTCTTCTGCTTGAATATTTAAATCCTCGCGCACCAACGGTTCTGCTTTTGAAAACGGTACTACGCTCAACTGGCCGTTTGGCTCCAAGATAGCATATTTTACTTGGCTAATATCGTAATACCCACACAGCCGAAGAAGACTGAACAGTTCATCAAGAGTCAAACGATTTTTCAACAGTTGTTTTTCTAAAATGTTACCGTTTTGAATCAAAAAGCTTGGTTTAAAATCAAAAAGCTTCTTGATGACTGGAAATTTTACAGCAAAAAAAGAAATGATGACTTCAATGCATATCATCATAATAACGGGAAACAAACCGTAGAGTAAAGGAATACCGCTATCGGTAACGGTATAGGTCGCTAATTCGGAAAGAAAAAAAGCTGTCACAAGTTCTGACATCTGCATTTCCCCGACCTGTCGCTTTCCCATCATCTTCATTGAAAAAACAGTGAAAAAATAGATTAAGAAGAAACGAATAAATAAGTTCAGCATAATACTATTTTTATTCACTCATGAGAGAATATGCAAAAAGATCCGGCAAAAGCCGGATCTTTTTCGTAGTATTAGGATCAGAGGGATTGATTTTCATAAATAGAAAAAGAATATTTTAAGCCGTTTTTTGAACACATAACTTCTCCCGGATACGTCAGAACAAAATCAGGATCCCGGGAAAGATCCGGGAAGAATACATCGGCCTGTTTTTCCTCACAATAAATTTTAGTAACAAAGGCGCGTTTGCACTTTTTATAAAGCTGACGGTAGACACTAGCGCCGCCGATGACCAAAACCTCCTGAGAAGGCAAAGTGGAGACCTTATAAAGGAGCTCGTCAAGGCTATGAAAAACAGTGAGATTTTCATCATCTGGAATTTGAGAATGAGTTAAAAGCAAATGATGACGTTGCGGAAGAGGCTTGCCGCCAGGAAAACTCAGCAGCGTGTTTTTCCCGCATACCACATATTTCCCGACGGTCTTTTCACGAAAATATTTCATATCCTCCGGAATGCGGTATAACAGATCATTTCCTTTACCGATTCCCCAATTGAGATCAACTGCCACAATCAAGTCCATAAAGCCCTCCCAAATCAAATGGCAACGGGAATATTTTTGATCTGCTCGTGAGTTTGATAATCCAAGAGCTTGACATCGTCGGCGGTAAAATCATAAAAATCGCGAATATCGGGATTGATCCAAAATCGTGGCGCCGGCAGGGGCTCCCGAGAAATCAATTCCTTCACCAACGGGACGTGGCGATCGTAGATGTGAGCATCGGCAATCATGTGTACCAATTCGCCGGCCTTCATCCCACAGACTTTGGCGAACATATGAACCAAAACAGCGTACTGTACCACATTCCAATTGTTTGCTGTAAGAACATCACTGGATCGCTGATTCAAAATTGCATTGAGCACCAATGCACCGTTTTTCTCCTGGGTAACATTAAAAGTCATAGAATAGGCACAAGGCTCCAGACCCATTTCAGACAGATCGGCAAAATTATAGAGATTTGTAAGAATTCTTCGAGAAAACGGAGTGTTCTTCAACTGCCAAAGCACATTATCAACTTGATCCATCTCCCCGTGACGAAAACGATATTTTTGTGCCAATTGATATCCATAGGCCTTTCCGATCGTGCCCTCATCATCAGCCCAGGAATCCCAGATCTTGGAATTTAAATCCGCAATTCGATTGCTCTTTTTTTGCCAAATCCAAAGGATCTCGGAAACACAGCTTTTAAAAGCTGTCTTTCGTAGAGTGAGAGCGGGAAACTCTTTGGACAGATCATAACGATTGACAACACCGAAACGTTTTAATGTGTAGGCAGTTTCGCCATCCTCCCAATGAGGGCGGACCTTTTCTCCACGAGTATCCGTACCGTTGTCAAGAATATCACGGCACATCTGAATGAAAATATGGTCAGCGTAGCTCACTGTTCTCTCCTTTTGAGCAAAATCCGATATGTTTCAGATTTGTGTCAAAAACCAGTTTTCGCTCTTAAATATATTTTGAGTATTTTACCACAAAAAGGTCAAAAAATCAAGCAGATTGAATAATAATTTTACCTCGCTTATTGATTTTTATAGCATAATGTGGCATAATGGTCTCAATCATTAAGAATGTGTGGTGAAACCATGACCGGAAACGCTTTTCTTAAACGCCTTTCTTTTCAACTGGATTTCTTGTGTGTTGAAGATCAAAAAGTTGTTCTGGACTTTTATCAGCGCAAGCTCGCGGGTGCCGATACTCTTCTGGAAGAAGAGGCGATGGTAAAATCCTTCGGCTCTCCGGAACACATCGCAAAAAAACTAAAAGAATCCTATTTAAATATTGAATCTGTTACAGAAAATGAGGACGCTCAGGTGCCTGCATCCTCGTCGGAAAACAACATCCCGGAAGAACATACTTCCCTCTCCGCGCTTCCTAAGGAAGAGCAGATATTTTCTGATTTAGATAACAGCAGCCCAATAGAAGATGTGCCCGCGGAAACAGACGGACAAACGTTTCCGGATGCTGATATAGACTCTGGGATCGTCGAAGAAAGCGATGACCGGTCTTTAGAAAATGAGGTCTTGGATGACGATCTGATTTTTTCGCGTCCACCTATGGTTCAAAAAGCGCCGGAGATCGTTCACTCTCTGGAAAACAAAGAAGTGAAGTCTCTTTACGGAGAAAAAGTTGTCATTGAATCCCGTGAACAACCGATCGAGCAGATCCCTTTGGATCCAATTGATGATGAAAACGGTTTTACTCCTGAAGAGATCGAATTAGCAAAAGCCGAAACGTTGGAAAAAGCTGAAAGCTACAACACTACTTCCTTTGGTGTGCCAGAAACCGATATGGAAGCGGAGTCGATAGAAGAATCTGAAGAATCAGAAACAAGAGAAGAAGTAGAAATTCCACCGCAATTGGAAGAAGACGAAACAGACGAGCCGACTCCAAATGAAGTTGTGCCAGGAAAATCGTATCCGGGACTGCTAAATAAAATATTCTCCTCTTCTTCCCTGTCCGGTAAAACCATTGGCATTTTCAAAATTCTGATTACCATTCTAATTTCCCCGTTACTTCTCCTGTTTTTTGGAGTTGGTGCCATCGCATATGCGGTATGTTCCGCTTTCATAATCCTTTTATGCGTCCTACTGTTTGCTCTCATTGCCGCTCTGCTTGTGGGAGGTGTTGTTGAGCTGATCTATGGCGTAGCCATGTTATTTGATACTGTCAGCATAGCCCTTATTGAAATTGGAGTTGGCACAGTATTGTTTGCTTTTGTCACCGCCATTGCAGCCTTAATTTACGAATTCATTTTCGGATTTGTTCCAAAAATTCTAAAAGGCCTCACAGATCTGATCAAACGGTACTTTAGAATTTTCCGTTCGTATCTTTATGGAGGAATCGCATGAAAAAAACCACAAAATCTCTGTTGATTACAGCATTGATCTTACTTTGTGCCGGTCTCCTCCTTGCGCTTTCCAGCGCTCTTTTTACCAAAGTTATGGGAATCGATCCATATGGAGTAGAACAAAAAGCCAAGGTGATCGAAACAAAATCAATTTCCCTGGATGATATTCTCTCCGTCTCACAGGAATCCAATTTTGTCAAAAAGCTTTCCACCAAAGAATTTTCGAAAATCGATGTTCTCTCTTTTGCCGGAAACGTTGTGATCTGCTCAGATCCCGGAGAGACACGGATCCAGCTCGATCATGCCAACACCAACAATCTTTCTTGGGAGATCGTTGGCGAAACTTTAATGATCAAAGAAGAAGATCCCGTTGGATTTCTCGGCTTTTATATTGATGAAAACGGTTTTTCCTTTCAAGGCCTTCGTCACATCTTCGGGCCAGGCAATTCTGCAAATTCCGGTAAAACTGTAACCGTATATCTTTCTTCAAAAATCAAATTGGATCAGGTCAACGTTCATTCCACTATCGGAGACGTGACCGTTGACGGAGTTTTTAGTGAAAATCTCTCCATCAGCGCATCAACCGGTAACGTTTGTGTAAAAAATCTTCAATCTGAAAATGGAAAAATCTCCATCGAAGGAAATGTGGTCGACGTATTGCTGGAAAACAACGCCTATTCCAACTGTACGGTCTCAACCAGGATCGGTTCCATCAAGGCTGGCATTCCAAAAGGAGATAACCAAAGCACCGTATTGGACGTTTGGATGGGCAATGTGAACCTAAATACCGATCTTCCTACAAGCTACTACAAATTAAGTTTTTCTACCATGTTCGGCACGATTACCCGTAACGGACAGACAGCCGGAAAATCTCTAAGCGATTCCTCTTCTACCGCAAGCCGCATCTCCTCAACCATTATCCTTGGAAGTGCCTCCATTTCCTACTCCGGCGGTGATGAAAGCAGCTACGTTCCGCCGGAAAAGCCGGAATCGGTACCAGAATCCGAAGAAAAGCCGTCTCAGGAACCAAATTTACCCCCGCAAGATAACGAAATTTAAAAATTTAAAAATTTCCATCCATGAAAACAAAAAAAGAGGTCATAATATCTACTGGATATAGGATCTCTTTTTTATATCCGAATCCTTTTAACACAGAGGTTAAATCAAATGCTTGACCGTATTGCACTGATTATTTTAATCATTGGCGGTTTGAACTGGGGAAGCATCGGGCTTTTCAATTTCAATTTTGTATCCTGGATTTTCCCCGGCGCCGCAAACATCGTTGCTCGCATTATTTTCACTTTGGTGGGTCTTTGTGCCCTTTGGTGTGTTTCGATTCTCTTTAAAAAAAGCGAGAGATTGACTGCCGAGTAACGAGTTCATGAAAAAAAGCAGAGACAAATCGTCTCTGCTTTTTTTAATAATACTTTTTAAAAACAAATTGCTAAATTTCCCTTCGACCCTCTAAGGCTTTGAAAAGAGTCAGATCATCTGCATACTCCAATTCTCCTCCGGCCGGCAATCCATAGGCCAAGCGTGTGGTTTTAATACCCAAAGGCTTGATCAGCCGACTCAAATACATTGCAGTAGCTTCGCCTTCAATGCTGGGATTGGTAGCAATAATGACCTCGTGCACTTCTTGATTTCCCAAGCGAGCGATCAGCTCCTTGATTTTCAATTGTTCCGGTCCCACGCCCTCCATGGGATTGACCAAGCCTCCGAGCACGTGAAATACGCCGCGATATTCATGGATTTTTTCCATAGCAAGAACATCTTTCGGATTTTCCACCACACAAATGATGCCGTGATCCCGATCGGGATCCGCACAAAGAGAGCAGGTCTCCGTTTCACTAATATCCTGACAGATCTGGCAATGGCCGATTTTTTCTTTGGCGTCTAAAATCGCCTGAGCAAAGTTGCGGGCGGAAGACTCTGACATATCCAACACATGAAAGGCCATCCGCACTGCAGATTTATATCCTACGCCGGGAAGCAAGCGAAAATGCTCCACCAGCTTTTCCAGACTCGGCGTAAACCCTAGCATCAAAACAGCCCCGGAAGACTCAAATTGCCGGTAATTTTGGACATTTCCGCATTGCCGGTCTCCTCAACCCGCTTGATGGCTTCGTTGACACCTGCCACCAAAATATCTTGCAGAGTTTCCAAATCATCGGGATCAACGATCATAGGATCCAATTCAATAGACTTGATTTCTTTCTGACCGGTAATAACGATCTTGCAAACCCCGCCGCCTGCGGCGATCTCGTATTCCCGATTGGCCAAATCTTCTTGCAGAGCCGTCATTTCCTCTTGCATTTTTTGAACTTGGCGAAGCATGTCTTTTTGGCTGGAGGGGCCTTTTCCCATTCCCTGCGGCAATCTAGCTTTCATAAATTACTCCTTTACAGTCCTTCAAATTGAGATGCTGTGGGTGTGTTTTCTTGCTTTTTTTCCTGAAATGCGATTTCCTCGATTTCGGGATCCACTTCTTTGGCATATTTTAAGATCAGATTCTTCCCATCAGCGGTAGAAAGAACTCCCTTAGCGAATGCACCGGTCTGAAGAATCAAAACCTTATCTTTTTTGATAAAATCGATCATGGAAAGCCAAGGCTTGAAAAATTTTTCTTGCTGCAAGAGATTTTTCAACTTAGCGACAGCAAAAAATTTTCTTTCACCGTTAGAAGTGTTTGCTTGATCGATCTCTTCAGGAGCCGGTCCGGGTTCAGAACTCGTCTCCCTGCTCATATCATTCAACGGATCCGGTGTCATCTTTTCGTTTTTCTTTAAGGGTAATATCCCCCCAGCTATTGCTTTTTCCAGTTTTGAGATTCTGGAAAGAAGGGCTCCGGGATCTTTTGAAAGATTCTCATTGCAAAGCCGGATCATAAGAATTTCCGCGGAAGCTTTTTTGTCACTTACAATTCGATCATAAGAAACATAAAAGTCTTCCAGCGCACGGATTTGAAAAGTAAGAGTTTCGGCCGTGACATTTTCTGCAATTTTCAAGAGAGTGCTGTGTTCCAAATCATCTGCAATCAAATATTTTTCATACCCGGGAACAGAGCGAATCACCAGAAGATCGCGAAAAACCCGGATCAATTCTCCTACTGTTTCCTTGAAATCACTTGTTTTTTCATATATTTTCGCAATAGAATCAAGGCAACTGGACGTGTCCTGATTTACAATAGCCTGACAGAGAGAAAGAATTGATTTTCTGCTTCCAAGACCTAAAATCTCTTGGATCTTTTCTGCAGAAAGCACCCCCTGATGGCCTTGGCAAGCTTCCAAAAGACTCAACGCATCTCGCATTGCTCCGTCAGAAAGGCGAGACAACAGATCTGCCGCTCCCTGTTCCAGAGGGATCTGCTCTGCTTGAGCAATTTTCATCAATCGTTGTGAGATCACCTGAGGAGTGATACGCTTAAAATCAAAGCGCTGACAACGGGAAAGAATGGTTGCGGGAATGGAATTGGTCTCGGTGGTGGCCAAGATAAACAAAACGTGAGCAGGGGGCTCTTCCAGCGTTTTGAGCAGTGCATTGAAAGCGCTATTGGAAAGCATATGAACTTCGTCGATAATGTAAACTCTCTTTTTAGCTTCCGAGGGAAGGAACTCAACCTCGTCACAAAGCGCGCGAATGTGATCGACACCATTGTGGCTGGCAGCATCCATTTCTACAACATCCAGCACACGTTCTTCCTGGATGGCGCAACAAGAGGGACATTGGTTGCAAGGATCCCCGTCCTTTGGATTTTCGCAGTTTACTGCCTTTGCTAAAATCTTAGCACAGGTAGTTTTGCCGGTACCGCGGGATCCGCAGAACATATAGGCATGGGAGACCCTTCCCGTCTGAAGCTGCATTTTCAAGACGGAAGTGATGTGTTCTTGACCGCATACGTCCTCAAAACATAGAGGACGATATTTTCGATATAGAGCCTGATACATCCTTCTCTCCTAAACAGCAGGATATGAAATAAGACCGCGCACCCTTTCTCGAAAAGGCGATCCTGCTCGCTTCTTTTCAAATCAGCTCAAAAAAGGCTTCCTCGTGGCACATCAAAACATTCGCTTAATGCTGCTTGGTTCCCCACCTGACATGATTCACGACGTTTGATTGCACAAGACCCATTTCTCAACGCTTTTTTGAAAAAGGCTGCAACACGGTCGCTTCCCTCAAAAGGGAATTCTCCCCCTCTATAGCGGATTGAGGGTGCAAGGTGCCGCTAACTCCCCAGATAGCGCGGCCTTATTTCATATCCTGCTTACGGATTTTCTATTTATATTTTATCACAATTTTTTAAAAACTGCAACCATCAATCCATGTTTTCTTCAAACATTGCCACGCGATTGGCGTGCCTGCCGCCTTCAAATTCGGTATTCAGGAAAACGTCAACCAGGTCGCAAGCCAGCCCTCTTGCCATAACGCGCGCGCCAAGACAGAAAATATTGGCGTCGTTATGAAGACGGGAATGGCGGACAGAAAATACATCGGAAGCCACTACAGCCCGAATTCCCTTAAATTTATTGGCGCAGATGCTCATGCCAATACCGGTTCCGCAAAAAAGCATTCCCTTTTCGGCTTTGCCGCTTTGTACGTATTTGGCAACTTGCTTTGCAATCACGGGATAATCGTCGTCTCGCTTCAATTCCACAAAGCCAAGATCAACATAAGCGATTCCCAGTTCGTCTAAGTGTTTTTTTACGTGTTGTTTCAATTCGTCTCCGGCGTGATCCGATCCTAATGCGATCATATTATTTTCCTCTTTTCTATTGATTTGATTGATTTTTTTGACAAGATTGATTTTTTGCCAGCCACTCTCGCTCCGCCTGGGGCAGACGCAAATACGAGGGCGAAAGCATTTCACAAGGCACTGCATGCCCAAAATTAATTTCCCGAAGCCCAATTTGCGCCACACTCACGGCGCTTTGCATTCGAAGCGCGGGCTCGGCCAGAAACGGAAGAAATTCCGGATTCTGTTCACAAAATTTCTCAGCGCCGTCTCCCAAAATCACAAGTCGTTCTTCTCCCCGGATTTCAGAGCACAAATCTGTCCCTGCGATGGCGCGGTCCGGTGTCATCCTTTTTGGGACACCGTTTTCAATTCGAAAAATCCCATTATAAAATTCAGATCTGCGAGCGTCCATTAAAGCACAGACGATCATCCCTTCCATTTCCTTAGCGTTGTAGCTTAATGCTTCCAAGGTGGAAACCGGTACACAAGGGATCTTTTCAGCATAAGCCAATCCCTTTACGGTAGATATCCCGATCCGAAGCCCGGTAAAAGATCCCGGACCGCAGGTCACGGCGATCGCTTTCAATTCATCTAAAGAAACTTTTGCTTCCGACAACACTTTTTGAATGCCGGGCAACAAAGTCTCGCTGTGCGTAAGTCCACAAGATACGGAAAAGGAGGAAAGAACCCGATCTTCAGAAAGCAGTGCCGCCGAACAGGTAACTGCTGAAGTGTCGATTCCAAGGACCATCATATACTCACCCTTTCCACAAGGATCTGTCGACCGGTTTCAGAGGTCTTTTCAAATACAACTTTAAGGAAAGATCCGGGCAGATAATCAATGATCTTTTCAGGCCATTCACACAGGGTGATCCCGGTTTGTATCACCTCGTCATACCCCGTTGATTCCAAATCCTCTCCGGAGGTAATGCGGTACATATCAAAGTGATTGACGGTTTGCTCATTTCCCTGGTAAACACTCAAGATGGCGTAGGTAGGGCTGGAGACCCGAGCTCCGGGAATCAATTCCCCAACAAATCCACGGGCGAAAGCTGTCTTTCCGCTGCCTAAATCGCCAAACAGGGCAAGAAAATCACCATTGGAGCATTCCTTGGCAATTTTTGCGCCGATCTCTTCGGTCTCTTTTTCACTCATGGAACAATATGACTGCATGCTTTCACCCCCTCAAACGACTATTATTGTAATATAGGATGCCATAAAAAACAAGGTTTAATTTTCCTTGCAGGGCGCCACGATCACGGTTTTTTGATTCTTGTAACTTACAAATCCCGGCTTGGAGCCGTTGGGCTTTTTCACAAATCTTGCCATGGTATAGTCTACCTCCACGCGATCTGATGTTTGGACCTGAGAATAATAAGCGGCAAGGCCGGCCGCAAATTCCAGATCTTCGTCTGCAAAGGATTGATCCGCCTTCGCTTTTAAAAGAACGTGGCTTCCGTGATAATTTTTCACATGGAACCACAGGTCCTCCTTATCAGCAAGGGAAGTGGAAACAGTGTCGTTTTGAAAATTGTTCATGCCGATAAATACTGTAAAACCGTTTTTGGTTTTCAATTCCCGCGGACGCGCTTTATTCTGCTTATTTTGCGGCTTTTTCAAACCCGTGGTCAATCTTCGTCCATAGCTCCAGTGAGAAAGTTCCTGACGGATCTGCTCGAGATCGGCGGAAACAGAAGCGGTCTGAAGAGAGGCTAAAACGCTATCTGCATAGTCCAGCTCTCGTTTTGCAATCTCGATTTGTTCGAGAACTTTCACTTGTGCAGTCTTTTTTTTGCTATATTCCCGATAGTAATATTGTGCATTTTGAGACGGAGTCATGGTGTGATCCAAGGGAATCCGCACTTCTTTTGGCTCAGACAAGGAGTAATCCATAGCGATCACTTCCCGATCACCACGGCGAATACGGTAAAGCTCCTGCATGACCAAATCCCCTTTTCGCTTATCCTCCTCTGCATCCCGAGCTTCCTCTAACTGGATCTGTTGAGCAGAAATTTTCTTTTCTAAACGGTTTTTACAATTCTTTAGGATCTGGGCAATATCGTTGTAATGCTGTTTTTGTCGCTCGACTCGATTTCGAAGCAGATAGAAACGTTCAATTGCTTCAGATACTGACGAGCACGGATGAACGTAAAAGGGCGGAGAAAACTGATCGATCAGGGTAAAGGAAAAGTCCAAGGGGCTCTTCCCTTCTTCATAATCACGTCTGTTTTCATAGATCAGACAGGGAGAAAAAAGGCCTTCCTTTACTAAGTTTATCATTTCCGAGAAGGACTTCCAAAGTGCATCAGGAGAAATGTGAGACAAAGGTGCCTCAGGATCGTGTGCGGCACGGTAAACGATCTCTCGAGCCGTAAGTTTTCCAAAACCGAAAAATCGCTTTTGAAGAAAAAGATCAGCGCGACAGTCCGGAGCGGCATCTTTTATCATTTCCATCCATTGCACCTCTGTGCATTCAATGGGATTGACCCTATCGCCAATGGGCATGGGCTGGTAAGGCATACCTACCATGACGATTCGGTCAAATTTTGTTGTGATATCATTTTGACGAAAGGCTGCTAAGATCTTATCGGCCTCATCGGTAAAAATGAGATTGGAGCCTCTACCCATCATTTCGCAGTAGAGATTTTTGCTCTTAAAAAAACCCAATTCATCTCCGCTGTCAAAACAGATGCGAATGATTCGGTCGAAACCCAGTTGCTCTACTGCGCTAATTTTTGCACGAGAAAGGTGCTTGCGCAAGAGCATACACATCATAGGCGGCGTAGGGGGATTTTCTCTCGGTTCGGATGAGAGAGCGATAAAAGGAGTGGAGGCTGTGCAGTTAATTACCAATCGGTTTCTCTCTCCCACATGAAAAAGAAGATCCACCTCATCTCGCTCCGGTTGACATACTTTGTCAACTTTCAGTCCGATCAGGCGCTGGTTCAGTTCTTTTGTAAGAGCAGCTGTCATAAAAGAATCAAAAGGCATATTTTTCTCCAAAAAGAGTAAAATGTACTATCAAAACAAGGAGCGAACCAATGGGACACATCAGATCGGTATGCACATTGTCAGAGCTTCAAAAGCTGGAAGTGATCAATTTGTGCGATGGTAGTAGAATGGGGACGGTGAGGGACATTGAATTTGATCTCTGCTTAGGAAATATCACCGCAATTCTAGTTCCAAAAAAGCTTTGTCTGGGAGATATCTTTCAAAAAAGCTGTCAAAAGTTATGGCGTATCCCTTGGTGCCAAATTGAGCGTATCGGCGACGATACTATTTTGGTACGCTTTGATGAGGTAATGTGATGAAACGAACAATTTGCTCAATTTTAACGGTTATTCTGTTACTGTCGTTTGGAAAGCAGGTCGGTGCGGTCGAAACGGAGATTCCAAGTCTATCCCCGGCCATTGACATTTTAAAAGAAAAATCTCTCTTACTAAAAGGAAATTTAAGCGGAAGCCGAATTAATTTTTCAACAGTGGATTTTATCCAAGTTTTAGGAAAGGAAGATTTTGGAAGTATCACGATTGAATCCCTTCCCGCAAAAAGCGTGGGGAGTCTGGTTCTTTTCGGGCTTCCCGTGTCCCAGGGACAGACGATTCTAAAGAAAGAGCTGGGAGAGCTATGCTTTATACCTTCGGGACAAGCGGAGGAAGTAACAACGTTCACCTTTTCAACTCCCGGTTCCCAGGTGGAGCATTGTTGCAAAATTTATTATGCCTCTCACGAAAACACACCGCCCAAATCAGAAAATATCAATGTAAAGACCTACCGTAATGTAGCAGT
Source organism: Eubacteriales bacterium (assembly GCA_045655865.1). GTDB lineage: Bacteria > Bacillota > Clostridia > Oscillospirales > SIG627 > RGIG5579. The sequence continues at coordinate 65,756 of JAZOQB010000046.1, forward strand.
GTTTTCTCAAATCAAATGGGAAAGTTCAGGAGACGTTGCCACGGTTCGTATTCTTGAAGGTTGTCGAAACGGAATTTTAACTCTCAATGAAAAAACAGGTTCATTTACTTATCGGCCAGAAACCAATTTTACCGGAATCGATCGCTTCCGTTACCAGGTGGTGGATGATTACGGAAATACAAGCCCGGTGATGACGGCAAAAATCAAAGTCAGCAAGGCAGAAAAGAACCTATACTTTTATGATTGTGCAGAAAATCCCAATCACGCCAATGCGATCTTTGTCTGCGAAAAAGGGCTGATGAATTATACTCTGGACGAAAACGGTCTACCTGTGTTTTCACCGGAGGAAAAAGTAGATTTCGACTTTTTCCTGAAAGCGGCAACGAGCGCCATGAACATTCAGGATGAGACAAGTTTGGAAAGCATGAAAGCCGAGAAAAGCGATCTTACTTTGGAAACCGCGGCGTCAATTCTGTGCCAGATTCTCAAACAGGAGGATCGGTTTGGCCTTCCGGTCATTAATATGACAGATCATAAAAAACTTTCCGCCGTAGAGACCTTGGAACATTTAGGGATCTTAGGCCGCAGCGAAGACAAAATCTTTAACCAAAGTTTAAACAAAAGCGACTGCGCTGCTTTACTTTCGGGTATGGTTCAATTTCGGGACAAAAATCTTTAAGAAAGCTCTTTGGCAAAATTGCGGAACATTGAAAGGTTGTAAACATTCACGGCTGCCTGATCATTCAAATCCATTTCCGCAAGAGGAGATGCGTGTTTGAGGCACAGGACCGTATCTGCCGGCAAAGAAGAGAATCCCTCCCGAGCGTAAAGCGAGGTATCACCCAAGCGAATGCCGTAGGAGTTTACGGCGGAAGGTGGCAACTCTTCAAAAACTGCATAAAGATTAACCAGGGCACCACTATCCTGCAAACTATCAAAAAAAGCGGGATCAAGAAGCAAAAAGCAGCAGTCACCGGCTAAGATCTCATCGACATAGCTTTGTTTTTTTTCCGCAAACTGAAGTTGTTCCCGGTAGCTGAGCTGACTGATATCAGAATTTATAGAAATGGTCACAAGTGCCGATTTTCTTTTACCGTCACCGTTAAAATCATCCAAACAGGACTCGGTATAAGAGATGATTTTTTCGCAGTCTTTCTCACCTATTTGAAAAGGGCCAACATAAAGAAGAGAAAGATCCGGATCCGTTTTCATCGCAAACTGAATCATGCAAAAGGTTAAAAAGGAAAGAATGACAACTCCCAAGAGAATCAACCACTTATAATAGTACCAGAAATTCGCAACCCATTGCCGTGGGGTCATTTTAGGGCAGGGATAGTTTTCTTCCAAAATAACGCCTCCACAATCTCTGTGTTTTGATAATATAAGATTATATCAAATTTTATGAAATCACGCAAGGGGATTTGCATGAAAAGATATGCGTATGACAAAGAAAAAGGGCGGCTCTTGGAATATCAAGAGCTGCCCTTTTGATAAATGTTCCGGCACGGATCTTATGTTTTCAAAAAGCCGGCAATGATCTGTTCTTCGGCTTCTTTTTCGGAAAGGCCCAGAGTCATCAACTTGATCAGCTGCTCTCCGGCAATCTTTCCTATGGCCGCTTCATGAATGAGCGACGCGTTGATGTTGTTGGCGCTGACCTGAGGAATGGCCAGGACCGTTCCTTGATCCATGATAATGGCATCACACTCGGTGCGACCGTTACAACGATGATTGCCGTTGACCCGGGATAAGAATTCCTGGTGTGAACGGTCCTTTGCTACGGAACGAGATACTACATGTGCCGATGAATTCTCGCCGTCAAGATCCACGGTAAAATCGGTGATGGCGGTCTGATCTTTTTCAGTAAGGATCTTCTCGCGAATAATCAGGGAAGCTTCGTCACCAACAAAGGCTTTGGTGATCCGTCGAGTAGAATCCACTCCACCGATCTGAGCTGTGTCCATCTCAAGCCGCGCACCTTCTTCCAGATGCACAACGGTGGTAGGATTCATTTGATTTTTTCCCTCTCCCTCGCCTTCTGCATAATGCTTCTCAACATAGCGAACGATAGCGTTTTTTCCCACGTGGAAGGTGTGAATCCCATCGTGCTGTGCAGTATCACACCCTGAGTTGTGAATTCCGCAACCGGCAATGATGGTTACATCACAATCCTGCCCAATGTAAAAATCGTTATAGACCATATCGTTCAGCCCGGACTGCGTTAAAATGACCGGAATGTGGACCGATTCATTTTTTGTACCGGGGAGAATGGTAATATCGATTCCAGGCTTATCCTCTTTCGAGGTGATCGTAATGTGCGAAGTGGAATTACGGCCGGCGCTTTGGCCATTTTTTCGAATGTTATAGGCGCCGGTTGGGATCTCATGGAGTGTAGCAATCTCAGCCAAAAGATTCTTTTCAATCTGGTCCATCATATCCCTCCTTAAACCTTGTCCGTCAGGGCTGAACATACGGAGCTCTGGCCCAAAATTCCAGGTAATATTTCTTCCCGCGTCCCGTATTTGGCAACACGGCCGTCAGCAATCACTGCAATCTTATCAGCTATATTTAGAATCCTCTCTTGATGAGAAATGATCAATATGGAACCGTTGATAGAAGAGCGGAGATTTTCAAACACCTGGATCAAGTTTTGAAAACTCCAAAGATCAATTCCGGCTTCAGGTTCATCAAAGATGGAGAACTTTGTACCACGAGCAATGATCTGCGCGATCTCAATGCGCTTTAACTCACCGCCGGACAAAGATGCATTCACTTCCCGGTCAATATATTCTCTGGCGCAAAGGCCCACTCGGGATAGATATTCACATGCTTGACTGACTCCCAGCTCCTTCCCTGCTGCCAGGCAGATCAGATCCATCACGGTCAGTCCCTTAAACCGCACCGGTTGCTGGAAAGCAAAACTGACGCCACGAGCGGCACGCTCGGTAATGGAAAGATCGGTGATGTCTTCCCCATCCAAAAGAATCCGACCGGATGTGGGACGCTCGATGCCGGCAATGATTCGGGCTAGGGTAGATTTTCCCCCGCCGTTGGGGCCGGTCAAGGCGGTAAAACCGTCTCCGATGGTCAAACTGACAGAGCGGATAATGTCTTTGGTTTCATTCTCGCCGGACGAAACCTTAAATGATATATTTTGTAGTTCTAACATTGATTCCCCTTATTTGCATCTTTCTTTTGTGCTTCTTCTTTTTCTAAAACCGTATAAGCGACCTTCCCTACCAGAGTTTTGGGAAGCTCCTTGCGAATCTCGATATCACTAGGGAGAGCATATTTTGCAATATTCTTTCTGCAATGCTCACGAAGAGAATTCAGGACTTTTTCTGTGGGCTCCACTCCTTCTCGGAGAACCACAAAGGCCTTAACTTTCTGAATTTTAACAGGATCCTTGACCCCAATGACACAACTGATTTGAACTGCCTCGTGGGCCTCAATAATGTTTTCAAGCTGGGAAGGATACACGTTATAGCCGGAGGTGATGATCATTCTCTTGGCACGCTGGCGGAAGAAAATGAAACCGTTTTCATCCATATAGCCCAAATCTCCCGTGTGAAGCCAGGTTCTTCCATCTGCATGCACACGAAGGGTATTGGCATTTTCTTCCGGATGATTTAAATACCCTTTCATAAGGGTCGGACCTGTAAGACAGATTTCCCCGTCCTGGCCGTAAGGCAATTCCGTTTCCGTTCCAAGCGCACAGATCTTATAGTAAGTATCCGGATATGGCAGTCCAATGCTCCCCTCTTTTTCGATATGATACGGGGTCAGGCAACTGGCAGTAACGCATTCCGTGGTACCGTAACCCTCACGAATTCGAACGTTGGCATTGTGATCTTGCAAAAACTGGTCAAACTTCTTCTTCAATTCAATGGAAAGGCTGTCGCCACCGGAGAAAACACCGTTCAGAGAGGAAAGATCCTTTCCGTTTAAATAGGTATTGCGCGTTAGAGTTTCATACAAGGTAGGAACTCCGGCAATGAGATTGGGTTTTTCTTTGACGATCAATTCCGCGTATTCCTTGGGAGTAAAGCGAGGCACCAAAATAGAGGTACCTCCAGCTACCATCATAGTGTGAACACAGACGCCCAGTCCAAATCCGTGAAACATAGGCATAGCGGCTAGCATCTTTTTGCCACGAATGGAAAGATGTGACATGTGGATGGTTTGCAAAGCCAGAGCATTGAAATTCAAATTGGAAAGAAGGATCGCTTTGGTAACCCCGGTGGTTCCGCCGGAGAACAAGATAACGGCAGGATCGTCTCCTTCTTTTTCAACAAGGTACTCGCCCTGATACTCTTTCCCAAGACCGATGAAATCATTCCACAAGATGACGTTTTCCCTCTCAGGAACAGCAGGAATCTTTCTTCCCTGTGTCATTTTGTAGCCGATCTTCTTTAGCACACCCAAAGCATCTGCTACCGAGGCGATGATCAGTTTTTCAATAGCTACGTTCTTTTGTACATTGGCAAATTTGGAATAAAACTGATCCAAGGTCACAACTACATTGCAAGAGGCTTCTTTTAAGTAGAATTCGATCTCTCCCTCTGCGGAAAGAGGATGAACCATCGTAGCAATGGCGCCAATGCGATTCAAAGCATATAGAGAAAATACAGTTTGAGGTACGTTCGGCATGCAAAGGCACACGTGCTGCCCTTCCTTGATGCCAATGGCTCGAAACGCTCTGGCACAAAGATCGATCGCCTTTGCCAGCTCAGAAAAACTGGTCTTCTTTCCCATAAAGGAAAGAGCGGTGATCTCAGGGCACTTTGCCGCAGTGTCAAGAACTGCGCGGCTCATGGAACCGGAGGGGTATTTCAAGTGAAAATCAACATCACCATAACTGGACAGCCAAGGTGTTTTTAGTTCCTCCATATTCACTCTCCATAATAATCAATAGGATTTGACAGGGGTTCATCTAAGATTTCAGGATTTTCTAAAATATATCGCAAAATTTTTACACTGCGTGCAAAATAAAAACCATCCGAAATGCGCTCATCAATGGTAAAGCTCAAGGGGAGCAATTGACGCATCTCGTAACTGCCGTCCTCACGGAAAACAGGGTTCCACTTTTTTTCACCAATGATCAGGAAAAAGGAATTGGTGCCCCAGTCGATGAGATGATGGTAGGAAGCTGTCATTTTGATACTTCCGAGATTGGAAACAAAACAAGTAGAGTGATAGGGATCGATCTTCTCCAGAAAAGACGGCAACCAGCCGTGATATTCCAGCCAAAAAAGAATCTTTGCAAACACGCGCAAAATAGATCTTGGAATTTTTGTCAAAACTGCCATGACATTTGTAGAGCCGTCAGTTTTATTTTCCTTGCGAATATAATTTACTTCTTTTTTTACTCTGGAATGGACCTGTTCTATGGGCGAGATATCGCTATCTTTATCCATCTTCATAATGACAAGCCCCTCAGCACTGGAATCCGAGAAGATGCGCTTGACGGCAAAAGAAAACGAGATGTCATTGCGCTGATAAAGCCTGTGCCCTTGAAGAAAACGGTTCATAGCGGGACGAAGGGTAATGGTTTTCGCAAGAGCCGCCAGAACTACGTGAAAGATGGTGTACTTAAACTCCGGATTTCCTTCGTTTTTCTTTTCCAGATAGCGAAGTGTATTGGTAATATCAACGTCATCGTTTAAAACAGCTTCATTATCCGTCCTGCCCAAAAGCAGATACGGCATAAAAGCGTGCATGGGGTCCGCATCCCGAATCCAAACGGCATCCTTTCGGTCTCCGCGGCGCTTTTTTGCTGATTTTTCCATAAAACTTCCTTTCCGAATTGATATAGAACGGAACAATATACTATACCACGACACGAGAAAAATGTCAATTGCCGTCGGAAATCAAAAAAATACGCGTCACCGCGCATTTTTTTGTAAAATTCTCATTGCCTTTCACTTGATTTCATATACGCTACAGTTCCCTTTTCTCGCTTTGTTCCATTAAGGGAAAAGAGAACCAAAAATAACTTCCTTCGCCCAGCTTGCTTTCGACACCAAATTGAGCTTGATGAAGAGTTAGCACCCGCTTGACAATGGACAGTCCCAGTCCGGTGCCTACCACGGCAGACGTATGATTGGTCTCCACACGGTAATAGCGATCCCAAATATCATCAAGCTTTTCCCGTTCAATTCCTTTGCCGTGATCGATGATTTCCACAAGTGCCCGGCCATCTTTTTCAGATAAGCGAACGATTACAAGCCGGTCCTCGCCGCAATAATTAACGGCGTTGTTGACCAGATTGTAGACTACCTGATTTAGTTTCACCGGATCGGCGAAGATAAAGGCAGACTTGCAATGATTTTCAAAAGTGATGGTATACCCTTGAAAACCCGTCATTTTCTCATAGCGCTTTAGAATCTTTTGAACAAAAGAAACAAGTTCGATCTCTTCCCGATTCAAAACCTCCATGCCGGCTTGAAGTTTGGAAAGATCAAGCAGGTCTGTGACCAATTCCGAAAGGCGATGGGTCTCATCTATAACGATCTGCAAATTTTCAGGCGTGTTTTCCCCCGGCAGATCCCGCATTGCTTCGCTATAACCGGAGATCAGTGTTAAAGGAGTGCGCAAATCGTGAGACACATTAGCGATCAATTCTCGGCCAAGACGATCTACTTTCTGTATCTCCTCGGCGGCTTTCTTCAACGTGTTGGACAGCTCCTCCACTTCCCGGTAGCCTTTCATTTTGCCAACCTCTTCAAACCGGCCTTCCGGAAGATTTTTTGCTGCGCGATTTATTTGTACGATGGGTCGGGAGATGGTTTGTGATAAAAAATATGCCATGGCAATGGATAACACGATCAAAGTTCCCACTACCAGATTCAATTCAAATCGAATGGTCTGAACGGTGGATTCCACCGGAATAATTACAGAGGAAAGGAGAATAAAGCGCAGCTCTCCCTCGCTGTTTTCGATCACCTGGCCAAAAAGCACACAATCATTTGCCTCGCGATTGCTTGAGACTTCAGAAAATTCATCACGGCCAAACCAAAAAAAACGGTTGTAAAAATTATTGATATGTTCACTCTTGCGCAAAAAATCTGAAATCGTATCCGCAGAAAGATAGTTCTCAAAGCGATTTCCTTCGCTTTGAAGCGCCAATCCATACATGTGGGCAATGCTATTAAGGGGAATGTTGTGCACCACGCACTGTCCGCCTGCATGTTCCCCGGCAACCAGTCGGAGTTGTTCATCGTAAATGCTGGTACAAAGACCAACGGAAGCTGCCTTTTCTACTACAAAATCCTCGAATTCCTCATCGCTCATTCCCATCATTTCTCTGGCAGCAGTATGAACAGAATTGATTTTGATGGCACGATACACTTCATCAAGGAAGACGATCTCAAGGATCCATAATACCAAGATCACAAAAACACTAAATGCAATAAAAGAGATCAATAACTTGGATCGAACACTCATATTACGCTTCAAAGCGGTACCCTACCCCTCGTAATGTTACAATTTGACCCGAATACTCGCCAAGGCTCTTTCTCAAAAGCTTGATATGGGTATCCAAAGTGCGATCATCACCATAAAAATCATAGCCCCAAATATCACAAATTAGCTTTTCCCGACTCAGTGCCAGGTTTTTATTCTTAATAAAATAGAACAGCAGTTCATATTCCTTGGGAGATAATTCGCACCGTTTTCCGTCAATGGAAACAATTCGTGCAGCAAAATCCACCTTCAATCCCCGGTGGATAAAAACCTGATCGGTATTTTCGCTTATCCTTTGATGGGTGCGATTCAAAATAGCCGCAACCCGTAGCATCAGTTCTTTGGGAGAAAAGGGTTTTACAACGTAATCATCAATTCCCAATTCAAAGCCGTGAATCTTATCATATTCCTCGCCACGAGCGGAAAGCATGAGCACAGGCACCTGACTTTTTTTGCGAATTTCGCGGACGGCGGAAAAACCGTCTAGCTCAGGCATCATCACATCCATAATGACCAAATCGTAATCATTTAAGCGACAAAGAGTTACCGCCTGCATTCCGTCAGAGGCTTCCTCTACCTCAAAGCCGTCAAACTCTGCATATTTACGAATAATGGTACGGATCTTTGTCTCGTCATCAACAATCAAAAGTTTCATGATGATTTCTCCTTTCTTCCATCATCTTAACCGGGAAAAGTGAAGATTGGGTGAAAAATCTAAAAGATCGATAAGATAAAAGGAAAGGAGAAAGGCGCCGATCCACCAGCACCTTTCTCTTGATCTACTGCTTTGTATATTCTCCTGCAACCGCTTCAGATTCCGGCGAAACGGACTCAACGGTTAAAACTTTATCCTCCAGCAATAAAAACACATGCTCGCCTGAGGCAGTATCTTCCGTATCAAATACAATTTTGTCAGTCAACGTTGCTCCGGAGCCATTGGGTGTAATGGCAATGATCGCTTCGCCCTCCTTTGAAGATTTTCCAATTGAGATCCTGCCGGTGTTATTTAGGTAGGTGCCATACCATTTTTCATAATCGACCCGGGGCTTCATGGCGTCAGTACCGGCAAAAATTAGGGTGAAAGGAGAGGATTGATCCGATCCGGAAAAATTGTGCATTTCTTTGTTGAATTTCAGTACCAGCCATGCAGAATCGTCATCAATTCCATAACCGTCTAAAACCAAAAACTCGCCTTCGATCAAAAAACCGCCAGATCGAACGACGGTGCCAATTTCAGAATATGCCTTATAGGCGCCTTCGGTTTCAAACAACAGATAAGAAAAACTGGCATTATCAGCGTGCCAAAGGCCCAAAACAGTCTTTTCTTCTAATACCGGGTCCGATGCATCGGCGGTATTGGCCGGGGAGGTAGGAGTTTGGCTAGCACATGAGCAAAAAAACACAAGAAAGATCAAAGCTGACAGCGTAAGCGAAAAGAACAGTTTTTTCATTCCTCATCCTCCAAATTCCGTTCGATCCGGCAGAAAATGGAACGGCTTACATCTTCACCCAGATCTTCCATCAAAAGCGTACCTTCTTGAGGAGGAACGGAAGAGGTTATTTGAGCAGAATAGGAATTAAATACCGGCCGTAAGCAGATCACAAAACCATCATAATCCCGGGGCATGGTAAGTTGATAGGTGCCCTGCCAGCGAACGAAGACCTCTTCCTGGCTGGAATAGTCCCACTTGGATGAAAAATCGCATTGAATGGTGTAGCTTTGACCATCGTGCTCAGTTTCCCATTGACTGGTAAGGTTTTCATTGCCCGTAGAGTCATCCAAATAGAACAGCTCGCCGGTATAATAATCATATTGAGAAAAACGGACGGAATTGTATATGCGCGAACCCGAAATGGCCGGCAGATCCTTGCGTTTGAATTCGTAGATAACAACTACATTCAGCTGTCTTTGCCCATCTTGATCGATCTTGTCTTCGGTAATATCGATTTGACAGCTTACCGGCATTTTTTTATAGTCATGAGCATCGTTGTAAACAGCACCGCCGTTGCGCAAAAGACGCGTTCCGTCCCCTACAAAATAGTCACAATCGATCTCTTTCTCTTTAAAGTAGAAATGGCGAACCGTAGAATTTTCTTCCGTGCGGTAGATTGTTTTTTCCACCCGATTGTCTTGCTGCTTTTCTGCTACGAGACCATCCTCGGAATAAAGAAGGCGAGCAAAAAAGCTTCCGGTTTTACCATCGTATAAATACAGATTCTCCTCTTCCCCCGCATAGGCGTAAAAGCGACCTTCTGCAATGGTTTTTTCCTGAGAATTTTTTAAAACCCAAACGTCCGGCTCTGCGATTGAAAGAACATTGCCCTCCAGATTTCCTTCCTCAAACCAACGGTCAAAATAAAAGCCGTACTGTTCGGAAGACATCAAGGAAGAAGGAGAATCGGTTCTGCGAAACGCTTCATTGTTTTCGTCGAAAAATTGTACCTCATCCTGCGCGGTTAACAAAACGGTCTCACCTTTCTGATCAGTCAGAGTAAATGTTTGACCGTCGAAATCCAACTCTCCGTTCCTTTCGACCTCACCGCTGACATTGTAGCAGTACCAAAGGTTATTGGTCGTAAAACGGTAATACCGGGACTCGGATTCATTGGTCCACACACCAACAAAATTCGACAAACGCAGTCGGTTGGCAACAGGGTCTACAGGCGTAGAGCCCGAATTTAGACAACTGCAGAGACAAAGCAGAAGAAAAATTTGGCAAAGAGCCAATGAAATTATTTTTTTCATAAAAACTCCTTATAGGAAGTTTAAGCACTTTAATGTGAGGTTATTATACCATAAAATTCAAATTAGTCAATCTAAGATTTTACCGGTATAATCTTTCGAAAAAAAGAGAACCCGCAGAGCGGGTTCGCTTTTTTCACTGAATGGATTCTAAATGATAAGGGGTTGATTGGTATACAAAATAATTTAGCCAATTGATAAAAAGCAAGCTTCCGTGGGCTCTCCAACGGACGATAGGATCTTTGTTCGGATCGTTATCCATATAGTAATTCTCGGGAGGTAAAGTCCCCAGTCCGGCTGCCTGATCCCGACGATATTCTGCATCCAAGGTCAACGGATCGTATTCTGCATGGCCCATGACAAAAAACTGTCGCCCGCCGTTTCTGGACACAATGTGAATCCCCGCCTCTTTGGAGGACGCGAGCACCTTCAAATCCGGTATTTTTTCTACGTCTTCTCTCAAAACGGTTGTGTAACGGGAGTGGGGTACATAAAAGGTACTGTCAAAGCCACGAAGCAACATAGAATGAGGATAATCGGCTTTGTGTGGATAGACGCCAAAGAGCTTCTTTTCCAAAGGACGCTTTTGAATTCCATAGTGGTAATATAGCCCTGCCTGGGCACCCCAACAAATATGCATAACGCTGTGAACGTGAGTCACGCTCCATTCCATGATTTGACACAGCTCCGGCCAATAGTCAACCTCTTCAAATTCCTTTAATTCCACCGGAGCACCGGTGATGATCATGCCGTCGTACTTTTCTTCCTTGACCTCGTCAAAGGTCTTGTAAAAGGCAAGAAGATGCTCCTGAGCGGTGTTTTGAGACCGGTGGGAAGCGGTGCGAATGAGCGTTAGCTCGATCTGTAGAGGGGTGTTACCCAAAACACGGGAAATCTGTGTTTCCGTTTCAATTTTTTTCGGCATGAGATTGAGCAGAAGGATTCTAAGAGGGCGAATATCCTGTGTGATGGCCCGGTTTTCCGTCATCACAAAAATATTCTCCTGAGCAAGCGTCTGCACCGCAGGCAGATCATTTGGTATTTTAATGGGCAAGAACTAGCACCCCCTTATTCGATGGTAGCGAGCGCTTGATCAATATCGGAAATCAAATCGGCCTGGTCTTCCAATCCAATAGAAAGCCGTACCAGATCCGGCGCCACGCCACAGGCAACCAATTCTTCGTCGCTGAGCTGACGGTGGGTAGTGGTAGCAGGATGCAAGCAACAGGACCGAGCATCGGCAACGTGTGTCTCGATGGCAATTAGATTCAGCTTTTCCATGAAAGCCGAAGCAGCGCTGCGGCCACCTTTCACGCCAAAGCTTACGACACCGCAAGTTCCGTTTGGCAAATACTTTTGAACCAGGGCATAATCCCGGCTGGATTCCAGGCCGGGATAGGTAACCCAAGAAACTTTCTTATGTCCCTCAAGGAATTTGGCAACAGCCAGCGCGTTTTCGCAATGACGCTTCATTCTCACGTGCAGGCTTTCCAAGCCCAAATTCAAAAGAAAAGCATTCATAGGCGCAGGAGTCACCCCAAGATCCCTCATCAGCTGGGCTGTGGCTTTGGTAATATAGGCTCCCTCTAAACCAAAACGCTCAGTATAGGTTACGCCGTGATAGCTCTCATCGGGAGTACACAAACCGGCAAACTTTTCCGGATAACGGGTCCAGTCAAATTTTCCGGAATCAACAATTGCGCCGCCCACTGCACTTCCGTGTCCGTCCATGTACTTTGTGGTAGCATGGGTCACGATATCTGCTCCCCACTGAAAAGGACGGCAATTGATAGGAGTGGGAAACGTGTTATCCAAAATCAGAGGAACACCGTGTCGATGGGCAGCATCGGCAAAGCGTTCAATATCCAAAACATTTAGCGCAGGATTGGCGATCGTCTCTCCAAACACCAACTTGGTTTCCGGCCGGAAAGCACGCTCCAATTCCTCTTCATCGGCATCAGGAGCCACAAATGTTACTTCAATTCCCATGCGCTTGAGAGTCACAGAAAACAGATTAAATGTGCCACCGTAAATGGACGCACTGGAAACAATATGATCTCCGCAGCTACAAAGATTAAAAACGGCAAGGAAATTCGCAGCCATACCGGAAGAGGTCAGCATAGCGGCGCTTCCGCCTTCCAGTTCGCAAATTTTCGCAGCAACCGTATCCGTTGTTGGGTTTTGCAGACGGGAATAGAAGTATCCGCTGGCTTCCAGGTCAAAAAGTTTGCCCATGGCTTCGCCAGTATCGTATTTGAACGTGGTGCTTTGAATGATGGGGACCTGTCTGGGTTCACCACTGCCAGGATGATATCCTCCCTGAACACAACTGGTTCCGATTCCCTTTTGCGACATATGCTACCTCCTGAAAAAACGAAATGAAGTATGGTTCGCTTTTCCCGTCATTATAATATAAATTTTAAAATTATGCAAGAGTTGCCGCCATCACAGCTTTGATGGTGTGCATGCGGTTTTCCGCTTCATCGAAAACGATGGATGCGGGGCTTTCAAAGACTTCATCCGTAACTTCCATGCAGTCAATTCCGAATTTTTCGTAAATCTGTTTCCCGATGGTAGTCTTAAGATCATGGAAGGCCGGAAGGCAATGCATGAAGCGGCATTGTTCGCCGGCGTTGTCCATCAGCTTTTTGGTCACACGGTAAGGAGTCAATTCCTCGATTCGCTCCTGCCAAACGCTATCCGGCTCACCCATGGACACCCAAACATCGGTGTAAATCACATGGGCGTCGCGCGTTGCGACAATCGGATCTTCCAAAAACTCCAATACTGCCCCAGTCTCTGCGGCAATTTTCTGGGCTTTTTCGATCAGCGAGGGATCGGGAAAATACTTTTTGGGCGCACATGCTACAAAATGCATGCCCATTTTTGCACATCCTATCATAAGAGAATTTCCCATGTTGTAGCGTGCATCACCCATGTAGACCAGCTTTGTACCGGAAAGAGTTCCAAAGTGCTCGCGGATGGTAAGAAAATCCGCAAGGATCTGAGTGGGATGAAATTCATTGGTCAGGCCGTTCCAAACCGGTACCCCGGCGTATGCGGCAAGCTCTTCCACGATTTCCTGACCAAAGCCACGGTATTCAATGCCATCAAACATTCTTCCCAAAACACGGGCAGTATCAGCGATGCTCTCTTTCTTTCCCATCTGAGATCCGGAGGGATCCAGATATACAGGGTGCATTCCCAGATCCGCCCCTGCCACTTCAAATGCACAACGGGTGCGAGTACTGGACTTTTCAAAGACCAAGGCGATGTTCTTTCCTTCGCACAGTCGGTGGGGTATGCCCTTTTTCTTTTTCTCTTTCAACTCCGCGGCCAAATCCAACAGGCCACAGATCTCATCGGGGGTAAAATCCAAAAGCTTTAAAAAGTGCTTCCCTTTCAAGTTCATACGCTACTCCTTTTCCGCGCAGACCTGCGCTACGATTTCAAGCGCTTCCATCAGTATTTCCCGGGGAATATTCAAAGCAGGAAGAAGACGGACTTTATTCTTCGCCGTCAGGCAAAGAACACCGCGGTTCATACATTCCGTAACGATCTCTTTGGCATCTCCACGCGTTTCAATTCCGATCATCAAACCCATTCCGCTCAAAGAGACAATACCCTTTTTGCCGCTTAAAGTTTGAAATACCAATTGGCTTTTTTCCCGGACATCTTCCAGGAACGATTCATCGATCCGTTCTACAATGCTTACGGCACCGGCACAAGAAACCGGATTTCCGCCAAAGGTAGATCCGTGATCACCGAAACCGAAAATGTTCTGAACTTTTTCGCCAAAGAGGGTCGCTCCCAGAGGAAGGCCTCCACCCAGTCCCTTGGCCGTGGAAACCAGGTCCGGCTGAATGTTAAAATTTTGATAGGCATAAAAGGTGCCGCATCGACCGTTTCCGGTCTGCACCTCGTCAACAATAAGAAGAATGTCCTGCTCTTCGGCAAAAGATGCAACTTTTTTTACAAATTCTGCCTCAAGAGGAATTACGCCTCCCTCTCCCTGCACACATTCTATCATGATGGCACAGGCGTTTTCTTCCAGAGCGATTTTTTTCAGCGTATCAAAATCATTTGCAGGTGAATGAACAAATCCGGGAGTGAGCGGTTGAAAAAGCTTGTGATAATGCTCTTGTCCTGTAGCAGACAAAGTGGTAACGGTCCTTCCGTGGAAGCTATTTTCCAGAGTAACGATGGTATAACAACCGTCGCCTTTCCGTTCCGCGCCGTATTTTCTGGCGGCCTTGATGGCACATTCGTTGGCCTCAGCTCCGGAATTGCTGAAAAACACCTTTTTCATACCACTCTTATGGCACAGCATTTCCGCTAAGCGAGCACACGGTTCCGTATAGTAGAGATTCGACATATGCTGAACCTTTTCCAATTGTGCAGTGACCGCCGCTTTCCAGGCATCATCGGAGATACCAAAACTGGTGACTCCGATTCCGGATCCCATATCTATGTACCGTTTTCCGTTTTCATCAAAAACCAGCGATCCTTTGCCGGAAACGATCGAAACGGGGAAACGCGCGTAAGTACCGGCAATATATGCCCGATCTTTTTCCTGAATCTTACTCATTGTTTTCACCGGTTACCATGGTCCCAGCTCCCTCGTCGGTGAGAAGCTCCATAAGAAGAGAGTGAGGAACGCGTCCGTCCATGATGACAACGTTTTTCACGCCCTCTTCAATTGCTTCAATGCAACAATCCACCTTGGGGATCATTCCGCCGGAAACCACGCCCTCCTGTTTTAAGTTTTTGGCTTGGTCAACGCTCACCGCGTGAATGAGCGTGGACGGGTCCTCGCGGTCGCGAAGGATTCCGGAGATATCCGTCATGAGAATCAGACGCTCAGCGCCAAGAGAACCGGCAATATAAGCCGCAGCAGTATCTCCGTTGATATTATAGGAATTGCCTTCCCTGTCACAGCCAATGGTGGAAATGACGGGAATGTAGTTTTTCTCCAGCAGATCCAAAACCGGCTGCCGATTGATGTTTGTGATCTTACCAACATAGCCGAGTCGGCTATCCTTCACTTCCGCCTCGATGAGTCTCCCGTCCATGCCGGAAATACCCATCGCTTTTCCGCCTTTGGCTTCCAAAAGGCTCACCAGCGATTTGTTCACCTTACCGGCCAATACCATTTGGGCGATCTCAACCGTTTCTTTGTCAGTAACGCGAAGGCCGTCAACAAATTCCGATTTCTTTCCAAGTCTGGACATCATCTCACTGATCTCCGGGCCGCCACCGTGTACCAAGACAACCTTGACACCAATGAGCCACAGCAGAACCAGATCTTCCATAACCTGGAGTTTTAATTCTTCATCGATCATGGCGTTGCCGCCGTACTTGATGACAACGATCTTGCCGTTATAGCGCTTAATATATGGGAGTGCTCGGGTAAGAACTTCTCCCGTATTGGTTTCTTTATGATTCATCCTAACCTCCTCAGGTACGGTAGTCTCCATTGATTTTTACATAGTCGTAGGTCAAATCGCACCCCCAAGCAGTAGCAACTGCCTTGCCAGAATTCAAACCGATGCGAATTTCGACTTCCTTTTCTAACAAAATCTCTTTTGCTTTTTCTTCGGAAAATGCGACTCCGGATCCGTTTTTACATACCGAAATCGCGCCTTTGGCGCTAACAAAATCCACATCCACGCGCTTGACATCCACATCAGCTCCGCTGTAGCCAATAGCACACAATACTCTTCCCCAGTTGGCATCCGCTCCAAACATAGCCGCCTTCAAAAGGCTGGAGCAGATCACACTCTTAGCAACAGTCTTGGCCGTCTTTTCATCTTCTGCGCCGGTCACTCGACATTCCAGAAGCTTGGTGGCTCCTTCTCCATCACCGGCGATCTCCCGACAAAGGGAAACGGTAACGGCATTGAGCGCTTGCATAAAGACAGAGAAATCTTCCCCTTCTTCAGTAATCTGGCAATTTCCGGCTTTGCCGTTGGCAAGTACGACCACCATATCGTTGGTGGAAGTGTCACCATCAATGCTAACCATGTTAAACGTATTCTTCACATCGGAAGAAAGCGCTTTTTGCAACATTTCCGGGGAAATGGCAGCGTCTGTGGTAATAAACACCAGCATCGTAGCCATATTGGGATGGATCATACCACTGCCTTTTGCAATACCACCTAAGCGACAGACCTTGCCACCCAATTCAAATTCCACAGCCACCTCTTTTTTTGTGGTGTCTGTAGTCATGATTCCCTCGGCCGCGGCTTCCCCACCATCGCGGGAAAGTCCTGCTGCCAGTGCAGGCAGACCTTTTTCAATGGGTTCTAAATTCAAAGGCTGACCGATAACCCCGGTAGAAGCTACCACAACGTCTGCCGGAGAAATTTCAAGCGCCGAAGCGGTCATTTCACACATGCGCTCCGCAACTTCCAAACCATTGGCGTTGCAGGTATTGGCATTTCCGCTGTTGCAAATCACCGCCTGTGCGATTCCATCGGAAAGATTTGCTTTTGTAACCAGAAGAGGCGCACCTTTCACCAAATTTGTGGTATATACGGCGGCGGCACTGCAAATGGTGTCGCTGTAAATGAGAGCAAGGTCACGCTTGGTCCGATTGCGACGGATCCCGCAATGAACTCCGTTTGCTAAAAAACCTTTGGCGGCACAGACTCCGCCAGATACCAATTTCATTTTTCTTCCTCCGTTACACCGAAAGTCCGGTGCTTTCTTCCAAACCCAATAAAAGATTCATATTCTGAATGGCGGCGCCGCTGGCGCCTTTCCCCAAATTATCAAAACGGGCAACCAAGAGAATTCTCTCTTCATTTCCTGTCACGGTGATCTGCATGTCATCCCGACCTGCAAAAGCACCTGCAGAAAGAAAACCGCCTTCTTCGCCGTTTTCAACAAACCGGATCAGACCTTTTTGATAATAGGTCCGATAAATGTTTTGTATCTGATTGAAGTTTCCGTTCAGATCGCTACGAAATAAAGGCACCGAAACTTCCATGCCACTGTAAAAGGGTGCAACAACCGGGCAAAAGATGGGAGCGTTATGAAGTCCGCAGATGGCCACCATTTCCTTTAAGTGTTTGTGTGTCTGTCCCAGCCCATAAAGCCGTGGAGCATCCAGGAGTACATCGCGGTCACAATCTTCATATTCCGCAATCATCTTTTTCCCTCCGCCGGAATACCCGGTAAGCGAATACGCGGAAAGCTTGGCGTCGGCGGAAAGAATACCGCTTTGCACCAATGGTGCCACCAATGCCACAAAGCCACTGGCATGACAACCGGGATTTGCGATCCTTTTGGAAGCGCGGATTTGCTCACGCTTTCCGGCAAGCTCGGGAAGACCGTAGACCCAACCCTTCTCGGTTCGGTGGGCGGTGGACGTATCGATGATAGCGGTATTTGGATTTTCAACCATATCTACCGCTTCGATCGCCGCCGGATCCGGCAAGCACAAAAAAGCAATGTCGGCGCCATTCAGCGCCTCTTTCCTGGCGGCAGGATCTTTGCGAGTCTCTTCCGGCAACGTGACAAGTTCCAGATCTTTGCGGCCGGCAAGGCGTTCATGAATGCGAAGACCGGTAGTACCGGCAGAACCGTCAATAAAAACTTTGGTCATTGCATAATCCTTTCCCGAACGATTCGGATCTGTTTTGTAACCGATGCAAAGGAGGTACCGCCTTCGCTGATTCTCTTTTCTACACAAGAAACAAGATCAATTTCCTGATAAACATCCCGGTCAAACAACTCTGAAAAACGACGATACTCATCCAGAGGCAAAGTCTCTAAAACCAGGCCGGAAGCGATACAATGTGCCACAATTTGTCCGGAGATCTTGTATGCAGAGCGGAAAGGCATGCCTTTTTTCACAAGATAATCCGCCAGGTCGGTTGCATTAATAAAACCGGTCTGAGCAGCCTTTTTCATATTCTCTTCCTTGGCTTTCATTCCGGACAACATTCCGCAAAACACGTCCAGGCACATCTTGACCGTATCACAAGCATCGAAAATACTTTCTTTGTCTTCCTGCATATCCTTGTTGTATGCGAGAGGAAGCCCCTTGAGGGTGGTGAGAAGTGCCATCAGGTCACCGTAGACCCGACCGGTCTTTCCCCGTACCAACTCCGCCAGATCCGGATTCTTTTTCTGGGGCATGATGGACGATCCGGTAGTAAAGTTATCAGAAAGCTCAACAAATTGAAACTCCCAGCTGCACCAGAGGATAATCTCCTCGGAAAAGCGGGATAAATGCATCATCAAGATGGAGAGAGCGCTTAAAAGCTCCAGACAGAAGTCACGATCGGAAACAGCGTCCAAGGAATTTAGGCAGATTCCGTCAAAGTCTAGCTTTTTCGCTTCAAATTCCCGATCGGTGTTATAAGTGGTACCGGCCAGGGCACAGGCACCGATAGGCGACTGATTCATTCGCTTCTTGCAATCTGAAAGGCGATCCAGATCTCGAAGCAACATCATGGAATAAGCCATCAAATGATGACCGAAAGAGATAGGCTGGGCTCTCTGCAGATGCGTGTAACCGGGAAGAATGATCTTTTGATAGTCCTCTGCCTTATTGCAGATCGCTAAGATCAGCTTTTTTAGCTTTTCTTCAAACAAGACGATCTCATCTCTTAAATACATCCGCAAATCAAGAGCCACCTGGTCGTTGCGACTACGGGCGGTGTGAAGCTTTTTTCCCACCTCGCCAAGGCGAGAAGTCAATTCTTGCTCGATAAACATATGGATATCTTCGCAAGTCATATCAAAGGAGAGCTTTCCGTTCTCAAGCTCGCTTAAAATCTCTTCCAAACCCGCAATAAGCTTATCTGCCTCATCGCAAGCAATGATTCCCTGTTTTGCCAGCATCGCTGCATGAGCCATACTGCCACGAATATCCTGACGAAACATTCTGGAATCAAAATGAATGGAAGAATTAAAATCATCTGCCAACTGGTCAATTTGACCGTCTGTCCGGCCAGCCCACATCTTTGCCATGGTCTTTCTTCTCTTTCCAAAAATTTAAACTAAAATTTTGCATAAATATTCATTTATAATATTAAGACTCAAATATTATACGCTTGTCAGAATCTCTTGTCAAGGTAATTCGAAAACAAAATTCGAGAAATTCATAAACAATTAACAAAGAAAAACCGCAAACAGAATTTGTTTGCGGTTTTATT
The DNA here is from genome assembly GCA_045655865.1 of Eubacteriales bacterium. GTDB lineage: Bacteria > Bacillota > Clostridia > Oscillospirales > SIG627 > RGIG5579. The sequence continues at coordinate 85,130 of JAZOQB010000046.1, forward strand.
CAAAAAAACGTATATTATTCGTTTTTTTTATTGAGTCATTTTCTCCTGCTTCACTTTTTTATCGATCACGTGACGGGAAGCCAATTCTGCATGAACATCCTCCAAGGTAATTCCCATTTGGATCATCAGAACCATCACATGATAAGCAAGATCTGCAATCTCATAAACAGTCTCTTTCTTGTCGTCGCCCTTGGCAGCAACGATCACCTCGGTACTCTCCTCCCCTACCTTTTTCAAGATCTTATCGATCCCTTTTTCAAAGAGATAGGTGGTATAAGAACCTTCTTTCTTTTCCGCCTTTCTTCCCTGTAGCATTTCCATGAGTTTTTCAAGAGAAAACTCTTGCCGCTCAGGACTTTCCCAAACGGTGTTTTCAAAGCAGGATTTGGTTCCTTTGTGACAGGCGGGACCTTCCGGTTCTACCATGACAACCAGTGCGTCGCCATCGCAGTCGGCGGTCATGGAAACGATATGCTGAAAGTTTCCGCTGGTTTCTCCTTTCAACCAAAGTTCGTTCCGAGATCGGCTCCAAAAACAAGTGAGCCCCTTTTCCATTGAGATCTGAAGGCTTTCACGGTTCATATAAGCGAGAGTCAACACCTTTTTGGACACAGCGTCCACCACGATAGCGGGAATGAGTCCCTTTTCATCAAATTTTAGCATTTCCAAATTCATCTTATCATTCTCCTTATCTGCGTACCGGAATTTTGTTAGCGTAAAGTTCATTTTTAAGATCTGCGATCTTCACTTCTCCAAAGTGAAAAATAGAAGCGGCAAGCCCTGCATCCACCTTGGGAAGGCTGGTAAACAGCTGAGTGAAGTGATCGATACAACCGGCGCCTCCAGAAGCGATCACCGGTACCGACACGGCACTGCATACCGCCTCCAGCATTTCCAGATCAAAACCATTTTTCACTCCATCCGTATCAATGGAGTTAACTACGACCTCACCGGCTCCGTTTTCAACACAACGGCGTATCCACTCGATCCCCTCCATGCCGGTATCGACTCTGCCGCCCTTTGCAAATACGTGAAATTGGCCGTCTACCCGTTTTAAGTCTGCAGAGAGTACCACACACTGATCTCCGTAGCGCTTGGCGGCTTCTCCCACAAGTCCCGGATCCGCAATGGCGCCGGAATTGACACTTACCTTATCAGCTCCGGCTTTCAAAACCCGGTCAAAATCTGCAAGGGAACGAATTCCTCCGCCAACGGTCAGAGGAATAAAGATCGTAGAGGCCACCTCGAAAAGAATATCGGTAAACAACTCACGCTCTTCTGCAGAGGCCGCGATATCGTAAAATACCAATTCATCAGCGCCGCACTCGCTGTAAAATTTTGCCAGCTCAACGGGCGAGGACACGTCCCTTAAGCCCAAAAAGTTTGTTCCTTTTACCACTCTGCCGTGTTTCACGTCCAAACACGGTATGATGCGTTTTGTAATCATTTTGCTGCCTCGATCGCTTCTCTTAAATCAATAGCGCCGGTGTAATATGCCTTTCCTATAATCGCTCCGTGAAGGCCTAAATCAGCGAGTTTTTTTACGTCGTCCAGTGTGGAGACACCGCCGGAGGCGATCAAATTCAAAGAAGTGGTTTTCAAAAGTTTTTGATACATTTTCATCCCCGGTCCTTGCATTGCGCCATCTTTGGTGATATCGGTGCAAATTACATGTTTTACACCAACTCGTTCCATTTTTTCGAAAAATTCAAAGGCGTCGATATCTGAAAGCTCCGTCCAACCGCGAATGGCAACTTTTCCGTCTTTTACGTCAATTCCAACTGCGATCTTGTCCCCATAGGTTTTGATCGCTTCCAGGAGGAATGCTTCATCTTTTACCGCTGCGGTCCCCAAAATGACTCGGTCCGCTCCAGCGTCCAAATATTTAGAAACGGTTTCCAAATTTCGGATCCCGCCGCCGATCTCTAAAAACAGATCTGTATTTTCCGCAACTTTTTTCACAGTTTCAAGATTCAAAACATTTCCGGTTTTGGCTCCCTCCAGATCCACCATGTGGATGCAGGTAGCACCTTTCTCCTGAAAATCCCGGGCAACACAGAGGGGGTCTTCATGATACACGGTCATCTTGTCGTAATCGCCTTGAAAGAGGCGAACCGCTTTTCCCTGATATAAGTCAATAGCGGGAAAAATCAGCATGCTCCCACCTCCGTTTCACAAAATGCCTTCAAAATTTTCAATCCTATTTCCCCGCTTTTTTCCGGATGGAACTGACATCCAAACACCGATCCGCGCCGGACTGCCGCCGTAAGAGGCGCACCGTATTCCGTAACAGCGCTCACAAACGGCTCACACTGCGTAGCATAAAATGAATGAACAAAATACACATAGTCTCCATCCTTCAAATACCGAAAAATAGGAGAAGGAGAACCGGTAAACGACAGGGCGTTCCAGCCAATATGAGGGATCTTTAAATCCGATGGAATAACATCAGAAATAGGTCGGATCTGCCCGGGGATCAATCCTAAGCCGGTGTGGACACCGTATTCAAAGCTTGTGTCAAAAAGAAGCTGCATTCCAAGACAAATGCCCAACAAAGGCTTGCCACGTTCCGCCTCTTCTCGCACCAGATCAAACAAGCCACTTCCACGAAGCTTTGCAGCGGCATCGGCAAAGGCGCCGACACCGGGGAGCACCACTCGCTGGGCTTGTCGGATAATCTCGGGATCTCCGGTGATCACCGCCTCCTCGCCAACAGCGCGAAAGGAGCTGTGTAGAGAAAAAAGGTTCCCTACGCCATAATCGATAATTGCAACCATTATAAAATTCCTTTTGTTGATGGAATGGCATCAGGATTCTTTGTATCGATCCCCACAGCCTGTAAAAGTGAGCGGGCAACGGATTTAAATGCACCTTCTGCAATGTGATGTGAATTTTTACCGGACAGAGAGCGGATATGCAGTGCCATTGGGCAATTGCGCACAAAGGCTAAGAAGAATTCCTCAATCAGCTCGGTATCAAACGTGCCGATTTTTTTTGCACGAATGGGAAGGTCAAAAGACAGGAATGCACGACCGGACAGATCCGCAGCAGAAAGAATCAGGGCTTCATCCATAGGTAGGATCATAAAGCCGTAACGGCAGATCCCTTTTTTGTCTCCCAATGCTTTTGAAAACGCCTGACCCAGGGCAATCCCGACATCTTCTACCGTGTGGTGATCATCCACCTCCACATCCCCTTTGCAAGTGATCTCAAGATCAAAGCGGCCGTGAGAAGCAAAAAGGGTGAGCATATGATCCAAAAAACCGCATCCGGTGTCCACCCGACTCTGCCCATTACCGTCAAGATTTAGGGACAAAACGATGTCGGTCTCTGCAGTCTTTCTTTTTATCTGAGCATATCTCATAATTTTTCCTCCAAAATCTCTTTCACCGCTTTCACAAGTGCTTCCATTTCCGGCCTCGAGCCAACAGTGATCCGGTTATAGTCACATATCTTTGGTATATCAAAATGCCGTACCAGAATACCACGGTCCTTCAGCTTTTGATACAAATCAAGACCAGATATGACAGGATGACGGACAAAAAGAAAGTTTGCACGAGAGTCCGTCATAGAAAAGCCGAGCTTTTTTAACTCTTCGGAAGCGAAAGCTCGATTTTCTTGCACGGCCATACAATTTTTTCTCGTGTAGGCTTCGTCCGACAAAACGCCGATTCCGGCGGCCATGGTCATGGTATTGATATTATAGGGATTTGTTGAATATTTGATGGTATTTAAGTCTTGAATCAATTCGCGAGAGGCAACACCAAAACCCAGCCGTGCACCGGCCATAGAACGGGATTTGGAAAACGTTTGCGTCACCAAAAGATTGTCGTATCGATGAATTAAAGGAATGCAGCTCTCTGCACCAAAATCCACGTAAGCCTCGTCAATGACGACTACGTGATCAGGATTCGATTTCAGGATCTTTTCAATTTCCCCGACGCTCAGGCAAAGCCCAGTTGGCGCATTGGGATTGGCGATAAAAACAGTTCGATTCACTCCGAAATAATCCGAAGCATCAATGGAAAAATCATCCCTGAGTGCAACGGTTTTAAAATCGATCCCATTTGCCCGGGCAAACACCGGATAAAAGCCGTAGGTGATCTCCGGAAAGATCGCGGGATGTTTATCGTCGCAAAAAGCCATAAAAGCAAAATTGAGAATGTCATCCGACCCATTGGTCCAAAGGATCTCGCTTGGATCCAGATGATATAGCTCCGCCAGAGCGGCCGTCAATTCTCTGCATTCCGGATCCGGGTAAAGCTGGAGACGGTCAGCGACTTGCTTTGCCATTTGCTGAGCTTTTGGAGAAGGTGGAAAGGGAGATTCGTTGGTGTTGAGCTTGATATAACTTCTCTCTTTCGGCTGTTCCCCGGGGGTATAAGGAGAAAGAGAACGGTATTTTTCACTAAAAAAACGGCTCATTTGTTACGCCTCGTACGAATGACTGCGCTTTTGGCGTGGGCAGTCAAACCCTCTTTTTTTGCAAATGTGGCGACATCCTGCGCCACATCATCCAAAGCCTCAGGAGTATAGTAGAGATACTGACTTTTTTTCATGAAGTCATCCACGGAGAGAGGACTGGAAAATTTTGCCGTTCCGCTGGTTGGAAGGGTGTGATTTGGGCCGGCAAAATAATCTCCCAGGGCTTCCGGACAGCTTCTTCCTAAGAAAATGGATCCGGCATGAAAAATGGAGTCCAGATAAGAAAACGGCTCATCTACACAAAGCTCCAAGTGCTCCGGAGCGATCTGGTTTGCCAGATCGATGGCAACTTGAAGATTGGGAGATACAATGATCTTTCCGTTTTCATCAATGGAGGTGCGAGCAATTCCCTCTCGTTCCAAAAGCGGAATCTGATTTTCCAATTCCTCCCGAACAGCCAAAGCTAAGTCCATTGAGTCGGTGATAAGAACCGCGCTGGCCAATTTGTCGTGTTCCGCTTGAGATAAGAGATCGGCGGCAATACAAGAAGGATCACTCTTTCCATCGGAAACGATCAAAATTTCACTGGGTCCGGCAATCATGTCAATGGAAACCGCACCAAATACTTGTTTTTTTGCCTCGGCAACAAAGGCGTTGCCGGGTCCTACGATCTTATCCACTTTCGGGATCGTTTCCGTTCCATAGGCCAGCGCTGCTATCGCCTGAGCGCCGCCCACCTTAAAGATTCGATCCACCCGGGCTACGTGGGCAGCCGCTAAAATTGCGGGATTCACCTTTCCTTCCTTGTTGGGAGGGGTGACCATGATCACTTCTTCGCATCCGGCGATTTTTGCCGGTATGCCATTCATCAGGACTGTAGAGGGATAGGCTGCAGTGCCTCCGGGAATATAAAGACCGGCTCGATCCACCGGCATGATCTTCTGTCCCAGGATAACGCCTTTCTCCCCTTCAAGCTGAAAGCCGGAGCGTTTCTGCTTTTCATGAAAACGGCGAATATTTCCCGCCGCCTTTTCCAGGATCGATAAAAATTCCGGGTCTGTCTGTTCCAAGGCCTCTTGTATCTCCTCTTTGGAAACCGCAAGAGAAGTAAGCTTTGCCCCGTCAAACTGTTCCGTGAAACGCTGTAAAGCAGCGTCGCCGTCTCGGCGAACGGTTTTGATAATATCGGACACGATCTCTTCCACATTGACGCTGGGCACCGCGCGGGAAAACAGTTCCGAAGGTTCCACTTCTCCGTATTTTAAGATTCGTATCATTCTTTTGCCTCCCCTTGAAGCTGTGCCGCAAGGCTCTTTATGATCGCTTCCATCGGTTCGTTTTTGAATTTAAAACTAGATTTGTTGGCAATGAGCCTGGCGCTGATCGGAACAATCTCTTCCGTAACTTCCAGATTGTTTTCCACCAGAGTCTTTCCGGTCTCTACAATGTCAACGATTACGTCTGTTAATCCCAAAATAGGGGCAATTTCAATGGAGCCGTTCAAATGAATGATGTCAATGTCGCGGCCACGCTTCAAATAATAATCCTTTGCAATATTAGCAAATTTTGTAGCCACTCGCAAAGTTCTTCTGGTATCATCCCGAAAACCTGACGGTGCGGCAACCGCCATTCTACATACACCGGTTTTCAGATCCAAAAGTTCATAAACATCCGGAGCATATTCCAAGAGAATATCTTTTCCGGCAACACCCAAGTCAGCCGCCCCCCGTTCCACGTATATGGCAACATCAGAAGGCTTGACCCAAAAATAGCGAACACCGCATTCACGGTTTTCAAAAATCAGCTTTCGAGTATTTTCTAAGATCTGGGGGCAAGGAAACCCTGCTTGGGCAAACATGGAATAGACACGTTCTCCCAATCTTCCTTTGGGCAGAGCAATATTAAGCATTTCTTTCAAGAAGCTTCACCCCTTCACTTGTAATCCGGTACAATTCCCGATAATGAACTTTTTCCGGTTTTTCTCTTTGCGCCATGACGCTTTTTCCCTGGGACATCAGATCCCTTACAGCCCTATCCACCGCGGAAAGAGGGACATGGTCATAAAGAAGGACGGCGTCTACGTCAAACCCCTTTGTTTTTCCTCCCAGGTTCTGAAGCAGATCCAGATATACCGCAAAGCCAACAGCTCCCGCATTGCGGTTCATCTTCCCCATCAGTCGGTCATACTGCCCTCCGGAGAGGATCCAGGAAGGAACGCCTTTCATAAAGCCCTTGAAAACGATGCCGTTGTAGTAATTCAAGTCATTCACCACGGAAAAGTCAATGCGGACCAAAGGACCTTGACCGTTATCTTTCAGTCTCTCACAAAGCGTTTCCAACAAGACAAGAGACTCCTCGGGTACCAACCCGGAAACCAGCTGTCTGAGCTGGGGCAAGACCTTGTCCGGATCTCCGTAGGTAGAAACGAGACGGGAAAGGATCTCAATATTTTCTTCCGCCATTCCATCCGCACGACAGATCTGCACAAGTTCGTGGAGATTCTTCTCGCCGATCGCTGCAAGCATCTTCCTCTTTGCGGAAGGGGTAGCTCCAAAAGATTCCATCAGGTCAGTGAGCATTCCAAAATGGGAGATGTCAAGAACCACGTTATCCGATAATGCGGCAAGGCTCTTGGCCGCGAGCATCACGACCTCAAAAAGGCAATAATCATCCACCTGTCCCATGCACTCGATGCCGGCCTGCATGATTTCTTTAAAGGAATGGCTCCCCTTGGAAACTCGATAGACGTTTTCGTTGTAATAGACCTTTTCAACGCCCTTGCATTTGTTTTTTGAATTTTTAATAATAGAAAGGGTCACGTCAGGCTTGAGTGCCATCAGTTTTCCATTGGTATCGGTAAAGGTAATAATTCCGTCGGAAATCAGAAAGTCCTTATTCTCGACATAAAGGTCGTATTCCTCGAATTTGTTCATTTTATACTGAACATATCCGTACCGCTCAAAAAGCGCTCGCAAGAGAAAAGCGGCCTCTTCTTCTCTTTTCAGTTCCACGTTATTTAACTTCATTCTTTTGCTCCTGACCCTCAAGCAATTTCAGTGCAGCCTGATAACCGCCGCTACCATAGGAAAGGCATTTATTTACACGGCTGATCGTGGCTGTACTGACCCCGGTCTTTTGATTGATCTCTTGATAGTTGGTCCCCCGATTCAAGAGAGAGGCAACTTCAAGACGTTGGGACATGTCCATAATTTCCTTAATGGTACAAAGATCTTCCAAGAAGCGATAGCAATCTTCGGCTGTGGTAAGCCGGGAAAACACTTCTACCAGACGATCGGTGGATTGGTTATGCCAATTTGCCATATTCATTCCTCCATCCATTTGTTTTACTATTTTATCACGCTAAAGCGTTAAAGTCAAGACTTATGGACGGTTTTTTGAAATTTATTTTCTCTTTGTCCCATCACTGAAAAAGTCCCTGAGGCAAAACGCCTCAGGGACGAATCGATCCGCAGTACCACCCGGATTTTTATACCGTGATGGGGCAAGCTTTTCCGGTTCTAATGAAAACACCGGGGTAATTTTTGGAAATTTTGAAAATTTACTCGAAGTCTGCACCTAGCTTCATGGCATTTAAGTTGACCTGAAGCATATCCGCTCTTTTTGCCGAAATTACTTTGGCTAAAGTTTGGTTCACTGTATCATCCTCAAATTCGCCAAGAACGCCCAGGATCTTTCCTACAAGGATCATATTGGCTAAAGTGGGAAAACCGTTTTCACCGGCAAGACGGGTAGCGGGAACGGAATATACCGTCACATCCTTCCGCCGAACTTCCCTTTCCACAAGAGAGGAATCAACAAAGATCATTCCGCCGGGAACGACAGAGTCTTCAAAACGATCCAGAGAAGGAAGGTTCATGGCCACCAAAATATCCGGTTTCGAAACAATGGGTGAGCCAACGGGATCCTCGCTGATAATAACGCTGCAACTAGCAGTGCCTCCGCGCATTTCAGGACCGTAAGAAGGAAGCCAGCTTACTTGCTTTTCTTCGATCAGTCCTTTGTATGCCAACATTTTTCCGGCGAAAAGAATGCCCTGTCCGCCAAAGCCGGAAAGTAAAATCTGCTTGGTCTTCATTTTGTTTCCTCCTTTGCAGAACGATCCTTGTAAACGCCCAGAGGATAATAAGGGATCATTTTTTCGTCGATCCACTCCAGGGCCTTCTTCGGAGTCAGACCCCAGTTGGTGGGACAAGAAGAAATTACTTCAACCAAAGAAAATCCTTTTCCGTCGATCTGATTCTGGAAAGCTTTCCGAATCGCCTTTTTGGCATTTTTAATGTTCTTTACATTATTAACCGTCACTCGCTCCAGATACTCCGGTCCGTCAAGCTGAGAGAGCATCTCGCAAACACGAACGGGGAAACCGCAAGCCTTCACATCTCTACCATAAGGAGAGGTCTGAGTGACCTGGCCCGGAAGAGAGGTGGGTGCCATTTGTCCACCGGTCATACCGTAGATCGCATTGTTAATGAAAATCACAGTAATGTTTTCATTTCTTGCGGCAGCATGGACCGTTTCTGCCATACCAATAGAGGCAAGGTCGCCGTCTCCTTGATACGTGAACACAATGTGATTCTCCGGGTCTGCGCGCTTAACACCGGTAGCCACCGCCGGCGCTCTGCCGTGGGCGGCTTCAATCATATCACAGGAAAAATAATCATAGGCCATAACGGAGCATCCAACGGGAGCGACTCCGATGGTCTTTCCTTCAATTCCCAATTCGTCAATTACCTCAGCCACCAGACGATGGACGATACCGTGAGTGCAACCGGGGCAATAGTGCATGGGAACATCGGTCAAAGCATGGGGTTTTTCAAAGACTACCATTTCTTCACACCTCACTTCGCTGCATCTTTGATAGCATCCAAAACTTGCTCGGGGGAAGGAATCATGCCGCCCACACGATTGCAGAGCGTGACGGGAACACGGCACCGGGTTGCAAGCTGGATATCTTCAATCATTTGGCCCATGGAAAGTTCTACGGAAATGATGGACTTCACCTTCTCCGCGGCCTTCGCAAAAGGAGCCTTGGGGAAAGGCCAAAGGGTAATGGGACGGATCATACCTACCTTGATCCCCATTTTTCTGGCCTCGTTGATCGCATTTTTGGAGACTCTGGCCGCAATACCAAAGGCGGCAATGCAAATTTCAGCGTCATCCATCATGTACTCTTCGTACATGGTCTCCTTTTCTTCGATGATGCGATACCGGTCATACCGAAGAAAATTGTATTTTTCCAAAGCTTCCGGAGCCAGGAAGAGAGAGTTGACGATGTTGTGCTCCCGCTCCATCTTGGTACCCGTGGTAGCCCAAGGCTTTTCCGGTGCTTCTTTCACTTCGAAATCAAGAGAAACCGGTTCCATCATCTGCCCCATGGTTCCGTCGGCAAGGATCATGGCTGTCATGCGATAAGTGTCGGCAAGCTCAAAACCTTTTACTGTTAATTCAGCCATTTCCTGTACGGAACTGGGAGCCAGAACGATCATATGGAAATCGCCGTGTCCCGCTCCGCGAGTCGCCTGAAAATAGTCAGACTGACTGGGCTGGATACCGCCAAGGCCAGGGCCTCCGCGCTGCACGTTGACTACCAAAGCCGGCAAGTCAGCACCAGCAAGGTAGGAAAGGCCTTCCCCTTTCAAGGAGATTCCGGGGCTGGAAGATGAGGTCATAACGCGCTTTCCGGTGGAAGAGACACCGTAGACCATGTTGATAGCGGCAATTTCACTTTCAGCCTGAAGAAATGTTCCACCGATCTTCGGCATTTTCTTTGCCATATAGGCGGCAATCTCTGTCTGGGGGGTGATGGGATAGCCAAAATAATGCCGGCACCCCGCCACGATGGCAGCTTCGGCGATGGCCTCGTTCCCCTTCATTAAAATCTTATCAGCCATTTTTTTCACCTCTCAACCTTAATCACGCAATCAGGGCACATCTGTGCACAAAACGCACAACCGATGCACTCCTCGGGGTTAGTAATCTCCGCGGGATGATGTCCTTTTTTGTTGATTTTGTCAGGAGCCAAGCGTAGCAAATGTTTGGGACAAGCCTCAACACACAGCTCGCACCCCTTACAAAAATCAGTTTTGAACGTAAGTTTTGCCATAAAATTCTCTCCTTTTCATGAGAATCAATAATACTTTTCCTGAAGATCCAGGGGAAAAAGATTGGGGATCTTCCCTTCCAGGCTCTGCAAAAGATCCCGACGAACGGTAGTCATTACGAGAGGAAGACCGGTTGTTTGAGAAAAGTCTTTCGCCCTTTCCAAAGAAGAGAGAACATGCTCAGTACAAGTCTCCTCTCCCAGGTTAGAATTGTTGATGATACCGGTGAACGGGATTCGAGCTGCCGCTTCCATTTCTCTCATCACTTCCAAAAGAGACTGCGTATCCCTGGTGAGAGGACGGAAGAAATTTGCAACCAGAAGCATTTCATAATTATCTTCTTCCAAGATCGCCGGGGTCAATCGACCAAGAGCCAGAGCACCGCGGTCATCGCCGCCAATATCCAAAATATAATTGCTAAGGCGATCTTCCACGACGGCATACATTTCCGCAGGGAGCGCAGGCACATCCAAATTGGAATTGGCAAAGGGGGATGAGATCAGTCGGATTCCTTCCCTTTCGAAGTCCTGTGCGCTATCCTTGGTGCGAAAATAGGGGTTGACAATGTCAAGATCTGCCACAGCCACCGGCTTGCCTTTTCTCTTAAGATCCAAGGCAAGGTTTACCGCAATGTTTGTTTTCCCACTCCCGTAATGGCCTGCCAGAATGGTAATACGTTTAGCCATTACAAACTTTCACGATCCAGCCATGGGTATCTTCTACCTTGCCCCACTGCAGACCGGTAAGATTATCGTAAAGCTTTTGAGTTACCGGGCCAATTTCGTTGTTGCAAACGGTAAATTCATTCCCCTTATAAAAAAGATGGCCAATGGGAGACACCACAGCTGCCGTTCCGGTTCCCCAAGCTTCTTCCAGGGTACCTTTTTCCGCTGCTTCAAACAGCTCGTCTACAGAGATCAGTCTCTCCTCAACCGTGTACCCCCACTGACGAAGAAGCTCGATACAGCTCTTTCTGGTGATACCGGGGAGAACGGAGCCGGTAAGCTCAGGGGTGACGATCTTTCCGTCAATCTTGAACATAACGTTCATGGCGCCCACTTCTTCAATGTACTTTCTCTCTACGCCATCCAGCCAAAGAACCTGAGTATAGCCGTTCTGTTCCGCGCGCTGGCCAGCCCGCAAGCTGGCGGCGTAGTTTCCGCCGCATTTGGCGTATCCCGTGCCTCCGCGGACCGCACGGACATCCTGGGACTCAATGGCAATTTTCACCGGATTGATTCCCTCAGCATAGTACGCTCCCACAGGAGAGCAAATGACCACGAAGCTAGCTTCCTTTACAGCGTGTACACCCAAGTGAGGATCGTTTCCAAAAAGGAACGGACGAAGGTAAAGGCTGGTACCCTCGGAATGAGGAACCCAATCCTTCTCAACTTCTACCAAAGTCTTGAGAATCTCAAGGCATCCTTCCTCATCCAACTGGGGCAAGCAAAGACGCTCAGCACTGTTGTTCAGTCTCTTGATGTTTTCCAGAGGACGAAACAGAGAAATGTCGCCATTGACGGTACGATAAGCCTTCATTCCCTCAAAGATCTCTGCGCCATAATGCAGAACAGTGGAAGCGGGATGGAGAGAGATGGGGGCAAACGGGATAATTCTTCCGTTGTGCCAACCGTCCGTGGGATTATAGTCCATCTGAAACATATGGTCGGTAAAAATTGTTCCAAATCCAAGCTTGGATTCATCGGTAGGTTTTGCGTTAGGGGTGGTGGTTTTGGTGATCGCAATCGGATACTTCATAGCGTTTTTCTCCTTATCGATTAATGATTTTTCTATACATTACAGCTTATTGCGCTGAATCTTGCCACTGACGGTTTTGGGGAGTTCATCCCGGAAAACAACAAGACGTGGGTACTTATAGGGGGCGGTGTGTTCTTTAACGTAGTTCTGGATCTCTTTTTTCAGCTCCTCGCTGGGCTCCGTCCCTTTGGTCAGAACGATGCTGGCTTTAACGATCTGTCCCCGAACTTCATCGGGCGCGGCAGAAACGCCGCATTCCAGAACGTAAGGCAGTTCCATGATAACGCTTTCAATCTCAAAAGGACCGATACGGTAACCGGAAGACTTGATCACATCGTCCGCGCGGCCCACATACCAAAGGAAGCCATCCTCGTCCCGCCAAGCAAGGTCACCGGTATGATAGTAGCCGTCATACCAAACTTCACGGGTTTTCTCCTGGTCACGGTAATACTCGGTGAAAAGACCGCAAGGTGCGCCATCCTTCACATTTACACAGATCTCACCGGGTTCGCCATCCCGCACCTCTTTCCCTTCCGAGTCCAAAAGATGCACATCGTAAATGGGGGCCGGTTTTCCCATGGAACCGATCTTGTGCGATGCACCCACCATATTACCAATAATCATAGTGCTCTCAGACTGACCAAAGCCCTCCAGGATCTGAAGCCCGGTGGCTTTCTCAAACTGGCGGTAAACTTCGGGATTCAAAGCCTCGCCGGCGGTGGTCATATGCCGTACGGAGGAGAGATCGTATTGGGAAATATCTTCTTTAATCATCATGCGAAGCATGGTGGGCGGTGCACAGAAGGTTGTAATTTGATACTTTGAGAACATGGGCAAAATTTTGGAAGCATCAAAGCGATCAAAATCATATACGAAAATACCTGCTTCACAAAGCCATTGCCCATAAAGTTTGCCCCACATGGATTTGGCCCATCCGGTATCGGAAATGGTGAAATGAAGTCCGTTCGGTTCTACGGTATGCCAGTATTTAGCGGTATGAAAATGTCCAAGGGGGTACTTGTGATTGTGTGCGGCGATCTTCGGATAACCGGAGGTACCGGAAGTAAAGAACATGAGGAGCAGGTCATCTCCGCAGGGAGAATCCTCGCTACGATCGAAATGGGAGCTATAAAGAGGATACTCCTCGTCAAAGCTACGCCATCCCTCTTTTGTTCCGTTCACTATCAGCTTAAATTCCAAACCCGGGTGCTTTGCCGCCGCCGCATCCACGTGATTGGAAACCTCTCCGTCGGCAGTACAAATGATCCCGCGAACCCCAGCCGATCCAAAACGATAATCCAGATCGTGTTCCAGGAGCTGACAGGGTGCCGGAATCGCAATGGCTCCCAGTTTGTTTAACCCGAGCATTGCGAACCAGAATTGGTAGTGACGCTTTAAGATCAGCATCACTCGATCCCCTTTTTTGATTCCCAGCGCCTTGAAATAATTGGCGCACTGAGCAGAAGCTCGTTTTATGTCGCGGAAGGTAAAACGGCGCTCAGTCAGATCGTTAGAGACATGGACCATGGCCAATTTATCCGGTTCTTTTTTCCCCAATTCATCAATCAAGTCAAAAGCAAAGTTGAATTTTTCCGTGTTCTTGAAACGAATGGAAAGAGGGGTTCCGTTTTCGTCTTCCGTCACGTCAATGTACTTGTGATAAATGCGATCCTTTTCATCCCGATATTCCTTGCGACTTCCGCTGATGGCTTTTTGAGCAGTCAGCTCCGGGATCGGCTCTCCCGTAGGATTCAGCACGATAGCATAGAAAACACAATCCTTTCCGTTGACGGCGACCATGCCGTGCGGGATCCCACTGTCGTAGTAAATGCTGTCGCCCGGCCCCAAAATTTCCCGGTGGTTGCCGATCTGGACCAAAAGGTTACCCTCTAAAACCAGGTCGCACTCCTGTCCGGCGTGGGTCGTCAATTCGATCTCACGATGGGTCGCCTCCTCGTCGAACGGAAACTTAACATAAAGAGGCTCGGCAATTCGATTTTGAAACGAATACGCCAGGTTATAATAGGTCATACCGTGGGCATTGGCAATTTCCTGGCCGGCTCCGCTACGAGTCACCGTAAAAGAATTCAAAGTCGGGCTACGGCCCTCAATGATATCGGTTACATTTACATGAAGAGCCGATGCACAACGATAAATAAAAGCAAAATTCAAATCACTTTTGCCATTTTCGCAAGCCAGATACTCCTCTACGCTCACATCGGTTTTTATAGCCATTTCTTCGGGACTGATATTTTCGATTTCGCGCAATTCCCGAATTCTTGCCGCCATTTCCAGAATCTTGGATTCCAAGCCTGAGATCTTTTCCATGTTTCTTCCTATCCGGGACAAAGAAAGCACTCGTCCCAAAGTTTGATTCTTTGAGACGAGTGCAAAACGATCCATACACCCGCGGTACCACTCAAATTGCTGAAAAATCAGCCACTCAGGATCTAACAATCCTTATGCCTTCACGCAGCAATCACGGAGAGGTTTTACTTCCCAAAGGTTTCTTCCTCTCAGCTCCGAAGCTACAACGCTGCACTTTTCCCCAATGGCTTGCACCATCCGCCATCTCTCTGAGGGTTCGGGCGCGCGTCCTCTTCCTCAACGCTTTTAACAAGTTCAGTATAGCACTCTTTGTGAAAGCTGTCAAGGATTTTTTCGGATTTGACCGTTTTTTTGACATTAATTTTTACAGTTTATTACGTTGGATCTTACCGCTGACAGTCTTTGGCAACTCGTCTCGGAATACAACCACACGGGGATACTTATAGGGAGCGGTATGGGCTTTCACGTAGTTCTGTATTTCCTTTTTCAGATCTTCCGAAGGCTCCGTTCCTTTGGTCAAAACGATACTGGCCTTAACTACCTGTCCCCGAACCTCGTCCGGCACTGCAGAAACGCCGCATTCCACAACATACGGCAGTTCCATGATGACACTTTCAATTTCAAACGGCCCAATGCGGTAACCGGAAGATTTGATCACATCGTCAACTCGGCTAACATACCAAAAATAGCCGTCCTCGTCTCGCCATGCTGTGTCTCCGGTGTGATAAACATTGTCATACCAGGCTTCTGCTGTTTTTTGCTCATCCAAATAATACTCTTTGAAAAGGCCGCAGGGGACGCTCTTGTCGGTATGGATCACGATCTCACCCACTTCCCCGGTGGGAACACTGTTTCCATCAGGATCGACAACATCAATATCAAATTGCGGAGACGCTTTGCCCATAGAGCCGATCTTCGGTGTAGTGCCTACAAGGTTGCCTATTGCAAGAGTGGTTTCTGTCTGTCCAAAGCCTTCCATGATTTCAAGCCCTGTGGCTTCTTTGAACCGTTTGAACACCTCCGGATTGAGAGCTTCACCGGCAGTGGTCATATGATGAATGGACGACAGATCATACTTGGAAAGATCACCACGGATCAACATACGAAGCATGGTGGGCGGCGCGCAGAAGGTTGTAATGTTGTATTTTGCAAACATGGGAAGAATTTCGTTTTCATCGAAACGGTCAAAATCATAAACGAACACAGCTCCTTCGCAAAGCCACTGTCCGTAGAGCTTGCCCCAAAGAGATTTTCCCCATCCGGTATCGGAAATGGTTAAATGCAGTCCTTCTCTTTCACAGCAATGCCAGTATTTGGCAGTTACAAAATGCCCCAGAGCATAGGTGTGCTTGTGAGCAGCCATTTTGGGGTTGCCTGTGGTGCCGGAAGTAAAGAACATCAATGCGGTTTCATCGCCGGCAGAAGCATCTTCGGGACGCACCAGCTTTCTGGAGAAGAGCTTGAATTCTTCATCAAAATTATGCCATCCTTCTTTATGCGCACCGACAATGATCTTCGTTTTCACACCGGGACATTTTTCCGCAGCAGCTGCAGCAATGTCCGATACATCTCCGTCTGCGGTGCAAACAATCGCAGACACGTCTGCCGCTTCAAATCGATACACAAAATCATGCTCTTTGAGCTGATTGGTTGCCGGAATGGCAAC
>JAZOQB010000047.1:0-73676 GCA_045655865.1 Eubacteriales bacterium
AACACCTCTTGCAGAAATATATAAAACAGCTGAGCGTATCGATTGACCAATTTGAAACTCTTTTTTGTACGAAGCGACTCCGTCTCCCAAGTCATCCCTGCAAAGAATCCAATTTGCGTTTTTCATGAAAAAATCCTTTCGTGAAATCTTCTGTTTTCGTGATCGTAATACGCCATCGTTCTTTGAGTATCCGAAATTTATTAAATCATATTTCCTTAAAAAGTCAAGTGATTTTATGCAATTATTTAGAGAAGTTTCAGAAAGATACAAAGACTGACTTTCCCTCCCATCCAAGATAAAACAAACTTGACAGAAAAGGAAACAATCGGTTATAATGAGCCGGTCATAGAAATTTTCAGATAGATCAATTTAAGGAGGAATTCCATGGGATATCAAGTATTCAGTTATGAAACGTTAAACCGTCTGTGTATGGATGCATTCCAGAAATTCGGTTTTTCGTCGGATGAGGCAAGAGTCATTACAGACGTGCTCCTCATGAGCGATCTGTACGGCATTGAGAGTCACGGCATGCAGCGCATGTCACGCTATCACAAGAGCATTCAAAGAGGCCTGATCCACATCGACAGCAAGCCGGAAGTTGTTTTTGAAACGCCGGTTTCTGCCGTCATCGACGGACACGACGGCATGGGCCAGGTCATTGGCCACAAGGCCATGGAAATGGCCATTGAAAAAGCAAAGGCTGTGGGAATCGGTATGGTTTCCGTCCGCAATTCCAACCATTACGGCATCGCCGGGTACTATGCAAAATTAGCTTGCGATCAAGGCCTTATCGGTATTTCCTGTACCAACACCAACCCGATCATGGTGCCCACCTATGGACGCACCGCCATGTTGGGAACCAACCCCATTGCGGTAGCAATGCCCGCAGAGCCTTACGATTTCTTCTTTGATGCTTCTACCACGGTTGTCACCCGCGGAAAGCTGGAAGTTTACAACAAACTGGGAAAAGCCATGCCAGACGGTTGGGCACTTGACAAAAACGGTCATCCCTCCAACGATGCGGCGGAGGTGCTGAAAAACATTTCTGCTCACGAAGGCGGCGGAATTATGCCCCTGGGCGGCAGTACGGAACAGCTGGGCAGCCACAAGGGTTACGGATACGCCATGCTTTGCGAGATCTTTTCCGCAATCCTCTCTCTGGGACAAACCTCCAACAAGACCGGCCAGGGCGGAAAAGGACTGATCTGCCACAGCTTTGTAGCGATCAACCCTGCCATTTTCGGAGACGCCGAAGCCATCAAAGATCATCTCTCCGCTTATCTGAAAGAGCTTCGCGAAGCTCCCAAGGCAGATGGCGCCAGCCGCATTTACACCCACGGCGAAAAAGAGATCGAAGCAGAAAAGAAGATGAGAACGGAAGGCATTCCCGTCAACGATAACACGATGATCGAAGTGTGGGAGATGTGCCAGGATCTCAAGATGGACTTTTCCGAATACTTTGGCAACTACATGCCCCCCATTGAAAACGGTTTTAAGGGGAATTTCTTCTAAAATCTAATACAAAAACAATAGATGAAGCGGTGGAGCATATCTGCTCCACGGCTTCTTGTTTTTTAACACCTTTCCGTGCCAACTTCTTTACATAAAAAAAGCCAAGAAGTCTCATGTTAGAAACTTCTTGGCTTGAAGAACATATTTATTTTGCGGCTTTTTCTTTTTCTGCTTCTGCCGCAAGGTAGGCCTGGTTCTTCTCGGCGTAATTCTTCAGCGTAGCGTTGGTGAAGATGGTGTAACCGTAAGGACTGGTCTCAAGGCCTTTGAGCTCAGAAGAAGCCAGATAAGAATGGCTGTAAAAGGTAAGTGCGATGGCGGGGCAATCTTCTGCCAAAATCTTTTCCACCTCAATCAGCTTCTGATTGCGCGCTTTCCGATCGGTCAGATCCAGCACTTCATTCAGTAACGCTGTATAGGCATCGGAATGGTAGCCGGTCACGTGGGGCGACACGCCGGTGGAATCCTCATCCACAGAAACCACGTTTCCGCTATAGGCAGGAACAAACGGAGCCAGAGCTGCATAGGGATTGGTAGACAGGCCTTGATAATCCAATGCGATCACGTCGAAGTCGCCGGTGTAAAGAGCTTTCTCGTACTGCTCTACGGAAACACCACGCAAGCTGACGGAAAAGCCAAGGCTCTCCCAAACTCCCTTAGCGTACTGAGCCACCAGAGCGTCATAGGCTCTGTCAGAGCGATAAGTGATGGAGAAAGAACCGCCGGAAACGCCGGCCTGTGCGAGAAGTGCCTTGGCCGCAGCAGAATCGGCCGTGATAGAATAGACATTGCCGGCCTCTTGGCGGAAACTCTTTTTCATAGTAGAGCCAGTGGCCGCATTGGTAACAAAACCGGTAGCAGCCTTACTGCCCATTCCAATGATGGAAGCGATCTCCTCGCGGCTCAAAGCCAAGCTCAAAGCCTTGCGGACTTTAGCGTCAGAGAGCGTCTTGTTCTGGCAATTAAAGAAATAGGTGTAGGAAGAGAGACTGTCGGAAGTCTGAATTTTCTTTTGATTTGCTTCATAGGTCTCTTTGGTAAATCCGCCCACATAGTAGATCTCGCCACCGGTAAGGGATTGGATGGCATCCTCCGGAGACTTCGAATAATTGGAGATCAGGCGGTAGGGCTTTACATATTGATTATAACCCTTCTCCGGTTCGGAATCCAAACGATAGTACTTGGAAAAATCCAGACGATACTCGCCATCTGCCTTCATGGATTTGACAGCGAATTGACCGTTGGTAGCGATATCGTTAGTATTGGTGGCCCAGACGTCTTCCTTGCCCTGGATGATGTCATCTCTCATGGGAACCAGAGAAGGGCTGGAGATGGCTTCCAAAAACAGTTCCGGGTCAATGGGCTTCTCAAGCTGAACCTCAATGGTGGTGGCGTTTTTAGAGGCAACGCCCAAATCGTCAATGGTCTTAAGACCGGCCTTTACATCTCTGGCATTCTTGATGTCATAGAGAAGTGCCGCTGCCGGGCTGTTCATCTCAGGCGAGAGAATACGCTTCCAAGCGTAGACAATATGATCGGCGGTGAGCACACGTCCGTCATTCCATTTTGAGGAAACAATGTCAATGTTGAGAAAATACTCTCCTCTTTCCTCGTTGTAATCCTGTTCGTATTTACTGATCAACAAGGGTTCAATTTTGCCGGAAGAGGTCACCTGAGTCAAGCTCTCGTAGACCAGACCGGACACTTTGACAAAGTCTTTGTCATAAATCATTCTTGTGGGATCCAGGTTGGTCTGGGGAGTGGCAAGATACATGGGAATAATAGAACCCATATCGCTCATATCCACGCTACAGGAAACCAAAGACACCGAGAGCATTGCTACCAAAAGCAAGCACGCAACTAGCTTTTTCATTGAAAATAACCTCCTAAACGGTACACACCAATACCAGTATACTACAGATCATTATATCATAAAATAATAAAAGAATCAAGCCGGATTCGGAGAAATCGCAAATTCTTTCTATTGCACAATCAAATAAAATAATCCTTATGCTAATTGAACAAAAAGTCAAGAAAAATCAATGATTTCGCCCCCTAGCGGTTCACAAATTGCACACACTTGCAATTCGGGGGAAAGTGCCATGAGAGCTTCATAAAAGAGCTGGGGCGCTTGATTTTCCGAGGCGTGATGACCACAGTCAATCACGGTCATTCCCATTTCAACCGCTTCCTGTACCCCGTGATAACTCAGGTCTCCTCCTACAAAAGCATCGGCGCCGTGAGACAGGGCGGGCGCGATCAAATCTTTTCCCGATCCACAGCAAAAACCCACTTTTTGTATGTCAAGACCTGCAGAGTAAAGCCTGACCGGAGCACACAGTGTCTCCGAGACACGGCGTGCAAAGTCCTCGGGTGACATCTTTCCGGGCAGAGTACCGATCCCTCCAATATACGGTTCCTCTTCCAAAAGTACCACGTCTCTTTCCGGCAAGATCCCCAAAGACTTGGCAAAGTGATCCCCCAGACCGCCAACCGCACCGTCAAAACGCGTGTGAAGCGAGATCAATGAGATCCCAGCGCCCAGAAGCAGAAGGATCTTCTGCCCAACCAGCGTATCCTCGTTGATCGATTGGAGAGGCTTAAAAATCAAGGGATGGTGACTGACGATCAGATCACAGCCTTGTGAAATGGCGTTTTCGATTACCGAAAAGGTAACGTCAAGACAGGTGATCACGCGCTTGACCTCCCGATCCCGATCCGGGCAAAGAAGAAGTCCGTCGTGATCCCAAGCACAGCTGCGCTCTTTGGGATACAGAGCATTAAAATAGGCCTCGATTTCACGAATCTTCATAAAAAATCCTCCAGCAAAGCAAACAGGGCCGCCTCTTCCCTTTCCTCGGAATCAGTGGGTTTTCCCGCTTTTCTTTTTCCGTCAATTTTCGACTTTAATTGTGAAAGAAGGTGAGAAAAGTATTTTTTTACAGCTTCTTCCCGAAGCGTTGGCAAAAACTCCCCTAAAAAATAAAAATCTTCTTCCCTGGGGCGAGGTTTGCCGTCGTATCGAGCAAAAAAGATCAAAAAGGTTTTCTTATTTTCTAAAACCACCCGCTCCTTTTCTACACGAAAACCATTCTCATAGAGAAAGCGGCGCAGATGGCGCACACGGCTCATGGGCTGCAAAGCAAAAAAGGATCCAACCGGTAAATTGGAAAGCTCGCGAGAAAGAATGCCGGCAATGGTTTCCCCACCCATTCCTGCAATCACATATGCATCGGGGGCATGCGGGATCAGACCTTGGAGTCCATCGGTCAAAAAGAAGTTTGCACGATGACCCAAGCCTGCCTCTTCCAGCGCACTTTTTGCCCGGTCAAGAGGGAGTGGATGAATGTCACTGATTAGAACTCGACGGCACAGATCGTGTTGTAATAAATAAAGAGGGAGCGATCCGTGGTCGGACCCGATATCGCACACCACGCCCCCAAGTGGAAGGCTTTCCGCAATGGCGGAAAGCCTTTCGGATAAAGGGGTCTGCCGTGCTTTTTCCCGATTACTTTCCGGCAAGATAGGCATTGATCTTCTCGACCAAAGCATCGGCATCGGTTCCATGAACGGCGCAGGCCTGGGCAATGGATTCTCCCCGGGAAGCAGGGCAGCCAAGGCAGTGCATACCGATCTCAAAGAAAAACTGGGCAGTTCCCTGATCTTGATCCAGGATGTCGCCAATGATGCTTTCTTTTGTAACAGCGGTCATTTCTTTTCTCCTTTTCTAAAATTTTATGATTCACGCACAATTGCGGAGTCATCATCTTTTTTCAATGCTTTCATCCATTCCAACATTCCCGATGGCAAAATGGACAGTAAAATGGCAAACAACAAGATCCAAAAGCTATATCCCGATCCAGTGGCTTCCCCAAGCCACAGCCGGGTCAAGGGAGTGACGGTGAAAAGGGCGGCAAAGAGCGCAGAGGACAGAAAGGTTATCAGGCCGCACCGGCCAATATCTTTCAGATGTGAAAACAGGGAATGATCAAATTTCATCACAAGAGAAACAAAATAGGATGAAAAAATAAAGGTGATCAAAGCAGCCCCGGAACCGACAGTGTCACTACCGGAAGCGTAACGGGCAATTTGCCGGGAAAGCATAACGCAAAGCGCCTGAGTTGTTCCTGCAATCATAGGATTTACAAGAAGAACCTGGAGAGAGGCCACGCGATCATCCTGAATTGCTCCCTTATTGTCCTCAAGTCGCGGACCGGGCAGACGATGAAAGATGTTCATTCCGGCAGGGATACACACTCCCAATCCCATCAGCACCATGGGGAGAAGGGCAAACGGTGCGGATCCATCTGCGGCAAAGCCGATGAAAACAGAAAGCATCAGGGCGATCTGGATCAAGAGGGCGTATTGCATAATGTGAACAATATTCCGATAAAGGATCCGCGCCCAATTGATACAAAGGGGCACCAATTCGTATTTTTTCTCCTTCACCAGAACGTCGGCGTTTTGCCGTACCGCATTTTGCTTTTCTTCCACATCTACCACAGAAATATCCGATTCCATTTGCGGAAGAGTGTCGTAGAGTCCGCCGGTGAGCGAGATGGTAATGTCACCGTTATCCTTGTGGTATTTTACGATACTCTGTTTTTCTTCTGCCGGAAAGCCGCAGAAGGCCTTGTATTTTTCTATATCCGCTACAAAAACGCCCCGGTCCATTCTCTCATACGTCTGGAAAGAAAGGGCGTACTGATGGTCCCCTTCACCGATGATGGAAACGCTTTTAGAAAGAGCAGACACTGTCTCAGGATAATCGTCGGTAAGAAGGTAGGTTTGAATTCCTGATTTCTGACAGGTGTTCACCGCTTTTGCCGAATCAGCACTGATGGGTGTCGTTAAGCCAAACATACCCAGATACACCATATCCCGGCACAAAGATCTTTGATCGCCGGTGGAAGGAGAGGCAATCTCAAGCACCGCCACCGCAAAAATGCGTTCACACATTCCGGCAAGATGACGGGCGTTAGCACGGATGGCATCCCGCAAGGGCCGGGTAAGGGGATACCTCTCGCCTCCCTTTTCCATTTGACCGCAGCATGGAAGGACCAAATTTGGATTTCCACGAATGATGAGACGATAGGAGCCTTCTTTCATCACCAGAGCACAGGAATAGCCGCGCCGAAGATCAAAATCATAACGGTTAATCGAAAGAAATTCTTTATCCAAACGGCGCTTTTGCAGTCCGATGGATGCTGCCGCAGAAAGCAAAGCCCGCTCGGCTTTCCACTCTTCACGGCGCCCGAGATAATATTCCCTTTTACTTTGAGCCAAAAGAAGATTTTCCAAAAGAGGCGCCGCCATTTTCGGCTCCTCTTTAAAGTCATAGATCTCATCCCCCAGATAGTAAGCATTTGCCAGAGGGTGGGAGTAGAACAGATAGTCGCTGGAATTGACAAACACGCAATTTGCATCGCAAAGCCGATCCACAACACCCGGATTTCTAAGAACCACACCCCGTTCAAAGAGCTTTCCTGTCATATAGGCAATAGCAAAGTCGGAGAGATGTTCCATGGCATCGGGAAACGCGGCAATGACCATGGCCGTCACGTAATGGAACGTGCCGAAAGCGTTCTGCCCACGAAATACACCAAAAGCAAAAAGGAAAAAGCAGACCAGAACCCAAACCAGGGAAATCTGTCTTTTCAGGTCCATGGCCGTTTCATAGATCCGAGGAATGGTGGTGTTTTGCCGGGAAATGGTAAAATTTTGATTGTCAAAAATATCCCGGCCGGTATTGCATACGATCACCTTGGCATTTCCATGCAAGATCACACTTCCGGCAAAGAGGATACATTCAAAGTACGGATAACCGCTCTCTTGATCTTCTACTTCCTCATGGCTGCGTTTAAATACCGGAACACGCCGACCGGTCACGCTGGCTTCCAAAATTTTCAGCGCCCCATGCTTTAAAATGATTCCGTCACACGGCATGATATCGCCTTTTTCCAAAAGGAGAAGGTCTCCGGGAACCAGCTCGCTCTTGGCTACGGAAATCACCTTTCCGGCGCGGCGGACATGGTATTTGCTGCGAGAAAACTTTTCTACTTTTTTCTTGACACGGGAAACGTAAACGTGTGTCCCTAAGACAAAAGAAGAGTACAGGAAAACTACGGCGAGGATCGCCGCAAGAGAAGATAGATTCCGATTTTCCAGATAGTCGAAAAAGCTGACCAAAAGAAAGAGAATCATCATAATATCGCCAAAGATCTTCTTGATAAGATCCGATGCGGTATTCTTCTTTTCAAAGAGAATATTTTCCCCAAATTCCCGGCGATTTCGCAAAACCTGTTCCCCGGTCAATCCCAGGTCCAGGTCGGTTCCGAGAACGCTTTGAAGCCTATCCAGCCCCACTTCCAGTAGATTCATTTTGCCTCAATTTCAATACTTAGTTTTTTTCCTCGACGCGAACTTCTCCCTGCACAACAAACATTTTTATGGCAGAAAGCTTGCCCTCTCGATCGGCAACCACGCAATCTGCGATCTTATCTTCAATTTCCGTCTGGAGAAAACGGGCCATATTTCTGGCTCCGTACTTTTCGCTAAAGGACTTTTCCGCTACGTGTGAAACAACATCCCGGTCAAAAGAAAGGGCGATTCCCTTTTCCGCCATGGCAAGCTGCAATTCCTCAAGGCGCAGGCTGGCAATGGCCAAAAAGCTTTCCCGGGAGAGTTTGGAGAAGGTGATGATCTCATCCACGCGATTGATAAATTCCGGACGCAAAAAGCCTTCCAGCCCCTTCATCGTTCGGGATTCTTCCCCGGCGTCAAGGCTATGACCGAAGCCGGATACCCCGGAAAGAACTTGGCTTCCGGCATTGGTGGTCATAACGATCACGGTGTTTTCAAAATTGATTTCCTTGCCGTGGGCGTCACTGATACGACCGTCATCCAAGATCTGAAGGAGGATGTTGAGTACATCCGGATGGGCCTTTTCAATCTCATCAAACAATACCACAGAATAGGGCTTGCGACGGATTTTTTCTGTAAGCTGCCCGGCATCGTCATATCCTACATAACCGGGAGGCGACCCTATGATCCTGGAGACGGAATGCTTCTCCATAAACTCCGACATATCAAGTCGAATGAGAGATTCGGTAGAATCGAAAAGCTCTGCGGCAAGGTGCTTGACCAATTCCGTTTTTCCCACACCGGTGGGCCCGGCAAAAATAAAGCTGGCCGGTTTCTTCTTGACATTGATTCCTGCCCGGTGACGCTTGATGGCACGGCAAACGGCGTCCACGGCCTTCCCCTGGCCGATAATATGCTGGGATAACTTTTCCCTCAGAGTGGAGATCTTTTGAAATTCGTTTTCGGAAATGTTCGTTGCGGGGATCCCTGTCCAAGATTCGATAACCCGGGCAATGTCCTGGAGATTTAATTCGATTTTGTCCCGCTCCAGAGACAGTCGTTGAAATTCCTCCTGACTACGCATTTCCCCCACCTTAATCTCTGCAATACGGGCGTAGGTGGAGTCATCTGCATCGGTTGCGGCTTCCAGCTCTTCCCTTTCTTTTCGATCCTGCTCGATCTGTTTGGCCAATCGGTCAATGCGATTGATCACATCGCTCTCAATGGCTTTCCTGGCACAAGCTTCATCCAAAATATCAATAGCCTTATCGGGAAGAAAACGGTCGGTAATATAGCGTTCCGAAAGGGTCACCGTCGTTCTCAGGATCGACTCAGGTACCCGCAGGCCATGATAAGTTTCATAATACTTTTTCACGCCTTTTAAGATCTCAATGGCTTTTTGCACAGTAGGCTCATCCACCATCACCGGTTGAAAGCGCCGCTCCAGTGCCTGATCTTTTTCAATATATTTTCGATACTCCGCAAGGGTCGTAGCCCCGATGATCTGAATCTCGCCGCGAGAGAGGGCGGGCTTGAGGATATTGGCGCAACTCATTCCTCCCTCGGAGTCCCCCGCGCCAACGATGGTATGGATCTCATCGATGACAAGAATGATATTGCCAAGCTTCTTGACTTCTTCTACCAAGCTTTTGACTCGACTCTCAAACTGCCCACGGAAATGAGTACCCGCGACCAAAGCGGTCAAATCCAAAAGAAAAACTTCCTTGTCCGTTAGCCGATACGGCACTTTTTTCTCTGCAATGCGCTGAGCCAAAAGCTCTGCAATGGCAGTCTTGCCCACGCCGGGCTCTCCAATAAGACAGGGGTTATTCTTCTGACGGCGGCAAAGAATTTGAATCACGCGATCAAGTTCCGCTTCCCTTCCGATGACCCGATCCAATTCCCCGGCGGCGGCCCGGGCAGTAAGGTCAATACAGAACCCATCCAGCATTTTTCCATGCTTTTTTCTTTTTTTGCCGTCTTTTTCTCGCGGTTCCTCTTTTTTCTCTTCCTTTTCTTCTTTTTCCATTGCTTGGGCCGGCATGGTGCCGCCGAAAATGGAGTGAATATCCAGAGGGAACGCTCCGCTTTCCTCGCCCGGTTCCATGCCCTCGATTCCTTCGATCATCTGGCCCATCTGCTGCTCAATCAGGTCCATATCTTCATCCCGGATCCCCATTTTGTCCATGTAATCACAAAAAGGCTTGATCTTCAGTTCTTTGGCGCAACGGATACAAAGACCTTCTGAGGTCACTTTTTCTCCTTGGATCTTGTTGATATAAATCACAGCAGGACGCTGTTTGCAGCGGGAACATAATTTCATTCTTTGGTCCTTACTTTCTTTTCTTTTCTTTTTGGTTCTTGGTATGTTTTTTATTTTGTATGATCGCTTCCTTCGTAGACTGAATCTGGGCGGCATAGTTGAAAACGTAAATCGCAAAAGCCATGAGCATCACCAGAATCAAAGCAATACAAAGGAAATTGCAAAACATCATATCGCCTTCTGTTGCCGCAGGGAAAAAGTGCAGGACGCAGATCAGAACATACCAAACGATCGTAGCCAATTTTCCGCACCAAACCGCGGAGACATACACCTGGCTTTTTGACATGATCAGGTATGCTCCGATGATCATCACGATCTCCTTTGTTATAATGATGGAGGCCAGGATAACAAACGGTCCACCGAAACGGATGGCGATACATAAGATGACCGCCGCTTCCAAAAGCTTATCGGCAAAAGGATCCAGGAGCTTGCCTACGTCGGTGATCCAGTTGTTTCGCCGAGCCAAGAAGCCATCCACAGCATCACTAAATCCCGCTACCAGAAAGATAATACCGGCTCCCGGCAGCGGATCAATCCCGCCAAAACTTAAAAATCCAAAGAAAACCAGGGCGTAAAGCGGAACCAGAAGGATGCGGAAGGCGGATATGTAATTTGGAATTTGTTTCGCTTGAAATTTAAAGATTTTCATAGATTTCCTTCTTAGAAATTATTATCTGAATATATGGATTTGATTAAAAAAACGAACCAAAAACGTACGACTTAGATCAAAACTTTGAAGAAAAGCGTAATCGCTTCCCCGCATTCCGGGCTCCAAAAGAGCTAGAAGTGACGAAAGGAGTACTGCCAAAACCAGGCCCCAAACCGCTCCCACCGCAAGACCGAGAAAGCGATTGGAAAAGTTTAAAATGGGAAGCCGAGAGATCAGATCCAGCGCTTTTACCAATACCCGAACGGCAATGGTGAACACGATGAAGAGTACCAGAAATGCAACGGCGTTGCCAATGGCACCGGCAATGGGATCTACCACAAAATCTGCTACTTTTTCCGCCAACTGTTCCCCGGACTCGGCATGTTCTGCGGCAAAGTCGCGAATCCGTTCCGCACTGACGCCGTAGCGCTCCAAAACCTCATTGCAGGATTCCGGTAAAGCCGAAAATTCCAAATGCTCCTCTCCGGAACCGGCCTTTTGCTCCAACAGATGCAAAAAATGGCGATGAAGCGCAGGAGAGAAAAACTCTCTGCTCAAAAAGTTTCCAACGGGACGGAAAAAGAGCGCCGTCAATCCCCAACTGAGCAAACTGCCTACCAAACCGAAAAACGTTTTGATAAAGCCTCTTCGCTTTCCGATCCACGCACAAAGCACCACAATGGCTATCAGAAGAAGATCACAGATCAGATTCATAGTGTTTCCCCTTAATTAAAAATTCGAATATCCGCCGTGGTCTCTGAGCAAAGGATAATGGTCCGATCTCCCAAAACACCAAAGCTGGAATAATCCCCGGATAGGCTATATTCCACCATCTCCTCCCCTGCACGAAGGGCGAAGAGACTGGTATGAGTGAGCACGTACACCGTATCTTCCCAAATCTGCACGTCTCGGATCTGTACCGAAAACTTCTGAGAAAACACTTCATTTGCCTCCCGGTCAAACACACGGAGGCGAAAGTTTACGCCCACGGAAAGTTCATTTTGAACCACAGCGCACAGCCGATCCCCATACACTGCCTGACTAAGACTGGATCGGGGAAAGGCGGCAGAGCGAATCTGTTCTCCGGCTTTAATATACTTTAAACTTTCATTGGTCAAGAGAAGAGTGCCTTTGCGGTCGGTCGAATGGGAAAGAGGCATTTCACCGGAAAAAGCAAAGGAAGAAGATTTGGATTCCTTGCCTAGCTCCAGTTCAACCAATTCCCCCAGAAGCGCGCCGTTGTCCACACGAATGGCAGATACGGTGAGAATATCGTTATCGGAAAGGTTTGCGTCTACGGCGAATTTATCCGAAGAAAACCAGGTCTGTATCTCCTGGAAATCCCGATCGTAAACAAAAACCGCCGAATGATAGGATTTTTCCGACGTGACCACGCAAAAATCGCCGTCATCATTCACGGAAACCGATTGGATCACATAATCAAAATTCTTTTCGAAAAGAAGAGCAAACGAATTGTACACACGAACCTGATGCCCACCCAGATCGTACACGACCAGATATCGATCTGCGCAGACACAAATAGGATGCGTCATGCTGTACCGATCGGTCATAACGGCACTTCCCCGGCGGTCGTACAAAGTGATCCCGCTCCCGTTCACCAGAGCAAGATCTCCCCGAAAAACGTGAAAGCGGTTGGTAGAATCCGCGTGATAATGGATCTGCGATTCCTGAGAAAAAGCACCCGAGGAAGAAAAATCCAAGTATTTGATCAAATATCTCACATTTTCCACGGTGATATCGTTTTTAAACAGAACCAACCCGACCAAAAGGAATACGACCAGAACGGTCAGCGCTATAAACTTATAAAGGCGGTATTCTTTGGCCTTTTTCTCCGACCGGGTATCCGCAGACTTCTCTAACTGGCTCATTCGGTCTCCTTATCTTAATTTTATACTTTCTCGGCGGTGTTTAATCAATATTCCACCGTTTCCAGGTAAAGTCCTTGTGGTGGCACGGTGATCCCACCCAGCGTTCGATCTCCTGCGGCTAAAAGCTCCGGGATGGTCCGATCCAGCTTTCCCAGGTCCGCATAGATCAAAGTCCCTACCATGATGCGAACCATGTTGTATAAAAAGCCGTTGCCGGAGACCAAAAAATCAATCCGATCCCCTTCACGAAACACCCGAAAAGAGTAGATCTGACGGACGGTATCTTGAATTTTGCTCCCGGAAGCCATGAAGGCCCGAAAGTCGTGCCGTCCCACAAAATCTTGGGCTACATCATTCATATGTTCTGCGTCCAAAGGAACCGGCCAAAAACCTGCTCGCTTTTCTTCAAAAGGATCTCGGATTCTCGCATTCCATAGGCGATAGCGATAGGTTTTTCCTTTGCAAGAAAACCGGGCATGAAAACTCGGATCCACCGCCTCCGCCCGTTTGACAGCGATATCACCGGGAAGAAGGGCGTTGAGGGCCAGCGGAAGCTTTTCCAAAGGAAACGTCTTTTCCAGATCAAAATGGCAGACAAAGGTCTTGGCATGCACTCCGGCATCGGTTCGGCTGCAGCCAGAGACCGAAATCATTTTTCCAAAAAGCTGGGACAGAGCATTTTGCAAAACGCCCTGTACCGTGACTGCGTTTTCCTGCATTTGCCAGCCATGAAAAGCTGTGCCGTCATAGGAGAGGGTAAGTTTTATACGAATCATAAGGAGCCCCCAAAGGAAAACGGAATCCATCCAAGAACAAAGATCACGGCAAAAAGAAGAAGAAACGTAAAAAAGCTTACAACATCTGAAAGGGACAGATGCATCACCTTCATACGGGTCCTGCCTTCTCCTCCGGTGTAACAGCGGCACTCCATGGCAACAGCCAGATCCGTGGCTCGGGAAAAGGCGGAAATAAAAAGAGGGATGAGAATCGGCATCAAAGCCTTTGCACGGCGGAAAATACTCCCGGTCTCAAAGTCGGCACCCCGTGCCTTTTGGGCGTTGATGATCTTTTCCGTCTCCTCTGTCAAAAGAGGGATAAACCGAAGTGTCAGAGACATCATCATAGCAAACTCATGAACCGGGACCCGTATTTTTTTCAAAGGCAAAAGGAGTCTCTCCAAAGCATCGGTCAGGTCCATGGGGCTGGTGGTATAGGTGAGCAGGAGACTGGTCCCCATCACCAGCGCGGTAATGCGGATGATCATATAAACGGCGCGCCAGAGACCCTCAGGATAGATATGGAGAAAATAAAAATCCAGCAAAGGTTTTTCGCCGCCGGTCCAAAACAGATTGATGATTGCAGTAAAGACTGCAATGAAGGCGATTGGCTTCAGACCTTTCAAAATCACCTTAAATGAGATGCCGGAAAGGGCGATCATGGCGAAAATGAGGATCAATAAATATCCAAAAGAAAGAATGTTTTTTGCAAAAAAGACCGCCACGACAAAAAAGACCATGAGAAGGATCTTAAGGCGAGGATCCAATTTGTGAAGGACGCTATTTCCGGGGAAATACTGCCCCAAAGTCATATCTTTCAGCATCCTCTCCCCTCCTTCCAGAGCCGGGTCAATTCCAGAACCGCATCCGAAACTGTATGGATCGACGGAGAGACCGGAAGCCCTCGTTCCCTTAAACGTCGCATCAAACCGGTCACTTGAGGAAGCGCCAGACCGGCGTCCTGAATGGCGTGGGCATTTTGAAACACACGGTCCACGGTATCATGAAGGATGGCACACCCATCTTTTAAAACCACAAGCTCATCTGCAAAGCGAGCCACGTCTTCCATGCTGTGGGAAATCAGCAAAACCGTTTTGTTTTTTTCTTTTTGGTAACGGCGAAGTCTTCCCAAGATCTCTTCCCTGCCGCTGGGGTCCAATCCGGCAGCGGGTTCGTCTAAAACGAGGACCTCGGGATCCATTGCCAAAACGCCCGCAATGGCGACCCGTCTCTTCTGGCCGCCGGAAAGTTCAAAGGGTGACTTTTCCATCCAAAAGTCCTCTACCCCGGCAAAATGGGCGGCATCCCGTACCAAAGCTTGAATCTCTTCTTGACTTTTTCCCATGTTCTTTGGGCCAAAGGCAATATCACGGTACACCGTTTCCTCAAAAAGCTGATATTCGGGATACTGAAACACCAATCCCACGCGAAACCGGTACGAAACCAGCTTTTTGGGATCGGAAAAAAGATCCTCTCCGTCCAAAAGGACACGGCCGGAGGTAGGTTTTAAAATTCCATTCAATAACTGCGCCAGAGTGCTCTTTCCTGATCCGGTATGTCCGATAATGCCCGTAAGACGCCCCGGCGTGAAAACCAGATCCAAATCTTTCAGGGCAGTTTTTTCAAAGGGGGTATCCGGACCGTAGAGATAGGAAATCCGTTCCAGTTTGATTTCTGCCATGTTACTCTTTTCCAAACAAAGTGATAAGAAAATCCGCCGCTTCTTCTTCGCTTAAGACCCCTGCGGGGAAGCGGACGTTTTCAAAAGCTCTTTCCTGAGAAAGCAAGTAGATCAATTCCGTTACCTGGGGAGCGTCCAGACCGGTGGAATGAAGGAGAGGTACGTCTGAAAAAATCTCTTTGGGAGATCCGTCTCGGATCACGCTTCCCTCTTCCATTACCACCACTCGCTCCGCCTGGGCCGCTTCATCCATGTGGTGCGTGATCAAAACGATAGTAATGTTTTCTTCCCGGTGAAGCCGGAGAATGGTCTCCATGATCTCCCGCCTTCCCTGAGGATCCAGCATGGCGGTAGATTCATCAAACAAAATGCATTCCGGCTTCATAGCCAGAATTCCGGCAATGGCGATCCTCTGCTTCTGTCCGCCGGACAGCTTATTGGGAGAATGACGGGCAAACGCCTCCATCCCCACAGTACGAAGGGCATGATCTACACGGCTACGGATCTGCACAGGGTCGACACCGAGATTTTCCGGACCGAAGGCCACATCCTCTTCCACAAGGTTTGATACCAATTGGTTATCTGGATTTTGGAATACCATTCCAACTTTCCGTCGAATGGAGACAAGATTTTCTTCTTCTGCGGTATTCATCCCCGCAACCGTAACCTGCCCGGAGCTTGGTAAAAGGATGCCATTGAACAGTTTTACCAGGGTGCTTTTTCCACTTCCGTTTCGACCTAGGATAGCCACAAAACTTCCCTTTTCGATCTCCAGGGTCACATTTTTTACCGCGGCGGAATTTTCCCGATTCTCTTCCGACTCGTAGCGAAAGGAAACGTCTTTACAAGAAATGATTGGTTCAGGCTTCAACAATGGACTCCTTTTCCCAACGAGTAGCAAAGCCGCAAGGCAGGCACATTCCGGTGGTTTTCACCAAAAGACCTACCTCGTCGGAGGCGATGTGTCCCCCGAAACGGCGGCAAACCTCTTCGTTGACAAGATAAGAAACTGCACTGCCGGAAAGTCCGGTGGTGTAAGAATTGACCAGGTAAAACAGGGGATCTTCACTCAAGATGGAAGCAGTTTGTGAAATGAGCGTATGGATGCTATCCTCAAGATGCCACATTTCCCCTTTTGGCCCTCTCCCGTAAGAGGGAGGATCCATAATGATCCCGTCGTAGCGATTGCCGCGGCGAGCTTCTCTCTGAACAAATTTTAAGGCGTCGTCAACCAAGTATCGGCAAGGCGCGTTCTCCATGCCGGAAAGGCGCATGTTTTCCCGGGCCATAGAAACCATGTTTTTTGCCGCGTCCACGTGACACACGCTGGCACCTCCCGCAGCTGCGGCAAGGCTGGCTCCCCCGGTATAGGCAAAAAGGTTAAGAACCCGGACCTCTTTTCCTTCTCTGCGCCGCTTTTCACAAAGTCTGCGGATCCAGCGCCAATTGGCAGCCTGCTCCGGAAAAACACCGGTGTGCTTAAAACCCATGGGTTTTACGCAGAAAGAAAAATCTGCGATCTGGCAAGTCCAATTTTCCGGAAGCTCATTTTTACTCCACGATCCGCCTCCGGCACTGCTGCGGGAATAAGCGGCGTGAGCATGCTTCCAGGCAGGATGACGGCGAAGACCCTTCCAGATCACCTGGGGGTCGGGACGAATGAGAATATAATTTCCCCAACGCTCCAGCCGTTGTCCGTCAGAAGCGTCCAAGAGTTCATAGTCCCCTAAATCTTCAACATACCACATCACATTTCTCCCCCATCTTCCAAGCCTTCCATGACGATCTGACCCGCAACGCTAGGCTGGGAAAAGCCAAGGTGACGATAAGCGTGAGGGGTGGCACAGCGCCCCCGAGGAGTCCGAGAAAGAAATCCTATCTGCATCAAATACGGCTCATACACGTCCTCAATGGTCACAGACTCTTCTCCAATGGTAGCAGAAAGAGTCTCCAAGCCAACAGGTCCGCCGGAAAAATTGCGAATAATGGCGGTGAGGAGTTTGCGGTCAATGTTATCCAGCCCCAAGGCATCTACTTCCAGACGGTCCAGAGCCATTTTGGAAATATCTTCGGTGATGACTCCATTCCCTTTCACCATGGCAAAATCCCGAACTCTCTTCAACAGGCGATTGGCGATTCGGGGAGTCCCACGGCTTCTGGCGGCAATTTCCAAAGCTCCCTGGGGTTCTATGTCGATCCCTAAAATGCCCGCCGAGCGGGACACGATGGTAGACAGTTCTTTTTGGGTATAGGGCTCAAGGCGCATCAGCATCCCGAATCGATCCCGCAAAGGAGAAGAAAGAGATCCGGCACGGGTGGTGGCACCAATGAGCGTGAACTTTTCCAAAGGGATCCGTATGCTTCTGGCGGCCGGCCCCTGACCCATGATGATGTCCAAAGCAAAATCTTCCATGGCCGGATACAAAATTTCCTCTACGGCGCGGGAAAGACGGTGGATCTCATCTATAAAAAGCACATCTCCCGGAGAAAGGGAGGAAAGGATTGCGGCAAGATCCCCGGGCTTTTCAATGGCCGGCCCGGAAGTGATCTTGATGCCTACGCCCATTTCATTGGCAATGATGTGGGATAGCGTGGTTTTTCCCAGTCCCGGAGGACCGTAGAGCAAAATATGGTCCAAGGCCTCACCGCGAAGCTTTGCCGCTTGGATAAAGACCTTGAGGTTTTCTTTGATTTTTTCCTGTCCGATGTAGTCGGAAAGGATCTTTGGGCGAAGGGCATTTTCTTCCCCGCCTTCCTCTGCGGCATCGGCAGGAGTAAAGTTTGCGGAGACGATGCGGTTTTCAAAATCGGTTTCGAAGTCCTGCGTCATGATTTCAAGCTCCTATGGATTTCAAAGCGAGACGAATCAGTTCCTGAATGCCCTTGGCCTTATCGGCCACCCCACGCACAGCGGCGGAAGCGGTAGGATAAGGATATCCCAAAACCACCAGGGCGTTAATGGCTTCGGAAAGATCTGTGGCCGGGGCGGCAACAGAAGAAACAGAGACCGTTTCCGAGCCAACACCTTTTGCAACTTTATCTTTCAGTTCCAAAAGTATCTTTTGCGCCATTTTCATTCCTACACCCTGAGCGGCGGTGATGGACTTTGCATCTCCGGAAAGGATGCACATGCAAAGCTCCTCCGGATCCAGCGCTGACAGAATGGCAATGGCAGCTTTGGGACCGATTCCGGAAATGTCGATCAAAAGGTTGAAAATTTCTCTCTCCCGTGTGGTAGCAAAGCCGTAAAGCTCCATCACGGACCGATCACCGGATCCCACGTTCAGATGGGTATAAACCTTCACTTCTTTCTGTCCGGAAAAGCGAGCTGCGCTTTTGGCGGAAACGATCAAACTCCAACCGATTCCATGGGTATCCACCACACATCTGCCTTGGCCGAGAAAAGAAAGAGTACCGGAGAGATAATCGAACATTTACTTTCCTCCTGTTTTTTTGGAGTCCGCCAGGGTTTGTATCCGAGCGATCTTATTGGATGAGCGGTAAAGATGGGTCAGCGCAATGGCCAGAGCATCCGCTGCGTCATCCGGACGAGGCACCCCGGGAAGATGAAAGAGAATTCGAATCATTTCCATCACCTGGCGTTTTTCGGCTCTTCCGTAGCCAACCACGGACTGTTTGACCTGCAAAGGGGTGTATTCAAAAATCGGGATCCCGCGCTCCTCTGCTGCAAGCAATATCACTCCCCGCGCCTGGGCGACGTTGATCACGGTCTTTTGGTTATTGGCAAAGAAGAGCTCCTCAATGGCCAGAGCATCCGGTCTGTACTTTTCAATGAGGTACACGACACTATCATGGACATGGCGTATCCGAGCTTCTACTCTCTGCCCTTTTTCCGTTTCGATCACACCGCAATCCACATACTCAAAGCGATCCTTTTCCTTGCGGCATACCCCGTATCCCGTGGTCGCGATTCCCGGATCGATCCCCAATATTATCATCTTTCCCGCCTTAAATCTCGTCTAGGTCAATATAAATCCACTGTAATTTCTATTATTATAATATCTTACCATAAAAAGCCTGGGAAGTCAATTCTATCCGCACGATTTTTCTCCGTAAATCTCAAGGTTTTAAAAAGCCACAGGATCCCTCTTGTGATTTTTCACGCACTCTTCCCCCAAAGGGGAGCGACCCCCGAAAAAACTGAGTATTTTAGCTGTCAAAAAATCGGGAAAATTCCGATTTCTCCCTTGACAGAGAAAATGGCGCATGCTACAATAAATTGATTGTTGGAATGACAATAATAAAAATATAAGGAGATCAAAACTATGGCACTTGTCACGACAAAAGAAATGTTTGAAAAGGCCTACAACGGTGGTTATGCCGTAGGCGCTTTCAACGTAAACAACATGGAGATCGTTCAAGGCATTACCGAGGCTTGCAAAGAAGAAAACGCCCCTGTTATCCTTCAGGTTTCCAAGGGAGCTCGCGCTTACGCCAACCACACTTATCTTGTCAAGTTGGTTGAAGCTGCCGTGCTGGAATGCCCCGAGATTCCCGTAGCTCTTCACCTGGACCACGGCGACAGCTTCGAGACTTGCAAATCCTGCATTGACGGCGGTTTTACCTCCGTTATGATCGACGCTTCCTCCAAATCCTTTGAAGAAAACATTGAGATCACCAAGAAAGTGGTTGAATATGCACACGCTCACGGCGTTGTGGTAGAAGCAGAGCTGGGTAGCCTTGCCGGAATCGAGGATGAGGTAAACGTTTCCTCTGAGAACGCTTCTTACACCCGTCCCGAGGAAGTGGAAGAATTCGTTTCCAGAACCGGTTGTGACTCTCTTGCCATTGCCATCGGTACCAGCCACGGCGCTTACAAATTCACCCCCGAGCAGTGCACCCGCAACGCTGAGGGTATTCTGGTTCCCCCGCCCCTGCGCTTTGACGTTTTGGAAGAAGTAACTCGCCGCTTGCCCGGCTTCCCCATCGTACTTCACGGTTCTTCTTCCGTTCCTCAGAACTACGTTTCTATGGTCAACGCCCACGGCGGCAAAATGCCCAACGCCATCGGTGTTCCCGAAGAGCAGCTGCGCAAGGCCGCTTCCCTTTCCGTATGCAAAATCAACATTGACTCCGACCTGCGTCTTGCTATGACCGGTACCGTCCGTGAGTTCTTCGACGCTCACCCCGACAAGTTTGACCCCAGAGAATATCTCAAGCCCGCAAGAGCCAACATCAAAGAGCTTGTTCGTCACAAGCTGATCAACGTTCTGGGCTGCGCCGGCAAAGCAAAATAAGCCAATTTCTCAGAATTTAAAACGGCACGAGGAAACATCCTCGTGCCGTTTTCTTATTTTTTGTTCGTTTCTCTTTCCGGTGGCTTGTAGAACTGATAATAAAAGCATTTGATCATTCCGTTGTAGAGCTTACGAATATTATCCGCCCGGCGGCCGTAATGCCGCTGAAAATCCTCATCGCTGGTAATTACATAAATCTGCCAACGATCCAGATTCTTCCAATGTGCACCCATCGCGGAATAGAGCCGCCAAGCCTCTTCTTGTGTTTCCAGCCGCTCTCCGTAAGGGGGATTGCACACCACCGTGCCCTTTCGCCCCATCGTTTCAATTCCCAAGGCATTTTTTGGGAAAAAGCGAATGTGATCCGCCACACCTGCGATCTGGGCATTGCTTTTTGCCAGGCTTATCATTGCCGGGTCGATATCACTGGCAAAAGCTTCAAATTTGCTTTCTTTTTTTAAATCTTTTGCTTCTTCTCTGGCCTGTGTCCAAATAGAAGCAGGAAGATCCAAAAAATCTTCTCCGGCAAAAGAACGAAGGGATCCGGGGGCAACGTTCTGCATTTGCATGGCCGCTTCAATGGGAATGGTGCCGCTTCCGCAAAAAGGATCCCAAAACAATACGTCCTCCCGGGGGCGGGCGATCCGGCAAAGAGCGGCGGCCAGCGTCTCCCGGATGGGAGCGGGTCCGGCTTGTTTTCGGTAGCCCCTTTGATACAGCGGCGCACCGGAGGTATCGATCAAAAGCGAAGCGGTATCGTTGAGGATGAAAAACTGGATCTGCATCCGGGTTCCCTCCTCGGAAAGCCAGGTCGTTCCGTACTCCAAGCCCAGACGCTCCGCTACTGCTTTTTTCACGATGCTCTGACAATCGGGAATGCTTTTCAGTACGGATCGGACAGTATGCCCCTTGACGGGAAAAGCATCGTCCGGACCGATCCAACGCTCCCAAGCAAGAGACTTGACCCCCTGAAACAGTTCTTCAAAACTTCGCGCGGGAAAAGATCCCATCTTAATGAGAACCCGCTCCGCACACCGTAGCCAAAGGTTTGATCTGGCAATGGCGGAAAGGGGTCCGCGGAAGGTAACTCTGCCATCCTGGGTCTCCACACGCTCATAGCCCAAAGCGTCGATTTCCTGGCCCACATATTTTTCCAGACCGAACAGACAAGTGGCTACCAGTTCAATTGTTTCTTCCATGTTCGCTCCTTTAGGAAATGCGCGTCCCCAATTTTTTAGAGTTTTCTCTTCGGAACGCTTCGAAGGTACCGTTGTCCAAAGCGGCGCGAATGTCTTCCATCAAAGTGTTGTAAAAATAAAGATTGTGCATGACCGCAAGGCGCTGTCCAAGGGACTCTTTGGCCTTTAAAAGATGACGGATATAGGCCCGCGAATAGCGCTGACAGACAGGACAATCGCAGAGGGGATCAATGGGAAGCGGGTCTTTTTCATATCGCTTATTGTTTAAATTGATAATGCCTTCGTGGGTGCAAAGATGGCCGTGGCGAGCATTGCGGCTTGGCATGACGCAGTCGAAAATATCCACGCCGCGCCAAACAGCCTCGATGATGTTCTCGCAGGTACCAACGCCCATAAGATAGCGAACTTTGTGGACAGGGGCGAAAGGTTCCACCGCCTCAATGATGCGATACATTTCCTCTGCGCTTTCCCCAACCGCAAGGCCGCCGATGGCGTATCCGTCCAGCTCCATTTCCGCGATCCGCTTCATATTCTCCACACGCAGATCAGAAAAAACAGAACCTTGATTGATACCGAAAAGGAGCTGATCACGATTGATCGTCTCTTCCAGAGAATTGAGCCGGGCCATTTCCTTCTTGCACCGCTCCAGCCAGGAAACGGTGCGGTCAGAGGCGATTTTCGCTTCCTCCCGAGTGGCGGGATTTCCGATGCACTGGTCAAACGCCATGGCAATGGTAGAGGCAAGGTGACTCTGAATACGCATGCTCTCCTCGGGTCCCATAAAGATCCGTTTGCCGTCGATGTGGCTTTGGAAAGTGACCCCCTGGTCATCGATGCGATTCAAGGAAGCCAATGAAAAAACCTGAAATCCGCCGCTATCGGTAAGGATGGGGCGGGACCAATTCATAAAACGGTGAAGTCCGCCCATTTCATAGATCACGTCGTCCCCCGGACGCACGTGCAAATGATAGGTGTTGGAAAGTTCGATCTGACATTTCAATTTTTCCAAATCGTCTGCAGCAATGCCTCCTTTGATGGCGGCACTGGTTCCCACGTTCATAAAAGCCGGCGTCTGTACGGTTCCGTGAACGGTATGAAGCTCGCCTCGGCGGGCGTTTTTTTCTTGTTTGATCAAATGGAACATAAGACCTCTTAAAACAGTTTGATTTTGCTCAAAAAGCAATTCTCTTCTCGATCCTGGAAAGTGCCGAAAACATGATAGGCTCCATCCTTTTCGTACCCTTTCATAAGAAGGGTGTCCCCCAGCCTGGCCTCGTGCTGGAATGTGATATGCATCTCTTGCACCTCGCCCACTCCCACAGGCAACAAATCCAGGGCAAGATCGGCGTAGTTACAGTTGTTCAGATGATTGTTCTGATCAAGCATGGAGTCATACACCCGGCGTCGATCTACAAAAAGTGGCTCTTCTTCAGCGGGCCTGCCGACCAAGCGTTCACACACAAGGCCCCCGGAAAGATCCGCGTAGTCCGGGATAGCCCCTCCCAAGGCCGAGGCGCGCAGAAGAGTGCGCTGCTTAAAATCCAAAAGCGCCCAAAGGCTCATGGCCTGCATCACCACTCCTTTTTCGTCCTCAAGAACAAAGGATCGGGGAAAGGTAGCTCCGTGACTTTGCCCCGGAGCGGTACGAAGCACCAGCGGCACCTCTCCGGAAACGGGGCGCACAAAACGAAGCGCCATGCGAGACACCACAAACACCATGCCCCGCTCTCTCAGATCCTCATACTGAACGCCAAAAGAACCCAGATCTTTTCTGGCAATCTCCTGCATCCGTCGCAGCACGGCACTGGGACGCACGTGGTCAAACGTATTGAGATCAAAGCTTTCGAAAGCGATAATTTCTTCTCTCATATTCTTCCCTCAGAAAAGGTTGTAATTTTTCTTCTTCTGTGATAAAATATTTCAAAATGAGATAATAAATAGAAGCAACTTTGGCCTATTATAGTATGAAATCCGCATTTTGTCAAAGGGGATCCTATGGAAAGAAGCAATTTTGTCCACCTTCATCTACATACTGAATATTCCCTTTTAGACGGTGCCTGTCGCATTGACCGGCTCTTTCAGCGCGCCGCAGAATTGGGGCAAAAAAGTGTTGCCATCACCGATCACGGCGTCATGTATGGCGCCATTGCATTTTACAAAGCGGCAAAGGCCAACGGGATCCATCCCATCATTGGGTGCGAGGTATACGTTGCTCCCAGGTCAATGAAAGATAAAGTTGCCGGCCTTGATCGGGAGTATTACCACCTGGTGCTTCTCTGTGAAAACATGACCGGATACCACAATCTGATGAAGCTTGTCACGCTTTCCTTCACCGAGGGATTTTATCAGAAGCCTCGGGTGGATATGGATGCTCTGCGTGAGCATCACGAAGGTCTGATCG
This sequence comes from Eubacteriales bacterium, assembly GCA_045655865.1. Lineage (GTDB taxonomy): Bacteria > Bacillota > Clostridia > Oscillospirales > SIG627 > RGIG5579. The sequence continues at coordinate 24,052 of JAZOQB010000047.1, forward strand.
CACTTTCCGCTTGCCTTGCGGGAAAAATTCCACAGCTCATTTTATCGGGAGATACCAAAGGCGCCGAAGCCCATGCAATAGAGATGGCCGAGATCTTTGGCAAAGACTCTTTCTTTCTGGAAATGCAGGACCATGGAATTACAGATCAGATGCGAGTCAATTCCGCCTTGATCGGTCTGTCCAAAAAACTGGGGATCGGACTGGTCGCCACAAATGACGTCCACTACCTGAATCGGGAAGACGCCAAAAGCCAGGATGTTTTGCTTTGTATTCAGACCGGCAAAACGCTCCAGGATGAAGACCGGATGAAATTTGAAACGGACGAATTTTATTTGAAATCCACCGAAGAGATGGCCGCCCTTTTTCCAAAAACTCCGGAAGCCATTACCAACACCGCCGTCATTGCCGCACGGTGCCGGGTGGAATTTGACTTTTCCCAGGCTCATCTTCCCCGCTTTCAAAATTCTCTGGGCCTCTCCTCCTTCGAATATTTAAAAAAGCTCTCCTTTGAAGGTCTGGAAAAAAGGATCCGTGAAAACGGGATCTCAAACCGAAAAGAATATCAAGATCGGCTCACCTATGAACTTTCCGTCATTGAAGAGATGGGCTTTTGCGACTACTTTCTTATTGTGGCGGATTTTGTTTCCTTCGCAAAACAAAACAACATTTACGTGGGACCGGGAAGAGGCAGCGGAGCAGGAAGCCTTGCTGCTTGGTGTCTGGACATCACAGAACTGGACCCGATTCGTTTTCAATTGATCTTTGAGCGTTTTCTCAATCCCCAGCGGGTCTCTATGCCTGATTTTGATATCGATTTCTGCATGAGCCGAAGAGGAGAAGTCATTCAATACGTGGCAGAAAAGTACGGTGAAGACCACATTGCGCAGATCGTTACCTTCAGCACCATGGCTGCCCGGGCCTCCGTGCGAGACGTGGGCCGGGTTTTGGGGATGTCCTACAACGAGGTAGATAAAATCGCCAAACGAATCCCTCATTTTCTGGATATGACCTTGACAAAGGCCTTGGAAGACGACAAAGATCTTCGGGAAATGTGCCAGACGGGTGAAGCAAAAGAACTGATGCAGATCGCCCTTTCCCTGGAAGGGATGCCCCGGAACGCTTCCATTCACGCGGCGGGTGTGGTTTTGACGGATATGCCCGTCTCCCACTACGTTCCTTTGGCTGTAAATACCGGGACCAAAGTCACCCAGTACACCATGAATGAAATCGCAGATCTTGGGCTTTTGAAGATCGACTTTTTGGGTTTGCGATACTTGACCATCATTCGGGATGCGGTAGAACAAGTACATCGAACCGATCCCGGTTTCGATATTCACACCATCCCCTTGGACCACAAAGAAACCTACGACATGATCTCCCGAGGGGAAACAGCGGGCATGTTCCAGATCGAATCCTCCGGCATGAAGGCTCTGATGCTGCAAATGAAGCCGCAAAATCTGGAGGATATTACTGCCGCCATTGCCTTGTATCGCCCGGGACCCAAGGATTCTATTCCCCGCTTTTTGGAAAATCGCAAGCGGGGCGTGGCAAGCCACGAGGTGCCGGCCTTAGATAAAATTTTGGGGACCACGCACGGCTGCATCGTCTATCAGGAACAGGTTATGGAAATTTTCCGTCAGCTGGCCGGATATTCTCTGGGCAGAGCGGATATTGTGCGCCGGGCCATGTCCAAGAAAAAGCAAGACGTCATGGAACGGGAGCGGGCGATCTTTCTTAACGGCTTGAAAAACGAAGACGGAACCGTAGAAGTGGAAGGCGCCGTACACAGAGGAATTCCGGAAAAGCTGGCAGAAAAGGTTTTCAATGACATGGCTGATTTTGCCAAATACGCCTTTAACAAATCCCATGCCGCCGCCTATGCTCTTCTCAGCTACCGGACCGCGTATCTAAAATGCAACTATCCGAAAGAATACATGGCCGCCATCCTTACCAGCCAACTGGATGGAGACAAATACGCTATGTATTGCAACGAGGTCGAGCGGATGGGAATTCAGATCTTGCCGCCGGATATCAACGAAAGCCAACTCTCTTTCTCCGTGAGCGGAAACGCCTTGCGTTTCGGTTTTGTAGGCATTAAAAACGTAGGAGAATCCTTGATCCAGCAGATTTTCCTTCAACGAGAACAAACGCCCTTTTCCTCTTTCCGGGATTTTGTAGAGCGCTTGCGTCCACACGGGCTGAACCGAAAAGCATTGGAGAGCCTTGTCCTTTCCGGGGCCATGGATTCCTTCGGCATTTTCCGTTCCCGGATGTTCTCTGCCATTGAATCTCTCCTATCCTCTGCAAGTCTTGCCATGCGGGACGTTTTACCGGGGCAGATGAGTCTTTTTGACGCCATTCCCGAAGACACAAAACAAGACGACGATTCCATTTTCCCGGACATTCCGGAATTTACGGAAAGAGAACGCTTGCGCGAAGAAAAAAACGTGTGTGGCGTTTACTTCTCCGGACACCCTCTCCAAAGCTACCGAGCCCTTGCGGAAAAGCTGGGCGCTCAGGACATCGCCGCCTTCCGCACGGAGCCGGAAAACTTTTCGGACGGTGACTCGGTTTGCCTTCTGTGCCAAGTGGGTAGCGTAACTTTAAAACAAGTTCGAAACGGAAACAGAATGGCTTTCGTTCAGGGAGAGGATCAGGCAGGGCGATGCGAGATCATCGTGTTTCCCAAGATCCTGGCACAAGTCTCTTCTCTCTTGGAAGAAGACCGAATTCTGGCTATCTACGGAAAGATCAATACCAAAGATGAAGAGATCAAAATTTTAGCGGACCGGATCCTGACTCCCGAAGAGGCCGAGCGCGAAAAAGACTTAGAAGAAAAAAAGGAGCGATCCTCCCAGCCCGATTCCCATTCCGAAAAAAGCATTAATTTTAACAGCTGTTCGAAATTATTCTTGCGTTTTCCGGAAAAAGGGAGTAAAATGGAAAAGAGAGCCATGGCGATTTTACGAATCTTTTCCGGAAACACCCCTTGCTATTTTTACTATCAGGACACAAAAAAGCTATTTTATGTCGACGGGCTCTCGGTTCGTCTTACTCCGCTGGTGTACCGGGAGTTATGTGAGATCTTGGGGAAAGAAAACGTAGGCCTAAAATAATGCCGCCGGGGATTGATTCCCGAATCCTACTTTCCAATAGGAGAAAAAATGGAAAACAACGATCAGAAAAAACCAAAAGAAGCAAAAGCGCCACAAGGGATTCATCCATCCCATTCCAATGCCAACAAAAGTGAGAATGGCATTGCTTTAGCAAAAAAAGTCGGAGTGCGCGTGTCAAGTACCCTGGGAAAATATGCAGGAAAAGTTGTCACATACGCTCTGAATATCATTTTGACCCTGGTTCTCATTGGGATCATCACAGGGTCTGCCATTGCCTGCGCCTTGGTCGTTTACATTAAAAACTACGTAGATCCGGTGTATGATATTGATAATCTCAAATATGACTCTGATCTTACCACATTCCTCTATTATGAGCAGAAAAATCCCGACGGGACTTCTCAGTGGGTCGAATGGGAGGACGAGCGGATCCACGGGCAGGAAAACCGCATGTGGGTCTCCTATGAGGAAATGCCGGAAGATCTGATCAACGCCTTTGTTTCCATTGAAGACAAACGCTTCTTTACCCACAAAGGAATCGACGTGCGCCGTACCGTGGGCGCGATCCTTGGCTTTATGACCGGAAACGATTCCTACGGTGGATCCACCATTACCCAACAGCTGATCAAAAACGTTACCGGTGAGGATGACGTAACCATTCAACGAAAAATCCAGGAGATTCTGCGGGCGCTGAATTTGGAAAGCAAGCGAAGCAAAGAAGAAATCCTGGAAATGTACTTAAATACCATCTACCTTCACAAGGGTTGCTACGGCGTTTCCGCCGCAGCCTACGAATACTTTGGAAAAGAAGTTTCGGAATTGACCTTGGTGGAGTGCGCCGCTCTGGCCTCCATTCCCCAGAACCCGTCAAAATGGAATCCCATATCCCATCCGGATCTCAACGAGGAACGACGCTGGACCGTTTTGGAGGAGATGTACAAAAACACCGATATAGAAAAGACCTATACTCTGGAGGAGATCCGCGCTGCGCAAGATGCCCAGCTGGTTTTAAGACAGGAATCAGGACAGCAAACGGTCTCCAAGATCCACTCCTGGTTTGTGGATACGGTGATGGATGACGTCATTGCCGACTTGATGAGTACCTATCACTATGACGAGCAAACTGCCGCCAATCTTCTTTACAGTGGCGGTCTTAAGATCTATACCACCATTGACCGGAACATTCAGGACAAGCTGGACGCCATCTATAACAACAACGATCTCTTCCCCTCCAAAGGAACCGGAGTTCAGGTGGAATCTGCCATGACCATCATCGATCAGCGCACCGGAAACATTGTGGCTATCATCGGCGGTCGCGGCGCAAAAGATACCGCCAGAGGTTTCAACCGTGCCACCATGGCAAAACGTCAGCCCGGTTCTTCCATCAAGCCTCTGAGTGCTTATTCCATCGCCATTGAGCGCGGTCTGATCAATTATTCCTCCGTTTTGGATGACACGCCCTTCCGAGCCGAGGAAGACGGAACCCTTTGGCCCAACAACTGGAACAACAAGTTTGACGGTCTTGTCACCGTCTCCCAAGCGGTACGTGACTCCAAGAACACCATTGCAGTAAAAGTGGTGGACCAGGTGGGAACACGAAACGTCTATGACTTTTTGACCCAAAAATATCGTCTCTCAACCTTATTGGAATCCGATATTGACTACGCGCCTCTGGCTCTGGGCGGCTTTACCGAAGGCGTTACCACTCGAGATATGTGCGGCGCCTACGCCGCCATTGCCAACAACGGAATTTACAATGAACCCAGAACCTATACCAAGGTCACGGATTCTACCGGAAACATTTTATTAGACTCCTCCTCTGCGATCACCGAGGTCATCCTCAGCTCGGATACCTGTGCGGTAACCACGAGACTGATGCAAGAAGTAGTCACCGCCGGTACCGGTACTGCCGTATCCCTTCGCAGGCAAGTGGACGTAGCCGGAAAAACCGGTACGACGCAAAATGACAGAGACCTGTATTTCTGCGGTTTTACGCCTTATTACACCGCCGCTTGCTGGGTTGGCTATGACAATCCTCAATCCCTCACCGGATTCACCTCCGGACAGCGTAGCGTTGCCGCCGCAACCTATATTTGGGATCAAGTCATGACCTCGATTCACAGCGAGATCATCGCCGCCGGAAACGTAAAGACATTCTCTCAGGATCTGACAAAAAATCTGATCACCCGGACCTACTGCAAAGATTCCGGTCTTTTGGCCGGTCCCAATTGCAGTGCTGACCTGAGAGGAAATCGCACTGCCACAGGCTTTTACACTTATTCCAACGTCCCCACAGCTACCTGCGACTGTCACGTTATGGTTTCTTACTGCAACGATACGGGTCTGGTAGCAGGGCCGGAATGCACCAACGTCAGAGAGGTGGCTCTTTTGGATGTACAGCGTTCCTTCCCCATCGAAGTCACCATTGCGGACGCTCAGTACACCTATCGCAAAATGACCGGGGACATTCCCTATGCTAAAAATAATTTCCAGCCCTATTACTGGCATACGTTAGAGAAAGGAACCTATCCCGGCACCTCCAGCGTTCCCAAAGCGGCCAACGGTTTCTGTGCCAATCACAACCCAACGCTATGTCAATGACACAAGAAGAAAAATTCATGCGCGCCGCTCTTCGGGAAGCTCAAAAAGCGGCGGAAGAGGGCGAGGTGCCCATTGGCTGTGTCATTGTTAAAGACGGCAAGATCATCGCTCGGGGGCGAAACGCCCGGGAAAAGAAGAAAAACGCTTTGCTCCATGCGGAAATCTGCGCCATTGATCGAGCTTGCAAGCGGCTTTCCGGCTGGAGACTCTGGCAATGCGAAATGTACGTGACTCTGGAACCCTGTCCAATGTGCGGCGGCGCCATCATCAATTCCAGACTAAAAAGTGTCTACATTGGGGCCAAAGACCCCAAAGCCGGAGCAATGGGAAGTGTGCTGAATCTTTTGGATCACCCCTTCAACCACAAGCCCGAAATTCATTATGGTCTTCTTGAAGAAGAGTCAAAACGCCTTTTGAAGGACTTTTTCACTCGACTTCGTGAAAGATAAATTAAAACAGAGTAGGATCTCAAGCGTGAAGTGCCTCTAAAACGGGGAGTTGTTTAGAGGACGAAAAGGCGAAGCCTTGCGGTTTGGGGTCCGCATCCCGCTGCCGAAGAAGGAAAAAGGCCTCCTTTTCCGGTATTCCCTTCTGGGAAAATCAGCGGAAAAGGAGGTATTTTTATGCAAAACAAGCAAAGGCCCATGATCACTTTTTCCATTTTTTCCAAAGAGTATTGGAAAGAAGCCGCCAAAGAACTGACCAGAACCGACACGCTGATTTTCGCAGCATTAATGATCGCGCTAAGAGTTGTGGTAAAGTTGTTCCGTGTTCCGGTAATCAACGGTGTCACCTTTACTTTTGACGCCTACGTCAATTCCCTCGGATCGCTGGTTTACGGTCCTGTTGTGGGGCTTCTAGCCGGCGCTGTGAGCGATACCATAGGTTGTATCATAGCCCCCAACGGCGTTTACTTCTTTCCTTTCATGTTCGTAGAAATGGCAAGCAGTTTCCTCTTTGGCCTTTTTTTCTGGCGTCGCAAACTCTCCGTTCCTAAAGCACTAGCTGCAAAATTTTCAGTCAATTTGATCTGTAATATTATCATGACCTCTGCCTTTATGAAGTGGGAATACTATCTTCTCGGAGATGCCAAGTTTTACACCTACAACCTTATCAACGCCACTCGTATCGTGAAAAATCTGGTGCTATTTCCGCTGGAAGCCACTCTGATCGTTTTAATCCTCACTGCCCTACTACCTGCTCTGAAAGTTGCTCAGGTAGTCCCGAAAGATCAGGAAGCATTAAAATTAAGAAAAGCAGACATCATTTTGATTGCTCTCCTCTTACTGCTTTCCGTGGCGCTGATCCTTTTCTATATGTTCTTTTTAAAGGACTGGGTCTCCGCGCATAATATTAAGTTGCTGTAAAAGAAAAACGCCTTCCTTGCAGGAAGGCGTTTTTTATCTATGTTGTTATCTCTTGAATTCTTTGACAAATTCCTTGCCGCATTTCCGGCAACGAATTCGAAACTTGCCTATCTTTCGAGGCATTCGAAGGGGAGCTGAGCAATGGGGACAGCGGAAAAAGCGAGTTGTCTTGCGGTTTCGAAACCGATTGACAGCATAGCGACACTGTGTACAAAAGCGGTACCAATCGTTTGCCTCTTTTCTTCGCTTGACGATATTTTTTGAGAACATTCGAAAGAAGATCGCAAAGCAAAGAAAAAGCTCCAAAAGATATAAGACCAGACTGTGAAACACCAGATTCAGCGCCGCCAGAACCAGCCAACATACGGTAAGAAATTGATTGAGAGAATCGGTGCCGTAGCGTCCGATCATAAAGCGAGAAAAGCCTTCTCGCATGCGAAAAAGAAATCTCATCTTCTCCTCCTGGATCCGGTCACCATAGCCAAAAGCCGCAAAAATTGCACGAGAGATACGGCCAGGGATGCCACGTAAGTTAAAGCAGCGGCATTCAAAGTTTTTCGTGCTCCCACCAATTCCTCCCGGCTCAAGATGTCCCCCTCTTCCAAAGCCGTGATGGCACGGTGGGAAGCATTGTATTCCGTAGGCAGGGTCACAAGCTGAAAAATTACGCAAAGGCTATAACAGAAAACACCGATCAGGGCCAATTCATACCCAAAAGGATACTCCACGTAAAGACCCAGAAGCAGTCCGATCAGAATCAGGGGCATAGAAAGACGGGAACCGATATTCGTCACAGGAACGATGGCCGAACGGATGCGAATGGGAAGGTATCCCTTCGCATGCTGAACTGCGTGCCCTGCCTCGTGAGCGGCAACGCCGATGGCGGCAGTGGAAGCGGAATCGTATACCGCTTCGGATAGATAGATGGTATTGTCACGGGGATCAAAATGATCCGTTAGATTTCCTGCCGTTCGGGTAACCGACACCCCCTCCACACCGTTTGCATCAAGCACCTTTTTTGCTGCCTGAGCGGCAGTGATTCCTCGGCGGGAAAACTGGGAAGAATAGCGCTTGAAGGTGCTGTTCACGTTGGCGCTGGCGATCATGGAACCGATGGCCGCAATCAGCACTAAGGGATATCCGAACACTTCAAAAATGCCCAGCAATTGATTCCACATAATCTTTCCTCTCTCTATTTTTCTTGCGTGCCAACTTATTTTGGCAACTGAATTTTCGGGTCTTTTTTGCTCTTCTTATAAAGGACAAATTTTCTGCCGATCACTTGCACCCCTTCACAGCCGAGAAGTTGGCACACTTGTCTGGAAACCTCCTTGGGATCCAGATCGGCATTTTCCAAAACACTTACCTTGACCAGTTCGTTTTTCTCAAGTCCTTCCCGAATTTGAGTCAAAAAGGCGTCGTCCTCAAAACCTGCCTTTCCTACTTGATATTTGGCGGGAAGCGCGTTGGAAAGTGAACGAAGATAAGCTCTTTGCTTGCCTGTAATCATAGTATTTCTCCTACGAGTAAAATAAGTACTCCATTTTATCATTTTCTCTTTTCCTTGTCAACCAACGTCTTTACAAATCCGGAAAAAAGTGGTATACTGAAAATTGATCTAATCGCAAGATCCATTTGTAAATTTAGGATACTATGACTGAAAACGGATGAGAAAAATGAAAAGATTTTTTAAAAATTTTTCCCATGTGCAGATCATCGCCACTGGATTTCTTGTCCTGATCCTACTGGGAACTTTGGCTTTGATGCTCCCCTTTTCCACACAAGGAGAAGAAAATGTCTCTTTTTTAGACGCTCTCTTTACCGCTACCAGCGCTTCTTGCGTCACGGGGCTTGTAACCTTAGATACCGGAACGGTCTGGTCCGGGTTCGGCCAAGGCGTCATCCTCTTTTTGATCCAGATCGGCGGGCTTGGATTTATGACCATTGCCACTTTTTTCTTCATTCTCTTCCGAAAGCGCATGGGTCTGCGCCAGCGGGAGGTGATGAGTGAGAGCATCAACGCTTCCAGCATCGGCGGAATCCGTCGTCTGGCAAAGCACATCGTCGGGGGAACTCTTCTTTTTGAAGGCATAGGAGCCATCATTTTATCTCTGCGCTTTGCCCTAAGATACGGTTTTTCACCCGGAAAGGCGATCTGGTTTGGTGTATTTCACTCCATTTCCGCCTTTTGCAACGCCGGTTTCGATCTAAACGGAGGATTTTCCTCTTTCTCCGGTTATTCCGGTGACTGGATAATCTGCATGACCTTGATGATTCTGGTCGTTGTGGGCGGCCTTGGCTTTTTCGTGTGGGAGGATATCAAAAATCACAGGCTTCTCTTTCGTCGCTATCATCTGCATACAAAAATCGTTCTCACAGCAACTTTCCTTTTAATCTTCTTGCCCGCCCTGCTGTTTTTTATTCTGGAAGCGGATGCTTCCCACCGCGGAATGGACACAGCAAGCGCTCTGCTTGCCAGTCTCTTTGACGCCGTCTCACCCAGGACTGCGGGAATGAATATCACCGACACCGCCTCCCTATCTCCCGGCGGCTTTCTCTTAACGATCCTTTTGATGTTCATCGGCGGAAGCCCCAGCTCTACAGCAGGCGGAATTAAGACCACCACTTTGGCAATTTTGATCTTGTTTTCGATCGCCACCATTCGCAAATCCCGTTTTACAGGGGCCTTTGGAAAACGTTTTCGTGAAGACAACATCTACAAAGCGGTGAGCGTTTTCTTTGTCAATCTTTCCATGGCACTTTTGGGTGTTTTCGTCATTGCGGCCATGCAACCGTCCCTTGGATTTGTGAACATTTCCTTCGAAGTGTTTTCCGCCATTGGGACCGTGGGCATGAGTACCGGCATTACCCGGGATCTGGAATGTGCCTCACGGCTTGTCATCATTCTCTTGATGTTTTGCGGTCGGGTAGGAAGCATTTCTTTCGGCGCGGCGCTCATGGAAAAGAAAGCACCGCCACCTGTCATGGCACCCTATGAAGACATCACCGTCGGGTGATGACGTAAGGAGAAAAAATATGAAAACATTTTTGGTCATCGGTGTTGGATCATACGGTTATCACTTGATCCGTTCACTCTCGGAACAACGCTGTGAAATTTTGGTAGTCGATCGCGATGAAAAACGTCTGGAATCGGTTTTACCTTGGGCCACAAGTGCTAAAATTGCGGACTGCACCAATGCCGAGGTTCTGGCCTCTTTTGACGTTGACAGTTTTGACGCTTGTTTTGTCTGCGTGGATTCGGATTTTGTGGCGGCTCTTCAGATCACATGTCTTTTAAAGGATCTGGGCGCAAAAATGATCTACAGTTGTGCCGATCAGGATCTGCAAGCAAGACTTCTCTCCAGAAACGGTGCAGACGCCATCATTTATCCGGAGAAGGATATGGCTCGCCGTATGGCTTTGAACGTGAGCTGTGAAAATATTTTCGATTCCTTTGAATTGGCTGAAGATTTCTATGTTTTTGAGATCGCAGTACGCAAAGAATGGATCGGAAAGACTCTGCGGGAATTGAACTTCCGCGCTCACTTCTCTCTTAACGTTCTGGCAATCAAAGAGGATGAAAAGGTCTTCCCCATCAATTCACCCGATTACATTTTCCGGGAAAACACTCACATTCTGGTGATGGGAAAACGGGAGGACATATACAAAGTCATCAATTAAAGAATAAATGGCAAAAAAATCTATAAAAATTATTCATAACAGGTTAAAATAAACCTGTTATGATTTTTCTGGGATAAAATTTTAATTTTTGCAGAGGAGGGAATATCAAATGCTCAAGCTTATTGATATCAAAAAAGATTATCTTTCCGGAAGCGAAAAGGTTGAGGCGCTGAAAGGTGTTACACTTTCTTTTCGCAAAAGTGAATTTGTCTCTATTTTAGGTCCTTCCGGCTGCGGTAAAACTACCCTTCTTAACATCGTAGGCGGACTGGATCAATATACCTCCGGAGATCTTGTCATAGGCGGCAAGAGCACCAAGGACTTCAAAGACATAGACTGGGATACTTACCGCAACCACTCCATCGGCTTTGTCTTCCAGAACTATAACCTGATCCCCCACCAAAGCGTTTTGGCCAACGTAGAATTGGCTTTGACCCTCTCCGGCGTGGATAAGGCTGAGAGAAAAAAGAGAGCCATTACCGCTCTGGAAAAAGTAGGGCTGAAGGATCAAATGAAAAAAAGGCCCAACCAGCTTTCCGGCGGTCAAATGCAACGCGTGGCCATTGCCCGCGCTCTTGTAAACGATCCGGAAATTTTATTGGCGGACGAACCGACCGGTGCCTTGGATTCCGTAACCAGCGTACAGATCATGGAGATCTTAAAAGAGGTTGCCAAAGAGAAACTGGTGATCATGGTCACGCATAACCCGGACCTGGCAGAAAAATACTCCACCCGTATCATCAAGTTCTTGGACGGACGGATATCAGATGACTCCAATCCCCTCTCGAAAACAGATGCTCCGGAAATTTCTACCAAAGCAAAAAAAGAAAAAAAGCCTTCTATGTCCCTTTCCACGGCCCTTTCCCTTTCTTTGAACAATCTTATGACCAAGAAAGGAAGGACTCTTTTGACCGCCATTGCCGGATCCATCGGGATCATTGGCATTGCACTGATCCTTTCCCTTTCCAACGGGATCAACACCTATATCAACTCAGTACAAGAAAATACCCTTTCCAGCTACCCCATTACCATTCAAGCAGAAAGCGTAGATCTCTCAACGCTCATGACTTCCCTGATGGGGGTCAACCGCCAGGATCCGGAAAACATGCATGAAAATGATGCAGTGTATTCCTCCAGCGTGATGAAGGATATGGTAAACTCTCTGAACAACGCGCAGATACAGACAAACAATCTGACTTTATTCAAAGAATTTATCGAGCAAAACGGCCAAGGGATCCAGGATTATGTTTCCAACATTCAGTATTCTTACGATCTTCCCATGAACATTTACACCAAAGATGACACCGGAAAGATCGTTAAGAGCGATATGGAAGAGATCTGGACGGGAATCTTTTCCCAGATGGGTTTTTCTCAGCAAAGCATGCCCCTGGGCTCTTCCAACTCCCAGATGGGAATGAACGCCATTCCCCTGTGGCAGGAAATGCTCCCCAACCAGGATGGGAGTGGCATCAGTCCTCTTTTGATTGAGCAATACGATCTGATTTACGGCAGCTGGCCCGAATCATACGATCAGGTGGTATTGGTAGTCAATGAATACAACGAACTGAGCGATTTGATCCTTTGCGGATTGGGCCTAAAATCCATCGAGGAGATCGCCAAAGAGACCATGGCTTCTCAAAAAGGAGAGATTCTTGACACCACCAAACAATCCTGGAGCTATGAAGAGATTTGTCAAAAAAAATTCAGGCTCTTTTTATCCAGCGATCTGTATCAGAAAAATCTGGGCGGTGGATATACGCTTTTGACCGAAACAGAAAAGGGGCTGGATTATCTGTATGCCAGCGAAAAGGGTCTTGACATCAAGATCTGCGGCATCATCCGCCAAAAGGAAGATGCTGTGGCAGGCATGATGACCGGTGCTCTTGGGTACACGGCGGATCTAACCCGGTACCTGATCGAAAAGACCGAAGAGAGTCTGATGATTCAGGAACAAAAAAACAATCCGGAAAACGACATTATTTTAAACCTCCCCTTCCTGCCCGAAAATTTTGTGGAAGCTTCTGACCAGGAAAAAGCAGATCTGATCCGGGAGCATCTTCTATCTTTGGATGTCGCAAAAAAAGCGGAGATCTATATTACCATTACTTCCACCCCCACAAAAGACTATCTGGACAGCTCCGTGGAAAAGATGCTGACCGGCATGACCCGGGAAAAAATGGAAAACATGGTGATGCAGTTTCTAGCCTCTCAAGAAAAAGAAGGAACTGATATTTCCTACATTCAGGAATACATCACCAATATGAGCGATGAAGAACTTTTCGAAGCGGTACGGGAAGGACTGGAAAACCAAATTGCCCAGCAGTATCAACAGCAAGTATCCCAAGGTCTGGCAATGTACTCCCAGGCGCAACTGGCAGGAATGCTGGAGATGGCCCTTCGCAATCCCGACGCTTATTCCCTTTCCCAAATGGTTTCCTTCTACGACGATTATATGCCCCCCTCTCATTCCGAAAAAACTTTGGATGAGAATCTTGAAAGCCTTGGCTGGGTTGACAAAAAGAGCCCCAGTGCCGTGAACATCTACGCCAAGACCTTCGAAGACAAGGACCGCATCAATAACGCCATTGCCGCCTATAACATGGACAAACAAGAAGAAGACAAGATCAGTTACACCGACTACATGGCCCTTCTCATGTCATCCATTTCCACCATTATCAACGCCATCTCCTATGTTCTGGTATCCTTTGTTGCAGTATCTCTTGTGGTTTCTTCCATTATGATCGGCATCATCACCTATATCTCCGTTTTGGAACGCACCAAAGAGATCGGAATTCTCCGTGCCATCGGCGCGTCCAAAAAGGATATTTCCCGCGTATTCAATGCAGAAAGCATTATTGAGGGGCTGGCCGCCGGCGTCATCGGCATTATCATTTCTCTTGTTTTGCTCATTCCCATCAACATCATCATACGGTATTTGACCGGAATTTCCTCCATCGGTGCTGCCCTGCCTGTGGTGGGAGGGATAAGCTTGGTAATCATCAGCGTGCTACTCTCCTTCATTGCAGGTCTTATTCCCTCTAGATTTGCGGCAAAAAAAGATCCGGTAGAGGCGCTACGCACCGAATAAGCGCAGAATTTTTTCCGATTCCCAAAGGCCGGAAAAACCGGCTTTTGGGAATTTCTTATTTTTCTTTTTGATTTATTCAGAATTTTTTAACATTTTTTTTGACAAGTGAACGCCAATATGGTATACTAAGTTAGAATAAAACAGTACATGGTGAGAGTGCGCAAAAGCAAACACCAAACTTAGCGTAACAGGAGGTCTTTGCATATGAAAATGATTTTTGCTATCGTTAGCAACGAAGATGCATCCAAAGTGATCAAAGCTTTGAATCAAGAACATTTTTCTGCTACCAGGCTGGCCTCCAGCGGCGGCTTTTTATTAAAAGGAAACACCACGATCATCTCCGGTGTCCAGGACGATCAGGTTCAGCGCGTCAAAGAACTGATCAAGGAACATTCCAAAAAAAGAACCCAGCTTATGCCCATTGACTACCCACATTACAGCCACGGCGTGGCTCCGTATCCCGTAGAGATCACCATTGGCGGTGCGACGATCTTTGTGATGGATGTGGAATCTTACGAAAAAGACTGAAGCAGGACATGAGTCTCATCCTTGAAAATCAATCCCTGTTAAACACGCTCTTCTCCCTTGTTCGCAAAGGACGTTTGGCAGGGTGTTATCTTATCGAGGGCGATGAAGGAACAGGAAAACTAGCCGTGGCACGTCAGGGAGCTGCGGCCCTGTGCTGTTCTCATCGAAATGAAGACGGTTCGCCCTGTCTTGTCTGTCGAAGTTGCCGCAACATTCTTTCCGGCGGTCACGTGGATGTGGTGGAGCTACGGCCGGAAGAATCCGGAAAAAACATTTCTGTAGACCGGGTGCGGGCCATGCTTCAAAATACTCACACCACCGCTTCTGAAGGTCTTTGGCGAATATTTATTGTAGAAGAAAGCGAAGGGATGAACAAGGCCGCGCAAAATGCGCTTTTAAAAAGCATTGAGGAGCCTCGGCCACACACTGTTTTCTTCCTTCTTACCCGAGATCGCACGCGTTTGCTTCCAACAGTCCGCAGCCGTAGTGTGCTACTAAAAACCGAGACGCTTGCCCCTGAGCTGATTCAAAAATTCCTGGAGCAGGACGGTGTCTTGCCCGAGAGAGCAAAAGAGCTATCCATTTTGGCAAAAGGATCTCTCGGCAGAGCCAGGGCTCTTTGCCATAACGAGCATTATTTTGCCATTCGGGAAAAACTCCTTTCCTATTTTTCCTCTATTTTGGAAGGCGCCAGCTTTACCCGACTGTGCTTGATCTTCCCTCCGGCAAATTCGGATCGAAAAGATTTTTCCCTCTTTTTTGCTATGGCCAAATCCGCTTTGCGTGATTTGATCTTCGCCCATTACGGACGAAAAGAGGAAATGTCATTTTTCACCTCAGGCAGCCTCTTGTCTGATTTATCTGAGCTCATCAATCCAGAGCGAGCGGTGGAGCTGTTTGAATTTGCTGACGATATGACCCAAGCCGCAGAGCAAAACGTGAATATTTTCTCTGCCCTCTCCAGTTTTCATCAAGCGGCGCAAAAACTTTGCACAACGCTTTAAAAAAGAACCGTTTTATTTCATTTTCATATAATAGCTATGTGTCCTTTTCCTTTCATGGAAAAAACGAAACAGTGCGGTTTTGCTTCGTTTTTCCTCGGGAAATTGTCCTTGAAACGCCATGCTTTTTGTTTTTTGCAAAAATTGCGTCGGCACGTTCATTGGTATCGACATTGAGCGTACAATCAGTAACTTGTGAAAGGATTGGCCCCTTTTTACTATGGATACAAACAAAGGAAAAATCATTATCTCCGGCGGAAAACCTCTTTCAGGGGAAATCGCTGTCTCCGGAATGAAAAACGCTGCCGTGGCAATCCTATTTTCCACGATCCTTACCGAGGATAAATGCATCATTGAAAATTTGCCTGACATTAGTGATGTAAACGTTTCCCTGCAAATTTTGGAGTCAATTGGCGTCAAAGTAAAAAAAATCGGGAAAAATACCGTGGAAATTGACTCATCTTTCGTCTCTCCCGGGATCGCGCCCTATGAATTGGTAAGCAAAATGCGCGCCTCTTATTATTTGATCGGCGGGGAACTTGGAAGATTTGGCAGAGCTTTCGTCGGTCTGCCGGGAGGATGCGATTTTGGCGTTCGTCCCATAGATCAGCACATTAAGGGCTTTGAAGCGCTTGGGTGCGACGTGAAGGTAGACGGAGGTTACATAGAGGCCAAAGCGGAAGGCGGTACCTTGCGCGGCTCTTCCGTCTATATGGACGTTGTGACTGTGGGTGGTACCATCAACGTTATGCTGGCCGCAGTAAAGGCCGAGGGCACCACCGTAATCGAAAACGCAGCCCACGAGCCCCACATTGTGGATACAGCAAACTTTCTCAATGCCTGTGGAGCTGATATCAGCGGTGCCGGTACGGACGTAATCCGTATCCGCGGCGTAAAGAAACTCCACGGCGTTACCTACACCATCATTCCCGATATGATCGAGGCCGGAACCTTTATGATTCTGGCAGCCGCTACCAACGGTTGCCTGAAAGTGACCAACGTGATCCCAAAGCACCTGGATTCGGTTACGGCGAAACTTTGTGAAATGGGTGTAGAAGTAGAAGAAGATGGAGATACTCTTACTGTAAAAAGAGGCGATGCGCCTTTAAATAAAGTCAATGTCAAAACTCTTCCCTACCCCGGATTTCCTACCGATATGAACCCGCAGATGTGTGTACTACTAAGTTTAGCCAAAGGAGTATCCCGATTGACGGAGGGTGTTTGGGAAACACGCTTTCGCTATGTCGAAGAATTAAAGCGCATGGGCGCTAAAATTAATATTAACGGAAGGACCGCAGAAGTGGAGGGCATCCCGGCATTGCAAGGAACTTCCGTGCGAGCGGTGGACCTGAGAGCCGGATGCGCCATGGTAATTGCAGGTCTGGCAGCAAAGGGAATTACGGAAATTGACGAGATCTATCACATCTTCCGTGGGTATGAGAACCTCATCGACAAACTCCAGGCGGTAGGCGCGGACATTAAAGTCGTCTATCCCAAGAGCTTACAATTCAGTGATTTTTAAAGGTTAATATGGAACAGGAAAACGAAAAGAAAAAAGGCGGTTTTTATCGCCGTCCGAGACACGGACAAAAACGGAATTTTCATAAAAATAAAAAGCCATTGCGCGCTCCTCAGGAAAAAGATGAGGTAAAGGAAGAAACGGTATCCACTCCGGCATCTCCCGTTCCCTCCGAAGCATTACCGGAGATCTCTAAAATGCCGCCGGTTGCCGTGCAAGAAAAAACGACCGGCTCGGAAGAGACACGCTTGAAAGAGATCGACGCAGAAAAGGCGGCTAGCTTTGAGACGCCAGCTTCAGAAGAGCAGAAGCAATATGAAGTTGTCGGCGTGCGCTTTCGTCCGGTGGGCAAGACCTACTCCTTTGATCCCCAGTCCCTCACTCTCAAAATCGGTGACCACATCGTCGTGGAAACCAGCCAGGGCTTGGAACTTGGTGTGGTAAGTACCGATCGGCACAGCGTTTGTGAAAAAGAACTGGTGCTCCCGTTGAAAAAGGTAGTGCGACTGGCCACGGATGATGATATTCGGCGAAGCAAGGAAAACCGCGAGCTGGAGATTCGCGCCAAAAAAGTATTTCTACAGAAAATTCAGGAACACGAGTTGGACATGGCTCTCTCCGATGTTGAGTGCTCTTTCGACAAATCCAAGATCATTTTTTACTTCACCTCGGAAGGACGTGTGGATTTCCGGGAATTGGTCAAGGATATGGCTTCCGTTTTCAAAACCAGGATCGAATTGCGCCAGATCGGGGTTCGGGATGAAGCCAAACAACTGGGCGGACTTGGAATTTGCGGCAGACCTCTTTGCTGTTCCACATTCCTTGAAGATTTCCAGCAAGTCTCCATCAAAATGGCAAAAGAGCAAAATCTTTCTCTGAATCCTACCAAAATCAGCGGTACCTGCAGAAGGCTAATGTGCTGTCTTCGCTATGAAAACGACGTGTACGTAGAAGCATCCAAGAAATGTCCCAAGGCTGATAGCCCTGTGATGACACCCCAGGGGCGCGGCGTGGTCACGGAGGCCAATGTACTAAGCGGCAAATGCAAAGTGCGGCTGGATGCAGATCCGGATAATCTAATTCCTTTTGCAGCTGAGGACTTAAAAATCCTTCCCAAACAGAAAAAGAATCCCCCTCAAGGCAAAGAAACTCGGGAAAAATCAGAAAAGGAGAAGGACGCTCCTTAAAATTCAAGAAAGCTCTTGAATTTTTAAAAACTAGTGTTATAATGTTACTATCAATCTTTGGGAGGTACTGAAAATGGCATACATCATTTCTGACGAATGCGTTGGATGCATGGCTTGTGTTGACGAATGTCCCGTTTCCGCCATCAGCGAAAAAGACGGCAAAGCTTTCATTGACAAGGACACCTGCATCGAGTGCGGCGCTTGCGCCGGCGCTTGCCCCGTGGAAGCGCCCCAGCCTGAGGCCTAAGAAAAAACAGCACAAAAAACGCGATGCAAATCTGCATCGCGTTTTTTCCTTGTGTTGAGCTTTTCACAAGGGAAGCATTTTTCTTTCCCAACCCAATAGATTCCCGGAGGTTCATTATGGAAGAAAAAATCAACGAAGTAGTTGAAAATGACGAAGTTGTCATCGAAAAACCGGACTATTCTCAAGAGATCGTTACCATCCTCCGCGGAGACGATTCTCCTAAGACCATTCTCACAAAACTGGAAGACTACCACGGCAGTGACCTTGCACAAGCGCTTATGATGCTACCGCTTCCCGAGAGAAGGAAGTGCTGTAGGGTTTGCAATGCCGAAATGCTGGCCAAAGCGTTTGAACACCTCGAAGAAGAAATGGCCGCTGAAATGTTGAGTGAGATAGATTCTCGCAAGGCGGCGGCAGTCGTCTCTGAAATGGAAACAGACACGGCCGTTGATGTTCTCCGCCGGGTAACAAAAGAAAGACGGGCGCTGATCATTGACGCCATTCACCCTGAGATTCAAAACGAGATCCGTTTGATCGCTTCTTTTGACGAAGATGAAATCGGTAGTCGCATGACCACAAATTACATCTGTATTCGCGAAAATTTGAGTGTAAAAGAGGCCATGAACGAGCTGATTCGTCAGGCCGAGGTCAACGACAATATTGCAACGCTCTTTGTCGTGGATGAAAGCGGAGAATTCTATGGGGCGCTGGATCTGCAAAAGTTGATTACTGCCAGAAGCACCGTTCCTTTGGAAAATCTGATCGTTACCTCCTTCCCCTATGTATATGCCAACGAAACCACCCAGGATTGCATTGAAAAATTAAAGAACTATTCGGAAACCTTGATCCCGGTTCTCAACAACTCCAATCAGCTCCTTGGAATCTTAACCTCTCAAAACATTGTGGAAGCGGTCGACGAGGAATTGGGAGAAGACTATGCTAAACTGGCCGGTCTAACCGCAGAAGAAGATCTCAATGAACCCCTTTTCCAAAGCATGAAAAAACGGCTTCCCTGGCTGATTGCGCTACTGGTTTTGGGTCTTGTCGTTTCGGGCGTTGTGGGAGCCTTTGAAAGAGTGGTCTCTCAACTGACGTTGATCATGGCCTTCCAATCACTGATCTTGGGTATGGCAGGAAACGTGGGCACACAATCCCTGGCCGTTACCGTTCGGGTTCTGATGGATGAAAACCTCCGCTTTCGGCAAAAAATCCAACTTGTGGCAAAAGAGATGCGAGTTGGTCTGTGTAACGGAATTCTTTTGGGAAGTATCTCCTTTTTATTGGTTGGACTTTACATTCTTCTCTTCAAAGAAAAGACCCTTCTCTTTTCCTTTTCAGTTTCCGGTTGCATCGGCATTTCCCTTGTTCTTTCCATGGTTATTTCCAGTGCGGTTGGAACACTGATTCCCCTCTTTTTCAAAAAAATCAACTTAGATCCTGCCGTTGCCTCCGGTCCTTTGATTACCACCGTCAATGACCTGGTAGCGGTAACGACCTACTATGGAATCAGCTGGGCATTGCTCTTAAATGTAATGCACTTGGCCTAAAAACAAAACAGAAGCACCCCGCTGCCTTGCATGCGGGGTGCTTTTCATTATTTCTTGGTTGATCAAAGCCTCGATCGTCCATCTGAAAACAGATTACTGTCTGTCCACTTTGATTCCGTAGAGAGGATCGTCCCGGAGAAACGGAAAAAGCTCTCTTGCCTTCTTTTCTTCTCCCTGTGCTACCAGTGCTTGACAGATCAGGTATAAAAGGAGATTCTTTCTGTACTTTCGTTTTACTCTTTTCTGCCGGGAGCGCAGACAATTGAGATACTCTGGATCAAATTTAGACTTTTGAAACGCTCCCATTTCCCTTTGATAAAACTTGAGGCGATCCAAAAAATAAAGAAGCAAAAAGAGAGAGAAAACAAAAAGAGCTCCAAAAAGAACGGCCGGCATCATGTGTGTTCCCCCGTAAGATAACCTTCCTGCATCCGATACCAATCCAAAATTCCGTCTACCGTGGCATTGGCAACGGTGGTAGCATAATCTTGGCGAAGAGCTCTTTGATATTCCGCGGGTGAGCAGATAAAGGAAACCTCCAGAAGAGCTTGAGGAAAGCGATGATTGCGGCACACAGCAAGCTCCTGGGGCTCAGATCCCAGATCATAGCTGTGGAGTGCATGGCAGACACTTTGCTGCACAGATTGGATCAAAGAGCGTCCGGCGGGAGACCAGAAAAGCCCAAGTGTTCCCTTGGTGCTATTGGCGTCATAACTTTCTGCAGTGGAATTATGATGGATGGAAATGGCAAGGTCCGGGGAAGTCTGAGTGAGAAGATCCATCCTTTCATAAAGAGAAACGGTGGTATCATCGGAACGGGAAAGGATCACGTTGGCACCCAGGCTCTCCAAAGCATCCCGAAGGGAAAGGACGACCCGAAAATTTAAATCCTCTTCATTTATCCCATCAAGAAAGCCAAGGGCTCCCACGTCTTTTCCGCCGTGGCCAGCGTCCACCAAAACGGTCTTCCCTGCAAGGGGCTGATCCCCCGGTGACAGACTTTGAGGAAGACGGAAGGATAAGAGGATGCCACCTTGCTCGTAGCAATAGCGAAATCCATAGTAATTATCCCGGGAAATCAAAGAGAAGGAAAGCGTCACCGTCTGACTTCTTTCATCCGATGAAAGCTGAATGCTTTGAAACAGACGGTTGTTCTCCGGAAGGTGCGGCTGTCCGTCCATGGAAAGATGGGTGCGGTAGAGAGTAAGAGAGATCTTCTCTCCATTGATTTTAGCGCTCAAGGGCGGTGAGCCCTCTCCCAGAGACAGAACAAAAGAAAGCTCCTTGTCTCCTTTTTCACTGCGAATGCCCACAAGAGCGGCATCCGAAAGAGCCTTGCCTTTTTCAATGGTGACATCATCCCGGGAAACATAGCCGCCAAAGGAGAGCCGGTAATAACCGTCAAAAAAACCGGTGACCCGATCGGTCATTCCTACGGTAGTAGGCGTGTAATCCTCATAGAAGGAACTATAAGGGGAAATCTTGAGAAAGCTGTAATCCCGCTCCACCCGAGCAATAACGGGAAGATTTTCAGGAATCACTAAAACCGAAGGACCGGTAGCAACAGCCTTTTTTCCATCTTTGGTACAGGTGAACGTGACGGTACCATAAGAAACATAATCGGAGCCTTGTTCTACAACAGGAGCGGAAAGTGAGCCTATATAGACCTCTTTTAAAATTCCGCTACCGGTAGGACGGATGGTAGGACTCAGCTTTACTGTGTTTCCATTGAGCGATGCGGTGACCATGCTACCGGCGGGCGCTGTTACGGTCACGGGAATGTCCGAGCCGGATAGAGCAAGAACGCCCTGTTCGCTACGGGTCGGTGTGAAAGACTGGATCTGAAAAGACGGAAGCTTATCGGCGCCCGGGGAATCCATGCGAGTGAGAGTTAAAGAATAGCTCTTTCCGTTTTGGGTCAAAGTCAGGGTGTTTCTCCCCTTTTGCAGTGGCATGAGAATGGAAAAAAAACCGCTTTTGGTTCGTCCCACCTTCCCAAACGACGAGTACACAGGATAAGCGGGATCGGAAGAGGCCGAAACAAACTGGGCGGAGGTTGTGGTGCGCAGTCCGTTTTGGGGACGGGCAAATTGCACGCCCTGAACGCCGCTCACATACACGTCCTCCTCATAGGGATCGTTATACAGTTCCTTGAGCGCATCCCGAATCCCTGCCGTATTGTTTTGAATGTCTGCAAATCCGTACTGAATATTTCCAAATGAGCCCATGTAATTTCTGGCATAGAGAATCTGCTGAACAATTTCATCGGCACCTTCAGAAAACTCTCCAACCTTGTAGGCGGCGTGGGAGATACAAAGCCCCACCCCGGTACCATCCACCTGGGCGCTCCACCAACGGGTGAGCGTAGCGAAATCAGCAGCGGAATAGCCTCTCTCCCAATAGATCTGGGGGGCGATATAGTCTATATAGCCACCCCGAATCCAGGCCAGCGCATCACAATACAGCGAAGAATACGCTTCCATGCCACGAGTATCGCTTCCCATGGGATCCGAAGATGCATTTTTCCAAATGCCAAAGGGACTGATACCAAAGTTAAGCTCGGGGTCAATTGATTTTATGGCATCAAAGCTCTTTTTTACCATTTCATTGACGTTGTTTCGGCGCCAGTCCCCCAAACTCTTACCATCACCGTTTTTGGAAAATGCATCGGCATCATCAAAGGTTTCTCCGTTGACCGGATATGGATAAAAATAATCGTCGAATAAAATGCCTTTGACGTCGTACCCGGAGCAAAGCTCCTCAAGGCCGGAAACGATCAGATCTTGTACTTCGGGGAGTGCAGGATTGTAGTAAAGCTTTCCGCCATAAAACACCGTCCAATCCGGGTGGATTCGAGCAGGATTGGTTTGGGCAAGGCACGCGAGAGCGGCTTCTTTGGTCTTTGAGGTAAAATTGGTGATGCGGTAGGGATTGACCCAGGCAACCACATCCATATCGTATTCTGCAGCACGAGATATCAAATAAGAAAGGGGATCAAACGAAATGGAGTCCCCTTCGTTTTCCACCAGATATCGAGAAGTGGGAAACACCCGGGATTGGTAAAGGGCATCCCCGGAGGGACGAACCTGAAAATAGATGGTATCAAAGCCGGTAGAACGACTGGTTTCCACGATGGCGTTCAATTCTTTTTTTAACTGCCCCTCAGACAAGCCCGGTTTTGAGGGAAAATTAATGTTCAAGGTCGTGGCAATATAAACGCCACGCAGTTCATCTCCGGAATCCACCGGTGTTCTTTCTCCCCCGGTCAAGTTTTCCTCTTGCGTGTAGGGCTCCTGTTCCCCGGTGGTAGAAGGTGGCGTTTTTTTATCGCAAAAATAAGAGATCAAAAAAAGAACCGCGGCCATAACGAAAATCAGAAGGACACCAAGAGAAGAATAGAAAATGATCTTCCCTTTTTTGGTGGCCATGAAGGTATGAAAACGATTTTGTTTTGGTTCCAAATTTCCTTGCATAGGCTCCTCCTTTGCTTTTCTTTTTTCCAGTATATCAAAAGTCTTTGGTTTTTACAATGGATTTGATCTTTCCTTTTTCATTTTATGTTCGGTACAACAGAAAAAGTCCCCTCTCCTTTGTAAATACCCAATGAAAACCAAGGATACCCATACAAAAAATCCCCACCGATTGCTCGGTGGGGATCCGTTTTTCCTTCAAATTACTTAATTACTTTTACAAACACAAGAATGGAGAGGACAACACCGATAAGGGCGTACAATCCGACAACCGCTCCCAGAAGAGAAAAGATAATTCCAACAAGAGGAATCTTGGCAAAAAGGCCAATGACCGCTCCGCATAAAATATCTATAACAATATAGATAATCAATGAAATGATAAAATCTTTCAGTTCGTTGGCTTTAAAGGCGTGGGGGAAAAACTTCTTCAGCATATCCATTTTGACAATTCTCCTTCGTTCCATGTAAAAAATTCCCATCATTGACTTTGAGCTTTTTGATGGGGCGAGGCGATCTGCTACGACCGAATCTCGCTCCTTTAATATACCAGTTAAATGGAAATATGTCAACAAAATCCACCAAAATCCGTTACTCCGTTAAAATTGATCAAGCTCATGTTTGAGAGCAACTTTGAAAAATTCAGCGTAGGTATCATAGCCTTTTTTGTTATAATGCGTACCATCTTCCACAAACATGTCTGCGCTTTGAAGCGGAGCATAATCAAACACGTTCAAATAATGGCAATTGGGGGTGTTTTCAGCAAACGCTTTCAGAATCGCATTGTGCTTTTCCATATTGCAAAGCTCGGTTTCGGTATTTCCTCTGCGGCGATGAGAATTGCACAAATAAATCTGAATATCGGGAAAATCGGTGAGCGCATACACAATCACGCGCTGAGCCAGTTCCCACGCCTCTTCAAAGGAATATCCGAACGAAGAATAATTTCCGAGGGGAGAATATACCAACACCTTCGGTTCCAGCGGGCGCACCATGCGGGGATAGTAATAGAGTTGGTGCTCTGAGCAGCTTGATCCAAAACCGCGATTGATGGCACAAGGCTTACCGCTTTTTCCCAGTAAAGCTTCGCGAAGCGGAGTATGTCCCCATTTTGCGCTCCATCTTGTAAAATTGGAAGGTCCGTAAAAAACGATCTGCCCCTTTTCAATTGGCTCCTCCTCGTATTTACAAACAGCCTTTTCCATAGAATCTTTCCAAATATCAATGTATTTTAATCCAACTTTTACCGGCATTGCTTTTCCTCTCTTTCATAAAAAACGTGCTTTTGGCAGGATAGATTAATACAATTATACCGCTAATAAAATTTTTTTCAACAAAAACTCAAAAATCTCCAAGATAATATTTCTGCAATCGGAAAAGTTAGTTCTATTGTATAACAAAACCGCCCTGTGTCTTTCAGATAATTACTCCTGGTTTGTTTTTGTTTTGTCCTTATACAGAACAAGGGCAAGCAGAACCGCGCAAACGCCGGAGATCAGTTTACCGGCGATCATGGGTATAACATAACTGCTGTCAAGGGCCATGGTAAAGGCAAGGTGCGCGCCAAATACGAAAGCTGCAGAAACCGCAAAAGCGGAATTGAGCACAACGCCCTTTTTGTCCATCTTGTCCATGATGCCAAAAATTGTGGTGTTGGTAACCAGACAGGTAAGAAATGATAGCGTAGAAATGCCGTTTATGCCAATTTTTGCGCCCAGTCGGTTAAGGGGCTTGTTTAAAAGCTTCACAATTAAGGCCATAAGCGGCAAGGCGCCGGTCAGCGTTACCATGGCATTGGCGCATACCAAGGAAGCGTTTTCAAACGTATCAAAATGGGGGAAAATTTCGGTCTTTGTCAAAAAGGTAAAAATGGAACATGCAAGACCGAGGATCGACACCGTTTTTATCAAAACGCCAAATGCGGAAAAACACTTGATACAGAACTTCGGAACAATCCCCAGTGCCACGCCCACAATAACCGAAAGGATAATCAGCGGAAGGAGGTTTAAAAGAATGGCAAGCGGTTTTAGTCCGCATATCAGTCCTGCAACAAAGCAGCCCACCGGAATCATCACAATGCCGCAAAGCAGACCGAAGAAAAGCTGATAATGCTGTTCCTTCTTCACCGCACCCAGGGAAAAAGGAACGGTGTAGGAGATCACCGCGCCCATCATCGTGGAAACGACATAGGCATTATATTTTCCCATATCCGCTGATTTGCAAACAGCCAGGGAAAGAGATGCGCCGCCCATGTCGTTTGCCAAAATGGAAGCCGGGATAATTGATGGGTCGATATGAAATATGCTATAAAACTTATCCAGCACAGGGCTTAACCACACGCCGATCTGGGGTGCGATTACCAGCATACCCAGCATGGATAATGCCATGGGGCAAAACAGCGAAAAAGCCTCCTTAAACGCTTCGCCAAGTCCAAACTTGTTGCCGATGATGTAATCCAATGCGCCAAGCAGCGAAAAGACCAATATAATAACCGTTAGCACATTCATAGCGTAACCTCTTGAAATCCGTTGTCGGTAAGGATGTATTTGCTACGAAATCCCGCTGCAAAAAGCAGTTCTTCCGCCTCTTTAAAGTAGCTGTCGATAACGTTCTTGTCGTGGCAGTCTGAAGAGATCACTGCACCAAAGCCGCAACGTTTAAACTCCTTTAAAATCTCAATTTGGGGGTAAGGACAGGTGCGGTATCCGCGAATCATAGGTGCCGTGCTTATCTCAAACAATGGGATCTTCCCCTGTAAAGCATGGATCGCGCCAAAGGCCAGGTCAAGATATTCTTTTGACGCTGTGTCCATGAAATTTCCCTTTTCGTTGTTTTTCGCCACAAGGTCAAAATGGGCCACGATGTCAAAATCGTTGATTTCCGGAAGCCGGGCGAGCGTTTCATAATATGCTTTTGCATAGCGCAAGCCGTCACCGCCGAACTTTTCTTCTATGCATACAAGGGTCGTTTTTAGATCCCTATCCACCCCAACGATTTTATCGCCGCAAATAATGTAGTGGGCAGAGCCGATCAGATAATCAAAGCCTTCCGGTGAGAAGGTCGAAAGCATCTCATATTCCAAGCCGCAAAAAACATCGATCACGCCTTTGTATTTCTCTTTCAGATGGCGGATCTCTTCCCGATACACAGGCACGTTTTCCATCTTCATTTGCATAGCGTAGGAAGACCGAGCATTAAAGGTATGCTCGGAAAAACCGATCCCCTGAAAGCCTCGTTGAATCGCTTCCAGGATCATCTCTTCCGGCGTGTCTTTTCCATCAGAATACGTGGTGTGGGTATGCAGATTCTGTTTGTACTTCATTATCTGACCTTCTTTTCCAAATTTTCCTTTATCATTATACAACATACGTTTCTGTAAATCAATAAGAAACCCCGCCGAAAAATCGGCGGGGCTCAATTTTTGTTGGACAAATAATTACTTGTTCTTAATTGCAGGCTGGGGTGATATGAGCAAAAAGGGGGAAATTAAATAAATCTTTAAGAAGCCGCTTCTGCAACATTTGAAAACTGGTTTCCACCCTTTGTGATTGTAAATGTGGTTGAGGTTTCTCCGCTTGGCATCATATTCCCACCAATCATTCCACCTTCATTATCTGGCGGCGTCATACCTTCTGGTATTTCAGGCCGTTCACCATTAGGCGCTTCTGGCTTTTCTCCGTTAGGCATTTCGGGTCTCTCACCATTCGGCATTTCTGGTCTTTCGCCTTGTGGGAATTCTCCGTTCGGTTTTTCGGGTCTTTCCATACCCTCTGGCACTTCGGGTGGGGCGCCTTGCTCACCATTCGGCATCTGGGGCCTTTCTCCCTGTGGCATTCCGCCTCCAATATTTTGAGTTTTACTTCCAGATAATTGAATTTTTCCTTGCCAGAATGTGTAGTCATCAGGGGTAATTTCGCTTCCTGCAACAATTAAGTAAGTGAAAGCATTTGCAGGGGTATACTCACCAATAACTTTACCATCAGAGTTTTTAAGGGTATATATGTTGTTGCCTTTTTGACGATTAGCAAAACTGAATACAACATAAGTTTGATTGCCACCAGCAATATGGTCGAGCATATTCCCCGAAGCAATTACTTTGCCACCGTTAATATAAATACCCTTGTCAGAGTCGATGCCAGCATCACCACTTGAAGAACAAGCCTGTGCTGTAATGGTTCCACCATTGATTACAAGCCAACCATTTGAGTCAATTCCATCACCCTCACCCGTACTGCCGTCGCAAAGAATATTGAGTGTACCTCCATTCATAGTGGTAACAGACACATTGTCCTCGTTGGTGTTAATTCCATCGTTGCCCGATGTAATATTGATAATACCGCCATTTATCGTAAGGTGAAGTTCAGTATCAAGGCCTTCGTTTTCGGCTTTTATGTTTAATATACCTGTTCCTTTATCTCCACCGTTTATGTTCATTGTTTTCTTTGAGTAGAAAGCACCATCATACTTGTGAAGTTTCTTGCTATCCACAACCTCTTTGCCATCTTCACTCAATTCATAAGATTTGTAAATTTTGGCGACATAAGAACCGTTGATATTGTTTTCAGTACCGTCGGCAATAATCACATTTGCACCTGCATTTTTAGTGTCAACATCTTTTGTTGCTGTTTCTTCATCACTGTTTGAACATTCGTATACATTATAAAAAATGATAGCAGGTGCCACCTTACAAGTAATATCAACATCATTAAGAATGAGTGTTACTACTGCATTGGAGTCTGTTTCTGCATCTTCACCCAGGTCGATTGCTATTTGCCCCAGCGAGAGTGTTCCGCTCAAGACATATCTGCCTGGTTTTGTAATGTGAACAACAGTATGTACATCTGCTTCACTTTGCTCGTGTTCATCTTGCTTTTCTCCCTCACCGTAGGTGAAATCTTGTCCTGCAAGATAAAACACAATGTCATTGGCAGAATAAACCGCCTGTGTAGCATCGCTTGTAATCTCTTGTCCGTCAACTGTAATTTTGTTATCAGACAGGTTGATTTGAGTGCCTTCGATTTTTGACTCCTTTGAACCGCAGCCCGAAAGTAAAAGGGTTAGCACTACGAAACACGCTAATATTTTTTTCATATTGCACCTCTATTAACAATAATACAGTATTTATACAATAACATATTTAAGTGAAAAAGCAGTGAACAGATTGTGAAACTATCGCCCTGCCGAATTTTCGGCAGGGCGAAAGTTTGTTTTATAAATCTAATTACTTAGATTCTTTGATGGCAGCCTGGGCGGCGGAAAGTCTTGCGATGGGTACTCTGTAGGGAGAGCAGGAAACGTAGTCCAGACCGATCTTGTGGCAGAACTCGATGGAAGAGGGATCGCCGCCGTGCTCGCCGCAGATACCGCAGTGCATCTCAGGACGGGCGGTCTTACCCATCTTCACAGCCATTTCCATAAGCTTGCCTACGCCGGTGGTATCAAGGCGGGCAAAAGGATCGGACTCATAGATCTTATTGGCGTAGTAAGCGGGCAGGAACTTGCCGGCGTCATCACGGGAGAAGCCGAACGTCATCTGGGTCAGGTCGTTGGTACCGAAGCAGAAGAACTGAGCTTCCGTAGCAATTTCATCGGCGGTGAGAGCTGCTCTGGGAATTTCGATCATAGTACCTACTTCGTACTTCAATTCTTTACCGGAAGCGGCAATGATCTCATCGGCGGTTTTCACCACGATGTCTTTCACAAACTTCAATTCCTTGGTTTCGCCAGCCAGAGGAATCATAATCTCAGGAACAATGTTCCAGTCGGCATGTCTTCCCTTCACTGCCAGCGCCGCCTTAATGATTGCACGGGTCTGCATGACGGCGATCTCGGGATAGGTGACGGTGAGACGGCATCCACGGTGACCCATCATGGGGTTGAACTCGTGGAGATCGTTGATGACCTGCTTAATATACTGAACGGTCTTACCCTGAGCCTGGGCAAGAGCGGCAATGTCTGCCTCGTCAGTGGGAACGAATTCGTGGAGCGGAGGATCCAGGAAGCGGATGGTAACAGGATACCCGCCAAGAGCTTCAAAGAGTCCCTCAAAGTCGGACTGCTGCATGGGTTCGATCTTAGCCAGGGCCGCTTCTCTCTCTTCTACGGACTCAGCGCAGATCATTTCGCGGAAAGCGCCGATTCTGGAAGGATCAAAGAACATATGCTCGGTGCGGCAAAGGCCAATGCCCTGGGCGCCAAATGCGGCGGCCTGCTTGGCATCCTCAGGAGAATCCGCATTGGTTCTCACGGCCAGCTTCTTATACTTATCAGAAAGCTCCATGATACGTCCAAAGTAGCCGCTGTTGGGATCTGCGGGAACGGTGGCGATCAGTTCGCCGTAAATGTTACCGGTGGAACCGTCCAAAGAAAGAACGTCTACCTCGCGGTAGGTCTTTCCAGCCAAGGTAAAGCACTTGTTTTCTTCGTCCATCTTAATGTCGCCACAGCCGGAAACGCAGCAGGTACCCATACCACGGGCAACAACGGCCGCGTGAGAGGTCTGTCCACCGCGAACGGTGAGGATGCCCTGGGCGTACTTCATTCCTTCAATGTCTTCGGGGCTGGTCTCCAAACGAACCAAAACAACTTTTTCACCCTTCTTGCCCTCAAGTACGGCATCTTCCGCGGTAAACACGATCTTACCGGCGGCGGCACCGGGGGATGCGGCGATACCCTTGCCGATGGCCTGGGCCTTCTTCAGGGCAGCAGCGTCGAACTGGGGATGGAGGAGCATATCAAGGCTCTTGGCATCGATCTGCATGAGGGCTTCCTCTTCGCTGATCATTCCCTCGTCAATCAGATCGCAAGCGATCTTGATAGCAGCGGCAGCGGTACGCTTGCCGTTACGGGTCTGGAGCATATAGAGCTTTCTGTCTTCGATGGTAAACTCCATATCCTGCATATCGCGATAGTGATTTTCCAAGGTCTCGCAAATGCCAAGGAATTGCTGATAAACCTCAGGCTGAACTTCTTTCATCTTCTCGATGGGCATGGGAGTACGAACGCCGGCCACAACGTCTTCGCCCTGAGCGTTCATCAAAAACTCACCCATGAGACCCTTTTCGCCGGTGGCGGGGTTACGGGTAAAGGCAACGCCGGTACCGCTGGTTTCACCCAGGTTACCGAATGCCATCATCTGCACGTTAACGGCAGTGCCCCAAGAATAGGGGATGTCGTGGTCCATTCTGTAAATGTTGGCGCGAGGATTGTCCCAAGAGCGGAACACGGCCTTGATGGCTTCAAAGAGCTGTGCTTTGGGATCATCCGGGAAATCGGTGCCCAGCTGTGCCTTGTATTCTCCTTTGAACTGGTTGGCCAGATTCTCCAGATCTTCGGCAGTCAGGTCGATATCGGACTCCACGCCTTTTTCTTCCTTCATCTGGTCAATGAGCTTTTCAAAGTACTTCTTGCCCACTTCCATTACAACGTCAGAGAACATCTGAATAAATCTTCTGTAGCAGTCCCAAGCCCAACGGGGATTACCGGACTTCTCGGCCAAAACACGAACTACTTTCTCGTTAAGACCCAGGTTCAAAATGGTATCCATCATACCGGGCATGGAAGCACGAGCGCCGGAACGAACGGAAACCAGAAGGGGGTTCTCCATATCACCAAACTTCTTGCCGGTGATTTCTTCCATCTTGCCGACGGTCTCCATGATCTCCGCCTGAATGTCGGCATTGATCTGGCGTCCATCTTCATAATACTGGGTACAAGCCTCGGTGGAAATGGTAAACCCTTGGGGAACGGGAAGACCGATCTTAGTCATTTCTGCCAGGTTGGCACCCTTTCCTCCCAGGAGGTTACGCATAGAGGCGTCGCCTTCTGTAAAGAGATAACAGAACTTTTTACTCATAATCTATTCTCCTTCGTTAATTTAAAATTCTTATCGTTATCACATTATTCTTGTTATTTTATCATAACCAGAAAAAAATTGCAATAAACAATGACAAAATATTTTCAAAAAGCAGAAAAATCTCAGAAAAGTTTCGCCGCTTCACCCAGAAAAAGAAGCCGGAACAATTCCTCGTTTCTCGCGGTGCGCTCATGCAAGGCATTCCAGCCAAAAACTGCCTCCAGTCCGGTAGCAAGGCGATAGGAGTACAGGTCTACGTTTCTCGGATTTGAGGGAGCTTTGGTGTTTTTTGCACGGGTGAAGATCTCTCGTTCTTCTTCGGTAAGGTGGCACAGGCCCTCTTTCACCGCCCGGCTTTGACTTTTGGCGGTAACATACTGCAGAGCCATTTGATTGCACTCAGCGTTGGTTTTGCAAACAGAAAGCACGTGCTTTCGGACCAAAACTTCCATCACTGCATCTCCCAGATACGCTAGGAGCAAGGGGGAATCGGGAAAGTTAGACATGGGTTTCCTTTCATGAAAAAACAGGGGGAGTTCCCCCTGTTTTTCGATTTTTTAATTTTCGTTGGTTTCTGTGTTTTGAGCGTTCTCTTCTTCCTTCTCCACAACTCTGGGAGTAGCTTCAACGGTGCATCCTGCCTCTTCCAAGGGCTTGAGAACACTCGTATCCTTCATGGGGTTGTCTGAGATGTAAAGATTCTTCAAGCTCTTTAGACCGGCAAGGGGAGCAGGATCGGTGATCTCATTGGTTTCCAGTTCCAAGGTAGTAAGGGCAGTCAAGTCCTTGAGAGGGGTTACATCCTCGATCTTATTCTCAGACAGATGCAGTGCAGTAAGAGCCTTAAAGCCGGAAAGAGGAGATATGCTGACGATCTGGTTCTTGCTGGCGCTAAGGGTCACCATAGAAACAGCCTTTTCCAGCCCCTCAAGACTTGTGATCTTGTTTTCATCCAAAAGCAAGGTCTCCAATTTTGTCATTCCGGACAAAGCCGCAACGGACTCAATTTGGTTTTGAGAAAGAGAAAGGGTCTCAAGCTCTACCATTCCATTCAGAGCTTGCACAGAGGTAATCTTGTTGCTATCAAGAGAAAGGGTGGTCATCTTTGTAAGGCCGGAGATGGAAGAAAGATTTTCAATGCTATTCTCGATAAGAGACAGGGTCTCAAGGCTTGACAGACCACTCAAAGGCGCAAGGTCGGAGATCTCATTTTTGTTGGCCACCAGAGTCTTTAAACTGGTCATTCCGGAAAGAACGGAAAGGTCTTTGATCCCGGTCTGGGTGAGATTTAAAGTCTCCAGATTCACAAGGTTCTTCAAAAACGAAGCGTCCGCTACGGAAATTTTCGCGATCTGCAGATCTTTTAAGCCGGTAAGAGAGGCAAGAGGAGAAAGGTCTGCCAGCTTGGCACCGTCCAAAATCAAGTGCTCCAGGCTGGAAAACCCGGAAAGCTGAGAAGCAGATTCTACTGCCTTTACATCCCCGGATAGATTTAAATACTTCAAGCCTCGCAGCATGGCAAGATCGCCGGAAAAATCACGAAGAGGGCCGGAAATGCTTACCTGAACAAGTTTCGAGGAAGCATCTTCCTGCTTTTGAACGATGGCTTCCATTGCTTCGTTTCCGCCCAGAGCCAGGGTGTTATTGCCGGCAAATTCCAAGTATGCAATGGAATCCAGATCCTCCTGGGTGATCTTGCGAGCATCTTTTTTGAAATACTGGCTCATTGCGTCCAGAAAAACGCGGTCCTCAATCAAACCGGATCTTTGATTCCAAGCGCCGATCGCTGTAAATACGAGAAAAGCCACCAACGCCAGGCAAATAGCGCCATATACGAAGACGGCGGTGGAGTTTTTGGTTTTCTTGCTTTTTGCCATAGTTATTTCCTTTCTGGAAGGGTAGAATGATACTTCTATAATTTACAACTTTTTTCCAAAATTGTCAACCGTTTCTATGCTTTTCCCGGAAACGGTCATGGTCTCCACGGAAAAATTTTTTTCACTTCCCAGTCGGATCTCATAGATCTGCCCCACACTTCCCTTTTGCGGAAGCGGTATTTTGGTATAGATAAAGTTTTCAGTATAACCGAACATGGCGCCGTCGCGAATCCGCTCACACAACACGTGATACACTTTTCCTTCCCGCTTTTCGGCAAAGGCGGCAGATTGCTTTTTTGCAATTTGAAAAAGTTCGGCGCAGCGAGTTCGTTTTTCCTCCTGGCTTACCGTTTGGCAAAGCCGGGCAGCACGAGTCCCCTCTCGAGGGGAAAAGGGGAAAATGTGTGTATGCAAAAGACCGGCGTTTTCCACCAGGGAAACGGTCTCTAAAAAGTCCTCCCGGCTTTCTCCGGGAAAGCCGCAGATCAAATCTGCAGAAAGTCCTGCATCCGGAAAATAGGACAGGATCGCATCAATTGCCTCCTCTTCCTCCCGTCTTCCGTATCTTCTTCCCATGGCAGAGAGCACTCGAGTGCTACCGCTTTGCAAGGACAGATGAAAATGGGGCATGACCGCAGGAAGCGCAGACAGCCGGGCACAAAACTCGCGGGTAAACAAAGTTGGCTTTAAGGAGCCAAAGCGGATCCTCTGAAGACCGGAAATCCCATGGAGCGCTTCCACAAGAGCGGGCAAGTCCGTTTTTTTGTCCAGATCTTCCCCGTAAGCACCGGTTTCGATCCCGGTGAGAACAATTTCCTGATAGCCATTTCCCGCTAAATGCCGCACCTCTTCTACCACATCGTCCAGCGGACGGGACCGAACCCTTCCCCGGACAATGGGAACATAGCAATAACTGCAAAAGCTATTGCAACCGTCCTCGATCTTCACGAAGGCGCGGGCGTTGTGACTTTTCTCCACCCGGAGCTTTTCAAACGCTCTGACTTTGGAAATATCCTCCCTCAGATCCAGGCGTTCCCTCTCTGCCAACGGCGTTTCGGAAAGTCTTGCCAATATATCGGCGAGCCGGTCTTTTTGGGTGTTGCCGGCCAAAACGTCCACCTGGGAAAACAGTTCTTTCTCTTTTTCTCCGGCCCCTTGGGAAAAACAGCCGCAAACGCAAACCAAAGCGTTAGGATTTTGTTCCTTTTGACGCAAGGCGCGGCGGATCATCTGTCGGTCTTTGCGCTCACTTTCGCCGGTTACGGCGCAAGTGTTGACAAGGTACAGATCACACGTGTCCTCGGGCGTACCCTCTTCAAATCCATGGCGAAAAAGAGCTTCTCGAATGGCCTGGGTCTCGTACTGATTCACCCGGCAACCCAAGGTAACAAATGCTGCTTTTTTCATTCTCTTAATACACGTAATCAAACTCAATACCGTAGATATCCACAGTATCTCCGTCCTTAACGCCAGCCTTCTGCATGGCATCTTCCACGCCGGAATCCTTCATAACCTTCTGAAAATAGCGCACCGAATCCCGATCGGCAAAATTGATGCGCTGGATGAATTTTGCAAGCCACTCCCCTTCCACATACCAAGTATCCCCTTCTCGGGTCACCACGGTCCGCTGGGTAGCGTAATCAGGTTCGCCCTTTTCCTCTTCTATAAACTCCGCTTCATATTCTTTCAAAGGCGGAAGGGTGGCAAGTTGCCGGGCCGCCTCTTCCATGATGGGCGCCACACCGGCACCGGTCTGTGCGGAAAGGTAAAAGAGCTTCCAGCCTCTCTCCTCGCATTCCTTCTCCAAGGCTTTCTTTACCTCGTCGGAAATTCCCAGATCCTCTTTGTTTGCGGCGATGATCTGGGGATGCAAAAGGAGAGCGGGATCATAGCGTTCCAATTCCCGGTTTATGATACGAATATCCTCTAAAGGATCCCTTCCCTCACTACCGGCGGCGTCTACCAGATGAATAAACAGGCGGCAACGCTCAATATGACGCAGAAACTGATGTCCCAGCCCGGCACCGTCGCCGGCACCTTCAATCAGACCCGGAAGATCGGCCATAACAAAGGTTCGCTCTTGAGAGAGCTGAACTACGCCCAAAACGGGAGAAAGTGTTGTAAAATGATAGGCCGCCACTTTGGGTCTGGCGGCACTTGCCCGGGAAAGAAAGGTGGATTTTCCCACGCTGGGAAATCCGATCAGTCCCACGTCGGCCAGCATTTTGATCTCAAGCGTGATCTCTCGCTCTTGACCGGGAAGACCGGGATTGGCAAACTGTGGGATCTGCCGGGTGGGGGTGGCAAAATGGGTATTGCCCCAGCCGCCACGACCTCCCTTGGCTGCCACAAACTTTTTATCACGGGAAAGGTCAAAGATCACTTTGCCGCTTTCCTTGTCACGAAGAACCGTCCCCGGAGGCACGGAAATGATCAAGTCTTCTCCGTTTTTTCCGTGGCATTTTTTTCCTTTTCCGTCCTCGCCGTTTTCGGCTACAAATTTTCGTTTGTAGCGGAATTTGATCAGGGTATTCTCCCCTTCATCCACCACAAAAACCACGCTGCCACCGTGACCGCCGTCCCCGCCGTCAGGGCCGCCCTTTGCTACGTATTTTTCCCGGCGAAATGACACCGCGCCGTTACCGCCTTTTCCGGCTTTGATAAAAATATCGGTTTTATCTACAAATGTTGCCATATGATACCTCTGTAATCAAAAAGGGTACGCCGTAAGAGTCACCCCTCAAGACATACCCCTTCAAACTTTTGGAAAAATCAGTCGCAGTAAACGCTGACTTTCTTCTTACCGCCGGACATGGGCTCGTACTTCACGGTACCCGCCTTCATGGCAAAAAGCGTGTCGTCAGAACCAATGCCCACATTCAAACCGGGATGGATGTGAGTGCCTCTCTGGCGAACCAGAATGTTACCGGCAATGCAAGGCTGACCGTCCGCCTTTTTTACGCCCAATCTCTTGGACTCGGAATCTCTGCCGTTCTTGGTAGAACCAACGCCTTTTTTATGTGCAAAAAATTGCAAGCTAATTTGAATCATCTTCATTACCCTTTCTCTTATTCTAGAATTTTGACCGCTAAATGGTCGGGATAACGGATCTGCAGATCTTTCACCTGCAAAAGCAATCCCTGCAAAACACCCTGAACCGCACTCTCGCATTCCGAAGGAACAGAGAGAATCTTGGCTGAGATCAGGGGCTTATCTTCATCAATTTGAAGATCAAGCTCTGCCCCGAACACCTCCTGCAGAGTATTCAATACAAGCTGTGTCATGGCGCTGGCCGCGGCGCATAGCACGTCGTGGGGCGCGGGGGCAAGACCTGCGTGACCCTTTACGGAAAAGGAGCGAAACTTGTTATCTTGGATAACAAATTCCCAGCGGATCATGCTCTGGCGATCTTGGTGATCTGAACCTTGGTGTAGGGCTGTCTGTGGCCTTGCTTTTTCTTCTCGTTCTTTTTCGCCTTGTAACGGAAAACCACGATCTTCTTGGCTTTGCCGTTCTTCACCACGCTGGCTTCCACACTGGCGCCTGCAATGGTGGGCTCACCCAAAATCAACCCATCGTTGTCGGAAAGGGCAAGGACTTGATCAAACTTAACATTCTCGCCTTCCTGGACATTCATCTTTTCGAGGAAAACCACGTCTCCCTCAGAAACCTTGTACTGCTTTCCGCCAATTTCAAAGATAGCAAACACGAAAAGCACCTCTCTTTCTTTTTGTCTCGCTGCTCAGGCAAGCCGAAGCTTTTTTAAAAGCCTTCTACAAGCGGCTCTCCATTGTAACACAACTTACCAGGTTCTGTCAACCTTTTTTTTAAAAGGATAGAAAAAGCTCTTGAAAACAAAGAAAAGTTTTCAAATTGTTCAAAAAAACCGGGGAAAACTCCCCGGCTTTTTCTATTTAAGAATGGCTTTCGATGTATTCCGCCACCGAACGAACGGTTTTCAAACTCATCACGTCTTCATCGGGAACGGTGATGCCAAACTCACTCTCCAGAGTCATCAGCATCTCCACCACTTCCAGGCTATCTGCGCCAAGGTCGTCCAAAATGTTGGCATCGTCATCAATGGCAGAAGCCTCCAGACGAAGCTGTTTGGCAAGCATTTCTTTTATCTTTTCGATCATATTGTAATCTCCTTAATATTCTCCATGTGGAGGCGTCTTTCAAACGAACAGGCCTATTGTACACAATAAACCCCCGTTTGTCAAGTAAAGCCGTTCAATGCCTTGAGATCACAGTTCTCCTTCCAAAACGCGTCGGCAAGTTTTGTCACGTTCGGTAACATAAAGCCGATACCAAGTTGCAAAGACAAGGATCGTCCAAAGCTTTCGATAATTGTCGGCCCGGCCCTCACGGTGATCCTCCAGCATTTTCAGCGCGGCTTCCCGATTGATGTAATCCGTGCAGGTCATATTCTCCAGGATCTCTTTTGCCCAAGGATACAGTTCATTTTTCAGCCAAACGCGCACCGGAACGGGATATCCCAGCTTCGGGCGAAGGAAGGTGGCTTCGTCAACCAGATCCCGAAAAGCGTCACGGAGAATGAATTTCGTAGTGCCGTGAGAAAGCTTGTCCTCATCACACAATAAAGCGGCCACACGAAAAACTTCCTTATCCAGGAAAGGAACTCGCACTTCCAGAGAATGATGCATGGAGAGTCGGTCGCCTTTCACAAGAATGTCCCCTCTGATCCAGGATCGCATATCCACATACTGCATCTGTTGCATGGGAGACAGGCCGTTTGCTTTGGCGTGGTTGTAGATCTCCTGCTCCGGCTGATAAAAACGGAGGGTGGGATCAAAGGTGTTGAGAAATTTTTTCTTTTCTTTTTCCGTAAAGACAAAGGCGTTACCGATGTAGCGTTCAGAAAGGGGCGTAGTTCCTCGGTAGAGAAGATTTTTGCCCTTAACCCAATCGGGAAGAACACGTGCCAGGTAATTGAGCACCGATCGAATGGGACTCGGAAGGCCGTAGATCTTTGAGGAAAAACGGGATTCGTCATAGACCTTATAGCCGCCGAAAAGCTCGTCGGCGCCTTCCCCGGAAAGCACCACCTTCAAATGCCGGGCCGCTTCTTGGCACACCAGGTAAATGGCCACGGTAGAGGGATCGGCTACCGGAAAATCCAGAGACCAGACGACCTTTTCAAAGGCGTCTTTAAAATCCTCCACGTCTCGCATCACCTTTATGTGCTCCACGTCAAGGTGCCGTGTAATGGCGCTGGCGTCGTCGATCTCCGAATAGCCCTTCACCCCAAAAGCCACGGTAAACGCCTTGATTCCGGGATTGATTTTAGATGAGATGGCCGTGACGATGGCAGAATCGATTCCGCTGGAAAGGAACGTTCCCACAGGCACGTCGCTGATCATGTGATATTTGACACTTTCGGTCAAAGTTTCACGCAGCAGCGCCTTTTTTTCCTCATAGCTCTTTTCCCGATCCGCACGGAACATGGGGTCAAAATAGCGCTCCACTCTCCCCTCCCCGGTTTTTCCGTCGAACACCATATAGTGGCCGGCAGGGAGAATGGAAAGCCCCTGAGAAAATTCCTTTGTGGGCATGTACTGATAAGTAAAATAATGCTGGACCAGTTCATCCCCGGTTCGAAAACTTTCATACCCGGGATCAAAAATAAAAGCTTTGGCCTCGCTGGCAAAGGTGATTTTTCCTTCATGGATCCTATAATACAAAGGTTTGATCCCAAAGGGGTCCCGGCCGAGAAACAGGGTCTTCTCCTCCCGGTCGTAAAACGCAATGGCAAACATCCCCCGAAGCTGAGCAATAAAACTCTCGCCATGACGCCGATAGAGTTTGAGCATAACCTCAAGCTCCGAGGCGGTTTCAAACGTTTCTCCGGAAAGGGTGTCCCGCAACTCTCGGTAATTGTAGATCTCCCCATTAAACACGCCCAAAACGCTTCCGTCATCGCTTTCCTTTGGCTGACTTCCGCCGGAAAGATCAATAATAGAAAGGCGTCGAAATGCAAAGGCGATGGGGTCTTCCACCATTAGGCTGTCTTCATCCGGACCGCGGAAACGAATGGTCTGACTCATCTGTCGGAGGATTTCTTTTTCTTTCTGATCAAACCCATCCGGGCGGAACATGCCGGCAAATCCACACATGGAATTTCTCTCCTTAAATTTTGACTTCTTACTGATTTAAATTAGTTTCCAATCTGCCTCGTTTCGAATGTCTTCTAAACTGTTCTTGTGGAGAAAGAGGGCAAGAGCGTACAAACACCACTCCACTGCGGCGGGATCTACGCGGATGGAGCCCTCAATCAGATACCGCCCCACAAACAGATAACGGTAAAAACCCAAGGCAAGGATGGCAAGAAAAAGGATGCACAGGATCACAAACCGATTTCCATAGCGCTGTTCCGTATAGGTTTCACAGCAACGCTTTACGGTAAATAGCATCAAACATACCAAAACGGCACACGATACTGTCCCAAGGATTCCTAAAACGACGGCAATGGGATCCCCCGGAAAAGAATAGGGAAAATTCCAATCGTCCCTCAACAAACAAAAGATCCGATAGGCGTATCCTATCAAGGTAATAACAAAGGTGCCCACGGACACGCTTATCTGCCAAGATTTGACTTTTACAGCCTCCCGGATCCGCCAAAGGCCCAAGCACACAAACAGAGCAAAAAGCGGACGGGGGAACATATTCAAGTGATCCAGATACCAATCTCCCAAAAACACAGAGGCAACAAAGAAAAAGAGAAATCCCTTACGGATGGCAAGACGCTTTTGCATAGATTCATTGCAAGATACCTTTTCCTTGTAATCCTCTTCCAGATTGGTGCAAAAAACCTCGTCAGAGCGACAGCGGGCCACATACGCCTTGAGGATCCGGGCGGTATAAATGCCAAAGAAAACCAAAACCAGTGCCCCCACCGCAAAAAGGATGCTCCGAGCCGTGCGGAACGTGCGAACCATCGAGGTAAATCCTTCCACAAGCTCCGGATCCGCATCCACATTGGGAAAGAAAATGACGGCGGTCTGCGGAAGAAAGGTAGCGATCGGCTTTACCAGAAAAAAAGCAGTAAGATAAAGCCTGGCTACTTCATACCCCTTTAACGCCAGATCTCCATCCCGTCGAACAGCAAGATACTGGACGCCTTTGAAGACGTGATCTACCAAAAGGAAACCCAAAAAGATCTCCGCCAAGAAAAAGAAAAAGGTAACGGTAAGCCGCGTGCTTTCGATCTGAGTGGAGAAAGTGATGCCGTTCGCGGCAAATTTAATCAAGCTGGACAGAGCCAAAAGGAAGGCGTAGCGCCGTCCTGCGGCCACCCGTTCTTCCAGATGAGAGAGTTTTTCAAGTCCTTTGGCGATAAGCAGATATCCGAACAGATCCGGGATTAGATCCAACGTAATCAGCTCCGGATTGATCAGAAACAAAAATCCAAAGAATAAAGTACCGGTTCCCATAGTACTCCTTTCTTACGAATCGGAAAGGCGAAAGAGCGACCGCAGAAGACAAATGGTGCCGTACCAAATAAGAAACACCAGAAAAAGATAATCCAGTCGGGAGATCACGTTTGCCACCGCGGTAAAACTGACAGGAACAGGCAAAAGCCGCACCAGTCGAGTCAGGAGATACAGCCCTCCCTCCACCAAAGCAATACGAGGCATCAAGGCGTGGGCACCGGATAGACGGTCCTCGCCTTGTTTGCGGCAAAACCTTGCCGTTTGGCGGAAGAGAACATAAATAAAGGCCAGTTCCAAAAGGTGAACGCTCACGTCCAGCGCCCGGCCGGCAAAAATCTGCCGTCCCTGTTCGGAATAAAACACGGAAAAAAACAAGGTGTCCTTTGCCAGGGTAAACAAAGATAGGACGAAAAACAAAACGGGTGCCTTGCGAATTTGCTCAAAGCCTTCCGCTTTTTTTGACAAAGTGCCAAGTCCCAAAAAGAGCAGAACCCAACCGATCGCATCCGGGAAAATATCGATCATGGCGTAGGCTCCGTCCATGCCCGTATGGCGCAAGGCGATTTGAAAATCATAAAGGAACATGAAGCCCAGAAAAAGCGAACCGAAACCCATCAACCGTTCTCCTTTAAACCGCAACACTTTTTATACTTCTTACCGCTGCCGCAGGGGCAGGGATCGTTGGGAGCGGGCTGAGATTTTTTCACCACGGGAGTCTTTTTCACCGTACCGTCACCTCCGGCGCTCTCACCGGTAATTTTCGCCACCGCTTCCCGCTTGATGGCACGTTTTGGGAAAATAGACAAAATGGTCATTGCCGTTTCATTCCGGATCTGCTCTACCATTTCATCAAACATCACCGAGCCCTGGATCTTATATTCCACAATGGGATTTCTCTGAGCGTAGGCATTGAGTCCAATGCTGTTTTTCAATTCCGTCATCGCATCCAGATGATCCATCCAGAGACGATCTACGTTGCGAAGAAGCACCACTCGCTCCACCTCGCGGAACTGCTCAGCTCCAAAAAGGTTCTCCTTGGCAGCGTAAAGTGCCTCTGCGCGTTCTGTGAGAAGCCGGGTAATCTCTTCCACGTCCGGCTTTTCTTCTCCTTGTGCAAAGCAAAAGTCCTCCGGCGTGCAAAGAGTTCCCATGAATTTTTTGCGCAGCTCCTGGAAGTTGTATTCCTCTTCTTCGTTTTCTGCAGCAAATGAGGCCACCGTGGCAACGACCATATCCCGTACCATGGACTGCAGTTTTTCTTTCAGATCCGCTCCGTCAAGCACCTCCTGACGCTGCTGATAGATCAGGTGGCGTTGCTGGTTCATCACGTCGTCATACATGAGAACATTCTTTCGGCGGTTGAAATTGTCCCCTTCCAAACGCTTTTGGGCCGTTTCAATGGAGGAGGAGATCATCTTAGCGTCGATGGCCTGATCCTCGTCCAGTCCCAAACGGTCTACGATTCCAATGATCCGATCGCTTCCGAAAAGGCGCAGAAGATCATCCTCAAAAGAAAGAAAGAAAGTGGATGCACCGGGATCTCCCTGTCGGCCGCTGCGTCCCCGGAGCTGGTTGTCGATCCGGCGGGATTCGTGGCGCTCGGTACCAATGATATAAAGACCGCCGGCCTGTCTGACTTTTTCGATCTCCGGAGCGATCTTCTCCTGATTCTCTTTCAAAAGCTGAGTATAACGGGCACGAACCTGACGGACATTTTCGTCCTGCGTTTCAAAATAGGAATCCGCCACTTGAACCAGTTCTTCGGAGAAGCCTTCTTTTCTCAACTGGGACAGAGCCATAAATTCCGGGTTTCCACCTAATTTGATATCCGTTCCGCGGCCCGCCATGTTGGTGGAAATGGTTACCGCGCCCCAGGCTCCCGCCTGGGCCACGATCTCTGCCTCGCGCATATGGTGCTTGGCGTTGAGAATGTTGTGGGGGATCTTTTCCTTTTTCAGAAGCCGCGAGAGGTACTCAGACTTGTCGATGGAAACGGTTCCTACTAGGACCGGCTGGCCCTTTTCGTGGCACTCCCGGATCTTATTGACAATTGCCCGATATTTTCCCGCTACCGTTTTATAAACCACGTCGGGGTGATCCATGCGGATCATGGGACGGTTGGTGGGGATCTCCACCACGTCCAGATTGTAGATCTCCCTAAATTCCGGCTCTTCTGTCAGAGCGGTTCCTGTCATACCGGATAGCTTTTTATACAAACGGAAATAATTTTGGAAAGTAATGGTAGCCAAGGTTTTGGACTCTTTTTGAATGTTGACGCCTTCTTTTGCTTCAATG
This sequence comes from Eubacteriales bacterium, assembly GCA_045655865.1. Taxonomy (GTDB): domain Bacteria; phylum Bacillota; class Clostridia; order Oscillospirales; family SIG627; genus RGIG5579. The sequence continues at coordinate 66,879 of JAZOQB010000047.1, forward strand.
GCCTGGTGCAAGCCGTCGGAATAGCGCCGACCGAACATCATTCTTCCCGTAAAGGAGTCTACAATGATCACCTGGCCGTCCTTGATAACATAGTCCTCATCCCGGTGCATGGTACCCCATGCCTTAATCGCCTGGTTGATGTGATGGTACAAAGTGGCGTTTTCCGGATCTGACAGATTCTCGATCCCAAAACTCTTCTCTGCCTTGGCCACACCGCGGGGGGTGAGGGTTGCGCTTTTGGCCTTTTCATCGATGATATAATCCGCATTCAGATCCTCGTAGAGCTCTTTGGTATCGGTCTCCTTCACCTTGTAAGACTTCAGTGACCGGGCAAAGGCATCCGCCTGCGTGTAAAGCACCGACGAGGAATCTCCTTCTCCGGAAATGATCAAGGGCGTACGCGCTTCGTCAATGAGGATGCTGTCTACCTCGTCTACAATGGCAAAAGCATGGCCCCGCTGGACCATTTGCTCTTTATAGATGACCATGTTATCCCGCAGATAGTCAAAGCCGAACTCATTGTTGGTACCGTATGTAATATCCGCCCGGTACGCGGCACACTTTTCCTCTTTGGTTAAGCCATGAATGACAAGACCCACGGAAAGCCCGAGGAAGCCATAAAGTTTTCCCATCCACTCCGAGTCACGCTTGGCAAGGTAATCGTTCACCGTTACGATGTGCACGCCTTTGCCTGCAAGGGCGTTCAAATACGCGGGAAGAGTGGCCATGAGGGTCTTTCCTTCCCCGGTCTTCATTTCCGCAATTCGCCCTTGATGGAGCACCACGCCGCCAACGAGCTGGACACGGTAATGCCGCGTTCCCAGAACCCTCTCTCCCGCTTCCCGAACCACCGCAAAGGCGTCGGGGAGGATATCGTCCAAAGTCTCGCCGCTCTCCAGTCTCCCCTTCAGAACCTGGGTCATACCCCGAAGCTGATCGTCGCTCATGGCACGGTAACGGTCCGCGAGAGATTCAATGGTATCCACGATAGGCTTTATTTTCTTAACGGCGTGATCGGAATGACTACCGAAAATTTTTTCAATTAAACTCATGGATTTTCCTTTCCAGAAACAAGTTTTCCATCTTCGTAGAATATACTACAGTACATTATATCCGGTTTGGAAAAAACTTGCAAGAGCTAGCAAAAAATTATCCCGGTGAATTTCTCTGTCCTCTTTTTTCCCTCCAAGGCCTTGCAATGAAAAAAAACAGAAAGAAGATAGCGGCAACTCCCTGAAAAAGAAGGATTTGCTGCCAAGCACCCCAAGAACCGGACAAGGAGAATCCTGCCATGAACAGAGACAGCGAAAACAACAGTCTCCAAATGGACCGGCGAAATACTCGAAACGACAGCAGCATTAAAAAGGCAGAAAAGATCCAAACGCCCACCAAGCCCCATTCCCCCATTGTTTCTTTTTCCGGCAAAAAGCGTAAATTCCGCTTTTCTCCCCGTAAGCTTATCTTACCCTTGATTTCCATTTTTACCGCATATCTTTTACTCTCCCTTTATTTGGAAAACGCCCTGGCCGATCAAATTCTGGAGTTGGCGCAGACACAAGCGGAAAAAGAGCTTTTGGAAACAGTCCACCAAGCAATCGGAAGAATGGCAAAAAAAGGAGAACTGAATTACGACGACCTGATCACCACGATCCACGATGAAAACGGGCAGGTCACCTATCTTGACGTGAACACCGCCCGGCTTTCTCAGGCAAGAGCGGAACTGGTCAGAGAAATTGACAAGAGCCTTCAAAAAGAAAACAAGATGAGCATCCGTGTTCCTCTGGGGAGCCTTGCCGGGTGGAATCTGTTTTCCGGGATGGGTTTCCCGGTTCGGGTACGGATCCACCCCATCGGCATTACCAACGGACAAATCGACACCGTTCTGGAGGACTGTGGCATCAACCAGAGCCGGCACTTGATTCGACTTCGGATCCGTTCGAAACTTGTGATCATACTTCCAAATGAAAATACAGAAGTGGAAACGGAACTTGTTCTACCCATGAGTGAGAAAATTTTGGTGGGAGACGTTCCGGAGATCTATTTGGAAAAGATCGGATAGCAACCGAACCGTTTCATCCAAAACAAACCGATCGTATCGAGAGAACGACTTTCCGCTGTCGTTCTCTTTTTTTGACTCTTTTTTCAATGTTTTCCAACTTTGTGAAAAATTTTAGAGAATATTCACAAAATCGACCTATTTTTCTCTTGGATTCCGTGATATATTATGTGTGGACAAAAGGACACAATGTGCGGTTGGTATGTGAAATATCACGAAAAAAACGGTAAAATTCCGTCACTATCTCCATTTTCAAAAAAACACAGACATGATACAATGGGAAGAAAATTGGCTTTGTCCGCAAACACCCACAGCGGCACTCTCTTGATTTCATAGGATGTTGTCGTTGCTGGTATGAAAACACACAATCAAAGAAAGGAAACCCTCATGAAAAGACTGATCGCTCTATTCCTTTGCCTTGCCACGCTCTTATCTTTTGCTTCCTGCGCGACAAGCACCATTCAGCCTACGCAGGAGACTTCGACTCAAACGGAAGAGGCGGGTACCTCTGGCGACAACAATGCCTCCGGCGAATATCCAAAAATTAACGATCCTCTCACCTGGGAGAAAATCAACAGCTTCCCCATTGCCACCGATTCCATGTCCATCGCCGAGCGGAGAGCTCTGGTGGTTGATTTCTTCCGTTTTGCCCAGACCTTCCCTTGGACTCCCGATAAAACATACGAAAAATCCACCGTCAACAAATTGGCACAGCTGTCTCAAGGCGTAGTTTACGGTGGTCTTCCCTACGCACTTGGCGGAGGCGGAAGCAGTGGAAATATTTACCGTGTCATGGAGATCTATGATGAAAAAACCGGAATCGTCACTTTCTCCAAAGGAGGCTCTCCCATTCCCTTTGGTAACCAGTGCTCCTGCGGCGCCTTTGTTGGCTGGGGAAGAGTGGTCAGTTCCGCCAATTACAACTTGACTCATTTCATGGTGCAGAAAAACGGATTTATTCCGGTAGGTCCCTACACCTACGATGCTACAATTGACAGATTGGACGGGAAAATTCACACCTCTGACATTGTCCGCACCAACGGAGAGCAGGTCATGTTCGAGTCTTACGCTAAAATGCAACCCGCAGACGGACTGGTTCAATGGACGGTCACCACGGCAGGACACGTCATCATGTGCACCTCCGAACCCGTGATCGTAAGAAATCCCGATGGAACCATCAACGGCGAGGAAAGCTACGTGACCATTATCGACCAGGCGGCAGCAAAAACTCTGGAAACAGCGTTAGAAAAAGCCGATTGGAAAGCCAGCTTCAATTATCTCTTGAAAGGCTCCTTTATTCCTTTTACCTTCGCAGAATTGATTGGCACCGATCCCATCGAACCGGCCGTAACTACCTTCTCCTTTGAAGGTGAGCAAATTACCATTGATGAACTGAAGGCCGCATCGGCGACCAGCAACTATGCCATCTCTGACTTGTATGTGACGGCCACGGACAGCAGCGGAAAAAGCATCACCAAGGTTTCTCGCTGCGGTGCTGCCGGCGAGAAAACGCTGACTTTGAACGATACCATTTACCACACCTCTTTCTCCAGCTACGCAAAGAAAGGCGCTACCGTTGAGGTGGTCGCTCAGCTCTACAACGGTGAGAGACCCGTGATCTACTCCGGAACGCTGATTCCTTAAAACATCTCTTCATCAAAAAAAGCACCTGACACGTCAGGTGCTTTTTCTTATTAATGCCTTTAGGCGGGTTTGCTCTTTGAGCAAAGCGCACAACCACCCGCATAGCGGGTGGTTATGATTATTTTTTCTTTACCATGCTTTTGATAACCAGCGCGATGGTTACAACGCTCAAAACAATATTTTATGCTATTTTACTATGCCAATTTCTTGACAGAATTGGGTTCTGGTGCTAAAATTCTTACACTAGTATTGGTCTGCCTCAGTGTCGGTTTTGATGCTTGCAGTGTGCTGATTATAAAATAGTTTTGGAGGATTTTTCATGGCATTAGTTGATGTGATAAAATATAATGGAAGCCCTGACGTTTTCGCTTGGAAATATCCGAATAGCGAATTGGGGACTTGGACTCAGCTGATTGTAAATGAATCGCAAGAAGCCATTTTAGTGAAAGGTGGTCAAATTTGCGATGTATTTGGCGCGGGCAGACACACCTTAGAAACTGCAAATATTCCGATTCTGAATAAATTGGTAAACCTTCCGTTTGGTGGACGTTCTCCCTTTACCGCCGAGGTTTGGTATATCAATAAAGTCTTTTCTTTGGATGTAAAGTGGGGAACTTCTACTCCCATTCAGCTCCAAGATCCAAAGTACAAGGTATTTGTACCGGTCCGTGCTTTCGGTCAGTTTGGCATCCAAGTTGAGGATTCTAAAAAATTCCTTCTGAAACTCGTAGGCACTTTGCCTCAGTTTGATAAGGCCACTCTGTTGAAATTCTTTAGAGGTGTTTATCTTACCAAAGCAAAAGATGCCATCTCCTCTTATCTCGTACATAAAAATATCAGCATTTTAGAAATCAATGCCTACTTGGATGAAATCTCAACGTTTCTTCAAGAAAAGATGACTCCTATGTTTGCAGAGTATGGCATTAAACTTGCTTCCTTCTTTGTAAACGATATTAACGTACCCGAAGACGATCCTGCCGTAGTGCAACTCAAAAAAGCACTTGCAAAAAGAGCCGAAATGGATATTGTCGGTTACAGCTATCAGCAAGAACGTTCCTTCGACACCTTGGAGGGTGCTGCTACGAACCCCGGTTCTATGCAAAGCGGTCTTATGGGCGCAGGTATTGGTTTGGGAATGGGCGTTGGTATGGGTGGCACGATCGGTCAGCAGTTCGGCGGTTTAACTCAAAACCTGAATACTGCTGCAACGAAAGAATGCCCCAAATGCAAAAAAGCCATTGATCTGAATGCAAGATTCTGCAATCATTGCGGATGCGATACAACCGCTCCCCAGCAGGAAGAAAAGAAAGAAGAAAATGCTAGTATTACCTGTGCTTCCTGTGGTGCGAAACTAACAGAAACCACGAAATTCTGCCCTGAGTGCGGAAAGAAGTACAACCCCTGTTCTAAATGCAAAGCAGATCTTCCCGAAGGAGCAACCTCTTGCACCGCTTGTGGCGCAAAAGTTCCCACCCCTTGCCCTCAATGTGGCCATTTGCTGGATGGCAATAGCAAGTTCTGCCCTGAATGCGGCCATTCCTTGGTAAAGAAATGTAAGAATTGCGGAAATCAGTTGAGCGGAAACACAAAGTTCTGCCCTGAATGCGGAACTGCAATTGATTAAGGGGGATGAATTTATGTTGAGCAAATCGAAATACATTGCACTGATTTGCGGTGCAATCTCCGTAGCTGTAACAGTTATCTTCTATCTTCTAGTTTTCAACAACATTTTTACTGTTCCTATGCGCTGGATTTCCCTGCTGTTTTTGATTTTAGCAGAGGGAATCGGCACCGCGAAAGCATTTAAGATTAAGAGCACGATTTTCGGTATTTCCAATCTTGTAACAAGCATTGCCCACATCGCTCTTGTTCTTCTGCTTTCCATTATCTTTGTAAACATCTTCCCGCTGGCGATCAAAACCTATATTCTCTTAAATATTTTGGCTTTGTGTGTTCTTTTGCTTGTGGATGTTGTAATTGTGTTTTTCACCAACAACGTTACCGCGCAAAACAACAAAATGAAAGAAAGCCAGTCTGTGATGGGCTGCTGTGTTGAAAAAGCCGCTTCGTTGTGTGTGGAATTCGGCGATACAGATTACAAAAAAGATTTAGACGAAATCGTTGAAATGTTGAAGTATTCTGATAATAGCACATTAACTCAAGATGAAATGACTATTATGAATAAGCTCGATGAAGTGCAACTTCTTTTAAAGAATGGGAATGAAGGCATCGCAGAAAAAATCATAGATATCAAAAACGCGATTAAACTTCGCTCTATCAAGGTTGCAAGTTCAAAGCGAGGAAGTTATTGATATTTAGCAATTGGAGGAAAACATAATGAACATTGATAAGAATAACTTTTGGTACTCGTGGCCGGCAATCGTTTTGGCATTCATTTTCTTTTGGCCCGTCGGTTTGTTTTTGCTGATAAAGAAGTTTTCTGTTGACAAAAAAGCTGCGATGAAAGCAGGCGGTGCCGGTCTGAAAGTGTTTGGTATCGTGTTAATTGTCTTTGCTGCCCTTGGCTTTTTTGGCTTTTTTATGTCTTTTCTGGATAATGGGCTTGCGCTTGCCGCCGGCGATATTGGCGGGCTTGTATTTTTGTTGTTTGTTGCTGTTGGTGGTATCGCTCTGCTGCGCAAATCCAAGAGCCTGAAAGTAGAAGCAGAGAACATTAAGCAATATCTTTCTATCATTGTCAATGGCAATGTCCGTCAGTTGGATGCCATTGCAGCAACCACTGGCAAATCTTATAATGTTGTCTATAAAGACATTAAGAAAATGATTGAAAAAGGCTATTTGAAAAATGCCTATATCGACGAAGGTATGAGAGAAGTGGTTCTCCCCAGCAGTGCTCCCGCACCCCAGTTTACTGCAAACGCTACTGCTACCCCCGCCAATGCAGCACCCGCACAAACAAAGATTGTCGTTTGTTCTTGCTGTGGCGCAAACAACACCATTTATGGAGATATGGGCGAATGCGAATACTGCGGCTCTCCTTTGAAATAAGAGGTGTAGCATATCTTTACAGATTTGACAAATTACTATATAATAAGACAAATCTTTTTAATAGGAGGGCAAAGTTATGCCACAATATG
>JAZOQB010000048.1:0-29304 GCA_045655865.1 Eubacteriales bacterium
CACAAATAAGTGCAGTGTTAAACCTTCATCGTTCATATTTTTGCAAGTTTTTTAAAAGCATATTAGGTGTTTCTTTTGTTGAGTACTTGAATCTTGTTCGCTTAAACAAAGCAAAAAAATTAATGAAAAAATCTCAGAAAAACATAACAGAAATTTCTTACGACGTCGGCTTTTCTTCCGTTTCATATTTTATCAAAACCTTTAAAAAATACAATCATTGTTCACCCAATAAATACAGATCACTATTATGAACAGCTCACTGCCTTTGATATAAAAAACGAATTTTGGACAGTATAAATCTCCTTGTTTTACAGATAATAAGAACCACACGGCGTTTCCAAATTTGGAAAATTTGACGCCTGAGTGAACCTTGTTACTCGCTTATCGCTCGTAATATACAACACAATTTGTAAATTAAGGAGAAATGTATATATGAAAGCAACAGGAATAGTTCGTAGAATAGAGGAATGCGTTATAATAGGGCAAACCGCCTGAAAGCCGTATGAACACAAGGGTTTTCGCTGGTTTGCCCCATTGAACGCATCGGTGTCAAAACAGGGTTTTTCGGCGATTTTATACATAGCAAAAGGGGCTGTGAAAAAACGAAAGTTTTTTACAGCCCCTTTTCAGGGGATAGGAAAAAAAGATGCAGAACGGACAAACCGAGCGAAAACAAGGCTTCAGACTTGTTTTCGCTTGCCCGAAGGCGTACAAAGGTACGTCGAGTGGCGAGGTTTGTTCGTAGCATAAAACTTAAAATTCTTAATAACTTGTACTTTTTTCATTGTTTAAGGGATTCTTACACATATCAGCTCTGTAGGAATCCCTTGCTTTATATTGTTTGATGCGGTCTGCGTTTTTTTACAGCCCCTTTCTTAAGATATAAAAATTTTTATCCATTTAAATTTATTTCGACAAGACAACCACTCAACCAATACAGCTATTAGTATAGATAACACTAATGTTATTAAAAACTCAAAGTCAAAGAGATTTATATTTAAATATTTATCTATATACCCCATAAACCAAACAACAAGTTTGTTTACGAGTAAATGTGTTAAGTATATAATAAAACCAATAACTCGGATTTTTTTATAAATGCTACTATCTTTCAGTTTTAGATTTTTAGCAAATAAAAAAAGAAAAACTGTTGTCGGAATCAAAAATAAGTACATATTATAATCTTTTGGTATATCAAAATAACCAAGCAAAAAAACTTCTCCAAGTAAACCAAACATAGATAAAACAAACCCTATTGCACACGTAAAAAGTTTCAGTTTAATTTCATATTGCGAAAAAATAGCACCAATTAATACAAAAACAAAGCCCATAAATATTCCGTTACGCGTTGAGTTTATAAAGAAACCAATAACGTTCATAAAAGATTGTAACAAGCCATTACTAACAACCGGCTCAATTATACCATAATAAGAATCACCGAAAAGTCCCACGATATATAAAACGCAGGACAAAACACATATCCAACTAATTTTTATTTGTTTATAAAAACAAATGCTTACTAATGCAATTGCCACAACATCTGAACCAAGATACCACAAATGATGGGTAATATCCACCGTATTCAATAGAACAATCCATATACACATTATTTTTAAAACATTAAAGCAATATGTTTTTATTACATCAGGTTTCAAATTATAAACATCCATTTTTCTAAAGAGAAAAAAACCAGAAACAACAAAATAAAACGGAACTGCAATTCTGCATAAATAATTCTGTAGTCCAAAATTAACATACTTTGCCAATTCAAAGGCTTCGTTCTGCAACGGAGGAATATGAATTACAAAAACCAAAATCGAACATATAAATTTAATTAGATCGATTCCATTGTAGTTAGAAGATTGACTTAAAATTTTACCATTATTCATTCTTTTTATAGTTAACAATAAAACACCGCCTTTTAATTATAATAACACACTAAATTTAAAATGTAAATTAAAACAGTATAAATTCCCACAAATCACAAATACTAACAACACAATTTGTAATTTAAGGAGAAATGTATATATGAAAGCAACAGGTATTGTACGCCGTATAGACGACCTTGGTCGTGTTGTTATTCCGAAAGAGATTCGTAGGACTATGCGAATTCGTGAAGGCGACCCGCTGGAAATTTACACAGATCGAGACGGAGAGGTTATTTTTAAAAAATATTCTCCTGTGGGAGAGATGTTTGAGGAGGCGCAAGGATACTGCGACACGCTCCACAAAAGTTGTGGGATCGTGGTGGCGGTATTTGACCGGGACGCGATCATCGCCTGCGCCGGAATTCCAAAAAAAGCAGTGATCGATCAAAAGATCGCTCCGGAGGTGGAAAAAATTCTGGAGACCCGTCAGCTCTACACCTATCGGTCGGGAACGTCCAGAATCGGTATGGGACCGGAGGGGTGGTATGTGTCTTCGCTGATGCCCGTGTTATCGGAAGGCGATATCATTGGGGGTGTTGCCTGTCTCAAGACGGAATTAAAGGAAGTCTCGGAGACGGAAAAAGCGCTGATTCAAACTGCCGGCGTTTTCCTTGGCCGACAGCTGGAAGAATAAGAAAGTCAAACACAAAAAAAGCTCGTGTATCCCACAGGACACACGAGCTTTTTGCAAACTTCTTATTTTAAAAATTCCCGAACGGTTGCGGCAACGTCTTTCGCGCCGAACACGGCGGATCCGGCCACCAGAACGTTAGCACCGCGAGCCTTAACAAAAGCCGCATTTTCCAGATTGATCCCTCCGTCTACTTCAAGATCAATCTCTCTGCCACTGTCTTGAATTGCCCGATTGAGCTTTTCCAGGTTGGGCATCGCCTCAGGCATGAACTTTTGTCCACCAAACCCGGGCTGCACGGTCATCACCAGCGCCAAGTCCAGCTCATCCAAAAAAGGAACCATAAGATCTGCGTCGGTATAGGGCTTTACAGACATTCCGGCGCGGATGCCATAGGAATGAATCTTCTCGATCACCTGGCGATGGTTGTCACAGGCCTCGTAGTGGAAGGTAATGATATCGGCTCCGGCTTTGGCAAAGTCGTCAATATAGCGAATAGGATCCTGGATCATCAGATGCACGTCAAAGACGATGTCGCTCACCTTGCGCAAAGAGGCGACCATTCCCGGCCCCAGAGAAATGTTGGGGACGAACATGCCGTCCATCACATCCAGATGAAGATATTGGGCTCCGTTTTCATGAACTTTTTTAATTTCCTCGCCAAGACGTGCAAAATCTGCTGCAAGAAGGGAGGGTGCTAGCTTGATCATATCAAATACTCCTATTTTTATCCATTCTAAAACCGGTCTTCCGGTGACACCAGAGGAATTATATCATAAAATGAAATCGGGTGCAACACTTTTTCCAAAGATTAGCACTCGCATTTTTCCAACACCGCCGTACTTCGAAGACCGAATTTTAAAATACAGGAATCCCCCACCCTACTCTTCGAACAGGCGGCGTTACGATAAAAGCCCCTTGCTTTTCGCAAGGGGCTTTCCTGCATATTTTAAGCTTGCTTAGCAGCGGCAATGATCTTTTCCGACACGCTCGCCGGGGTCTCTTCGTAGTGATCAAAATAGAAAGTAAAGCTGGCTCTGCCCTGAGAGAGCGCCCGAAGTGCCTGAACGTAATCTGCCATTTCCGCCTCGGGAACTTCCGCTTCTACAATGCTCCAACCACGCTTATTCTCGTCCTGCTCCATACCTATGATCTTACCGCGACGCTTATTCAGATCGCCAATGACATCTCCCATCTGAGAGTCGGGCAGGAACACCCGCAGCTTTCCAATGGGCTCCAGGATCACCGGGTCGCACTGGACAAGTCCTTCTCGGAATGCAATGGAAGCGGCAGTCTTAAATGCCATTTCGGAAGAGTCAACATCATGGTAGGATCCGTCGTAAAGGTTGGCAGCCAGGCGAACCACAGGAAAACCTGCCAGAACACCCTTGGCCATGCACTCCTGAAGTCCCTTTTCCACCGCAGGGTGGAAGTTCTTGGGAACGGATCCGCCGAAAATAGATTCGGTAAAGGTAAGGCCTTCCGCTTCTCCGGGAGAAAACTCGATCTTTACATGACCGTACTGACCGTGACCGCCGGACTGCTTCTTGTGCTTGCCCTCCACCTTGCAGCTCTTGCGAATGGTCTCGCGATAAGCAATCTTCTTATCGCTCAAAACCACTTCCGTTCCGTAACGGGATTTCATTTTGGCAAGAGTGATCTCCAAATGGGTACCGCCCAGGCCGGAAAGAAGCATTTGTCCCGTTTCTCCGTTGACCTCGTATTTTACGGTCATATCCTCATCCAGAAGTCTGGTGATAGCAGAAGAGATCTTGTCTTCATCTCCCTGGGCCTTTGCTTTGAGCGCTCTGACGTAAAACGGCAAGGGATATTCCGCAGGAGCGTAAGAAACATTACCCATCCAGCTCAAAGTATCGCCGGTAGCGGCGTCAAGCTTGGAAACCATACCCAGATCTCCGCAAGCCAATTCCGGTACCTCGGTCTGGGTCTTACCTTTGATCGTATAGATCTTACCCAACTTTTCATCTTCGCCGGTGCGAACGTTTTTCAGCGTAAGATCCCCTTTCACCGTGCCGTTCATCACCTTAAAGAAACTCATTTTTCCAACAAAAGGATCGGCAATGGTCTTGTAAATGAAAATGGCAGGTGCTCCTTCCGGCTGGATCTCAACGTCCTTGCCGTCGGCAGATTTTTCCGTACCCTTTGCGCTATGTCGGGGGAAAGAGGCTGAAATGGAATTCATCAGAGTCCAAACACCCCAAAGCCGGGTTGCGCAACCGCAGAAGCAAGGCACGATATCCCCGTGGATGATCCCCTCGTGAACGGCTTGATAGATTTCCATATGGGAAATTTCTTCCCCACCGAAATACTTGTTCATCAAATCTTCGCTGGTGCCGGCAACGGCCTCCAGAAGCATATTCCGGAATTCCTCTACTGCCTCTTTATTGACATCGGGTATGGGAAGCACGTGGTGGGTGCCCTTGTCGTCAAAGCTGTGAGCCTCCATGGCCACAAGGTCAATGGCGCCGCGAACCTCGCCGTCTTGTACCATAGGAATGGTAATAGGACAAATGGAACGGCCAAACTGTTCATGAAGGGCGTTGAGAAGCTTCGCAAAGCGAGCCTGGTTATCGTCAAATTTATTGATGTAAATAGCCTTGGGAAGTCCCGCCTCGGTGGCCTTATCCCAAGCCAGCTCAGTACCCACCTGGATACCGGCCTTGGCATCGACAACGATAATGGCGCTGTCCGCCACCCGCACCGCCTGGGATACCTCTCCGGTAAAGCCGGGATAACCGGGAGTATCGATCACGTTGATCTTCGTATCCTTCCACATCATGGGAGCTTGAGAGGAAGATACAGAGATTTTTCTCTTCACCGCTTCGGGATCAAAATCAAAAACCGTATTGCCCTCAGACACCTTTCCAAAGCGATCGCTGCCTCCGGAAAGATAAAGCATCGCCTCGGCCAGCGAGGTCTTGCCGGACCCGGAATGCCCCAGAAGAGCGATGTTGCGGATTCGTTTCATATCAACGGTTGCCATGGTACTCCTCCTTTGCCCCGAAAATCTCGAAGCTTTTATGAAATTTTCCCCTCGGGGAATGTGAAAAAGAATTTTTCAAAAATTCATTTTACTCTTTTATTATAATATCTTCGCTCTTGTTGCGAAATGTGCAAAAAAACAGAATTTTTTTCGAAAAAATTATGCATTTTTTACAATTCATTTGTCGATTCCGAAAGAAAAGAGAATGGATCCAACGTTTTTGACATAAAAAGCAAGCCATTGCTTTTCGTATTTTGGCACACAATAAGTATATTCTGACCGCATTGTTCCATATCTTTGGCCGGAAAAATTCATCCTATGGGACAAAAAAAGAACGCGCAAAATTGCGCGTTCTTTTCGTTTTTGGCTTTCCTGGAATACTAGAATAGTATGATGAGGAACTGGGAGACCAGAACCACTGCGATCAAGGCAATAGGATAGGTAGCAGCGTAGGCGCTGGCCACATCTTCCGTGCCGGAAACGTTGATCAAAGTCCCAAGAGCCGGGGTCGAAGTCATACCGCCGGTAATAGAACCTAAGTTGTTCAAAAGGGAAAGTTTGAGAACATATTTTGCAAACAGATACCCAACGATCATGGGAACGATGGTCATGATCACGCCGTAAACGAAATACATCACTTTAAAGTACTTAACGAAGTTGATGCCGCCAGCGATACCTGCGCCGATGAGAAAGAGCATCAGGCCCAATTCGCGGAAGATCTTCAGAGTAGATTCCTTGGGGGTAAGATTGATGGGTCCAATGCGACCGATGTGACCGAAGATCAGAGCCATTACAAGAGTGCCGCCGGTGGTTCCCAGAGAGAAGAACTTAGCGATCTTAATTCCACCCAGCAAAATGCCAAGAATGGCAGCCACGGAAAATGCCATGAAACCGAATCCGTCGATCTCAATCAGCTTACCCTTGTATTCCTTTTTCGCTCCGGTGTCCACACCCACAAGCTTTGCACGCTCATCTGCCATGTTGGCCTTGGCCATTTTAGGAACAAGCTGAACAAAGAGAACCACGCCAATTACGCCAAAAAGGTACGCAATGCCGTGTCCTACGGTAACCGCCGCTTCATAAGAAGCCTCCACCGTCTCTTTTGCGGCAGAGAAAGCGGGAGTGGAAGTGAGAGAACCGGAAAGAAGTCCGACCACCATGGCGGTCAGCTCTTTGAAATCAGCGCCGCTCTCCAAGAAACGTGCAGCGTAAATGCAGCCAATGGCAGAAATTCCTCCGGCAACGATGATAAGCACGCCCAAGAGAATGTAGGACTTAAAGTTTTTCTTAAAATTAGCAAAGAAATTGGGTCCGGCAATAAAGCCAACTGCGGTAACAAAAAGGATCAACCCGAAGTTTTCAACGATCTTCAAAGCGTCGGATGAAAAGCTCACGCTTCCCTCTCCCGCTTTCAGAACCAGCGCATCCGATAAGAAATTGGGCAAAAGGGCACCGAAAAGCAGTGCCACGATGAAAACACCGGCTGTACCCAGGGAAACGCCCTTAATGGTCACGCGGCCCAGAAGGTAGCCCAGGGCAGCGATGAGCATGATGCTAAACATCAGCTTGATAATACCGGAAAGGGAAAATGCAAACACTGACGAGGCAAACATAGACAAATTACTCCTTACTTTCTTGATTTTGTCAAAATCCAAAGCCATTTTAGCGGTGGCCGAAAAAAAAGTCAATCAAAAAGGGTCTCCGAGAACATACCGTTTTTTTATATAATCAATCACGTTTTTTGATAATTACCGTTTCTTCGATGGTTTCTTTTAGAAAACGCCTTTCTTTTTTTCGACAAATATGATATGATACAAAGAAAGAAAGGGGCGGTGAAATGAAAAACAACGTGGAGCTTCTTTGTCCAGTAGGGGGAATGGACTCCCTGGAAGCGGCACTGCTGGGGGGCGCGGACGCAGTGTACTTCGGTGGACAGGACTTCAATGCACGAATGCATGCCAAGAACTTTGACCGGCAAGAGATCTTGACGGCCATCGGGCGATGCCACGACAAAGGTGTTCGGGTCTATGTCACCCTCAATACCCTTCTCACCGACCGACTTCTGCCACAGGCGTTGGATTTTGCCGGTTTTTTGTACAGATCCGGTTGTGACGCTTTGATTGTAGCAGATCCGGGCTTTGCCTCTCTGATCCGCAACGATCTTCCCGACTTTCCCCTTCACGCCAGCACCCAAATGTCCGGGCACAACGTGGGAGCCGCCCAGATCCTTTCGGAAAAAGGATTTTCCCGCATGGTATGCGCCCGGGAACTGGATCGGGAAAACCTTGCCGTTCTCTGCCGCAAGTCTCCCATTGAAATCGAATTGTTTGTCCACGGCGCTCTTTGCGCCAGCCATTCGGGACAGTGCCTGATGAGCAGCATGATCGGCGCCCGATCCGGCAACCGGGGAGAATGTGCTCAGCCTTGCCGTCTGCCTTACAACGGCGCTTATCCTTTGAGCTTAAAAGATCTGTCTTTGGCCTCTCACGCCAAAGAAGTACTCTCTTTAGGGGTGTCTTCCCTGAAGATCGAAGGACGGATGAAGAGCCCCGCCTACGTGTACACCGTAGCGAGGATCTGGCATCGTCTGATCCGGGAACAGCGAAACGCCACACCGAAAGAATTAAATGAGCTGGCAGGCATTTTTTCCCGAAGCGGCTTTACGGATTCTTATTTTACCCGCTCCCTCTCCCCCGCCATGCTGGGAACGCGGCGAGCCGAGGACAAAAAAATGAGCCGGGACACCAAAGTTCGTTTTTCCGATGTGGGACGGCGCGCTCCCGCCATTTTGGTAGAAAGAGAGAAAAAGGAAATCGCCATGCCTCCTCTTCCGCCAAAAGAGAACGGAACCGCCCGTCGCTCCGCTCGCTTTTATGACCCCGGTCAGATCCCGGAAACGGATTTTTTCCGGGAAGTTTATCTGCCCCTGGCCTCCTTTCATCCGAAAAAGGCCAACGGGGTGTTTCTCCCTCCGGTGGTGTTTGACAAAGAGGCAAGTTTTGTCCGCTTGCAATTAGAACAAGCGGCAAAACAGGGCGCCCAGCACGTTCTCGTAAGTAACTTAGGACAACTTCCCCTTTTAGAGGGGCTTCCTTTCCAAGTTCACGGGGATTTTCGGCTGAATATCATGAACAGTTTTTCTTTTCCATTTCTTCCAGATCTTGAAGATGCCATTGCTTCTCCGGAATTGAACATGGCACAGCTTCGGGATCTGCGTGGAAAAAAGCGGGTGATCGTTTACGGCAGACTCCCGCTCATGCTCCTGGAGAGGCCCTTGGGCGTCAGATCTCTTCGGGATCGGCGGGGTATGGTCTTCCCTGTTTTGCGAGAGGGAAAACGGGATATCCTTCTTAACTCCGTTCCTCTTTACATGGGGGATAAACAGAAAGAACTACTGGAAAAAGGGCTTTTGGATCAACATTTTCTCTTTACCGTTGAGACCCGCTTGCAAGTGGAAACGGTGATCCGTGCCTTTCAAGAAGGGGCTTCTCTTTCCGGTCCGATCAAAAGAATTTCATAAAACGAAAAAGGAGAGGATTCGCCGTGCAGCATATTTTCATCCTCAATCCCAAAGCAGGCATCAAAAGCCAAATTCACAAGACCGTGGAACAGATCCGTCAGGTCTTTGCATCGTTACCCGGCGAAAAATACCGCATCCTTTTCACCGAAAAGCGTGGTCATGCGGTAGATTTGGCCCGAGAGGCCTCAGGCGGGGAGGAATTCGTGCGCCTTTATGCCTGCGGAGGGGACGGCACCCTTCACGAAGTGGTCAACGGTGCAGCAGGATCTCAGCGTGCCGCCGTCTGTCCGATTCCTTTGGGGAGCGGAAACGATTCGATCCGTAGCTTCGACCAATTTTCAAAAGCGGATTTTCTGAATCTTTCCGCCTGCGTTCACGGTTCTGTTTTCCCATGCGACCTTTTGCGCTGCGGTTCTCTTTACAGCATCAACAACATTTCCGTAGGACTGGATGCTCTGGCCGCAAGTCGTCAGCAAAATCTGAAAAAGCTCCCCTTGATTTCCGGAGGAGCGGCGTACAAGCTGGCCCTTGCCTATTCCTTTCTCTCCTCTATGAAAAATCCCATAACCTTTCAGGTGGACGGGAAAGATCTTTCGGTAGGAGACGGAAATGTGACTTTGGCAGTTCTGGGAAACGGTCGCTTTTACGGTGGCGGTTTTCAAGCCACACCGCTGGCAGAGATCAACGACGGATATATGGATTTTCTTACGTTGCCCACCATCTCCCGCTTCCAGTTTCTTCGGTACGTGGGCGATTACAGGCGAGGCGACCATCTAAAAACCATGCCTTTGGTGCACTACCAAAAATGCAAAAAAATCCGTCTGTTTTCCCCTGGGCCCATCTGCCTCCAGGCAGACGGAGAAATTTTTGAACGGGTCAATCCGGAGATCGAGATCGTCCCCGGAGCCATTCAATTGATCCTGCCAAAGAGGGCGTAGGCAAGCAGGAAAATTGCATTGACGAAAGATGCGGTTTTATGATACAATAAACTCAAATTTTAGAACGAGGAACTCCCATTGATGGAAGCGAAAACCATTTACATTCACACCTTCGGTTGCCAGCAAAACGAAGCGGACAGTCAGACCCTCTTGGGCATCGCTCAAAGCCGTGGTTTTTCGGAAGCAGAGCGCATGGAAGAGGCTGATGTGATCCTTTTTAATACTTGTGCGGTCAGAGAGCACGCAGAGCTGAAAGCCCTCTCCACCACAGGTCAACTAAAGCATTTAAAGGAAAAGAAAAAACATTTAAAGATCGGGCTGTGTGGCTGCATGGTCCAGCAAGAGCACCGCAAAACGGATATTCAAACCAAATATCCTTACGTAGATTTTCTCTTCGGTACCAACCAGATCTCCCGATTCGGGGAAATTCTATCTCAGGTCCTTTCTTCGCAAAAACGGTTGTTTTTTCTTGAGAGCTACGAGGAAAATCCGGGCAAAATTTGCGAAGGGCTCCCCATTCAGCGAAAAAATTCCCACCAGGCCTATGTTTCCATCATGTACGGTTGCAACAATTTCTGCACCTACTGCATCGTGCCCTACGTAAGAGGGCGAGAGCGGAGCCGGGCAGCGGAAAAGATCATAGAAGAGGTCTCCGCCCTGGTAAAGGCAGGCTATCGAGAGATCACCCTATTGGGGCAAAACGTAAATTCCTACGGAAAAGACCTCCCAGACCCTTATCCTTTCGCCCGCCTTCTGGAAAAGCTCTCTCAGATCCCGGGGGATTTCGTATTAAAATTTATGACTTCCCACCCAAAGGACGTGACCGAAGAGCTCATTGAAGTCATTGCAAAAAGTGAAAAATGCGAAAGACATTTTCACTTGCCTCTTCAGGCCGGAAGCGACGAGATTTTGAAAAAAATGAACCGGCGCTATACTTCGGAACACTTCTTTTCCCTGTGCGATGCCTTGCGAGAAAACATTCCGGATATCGCCATCACCACCGATATCATCGTAGGCTTTCCCGGAGAAACGGAAGAAGACTTTGAAAAAACTCTTTACGCCTTAGAGCGTTGCCGCTTTGACGGGGTGTTCAGTTTTGTGTATTCTCCCAGAAAAGGAACGCCGGCCGCCCAAATGGAAGGCAGAATTCCAAGCGAAGTTACAAAAGATCGCATGGCAAGGCTCCTTGATTTGCAGCAGCGGATCCAAACGGAAAACAACCAGCGCCTGGTAGGAACCACGCTACGGGCTCTGTGCGAAGGGGAAAGCAAGACCGATCCTGACTTTTATTCCGCCCGAAGCGACGGAGGAAAGCTTATTCATTTTCCAAAGCCTCAAGGCGAGGATCTTACCGGAAAATTTGTTCGGCTGAGAATCACTCAAGCCCGGGCCATACAGTTATTTGGGGAGGTGGTATCATGAGTCCCATGATGCTTCAATACCTGGAAATCAAAAAGCAATACGAGGGTTTTCTCCTCTTCTACCGTCTCGGAGATTTTTACGAGATGTTCTTTGAGGATGCAAAACTGGCCTCCCGAGAGCTGGATCTGACTCTCACCGGAAGGGACTGCGGCGAAGGAGAGCGCGCTCCCATGTGCGGCGTACCTTATCACTCCGCAGACGGGTACATTGCAAAGCTCATTGAAAAAGGCTACAAGGTTGCTATCTGTGAGCAGACCCAAGATCCCGCAACCTGCAAAGGAATCGTTCCCAGAGAGGTCATCCAGGTGATCACTCCCGGCACCGTCACCCTGGGCGGCGCCCTGGAAGAAGGAAAGAATAACTTTCTGGCCACGGTCTATGTGGAAGGAAAGACGGGCGCCTGTGCCTTTTACGATCTTTCCGAAACTGCCATTTCCGCCATTTCCATGGAAGCAGACAGTCCGGAATCGCTCTTTCGTCAGATCATCAACGAACTGGCAAAATTTTCGCCAAAGGAGATCCTCATCAACCTTGCTGAGGAAGAATGCAGTCCTCTGACCGCTTTTCTTCGTCAGAGCGAAGGAATTCTGGTATCCTGCGGGATCCGGGATCTTTTCGAAGAGGAAAACCGTTCCCTTCTCCTTGAGCAGTTTGGAAAAAGAGAAGAAGAGTTGGGACTTTCCCAAAGAGACCCCGTTTTACTTAAAGTCTGCTACGGACTGATCGCATATCTTTTCACCACCCAGAAAACGGCGCTGAAATCCCTGTCGGAATTGAATCTTTACGACGGCACCCAGCACCTTGCCATTGATGCCAATTCCCGAAGAAATTTGGAATTGACCGAGACCCAAAGAGGTCGGGAAAAACGCGGTTCCCTTCTCTGGGTACTGGATCAGACCCGTACCAGCATTGGTGCCAGAATGATCCGCAAGTGGATCGAGGAGCCCCTCACCCATCCCCGGGCCATCGCAAAAAGACAAAGCGGAGTCCTGGAGTTTTTCAACAATCTCTCCATGAAAGACCGGGTTCGGGAGGCTCTGTCGCCGGTTCAGGATATGGAGCGGATCTTATCCCGAATCATTTACGGCAACGGAAACGCCAAGGACCTGTTTGCCCTGTCCACTTCCCTGTCTTACCTTCCGGGCATCGCCTCGCTTTTGGAGTCCTCGGCAGGAGAGGCCCTGGAGGAACTTTTTCAGCGTTTGCAAAAGGACATTCTCCCGGTTACCGACGATCTTGTGGCCCTGCTTTCCTCTGCCATTCGCCCGGATCCACCGTTCTCCGTTCGGGAAGGCGGTTTTATTCAGAAAGGGTACAATCAGGAACTGGACGAATTAAACCAGATCATGAACGAGAGCCAGGTATATCTGGCCAAAATTGAAAGCACCGAGCGGGAGATCACCGGGATCCCCAAGCTTAAAATCGGTTACAACAGAGTCTTCGGATACTATTTTGAGGTCTCAAAGCTCCATACAGACAAAGTCCCCGACCGCTACATCCGCAAGCAGACGCTGACCGGGGCGGAACGGTACATCACCAGCGAACTGAAGGACCTGGAAAGTCGAATTTTGGGGGCAAAAGACAGAGCGGTGGCCCTGGAATACGATCTTTTCCGGGAAATCTGCGAAAAAGTCAAGTCTTGTGCCGCCGTTCTTCAAGAGGCCTCGCAATGCATTGCCCAGATCGACGTTTATGCATCTCTGGCTCACGTGGCCCTTGAGAATCATTACGTATGTCCGGTGGTAAACTTCTCCGACCGGATCGTCATCCGGGATGGTCGTCACCCGGTGGTAGAAAAAATGACAAAGGGATTTTTCGTGCCAAACGATACCGAGCTTGACTGCGAGAATCGACGCATGGCCATCATCACCGGCCCTAACATGGCAGGAAAGAGCACCTATATGCGCCAATGTGCCATTATTGTCATTATGGCTCAGATGGGATCCTTTGTCCCGGCAAAAGATGCGCAGATCGGCATTGTGGATCAAATTTTTACCCGAGTGGGCGCCAGTGATGATCTGTCCATGGGACAATCCACGTTTATGCTGGAAATGAGTGAAGTGGCCTACATTCTAAAGAACGCCACAAAAAAAAGCCTGATCATCTACGACGAGATCGGTCGCGGCACATCCACTTACGATGGCATGAGCATCGCAAAAGCGGTGGTGGAATACACCGCCGGAAAAAAATGCGGCGCCAAGACCCTGTTTGCCACTCACTACCACGAGCTCTCGGAACTGGAAAGTCAAATGGAAGGCGTGAAAAACTACAACATTGCGGCGAAAAAACGCGGCGATGACGTCATTTTCCTTCGGAAGATCATTCCCGGAAGCGCCGACGACAGTTACGGTATTGAGGTAGCAAGTCTTGCGGGAGTGCCAGCCGAGGTCATTCGCCGGGCCAAGGAAAACCTAAAAGATCTGGAATCCAGAGCGCCCGCAAACAAAAAGCCCGTCACGATCGAGAAGGAAGAATCCCTTCCTATGCTCTCCTGTATTCGGGATAGCATCATCGACACCTTAAAAGGGATCAACGTCGACACCCTTACCCCCATCGAAGCTTTGGGCAAGCTTCACGATCTGTCCAAAGAAGCCAAAGAACTCTAGCCGTATTCTTTGACTCCATCCTACATAAAACCGGAAAGAAAGGAGCTTTTCATGCCAAACATTCAGATTTTGGACGTGCAAACTGCCAATCTCATCGCCGCAGGCGAAGTGGTGGAACGTCCCGCCAACGTGTTCAAGGAACTGGTGGAAAACGCCATTGACGCGAAAAGCTCTGCCATTATTACCGAAAGCGAAGAGGGGGGCGTGGCTCTCATTCGCGTCACCGACAACGGATGCGGCATGGAAAAAGAGGACCTCCCTCTCTCCATTCGTCGACACGCCACCAGTAAAATTCGCAGCGGATCGGATCTTGCCGCCATCTCCACTCTGGGCTTCCGGGGAGAAGCCTTGGCTGCCATTTCTTCCACATCCCGCTTTACCGTCCTTTCCAAGAGAAAGGGTTCTCTCTCCGGGTATCAGATGACAGTGGAGGGAGAAGATGTACTCAGCTTGGAAGAGTGCGGCTGCGCCGACGGCACCACCGTTATCGTCAGAGACCTGTTTTTCAATCAGCCCGCCCGACGAAAGTTCTTAAAACGTGCCCAAACGGAAAACGCCGCGATTTTGCAGTATCTTCAGCGGATCGCCGTCTCTCACCCGGAAATCGCCTTTAAACACATTTGTGACGGCGCGGTAAAGCTACAAACCGTAGGAAATGGAAAATTATCCGACTGTATTTATTCCGTTTACGGTTCCTCTTTCTTTTCCTCTCTGGTACCGCTAAGGGAAAATCAAATTGGTCCTTTTGCGATCAAAGGTTATATCACCCGTCCGGAGATGGCCCGAAATAACCACAGCGACCAAAGCTTTTACATCAATTCCCGTTATGTAAAATCCCGTACCATGCAGTTCGCTCTGGAGGATGCTTACAAAAGCTTTGTAAAAAGTGAAAAATTCCCCGGCTGCGTCTTGTTTTTGGAGATCGATCCCGGAATGGTGGACGTAAACGTTCACCCCGCTAAACTGGAAGTACGCTTTTCCGATGAGAGAGCCGTTTACAACGCAGTCTATCAAGCCGTACGAGACACCCTCTCTGGCCTCTCCAACCGTCTGGCCCTGGAGGATTATCAGCGGGCGGTAAAAATGGCTGAGGAAAAGCCGGATACCGTGATCCCAAAAATACATGAAACAAAACCGGCGCCTTCTGTTTCCCCTCAGGTGAAAAGCGGTGCTTTCCGAGAAAAAAGCTTTGACCTGCCCTTATTCTCCTCAGCTCCCAGCCGTGGAAGATCTCCTCTGATTCCAAAAAATGAAGAGATCGCCCCGAAAAAGGTTACGGTAAAATCAGCGGACTTTCTCCGTGACTTGTCCGAGCCAAAAAAAGTCACGGAACCGGAAATTGTCCCGCCGAAGACAACAGTACAAGAGTCTCCCTTATTCTCCCAAACCCAAAAGGCGCCTCAGGCCGTCCCGGCGGAAAAACCGGAGTCTTCCACGCAACTGGCAATGGAAAACGCTTTGGGAAAAGAAAAAGAGAACAATCCCATCTCCGGGCTCGGAGTGATCCGAGGCGTGGTCTTTCATGCCTTTATCCTCTACGAGACCCAGGATCGCCTGTACCTGATCGATAAACACGCCGCCCACGAGCGAATCCTTTACGAAGCATTAAAGAAAAGCCACTCGTCTGACGCCATTCAGCTCTTTCTGGATCCGCTTTTGCTATGTCTTTCTCCCCTGGAAGGGGCCGCCCTTTCTGAACATTTGCCGGAAATGAATCAGGCTGGTTTCCTTCTGGAAGAATTCGGAGAAGGAAGCTTTCTCTTGAGAGGAGTTCCTCTGGAATTTGTATCTCTTTCCGGCGAGGCTATCCTCTCTCTTCTGGAAGAGAGCGCCCGAGAATTGCAGCTGGGAGGAAAAGCGACCGGTGCCGGAGAAAAGCTCTTTGATCGCACGCTGTATTCCATGGCCTGCAAAGCTGCGGTAAAAGCGGGGATCCCAACCAAAGAGAGCGATCACCAATGGATCGTGGAAAAGCTTCGCGAGATGGACAACGTCATCGTCTGTCCCCACGGTCGTCCGATCCTTGCAAGCTTTACAAAAAAACAACTGGAAAATCTGTTTTTGAGAACCTAAGGAGAAAATCATGGCAAAAATTACCTGGCCGGGTGCCACCCTTTTATCCCCGGTGCCGGCAGTATTGATCAGCTCCGGTACCATGGAAAATCCCAATCTTGCCACAGTAGCCTGGACCGGGATCACCTGCTCTGAGCCCCCGATGACCTATATTTCCCTGCGCCCCTCCCGCCACTCTCACAAGATCATCTCCCAAACAGGGGAATTTGCCATCAATCTGACCACCGCTTCCTTGGCCCGAGCCACCGATGCTTGCGGCGTTTACAGCGGCGCGAAAATGAATAAATGGAAGGCCTATTCTCTCACTCCGGAAAAAGCCTCCAAGATCTTATGTCCCATTCTGGCGCAAAGCCCCCTTTCCCTGGAATGCAGGGTAACGGAAGTGAAGCACTTGGGAAGTCACGATCTGTTTCTGGCAGAAATTGTAGCTGTGGATGTGGAAGAAGAGCTTGTAGACCAAAACGGAAAGCTGGACCTGCGAAAAACCAACCTCATGGCCTATTCTCACGGAGATTATATCCAGCTGGGGAAAAAAGTCGGTTCCTTTGGATTTGCCGTAAGAAAAAAGAAAAAAGGTCTCTCTAAATGAAAAATTCCCTGGTTTGCTCTTGACAAATACGGCAATATCGCCTATAATCATCCTTGTCCCCAATTTGGAGGGATATCGAAGTGGTCATAACGAGGCGGTCTTGAAAACCGTTTGGGAGTAATCCCACAAGGGTTCGAATCCCTTTCCCTCCGCCAGTGAAAAAGATCACCTCGGTGGTCTTTTTCTTTGCTCTTTTAAAAAGACCGCACACGATACGATTTGGAGAAGTACCCAAGCAGGTCGAAGGGGACGGTTTGCTAAACCGTTAGGTCGGATTATTCTGGCGCCGGGGTTCAAATCCCCGCTTCTCCGCCACGAGAAAAGTCACTTTTGTCTACCGACAAAGGTGACTTTTTTCAATACAATCCACCCTTCCGACGGAATAACTCTCCGGGCCTCTTAGTTCTCCTTTCGTGGTATATTGCCCCGCTGTGCGTCA
This sequence comes from Eubacteriales bacterium, assembly GCA_045655865.1. Classification (GTDB taxonomy): domain Bacteria; phylum Bacillota; class Clostridia; order Oscillospirales; family SIG627; genus RGIG5579. Next base: position 17,151 of record JAZOQB010000048.1, read on the forward strand.
TACAATATGAAAAAAAGGCGGTGGTATTATGTGGCGAAAATGGAAGCCCTATCTGATCTCTATTTTGATCGCTTTGGGCGTTGGTGGGCTTTCGGCGTTTTTGACTCGTGGCGATATGAACCTTTCCGGAGAGATCATCTTTCCTCCGCTATCTCCTCCTGCTTTCTTGTTTCCCATTGTATGGACTATCCTTTTCCTTCTTATGGGAATCAGTGCCGGCATGATCTTCGTTCAAAAAGACAAGAATCTTCCGGCGGCGCAAAACGGGCTATTTAGCTATGGGGCAAGCCTTGTGGTAAACTTTTTCTGGAGCATCATCTTCTTTCGGTTCCGAGCGTTCACCTTTGCCTTTTTCTGGCTCTTATGCCTCCTGTTTCTCATTGTGCGCACCATTTATTGTTACTGGCGCGTGTCCCCTCTGGCGGCAAAGCTCCAGATCCCTTATGCCCTTTGGGTCACCTTTGCCGGATATTTAAACCTCGGGATTGCCATACTCAATCCATAAGACCTCTTTCCATCACAGAAAATGGCCCGGAGCAAAAATGCTCCGGGCTTCTTTCACAGCCCTTGCCCCTGGGTGTTTCGTGGCAAGGCGTTGTAGTTTTGATTGGGGCGCTGACCGGGGTAATAAAAATAAGTAAATTTAATGGAATATAAGTCGCAGACGATATAGTTGTTAATGACATCATCATACAAAACCACGTAACTGGTTCCCACAAGGTACAAAATGCCCTGCTTACGGACGATGGACTGGGTTCCGATGAGAAATTCGATCACCACGTACTGTCCGATATTATTGGTCAGCACCTTCTGCACCGAGCCCTCCATATCGGGGCCGTTAAAGCTCTGCTGAGGAGGAGAGGAAAACTGATCGTTGTTTTGATTGAGATGCATGGGATAGCGGGGGGATGACTGCTGTTGGTTTTGCGGTTGATAATACGAATCCATAAGATCTCCTTTCGTTAAGTGGAAGCGTAAGCGGAAGTAGGGTTGTAAAAGCAGTGCTCGCCGATGCGGATGACAAAACTTCCCACATTAGATGGGAAATTTTGTGGGCAAGTGCTGGAGTAAGGATTGAAAAACCAAAGGGCCTGTCCAAGATTGGTGAGCCTGTTTCCCGCAATGGCCCAATCCGCAATATCGTAGTGAACGTCCGTGGGATTCATGTTGTAAATGTTCTGCCGGTTATACCGTCCTCCCACGGTCTCCATAGCACAGGTAAATTGTCCCGGCTGAAAGATCACATCCCGGATTGTTTTTCCAACCCTGCCGTATTCCCCTTTTGTGGTCTGCACCCGATTCATCACAACGCTGGCAACGGCACGCATCCCGTTGTCCCCTTCGCCACCAGCCTCACATTGTACAAGTCTAGCCAAAAGTTCCCGGTCGGAATATGCCATCTTTTCACCTCCTTTTCCGGGAAAAGGTCTAATCTATCCTATGAAAAGAAGGGGGATTTGGTGTGCTTTTTCTTGATTTTCTCCCACATACGTGATATACTGAAAAAAGACAACAAAGAAGGAGAAAGAACCATGAACGGACAAAATCAGATTCTTGCCAGAGTCGGGGCTAAAGTCATTACGGAAGCAGATGTGCAAAATATGCTCATGAGCCTTGGCCAGCGCGGTCAGCAATACAACTCCCCCCAGGGAAAGAAAGTTATTCTAGATCAGCTCATCAATAAGGAGTTGATCCTGGCAGATGCCGGAAAGAACCTTCTGGAGCACGATCCGGAGTTCAAGGCGGAATTAGAAAAACTGAAAAGAGAGCTTTTGGCAAACTTCTACGTAGAAAAATTTCTCCGGGACGTGAAGGTAACCGAGGAAGAAATGAAAACGTATTTTGAGTCTCACCCGGAGGAATTTGCCGGAGAGGAGACCGTGCGGGCCAGCCACATTCTGGTGGAAGAAGAAGAAAAAGCAAAAGATATTCTCACTCGCATCCAAACGGGGGAAATTACATTTGAAGACGCCGCTCGCGCATTCAGCATGTGCCCCTCTAAAGAGAAAGGCGGCGATTTGGGCGAATTTGGAAAAGGCATGATGGTCAAAGAATTCGATCAGGCCTGCTTTGAAATGGCCGAAGGAGAGATGAGAGGTCCGGTGAAAACCCAGTTCGGCTATCATCTGATCCGCCTGGAGAAGAAAAATGCGGCCAAAGCCTTGACCTTTGAAGAAGCCAAAGGGGAGATTTCGGAAAAAATGCTGGCCGAAGCTCAGCACAAGGCTTACCAGAGCAAAATGAACCAGCTTCGCATTCTCTATCCTGTGGATTACTCGGGGATGCTGTAATTGAAAGGCTTTGCCTGAGTGAAAACAGATAAAAAAGAGCTCGAAAAACATTTTCGAGCTCTTTTTTCTTTTTTCTTTTACCGACCGCGGATAGCGTCCAGGGGCTCTTTGGAAGCGGCCTTTTTTACCGGCAAAAAGCTACCCCATGCCGCCACCAAAACACTGACGCCAAACAGCAAAAACCACTGCCGAACAGAAAAATTCAAAACGGTGATCAAAATTCCGGTCTCCGTACGAACAAAGTGGTTGATCAGCTGAACCGCACTAAAGGTTCCCAGAGCGGAAAGGACGAAATTGATCATCGCTATCACAAAGCTCTCGGAGAAGAAAATACGAAACACATCGTTGGAACGGGCGCCGATCGCCCGCAAAATTCCGATCTGCTCTTTCTTGTAGACGATACTGGTTCCAATGAAATTGGCCAACATGAGAGAGGCAAAAACGGCAAAGCCGATGCCCACGTAAAGAAAAGCCTTGGCAAGGACCCCAAGAAGTTCGTGGATCGCGTCCAATTCAAACACCACCGGGTTTTGAAGTTCATAGCGAACGTCGCTGTCCTCCCGGGTGCTAAAAGAGACCAGGCGGCGCACATCTTCTTCGTTTTCCGGCATTCTTCCCACTGCGTAGTTGAAAGTACCGTCATCCAAATTGACAAGGGGAGACACCAGTTTTTCGTGGGCTAAGATCACTTGACCCAACTCAGGTAAAAAACCGCTGTCATCAGGAAGAAGAACGCCAACGATATGAACATTCTTGACCTGTACCCCTTTCCCATCGTTATCCCAATTGCCACTACAGTAGATTTCCATAGGTCCCAGAGAGGCGGCTTGAGACAAAAGGCGATCCTTTTCCTCTTTTGTAAGCTTGGAATACAAAAGCTTTCCCTTTTCATCATAGGCATTTGGATTTTGACTCTGAAAGCCAATTGCGTCCAAAATGCTCTCCAAAGATATTACGATCTGGTTTTCCTCTAATTTTGTTATTTCGCCATCTGTCCAAGCGATCTCGTACTTTCCTTTGTCCGAAAGCGTGCCGAGTCGATCGGCATTGAGGCCAAAATAGTGCTCATCGTTCCCGATCTTCTCGCTCCATTCCACATTCATAAAGCCGTTTTGAACAGGGTAAAAATCGGGCTCTTCTTCCAGCATGGGCTTCAAATGCCCCTCTCCCACCATGGCAACTTGAACCAGAGAATGGTTGCGAATCCCGACCAATTCCTGATAGAGCGCATAATCCACGATCAGATCCGCCGTGCTTTGGTCTTCATTTAATTGTGTAAGTGGGCGATACCGCTCCAAATCAAAATCGCAGTCCACCACACCCACGACGGTGTAGCTCTCGCCGTTTAAAGTAATCTGCCTTCCAAGCATATCCTGGGGGTGTGCGATGGTTTCATATTCCACCTTATCCCCCGGACCTGTCTTTGCAAAGCCGCCGATGTAGAACGTTTCACAAATATAGGAGGAAATGAGCAGCTCGTTTTTGTTCCCCTGAGGAAGGCGTCCGACCAACAGTGGCATGTTCATCTGTTCCAGGAAATCTTCGTTCACTTCCGCAAAGCCGTTAAAGCCGTAGGGATAGATGTGGAACTGTGTTTGGGTAAACTGGGCATTGGTGTTATAGGTCTTATCAAAAACAAGATCCGCATTGTACGGGCAAAAAACGCCTTCCATGGCAACGCCGGTCTCTTCCCGGATCTGCTCCAGTTCCTCCTCTTTCATTTTATCGCCGCCACGGAAATAATAATCGCCCTCCGGGGAATACACGTACTTTTCCGTGCGAATCACGGCAGCGTAGTGAATATTGGAATCGATGATGGATCTTACACAGGTGGTAACGTGGTCATAGGCACTGAAGGTATCCGAAAGACCAAAAAGCCCGAAGGCCACGCAGGAGAGGAGAATGGTAAAGGCCAGACGGATCTTCTTATGCTTCAGGGCACCGGCACCAATACGGAAGGCGACCTTCATGGGAAGGCGGGAAGCGATAAACCGGAATGGAGACCTTGTGTTTTGCTTTTCCGGCAAAACCGTTTCCCGGCTCTGTCTCTTTCCCCCTTCTGATACCCGTATTGAAAGGTCTCTTCCCTCTCGCAAGGCATCCAGGTAGGCATTGATCCGGCAGCGATCTTCCTCTGTAAGGCGATATCCCGAAGAAAGTGTGATGGTATCGTCCCGGAAAGAAAGTCCCCCCTTGCCGGGAGAACCGGTATCTTCCTGAAAGTATTCCCGGTCGGAAATGATTTTTCCATCCGCCAATTCCACAATGCGATCGGCGTAGCGCAGAGCAAACTCCCGATCGTGGGACACTACGATCACAAGCTTTTCCCGAGAGAGCATTTTTAAAGTATCCAGTATTTGGCGGCCCGTCACGGAATCCAAGGCGCCGGTCGGTTCGTCTGCCAGAATGATCTTGGGATTCTTCACCAAAGCTCGTGCAATGGCTACTCTCTGTTTCTGACCGCCGGAAAGCTCGTTTGGCCGGCGAGCGCCGTAACCCAAAAGGTCCACCTGAGATAAAATTCGGTTGACATCCTCATCCGTGGCCTTTTTCCCTTGCAATTCCAACGCCAAAGCGATATTGGCCCCCACGGTAAAGTCGTCCAGTATATTGTACTCTTGAAAAATAAATCCTACCAGAGTGTTACGGTAGGAATCAAAATCCGACTGACGGAACTTAGCGGTAGAAGTACCGGAAATCACCATATCTCCGGAGTCGTAGGAATCCAGCCCTCCCAAAAGGTTCAAAAGAGTGCTTTTTCCGCTACCGCTCTTTCCCAAAAGAAAGACCATCCCCGTCTCGGGCAACGATAGGTTAATTCCACAGAGCGCCTGAACCGGCACTCCCTTTTTCGGCTTATAGGTTTTGGACAGATTCTTAATTTCCAGCATGATTCTCTCCCTCTTTCCCCCGTTTTTTCAGGATATGCTCGTATATCCAAAGGCCTGCCAGGCTGACGGCCATGGTAATGCCAAAAACGATCACGGCAAACAGATAGTTTCGATCTCCCAACGCGTCGCCTCCCACAGTAGAGGTGATCACCGATGGAATTCGGGCAAACGTGGAAAGGATCACCCATTTCCCCAATTTGATATCCGTTAGCGGGACAAAATAGGAGATCAGGTCTTTGGGCGTTCCGGGAATTGTCATAAGAATGAAAAAGACGATATAAACCTTTCTGGAATCCTTGAAAAAACGCATGGATCGAATCTTTTCCATAGAAAAGAAAAAATTCACCAATCGAATGCCTAAAGCGCGGACCAAAAGGAACACCAACGTGCTCCCGATGGCACAGCCCGCCAGCACCAGAACCGTTCCCTCCAGAGTTCCGAAAGAAAAACCGGCAGCAATCTCTAAGGGTTCCCCGGGGATCAAGGCGATCAAAGTCTGCACGGCCATCATACCTACAAAGCTAAACCGCGCTCCCCATCCCTTTTCCTCCACCCAATTCCGGAACACAGCGGGATCCCGAAACAAAGAGAGGATCGGGCGGCCCAAAAAAACGGCAAGGGCAACAAACAGGACGGTAAGAGCAAGGAGTGCTGCAATACCCAGCCACTTTCGCCTTGCATCCATATTTGTTTTCATAGAGCATCCTTTCTCATTTCATTTGCCACATCCTCTTTGAGCTCCTGCCAAGCATCCTGGTGCTCCACATAATACAATGGGCACATCTTTCCCGTCACGTCATAATGGCGGATCATGTTATTTTCATTCAAATCATATTCTTTACACAGCCAGGCCAGAAGTCGAACCAGGGACGCGTAGGTGATATCGGAAAACTTTCCCGTGGAATCGGGATGGCAGACTTCAATGGAAATGGTGTCTCGGTTTCTCTCATTGGTGGCGCTGGATTTTTCATCCAAAGGCACACACTGGATCACCTCTCCCTCCAGTCCCACGATAAAATGGGCGCTGGTCTCCGACTGGCTTCCGGCAAAATAGTTGCGATTGGCCTGCGCGCTGGTGCCGGGATTGGCCACATAATGCACTGCCAAATCCCGCACTGCCTCCAGCTTTTCTCCGCGCCGAGAAGCGCCGTCAACATCAATGAGCTGCACGTCTACCCAATCGGGCACTTCCACCCATCCCTCTTTCCCCGTTTCCGGGTGGGTGGCTGTCGGAGTATCCTCCTTTGGTTTGGATTCACTCCAGAGAGCGAAAAAATTCCCCTGAAAAAGAACACCTGCCAAAATTCCCAGTCCCACGAAAACAAGGGCGGCAAAAGCTGCCACCGCAAAACGAGGCCATTTTGGCTTTTTCGGTGGAACAGGAGGAAGCGAAACCTCCGGAACGGTGTTGATCGTTTCTTTTTTTGTAAGGGTAGGCATAGCGTCATATTCCTATCTATTATGATTTTTTATTACCGAAAACGAACAGCGTCCCGACAAAAATCCCCTTTTCTTTTTTTCATTCTATCATACGAAAAAACGGAATGCAAGCGGCTCCGTTAACTTTTCTCGCCAAAGCATTGACAAAGAGTTGAAAAAATGATAACATGGTTTTAAATACTAGGTGAGGTTATTTTTATGAAAAAACTGACTCCGCTCCGCAAAATCCCCCGCCGGGATCTGATCCGTGATTTTCTTTTGGATTCTCTGGCAAAATACGGTGACAACATCACGTTTCTTTCCAAAAAAGAGACCGCAGGCAAAACCCTGACCCAAAGCATCACCTACCGAGCCTTCTGGGAGGAGATCCGAACTCTTGGCGCCGGAATGATCCGTATGGGTCTTCGAGGAAAGCGCGTAGCCATCATTGGCTTCAATTCCTACGAGTGGATCCTGACCTATCTTGCGGTAGTGTGCGGCGTGGGTATTGCAGTTCCTCTTGACAAAGAATTAACCGAAGACGGCGTTCGCATGTCGCTCAGTCAAGCAAAGTGCGACGCGGTGGTCTTTGACGAAAAGCACCTGGAGCTTATGAAGACTCTTTCCCAGGATCCGTCTTGCCAAGTCCAGCAATTTATCACTACAAAAAAGCTTGACGAGGCCTTTATCTGTGTCGAAGAAATCGAAAAAATGGGCAATACCGAGGACAAGGAACTTTTCGACAGCTATCAGCCCGATCCGGATGAATTAGCCTGCTTGGTCTTCACTTCCGGAACCACTTCCTCCTCCAAGGCTGTGATGCTTTCCAACCGAAACATCTGTACCGTTCTTTTTGATCTTCTGAGCTGCGAGTCCTTCTACCCCACAGACCGCAACCTGGTCTTTCTCCCCCTTCATCACACCTTTGGCTTTGTTGGACTGATTCTGATGATCGTGTTCGGCATCACCAACATCTTCTGCGATGGGCTGCGCTATATTCAGAAGAACCTGAAAGATTACAAAATCACAACCTTCATCGGCGTTCCCCTCCTCTTAGAAGCCATGTACCGCAACATCTGGAAAGGGATTGAAAAGAAGGGGATGACCAAAAAGGTTCAGACCGGATTGAAGCTCAGCCGCTCTCTTTTGAAAGTCGGGATCGATGTAAGAAGAAAGATCTTCCGCCCCATTTTAGAGGAACTGGGCGGGGAACTTCGCTTTATCGTCTCCGGCGCTTCCGCCTTGAGTGCCGAGGTGGTCGATGGCTTTAACGATTTTGGTATTTTAGCCGTTCAAGGCTACGGTTTGACTGAAACCAGCCCCGTTTTGGCCGCGGAAAGCATTTTGCACCGCTGTCCGGGTTCCGTCGGCCTTGCGATGCCCTCGGTAGAGATCACCATTGAAAACCCAGGTGAGGACGGGATCGGAGAAATTGCTGCACGGGGTCCGAACGTAATGCTGGGTTATTACGAAATGCCCGAAGAAACGGCGAAGGTCATTCGCGACGGAAAGTTTTACACCGGGGACTTAGGGAAGATCGACAAAGACGGATACCTACACATCACCGGAAGAAAGAAAAACGTCATCGTTCTGAAAAACGGAAAGAACGTTTATCCCGAGGAATTGGAAGAAATCCTTTCCAAGCTCCCTTACGTCAGCGAGGTAATGGTGTACGGCAAGGAGAAAGGCGACGACCTTCTGGTTTCCGCCAAGATCGTATACAACAAGGAATACTTCCGAGAAGCCATGCCGGATAAGAGCGAACAAGAACTGGCCGCCTGGATGAAGGAGGACGTTGTAAAAATCAACGAGACTCTCCCCTCCTACCAGCACATCAAAAACCTTACCTTCCAGACCACGCCCTTTGTGAAAACCAGTACCGCCAAGGTCAAGCGTCAGGAAGAAATTGAAAAAGACCAATACTAAATAAAAAACCACCGGATTGCTCCGGTGGTTTTTTTATTTAAAACAAAGAGAGGATCTCCATGGGAGAGGATGCTAAAAAATCCGGCTCAAAGGAGGCTAACTGTTCTTTGGTCCGATACCCCCAAAGGGCAGCCACCGTAAAGACTTTCGCATTTTTACCGGTGAGCATATCCACCTCAGTATCTCCAATGTAAATACAGTCTTCTTTTTTCACACCCACCTCCTCCAGGATGGCAAAAACTCCGGCAGGATCGGGCTTTACGGGAATTTTCATCTGATCTCCGCGAATGATATCAAACAGGTCTTTGCCAAAAAAGGCCTCTACAAATTCTACGCAAGAGCCGTGGTCTTTGTTAGACAGCACCCCAAGGCCCACGCCCTTTTGCTTGAGCTGAAATAGAAGGGACTTGATACCCGAAAAAGGAAAGTTGACGTCGGTCAGAGCCAGGGTGCTCTGCTTTTCCAGATATAAGCGCCAAAACTGATCGAAGTGGCGATGTTCCAGATCCCCCGCCGCCTCTAAAATTCCAAAGACGAAGCCTTCGATCCCACCCCCGGAAAAAACGGCGTACCGTTCTCTGGGGAAGGTAGGAAGACCCAGGGAAGCGAGCGCAAAATTTCCGCAAAGTTGCATGGATTGGGTCGTATCAAAAAGGGTACCGTCCAAATCAAAAATGGCAAATTTCTTCATTTTAATCCTCTCTGCAGGGGAAGGTCTCTCCGGAACAGGATAAAATTCCAGACTGTTCAATGGCCTGATAGAGCGCTTGTGCCCAAAGCATACTTCCCTTTTCATTGGGGTGATCGCCGTATTGGGTCAGGTGAGGCTCCAATTCGCTTTTTTGCAAAACCGGAACCACGTCAAAAAGAAGATCTACTTTTTTGGAAAGGGTCTGTTTTATGTACTCGTTGACCTTTTCCCATACCGTAATCTGTTCCCCTTTGTAACAAAAGGGCGGAACGGTTTGCAATATCACCGTTTTGTTTTCCTTTTTCAAAAAGGAGACCACCCGGATAAGATCCGCAATGACCTGATCCTGGGAAGCGCCTTGACGAATGTCGTTGACTCCGTAGCACACCACGAGAATATCGTTTTGCTTGGCTTTATACGCCCACGCGCCGTCACTGGCCATATCATTGGCCCTGCCAAACCCCAAGCCAAGATTCCAATAGGCATACTCGTCACCCAGCTTGCGCGACAAAACGGCATTCCAATGATCATACGAATTTTCCTTCGCTCCGATGCCCTGGGTAATGGAATCCCCAAGAAAGCCAATTCTTCCCTGAGTTTTCCTGTCGCACCCGATCATTCCGGCAAAAGGCATTTTCTTGCCGTAGGCCCATCCGTTCTCTCCTTTGAGAAAAACGGGGAGAAGCGTCTCTTCGTGATACGGGATCATCTCGCCGGAAAAAGCAAGCTCCAGACACAGATAATCGTCTTTTTCAAAACAAAGTGGCACCGGATCCGAATGAAAAAATTCGCCAGGTGCCACCTCTTTCTCCACGCGACCCTGAAAGGTCAGCGGAACAAATTCTCTTTTTTGGGAATGAATGACCGCGGCAGCGCTGGGATCTTTAAAGTTTTCAGGCAAACTTCCTTTGCTGTATCTGGCGATGTGCGCACGGTGAATCTTCCAAGGGCGACAGATCAGATTTTTATGGCTTACGCTTCCGTCTGCGAACGTACTGTCGATAATATTGGAAAACAGGAGAGAATAACGGTACTGACCGGGGCAAGAAATTTTGTAAAAGACTCTTCCTTGGCAAATTTGATCTTTCTTGGAAAGAAAAAAGTGCTGATTTCCACTGCCTGCAACGGTATTGGAAGAATACTGCTCAAAAAAATGCATCGGCTTTTCCCCTCTTTTATGTTAAAAAAAAGAAACATCCTGCGCAAGCACACGATGTTTCTTTGGTGACCCGTACGGGATTTGAACCCATGTTACCGCCGTGAAAGGGCGGTGTCTTAACCGCTTGACCAACGGGCCGAATGCTAGGGTATTATACCAAAGGAAAGAGGGATTGTCAAGTACTTTTTAAGTTTTTTTCAAAGCCTCTCCTTGCCGGATCCCTTCTTCCCGCAAACGGCGGGAAATGGCGTTCAAAACCCGTTTTTTATCTCCACTCCAAAGGGGCGCGATCAGTTCCCTTTTATCTCCGTCCCCCGTTAAGCGGTGAATGACGATGTGCGGGGGAACGTGGCGCAAAAGATCCGTTACCCGGTAAACATATTCCTCCAAAGTCAAAGGGGTATAGTTCATCCGAGCAAGCTCTGTATCCTTCAACACGTGGAGCAAGTGAAATTTGATCCCATCGATGGGATGAGAAACAGCAAAACCAAGTGTGGCGATCTCATCCTCGTGACTTTCCCCCGGAAGCCCCAGGATTAGGTGGACAATGACCTCAATCCCCCGTTGATGAAGAGCGCGAACGGCGTTTTCAAACACCCGGTTCGGATACCCTCGGCGGATCGTCTCCACCGTCTCCGGCTTTGCGGTTTGCAGCCCCAGTTCCACCCACACAGGCTTGATCTTCCGAAGTTCCTCCAAAAGATCCAAGACCTCTTCTCCCAGGCAGTCAGGTCGAGTGGCCACGGAAAGAACCAGAACTTCCGGATCTGCCATGGCTTCAAAAAAGAGCTTTCTCTGAACGTCGATCGGCCCGTAAGTAGATGAAAACGATTGAAAATAGGCAACGTATCCGGGATTTTTGTCACGGATCTTTCCCTGAACCCGTGCTTTTCCCTCACGAATTTGGTCCGCCACGGATTTGGTCTCATCGGCAGCAAAGTTTCCGGCGCCCTTGGCCGAACAGAATATGCATCCGCCCACCCCCAACGTTCCGTCTCGGTTGGGGCAGGTAAAGGGGGTGGAAAGAGAAATTTTATAGACTTTTTTCCCAAATTGTTCCCGCAGGGCAGTATTTAAGTCACGATAGGGCATTTTTCTTCCATTCCTTGTTTTTACTTATCAGCTTCTGCCTTCAAGCTTTCAGCGCACACCCCTACTCTTTTTTTTACATAGCCCATGCACCCGAAACACAAAAGAATCTGCAATACGGTGGAAATGGGGGTAGCAAGTCCGATGCGGAAAAGGGAAACTGGCGTGATACGGCTCATGAAAAAGGACACGGGAACTCGCACCAGAAAGGCACCGACAATCCCCTGAACCATAACAAAAGAAGTCATCTCCATTCCGTTGAAAAACCCTATATAACAAAAGAGAAAGGAAGTCAAAATGCAGTCAAAGGCGTAAGCCTTAAGGTACTTGGAGGAGGCGGCGATCAGTTCCGGATCCTCAGCAAAAATCCAAGACAGCACTTCTCCCTGGAAAAAGGAAAGGTAAAACATAACCGCACCGAAGGCCAGAGACACCAAGATGGCGTAGCGAAGTGCTTTCATCGCCCGTTCCGGCTTTCCTGCGCCGCGGTTCTGTGCTACAAAAGCGGACATGGACTGCATAAAGGCCATGGGGACGAGCATAATGAACGCACAGACCTTTTCCGCCACGCCAACCCCGGCGGATTCTTTTACACCCAGAGCATTGACAATGGATAGAACCACCAAAAAGGAGACCCCCACCAAAAGGTCCTGCAGAGCAATGGGCGCACCAAGACGCACGACTTTCT
>JAZOQB010000049.1:0-14799 GCA_045655865.1 Eubacteriales bacterium
ATTCACACACAACTCCTTGGCTCACAGAACGACATGGCTACGATCCGACTTGGCTCGGCGTGGGAAGAAAGATCATTCTATCCGCAAACTTGGGAAAGAGAACTTTTTGTTCCTCGTGGGTAAATGGCGAAACGTAACAAACACGGTCAGCGGGCTTGAGAAGAGATCTCTCAATGATCTTGCGCATCCAAACCGGCTGAGCGATTTTACTAATGGTATCGCTTGCCAAAGGATCTCCCCACTGCTGAATATATCGGATATGGGGATTCTTTTGCTTGCAATATTTGCCGATCATATGCGCCGTCATAGGATCGGAAAAGGAGATCAGAATATCAAAATTTCCCTGAGAAATATCCTGCGCGATCTCTTTACGGTTGGGCAAAAGAAGCAAGGTAGATCCAAATACATCAATTTTCCGAAATAATTGACGAGCCTTGCTTTTGAGTTTTGACTTAATCCCTGCTTGGCGCACAGCTTTTTCCGACGGTGCGCCGCTTTGAATCACTTTTCCGTATCTTTGAATTTCAATCTTCCCTAAATCTACCGGTTTGCTACTATAGTATTTGCTATTTATATCCGGCCTGGGGAAATAACACTTGACAAAATGTCCCTGCCTTGCCAATGCCGAGATAATAGTCTTGCACCGGAGCATGGAAGATGTATTATATTCCATCGGCAAAGCCAATACAATGGCGATTCTGCTCATACCAACACCTCTACCAGATTACTTATTTTCGCTTGTTCATTTTTGATTTTAAAAGCTTCTCTTCCTTTTGAGCGCATAGCACTGCTCCCCCAAATATGACCCCAAATAATACCAAAAAGGAATGTGAAGCCAATACGCAGAGGAAAAAAACATCATCTCAACGCCACAGCAAAACAACAATACGAGCCATTTTCGCTCTGCTCTGTCTTCCTGAAAAGGACTTTGGATGATCTGTAAAATAAGAGAACCCAACATGTATATCACCGGAAGAAAGAAAAACAAACCCGCCTCGCAAAGAGCCTGCAGAAAAATATTATGGCCATGGGAACCGCCGGAGACGGTTTCAAAATATCCGATTCCACGTCCAAAGATAGGGCTTTCCCGGATTACATCCATCGCCATCTCCCATAAAAGGTCCCTTCCGTTCATGACCTTGTTTTCCTCGGTGTATCGCAGATACTTCTCCAGTGCATAGACCTCAAGATCAAATTCTTCCTTTAAAAAATCGCGCAAGGCAGTGACGATCTCTTCCAGGTGACTAAATAGATATAATGCACCGATAAATATGGCAAACAAAGCAACGGCGGCAAGAATGAGTTTGACCCCTTTTACACTCCCGACGCATAATCTTTGATAAAATAGGATGACCAGTGCAGTAGCAATCACCACCCAAACTCCTCTGGGGGCGATGGACACAAACTTGGAAAAGATCGCAATACAATTGATCAGGGAAAAAACTATATATTTTTTTTGGTATGAAAAACCAAAAATAGAAGCGATCAGGACCGGTAAACATGAATAGGAGAAACCCATCTGATTTCCCGAAGCCAGCTTGGATGTGTCTTTGATCAAAATCAAAGGGAGCAGGATGAATCCAATGATGATCACGCGTTTGATCACCCGATCCTTATCCACTCGGCTCATTCCCACAAACAGTGCCACAACACCGTAGAGTAAAAACCGCTGTAAATAATCCATGGTATATGATAGATCTGACACGAATATCATCGAGATCAAAAATACCAAAAGGATCCCTGCAATCAGCAAAAAAGCACTGAACGATATTTTGATTCTTCCCTGCAGGATCCGATAGCCAACCAACAGAATCGCCACACCCGCAAGAAGGATGCTGATCCGATCCACGGCGATAGCGGCGCATATATATTGGAAGCAAATGAGAACGGCAGACAGCCACTCCATTAAGTTTGATTTTTCGCTCACTGTGAAATTTTTGCGATCATCCATCGATATTCCTCTAACCGCCCCGTTCAATCTTTGTCAGTCTTTCTTTTTGTTACCGCTTTCACAAAACAGCTTTCCGATTTCCGCCACATAATTACGGTAATCAAACACGCCGGGATCTGCTCTTCCCCGCTGCGAACACGCCTGCAGGACAGCATCTTCTATTTCTTTCTCGTTTCCAAGCTCTTCGACGATCAGGCTGTTTTTTTCCGTCAAATAATCTTCCACGTTGCTGAATCGGTTGATAATCACCGGCGTTCCGCAGCTAATGCTTTCCACAAGTTTGGTTGGGAAGCCCGCTTTGACCACCAAATTGTTCTCCCGTAAAATGATCGCCCAATCAGAACTTGAAACGATCTCCACCGCCTTTTCATGTGCCACTCTTCCCCAGAAAATCACGGCATCGGATAAGTCTGTATTCCATGAATACATCTTGATAAACTGCTCTTTGTTGATCCCAACGATATGCAGCTGAATCTTTTTCTTCTTGGAGATCTTCTCCACAGCCGATACGATACAATCCAGCTTTTCTTTGGTGACGGAGGGAGAACCGGCATAAACAAAAGAGGTGGTCTGATCGGTCGGATCTTTCTTCTCCCCACACTGCCATTTTTCATCCTCCCGATCCACCGTCGGAGGGACCAGCACTGTGTTGACATTGTTCTTGTAATAATCGTAAAGGTATCTGCTGATCGCGATCATTCCCGATAACTTGTTATGTACAACTTTCATTCGGTACTGAGTATCCAAGCCCTTGATGATCTTGAAGGTCAGGCGACTGCGGGAAGAAGGCATCGGCCATTCAGTGGCATCGGCAAACACCCGGATCTTTGCTTTCTCGCAGTATTTTCTGATCCGATCCAATGCAAAGGCAGGATAGTTGTACGCGATCACAAAATCCGGCTTCACACGTCTTATCATAGTCAACGCCGTTTTGGCCGAAAACAAATAGTCGGACTCTTTTTCTCTTCCGTACTCAATACAGTCAAATCCAAAGTATTCCTTGGACACAAATGAGCCGGAACGCTGTCCTTTTATGCTATTGGTAAAAACGACCCGATACCCCAACTCTCTCAGACTTTTTGCAATTCCAATGACTCTTTGGGCTGCTGCATTTTTGTCGGGAAGTTCAAACCCTCCGATATACAGAACAGTCCCTTTCGCGTCTGTACCGTTCATCGTTACAGATTCTCCTTATACCATGCAACCGCCTCGTTGAGGCCTTTTTCAAAGTCGTACTCCGGATCATATCCAAGCATCTTTCTGGCTTTGGAAATGTCTGCGTTGGAGTGCTTAATATCCCCTTTGCGATCAGGGCCGAAGATGGGCTCAATGTCTTTTCCCAGAGCCCGAGTGAGGGTATGGTAAATATCAATGAGATACTCCCGGCCGCCGTAGGCGATATTAAACGCCTCTCCAGCCGCTTCCCGAGGAGCAAGACAAGCTTTGAGATTGGCTTCAATTACATTTTCGATATAAGTAAAATCCCTGCTTTGCTTACCGTCGCCGTTGATAGTAGGTCTCTGGTCATCCAAAAGCTGTTTGATAAATTTCGGGATCACGGCGGCGTAAGCGCCATTGGGATCTTGCCGGCGCCCGAACACGTTAAAATAGCGCAGGCCGTAGGTATCCAGGCCGTAGTGCCTGGTATACTGCTTTGCCCACTCTTCATCGCAACGCTTTGTCAGAGCGTAGGGACTTAATAAATTTCCTTCCCGACCTTCGGTTTTGGGAAGATTGGGCTCGTCGCCGTAAACGGAAGAGCTGGAAGCATATACAAACTTTTTAACGCCCTGCTGTCTTGCCGCTTCCAGCATATTCAGGGTTCCGTCAATGTTATTTTTGCAGTAAAAGAGGGGCATTTCAATGGATCGGGGAACGCTTCCCCAAGCCGCCTGGTTCAAAACGTAATCCACGCCTTGACAAGCCTTCAGACAGGTATCAAAATCCTTAATATCGCCCCGGACGAACTCATAACGAGAATTCCCCAGAAACAGATCCACATTGGCCTGTTTCCCGGTGGAAAGATCGTCCAAGCAGCGCACACGGTATCCCAGCTTCAAAATTGCCTCGCACAGATTGGAGCCGATAAATCCCGCACCGCCGGTGACCAAAAACAAAGAATTTTCCGGAAATTTCAGATTTTGATATCCCATTTACAGCCTCCAGTAGCGATATCCTGCCGCCTCATACGTTTTGCGGTCAAGAAGTCCTTTGATGTCTACCAATACTTTTTTATCACCGTTTTCTGCTTGGAACATTTTGTCCAAATCGTCAACGGTTAAATTGCGAAATGCATCATGAGCCACAGCAAGGATCACTGCATCCATATCCCGGATGGAGGACATGTCGACAAATTCAACACCGTACAGCCGCTTTGCCTCCAAGGCATCTGCAGTGGGATCGGCAATCACAGGTCTGATGCCGTACTCTTCCAATTCTCTGACAATGTCGATGATCTTCGTGTTCCTCGTATCGGGGCAATTCTCTTTAAACGTGAAGCCAAGAATGGCCACCTTCGCCTTTTTAATGGGAATATCGGCCTGGATCATATTTTTCACACAGTTCTCAGCCACGTATTTTCCCATATCGTCATTGATCCGTCTGCCGGAAAGGATGATCTGGCTATGGTAACCCAATCTCTCCGCTTTATAGGTCAAATAATACGGATCCACGCCGATGCAGTGACCTCCTACAAGGCCGGGATAAAACTTCAAAAAGTTCCATTTGGTTCCCGCAGCCTTCAGTACTGCCTGGGTATCGATTCCCATTTTGTTGAAAATGATGGAAAGCTCGTTCATAAACGCGATATTGATATCGCGCTGGCTGTTCTCAATGACCTTCGCCGCTTCCGCTACTTTGATGCTTTCTGCACGGTGAACGCCCGCCTCAACCACGAGCTCATACACCTTTGCCACCTCTTCCAGGGTCTGTTCATCCATTCCGCTGACAATTTTGGTGATGGTTTCCAGTCGATGCACCTTATCTCCGGGATTGATTCTCTCGGGAGAATAGCCTACCTTAAAATCCACTCCGCATTTTAACCCGGATTCTTTTTCCAGAATGGGCACGCAGACCTCTTCCGTCACACCGGGGTAAACGGTCGATTCATAAACCACAATGGATCCCTTCGTCAAATTGCGACCCAAGATCCGGCTGGCTCCTTCCACGGGGGTAAGATCGGGGGTGTGATCGTCATAGACCGGCGTGGGCACGGCAACGATGTGAAATTTTGCTTCCCGCAAACGAGCCTCGTTTGCTGTAAATTCCACTGCGGTGTTTTTAATTGCCTCATTTCCCACTTCGTTGGTGGGATCGATGCCGGATTTGTACAACGCGATCTTTTGTTCGTTCAGATCAAATCCGATGACCTTGACCTTTTTGGCAAATGCCACGGCAATGGGCATTCCTACATATCCAAGGCCAACCAGCGAGAGACTGTCCTTTTTTGCGATCAAGTTCTCATACAACGACATTTTACTTTTCCTCCAAGATCTTTTGAATCTGATCCATATATTTTGCAATTACAATGCCACGGTCAAACTCCTGTTCCACTTTTCTGCGTCCGGCGCGGCCCATTTCGGCCTTTGCCTCATGGGGCAAAGCGATGAACTTTTCAATCGCCTGGCACAAAGAATCCACGTTCTTCGGTTCAAAACCGATTCCACTCACGCCTTCCTCAAAGGCTTCTCGGCACCCAGGAATGTTGGAAGCAAGTATCGGCCGTCCACAGGCTGCCCCCTCCAGCAATACGTTGGACATTCCTTCGTGGTAAGAGGGGTGCACAATGGCGTGAGCTTGTTTCATAAAGCTGTGAACGTCCGGCTGAAATCCGGCAAGCTGGACGGTGCTACTATCGGCAATGGCCTCAAGCTCTTCCCTATACTCTGCTTGGCAATTGCCAACTGCCACAAAGTGAACGTGATCGTACTTTTGACGAATTCTCTTTGCCGCTTCAAAGAGCTCTGTGACCCCTTTATCTTTCATCAGCCGACCCGCAAACAAAAAGGTAATCGGATCCTGGGTTTGCGGATATTCTTCAAAGCAGTGCTTTTCTAAATTTACGCCGGACCCGGGAAGAAGATCCTGCTCCCCTTTGACAATACCGCGCTCCGACATAAATTTTTGATTGTCCCGATTCTGGAAAAATACCATCCTCGCTTTCCGAAGCCCATAGCGGTAGAGGCGAAGCAAGATCTCCGAGCCCCTTCCTCCCCGTTGTATCGCAGTTCCCAGTCCGGTAATGTTTGCAATATAAGGGATCTTTAAAGAGGCGCATGCCATGCCGCCGTAAATATTCGGCTTGATGGTATAGGTGAGAACAAGATCCGGAGAATACTCTTTCAGAATCTTCCGGTAAAAAGAAAGTAGTTTCAACTCTTTCAAAGGATTGGTGCCGTGCCGTTCGATCTGGCATTCAAAGAAGCGACACCCGATTTCTTCAAACTTTTGATTTCGCTCGTGACAAGGAACACAAAAACCGACTTCATGCTCTTTGGAAAGTTTCTGTATCAATTCAAAGCGAAAATTGTATAACCCAATCCCGGAATTGCTTAAAATCAGTATTCTCATATTATCACCGCTTTTTATCATTTTGTAAATCAACGGCCCTTAGTGGCCATTTTGCAAAGAAACGTCATTTTTTGTCATGACAGAGTCTTATAAGCCAAATATAACCTTAAGCGAAACAACTTTTAATGATCTCGATGATTTGATCCTGCTCTTCGGCAGTCATTTTATTGTCACTGGGCAGACAAAGGCCTCTGTGGAATATGTCCTCCCCCACGTCCTCGTCCCCTGCCTTGACGTAAGGGTTTTGTTGGAAAATCGGCTGCATATGCATGGGTTTCCAGATGGGTCTCCCCTCGGCGTTGTACTTGGCCAGTTTTTCCAGAATTTCAGTGGGGCAACTCTTGCCGGGCTCTTTTTGATACCGCGCGTCAAGGTCACTGCGGACCTGAGCGCACATGGCCTCTTGGTTGATCAAAAGACAGGAAAGCCAGAAATTGGGCTCCATCTCGTTTTCCAAATAAGGATTCATCGTCACAGGAAGATCCTTAAGTCCTTCCCGATAGCGCATATAAATGGCCTTCTTTTGTGCGATATGCTCCTCCAGGTGTAGCATCTGCCCACGGCCGATCCCGGCCAGGATGTTACTCATGCGGTAGTTATAGCCCAATTCCTCATGCTGATACCACGGAGCAGGCTCCCGGCTCTGAGTGGACCATTTTCTGACACGCTCGGCCGCCTTCTGATCATCCGTCAAAAGCATTCCGCCGCCGCTGGTAGTGATAATCTTATTTCCATTAAAACTGATGGCATTATATTGGCCGAAGGTTCCGGTCTGGCGACCTTTGTAGGTAGCCCCCAGCGATTCCGCCGCGTCCTCAATCAAAATGGCGCCATGGCGGTCACAGATCTGACGGATCTGATCCAACTTTGCGGGAACACCGTAAAGATTGGCCACGATCACAACTTTCCCTTCCGGATAAAGCGAAAACGCCCTTTCCAGCGCTTGGGGGTCCATATTCCACGTATCCCGTTCGCTGTCAATGAAGACCTGTTCTCCTTTTTCATAGGAAACCGGATTGACGGTAGCGCCAAAGGTCATATCCGTACAAAAGACCTTGTCACCGGGCTTTACCCCTGCAAGCTTGACAGCCAGATGAAGAGCCGCAGTCCCGGCAGATAAAGCCACTGCATATTCGCATCCCACAAAATGGCTGATGGACTTTTCAAGCTCGTTGATGTTCGCTCCTACCGTGGAGACCCAGTTGGTATCAAAGGCTTCCTTTACGTAGTGCTGCTCTTCTCCGTGCATCGTGGGAGAAGAAAGATATATTTTCCGAGGAAAGGGTTTTTCGATCATGATATACCCCCAATTTTAATTTGAAATATCGCCGATATTAAAAATTTGCATTGCATAAAATGATTGTTTTTCATCAAAACTTCAATCCAATCTATTATACTATTTCACATCTGCTTTGTCAAGCAACCCGCTTTTTTATGTTCAATATGTCTAAAAAAAACAAAAAAACGACTCGAATGGTAAAATCGGGCAAGACCATAAAGAGAAGCGGAGTGAAATTCACTCCGCTTTTATTTATTCAAAATAAAAAATTTGTTTCATGTCAGCATAAAACTCGCTTTGCGGGCAGATGCTGAACTTCTCGAAGCACGGTTTGGTAAAGGTCCACCAACGTTGCGTGGTTTCATCCTGTTCCATTTTTGCCATATCCGCCTCATAATCCTGGCCCACATACTCAAAATAGGCAAAGACCAGATCGCCGTGTCTAAAAATAGAATAATTGCGCAAATTGCACTCGTGAATCGTGCGCAAAACATCCGGCCATGGGTTTGCATGCAGCTCCTCGTACTGCTGAATTTTATCTTCTTTCAATCTACCTAATTGACCAAAAATAATCTTACCCATACAACCACCTCTCAAAATTATTTCGACTTATGATAAGTTCATTATATCACGCTCTCATCAAAAAGTAAATCCTTGCATTATAATTTGAATCGGTTGTTCGGTATGAACAGCGCAATTTGTAATATCAATGGAGAAATGAAGACGCAAAAGACGCCGTGATGCAAAAGAATGTAAAAAAATAACGGTGATTGCTTGCAAAAGAAAGAATTAATTGTTACAATTTACCGGGCAGATTCATGTAGATGAAACAATGTCAAAAAACACCTTTTATTTCATGTCTGGCAAGTACCGAACCGAGAATATCCAAGGCGCACCGAAAATCCGGACTTGTTTAGGAAAAAACAATGCTATGAAATATTCGTTAAGTAACAAAAAATCAAATTTTGTCATTTTTCTCTGCTGGGCGGCATATACCTTTGCTTACGTTGCAAGGTTGAATTATAACGCCTCCATGGTGGAAATTCTCTCCCAACTGGGCACAACGAAGGCGGCGGCAGGGGCCGTAAGCTCTTTTTTCTTTTTTGCCTACGGTGCAGGTCAGTTTGTCAACGGCCTTTTATGCAAAAAATACAACACAAAAATTTCCGTTACCATCGCTCTTGCGGGGTCCTGTGTCGTTAACCTTTCCATGACACTTTGTCATGGGATCAACTCAATGAAATATCTGTGGCTTTTAAACGGTATGTTTCAGTCTATTCTCTGGTCATCTCTAATCAAGACCCTATCCGAAAGCCTTGCCGACAAAAAGCTTCCAAAGGCAGTTATGGTCATGAGCACCACCGTAGCTTCCGGTACGTTTATTGCCTACGGCCTTGCGGCTCTTTTCTCCTACCTGCAGCTGAGTTGGAAGCTGATTTTTCACATAGCATCCGCCATTGTAGGTGCTACGGCAATACTGTGGTTTGTGGGCATGAGTACCCTTCAGAATGAACAGAAAGAAACGCCAGCTGACGCAATGAAAACGAATCCCCCTCTTTCCTTCAACCTCCCTTTTGCTCTGGGACTGATGGTAGTCCTGACTTGTGCGGTATCCAACGGCTTTGTAAAAGACGGCGTAACCACCTGGGTGCCCTCCATTTTAAAAGAGGAGTTCGGCGTATCCTCGTCTCTATCAATCATTGTGACCTTGCTTTTGCCCCTGTTTGCAATTTGCGGCACCTTGCTTGTCAATGCCCTTCATAAAAAGCAAAAAGACGAAAACACCCTTAACGGCATTTTCTATTTTGCCACCGTGATTCTCGTGGGGCTGATCATGCTCACTCTAAACCTCAGATCCGTGCCTCTTACTCTGGCGCTTTTTTCCGGCATCGCCTGCCTTATGTCAGCGGTCAACAACGTTATCACAAGCATTATTCCCCTTTACACAAGAGATAAAATTGACTCCGGCCTTTCGGCGGGACTGCTCAACACGTTCTGCTATGTGGGAAGCACCCTGGCAACCTCGCTTCTTGGCAGAATAGCTGACACAAAAGGCTGGAGCCCTGTGTTTGTTTGTATTTTAATTTTTGCCATCGTTTCTTTTTCCGTTTGCTTTGTATCGGTAATCCTCAAGAAAAAGCGCTGAGTTCTCGTGCTATTTGCAAAAATCTTGATAAAAACAGGCTTTTAAATTGATACATAACAAAAGCGAGGAAATTCCCCTCCCTTTTTGTGTTCGGCATTTGTTGACACAGGTTTTCTTTTGTAATATAATGGCCCGGTTGAAAAAACGTCAATTTTGGGTGATAGTGTGAAGATTTTAAAATTTGTAAAGAAGAACATTGTTTTTTGCGTCGCCTTTTTTGTTGCGGTGGTAACCTGCTTTTTGGTGCCGCCCGACAAAGCATATCTGGATTACTTTGATTGGAAGACCCTCTCCTGTCTGTTTTTAACCTTAGCGGTAGTTTGCGCACTGAGAAATATTAAATTTTTTACCATTCTTTCGCGAAAGCTTGTAAGCCTGTCCGGCAACCTTCGTTCCCTGTTTCTGCTTCTGATCATAATCACCTTTATCGGTTCCATGATTATTGCAAACGATATGGCCCTTATCACTTTCTTGCCGCTTGGTTATTTTGCATTGTCCGTAACTTGTCAAGAAAAATATATGGCCTATCTTTTTGTGCTTCAAAACATATCGGCAAATTTAGGTGGAATGCTAACGCCCTTTGGTAATCCGCAAAACCTTTATTTGTATTCCTATTTTAACATTCCTACCGGCCAGTTTTGCAAGATCATGCTTCCTGCATTCCTTCTTGCGGTGGCGCTTCTGGTTCTGGCATGTGTTCCGATAAAACCTGTAAAATTCAAGCTGGATGGCAATTTACCCGAAAAGCTGGACAGCAAAAAAACAGTGCTTTACTGCGCAATGTTTGTTTTTTCTATTCTAATTGTTTTTCGAATCATACCCTTTGTTTTGGGGCTTATCGTGATTCCCCTTATCCTGTTTTTTGTTGACCGCGATTCCCTTAAAATGGTGGATTATTCTTTACTGGGTACTTTTTTCTTTTTCTTTATTTTTTCCGGCAATTTAGCAAGGTGTGATGTGGTAAATTCTACGATCTCCAATTTCCTTAGCAAGGACACCTTGCTCGTTTCGGTGCTGTCTTGCCAGTTTTTAAGTAATGTTCCGTCCGCCATTTTGCTTTCTCACTTTACAAGCGATTACCCTGCACTGCTGTTGGGAGTTAATATTGGGGGAACAGGTACGCTGATTGCATCGTTGGCAAGCCTTATCACCTTTAGCGAATTTAAAATCCTCTACCCTACCCGGACAAAAAAATATCTTAAGATCTTCACCATAACAAACGTTGTGTTTCTTGTGATCCTGACAGTGGCCGCAAAATTATTCTGGCTGTAGATCACCGCAACAGGGATTGTGAGAAGAATAGAAGAATGTGGTATATTAGGGCAAAAGTTGTCGCAACACGCATAAATACTAGGATTTTCGCTGATTTTTGTCCAACTAAATTTGCACAAAACAATATATACATAAAAAAAGCGAGGTGACTTTCACCTCGCTTTTGTTATTTCTGTTTGTAGTTTTCGGGCAAGATCGGTCATAGCTTTGTTATCTGCCTTGCATACCTTACGGTCATAGGTTAAAAAGCCGTTGATTTCATCTTCCACGTCACTTAGCTGAGTGCAAATAGCACCGCAAAGGCCTTTTTTTATCGCCGGCAGCACCTTACTTCGATACAGTTTAAGAATCTGGCTCTCAAATTGCTCTTGGCTGTTACAGGTTTTGTAGCCGTAGGCGTTGTCTGGGTTAAAAAGATGCCCCTCTACCGCATAGGCGTACCCTCCGAATTCGCTGAGCATCAATGGCTTTTGCGCGGGGCGAATCTGATTCCACGGACCGAAATAAATGTGCAAACTTTCCACATCGCTGCACTTTCTCCTAAACCAACCCGATGTTGTGTCTATCATTCGGGTATCGTCTAACGCGCGTAGCTTTTGGTAGACGTTGTCACTGTCAAACTGTCCCCAGCCCTCGTTAAATACGGTCCAATAGAGGATGCAGGGATGGTTGCGAAGCTGTGCAACCGTCTGTTCCATGCACTTTAAAAAATTTTCTCGGACGTTGGGGTCTTTGTGCATATTTTTGTCGGGCAATTTTTGAATTCGCGCTGTGGGTATGGCAGTATCACGGACAAAGTTGTAGTCGCCGTTATTGACCATATCCTGAAAAACGATCATCCCCAACTGATCGCATTGGTAGTAAAACTCCTCTGCCTCCACCTTAATGTGCTTGCGCAAGGTATTAAAGCCGAGTTTTTTCATAGCCAATATATCCTCGGCATAGCTCTCGGGCGCGGCAGGGGTATAGATGCCATCGGGCCAGTAGCCTTGGTCTAAAAGGCCGTGAAAGAAATATGGCTTGCCGTTAAGACAAAGCCGAGGTATGCCCTCTATCACCTTACTTTCAATGGTGCGTATGGCAAAGTAAGATTCCACCGCATCCGTCTCGGTAATAACACTAAAACGATAAAGATAGGGGTCTTCCGGACTCCAAAGATGCGGCTCTTTTGGTTCAATGACCGCCTTGCCGTCCTTGAAAGCATATTCTCCCAGCCCCTCAACCAAAACCCTGCCTTCCATGGCAGGTCGAATGGAGATATGGACGCTGTAACCACGATTTTCTATTCGTAAATCTTCTATATATTGCATCGGCACGCTCTCAATCCACACACTTTGCCATATACCCGAAACAGGGGTGTACCACATGCCGCCTCGGTTAACTTTTTGCTTGCCGTAGGGCATAGAAAGGTCACGCAAATCATCAGTGCATCGAATTTCAAGCAAGTTTTCCTCTTGCAGCGCATCGGTGATGTCAAAGACAAACGCGGTATACCCGCCCAGGTGACGGCCTATAAATTTATGATTTACATAAATCTGGGCAATCTGATCAGCAGCGCCAACGTGCAAAAGAACTCTACCTTTGTTAAAGCCCTCCGCTAGTTGAAATTTGCGTTTATAAAAAAGGGTGCTCCCCTCGGCGAAATGCCGATTCACCCCCGAAAGCAAGCTTTCGGGACAAAAAGGAACACGTATGAAAAAGGACGAGTCTTGACCCGCAACGCTCAGCTCCCACATGCCGTTAAGGTTAAGAAAGCTTGCCCGTCGCATTTGGGGTCTTGGATATACATCCCAGGGCGTGCCGGCCAGCGCCTCACCCTGAGTCGTGTACAGTTCGCTCAACATATACCGTCACTCCTAATTAAGATAAAGCCATTATACCACGCCGTAACAAGAAAAACCAGTAATAAAATTTTAAGTAATATGATCTCCCACAATTACAGATACTAACAGTACCAATTTGTAAAATAAGGAGATTTTTATTATGAAGGCACCCGAAGGAAAGTTGTACATAAATAGGGAAAGCAAAATATTTGGCATAGATAAAGTCCGAAAGATTATCGTTGATTATGAAAAACGGTTGTGATATAATTGGACGCGGAGGCGATTGTATGTTTGAACAAACCAAAACGCTATGTCAGCTTTTTCTGAAGATGGGGATCCCCGGCTTTGATCTGATTGTCTATAAGGATGGGCAATGTGTTCTGCGACATATGGGCGGTTATGCCGACCCTGAAAACAAAATCCCTATGCAGGGCAAGGAGAAATACCACATTTACTCCTGCTCCAAGCTATTTACCTGCGTGGCAGCTATGCAACTGTGGGAAAAGGGCATGTTCTCTCTGGAGGATGATTTGTCAAACTATTTGCCTGCGTTCCGTGAGATGACCGTAAAAACAGAAACCGGTATCGAAAAGGCGAAGAATCCCATCAAGATCCACCATCTGTTTGAGATGACCGCGGGGCTGAATTATGATATGCAGACCCCTGCTCTACAGGCCTATTATGAAGCCTGCGACCGGCGTTGTCCCACAGTAGAGCTGGCAAATGAGTTTGCAAAGACCCCTTTGGAGTTTGAACCGGGTACGGGTTGGCGGTACAGCCTTTGCCACGATGTGCTGGCAGCGTTGGTGGAAGTGCTGTCCGGGCAGAAGTTTGAAATTTATGTAAAAGAACATATTTTTGATCCGCTTGGTATGGAAAATTCTGATTTTCTCCACCCAATGGAAGACTGGAATGGCTTCGCCCGACAGTTCCGCTACAATTCCGTAACCGGGGAATACGAGCCGCGATGGAAGAATGGTTACCGTCTGGGAAAAGAATACGCCAGCGGAGGCGCTGGTTGTGTTTCTACAGTGGAAGACTATATCAAGTTTCTGGAGGCTTTGCGCGTTGGCGATGTGATCCTAAAAAAAGAAACGATCTCTATGATGGCTACTGACCGTCTGACAGAGCAGCAGCGCGAGATGTATACATACGATAAAGTGGTCAACGGCTACGGTCTGGGTATGCGGACTCCCCGGTTAGACCCTACCTGGACAGAATTTGGCTGGGGCGGTGCTGCAGGCGCGTTTGCTTCGGTAGACCCGGTGAATAATATCACTTTTTACTATGCGCAGCATGTTCTCAACTCTCCCGTCAGACTTCTGCGGCCATGGCTGTACCGTACAATACGCGCTGACTTGCTTGGCGAAAAGATCGACATTCCGTACGATATGGTTGACAGTACACCGCACCTGACATACTAAAAACAATAATCTCTCAACTTTTTTAAAAATCAAAAAACCTATTCAGTATACAACTCCTTTGTTTACAGATAATAGAAATGTTATCAAATCAACAAAGGAGTTTCTATTGCAAGGGTACCGAGCAACAAGGTTCTTGGCACCTTTCAAAAATCTCCGATTTTTAGAAAGGTAAGGTTCTTATATATGAAAGCAACAGGAATAGTTCGTAGAATAGAGGAATGCGTTATAATAGGGCAAACCGCCTGAGACCTGCATAAACACTGAGGTTTTCGCTGGTTTGCCCCATTGAACGCATCGGTGTCAAAACAGGGTTTTTCGGCGATTTTATACATAGC
>JAZOQB010000050.1:0-51537 GCA_045655865.1 Eubacteriales bacterium
TTGTCTTCCTAAGACCGCTTGGCCTCCGACTTGATTCGGACGCGGTTCAAAAGGTAATCTTTCAGACGATGCCGGACGTGTTGGTGCATTGTGCCGCCTGGACAGCGGTAGATCTGGCAGAAGATGAGGACAAAAGGGAAATGGTGCGTGCCATCAATGTGGACGGTACGCGCAACATCGCCCGTGCATGCCGAGCGGTGGATGCCAAAATGATCTACCTGAGCACGGACTACGTTTTTGACGGAAAAGGGGAAATCCCCTGGAAACCGGACTGCAAGGATTATCGTCCTTTGAACGTGTACGGACAAACAAAGCTGGAAGGGGAGTTGGCCGTTGCAGAAAGTCTTGATAAGTATTTTATCGTTCGCATTGCCTGGGTCTTTGGCAAGAACGGCAAAAACTTTATCAAAACCATGCTTCGCATCGGAAAAGAGCGAGAGGCGGTGAGTGTGGTTTCCGATCAGATCGGTACGCCTACCTACACCTTTGACCTAGCCCGACTTTTGGTAGACATGGCGGAAAGTGAAAAGTACGGTTATTACCATGCTACCAATGAGGGAGGATATCTGTCCTGGTATGACTTTGCCTGCGAGATTTTTCGTCAAGCAGGCTACAGTACTCGCGTTATTCCCGTTACCACAGAGGAATACGGCTATTCTAAGGCCGCGCGTCCATCAAACAGCCGTTTGGAAAAGTCAAAATTGCAGGAAGCAGGATTTCGCCCCCTTCCAACCTGGAAGGACGCGCTTTGCCGATATTTAAAGGAAATCGAGGAATAAAACATGGGTCAGATCAAAGTTATCAAATGCCCCATTGAAGGGCTTTATATTATTCAGCCTGCTGTCCACGGGGATAGTCGCGGATATTTCATGGAAACCTACAATCAACGGGACATGGAAGAATGTGGGCTTAATATGACCTTTGTTCAGGACAACCAGAGTATGTCTACAAAGGGTGTTTTGAGAGGTCTTCATTTTCAGAAGGAATTTCCCCAGGGAAAATTGGTCCGTGTCATCCGCGGTCGTGTGTTT
The DNA here is from genome assembly GCA_045655865.1 of Eubacteriales bacterium. Lineage (GTDB taxonomy): Bacteria > Bacillota > Clostridia > Oscillospirales > SIG627 > RGIG5579. The sequence goes on from JAZOQB010000050.1 coordinate 1,032, forward strand.
GACGTGGCGGTGGATCTTCGGGAAGGCTCTAAAACCTACGGTCAGTGGTACGGAGTGGAATTGAGCGAAGAAAACAAAAAGCAGTTCTATATTTCCGAAGGTTTTGCTCACGGATTTTTGGTTTTGAGTGAACAGGCTGAATTTTGCTATAAGGTTACCGATTTTTATCATCCCGGAGACGAGGGCGGTCTTGCTTGGAACGATCCTGAAATTGGAATCCAGTGGCCCGAGCTTGTTGGGGAATATAGCGGTAGCGCTTCTGCTGAAGGTTACGCTTTGAGCGACGGCACCCCGTTAAATCTCAGCGAAAAAGACCAGAAATGGGAAGGACTGGAGAAAACCTTTCATTTTTCATCCTAATTTTGTTTTGAATGATGGAAGGGCGACCTTAGACCAAACTTATCACCCAAAAAAGCAAGGTCGTAAAACAATACGAAGGTAATAAAGGAAAGCGGGAATGAATCGAGAAAGACAACCGTCATTAAGTTTAAATTTTTTAATGAACATCATCTTGATGATGTCTGCTTTTATTTTCCCGCTGGTTACTTTTCCTTACGTTTCTCGGGTACTGCTTGCGGAAGGAAACGGAAAAGTCCAGATGGCGGTCTCCTTCGTTGCGTATTTTACCATGATTGCCCAGCTTGGCATTCCAACGTACGGAGTTCGGGTCTGTGCGGCAGTTCGGGAAGATAAAGTGGCGTTGTCCAAAACAGTTCATGAATTAACCATCATTCAGATCATAACTACGCTTATTTCTTACGCAGCATTTTTTGTTTGTTTGGAGTCGATCCCAAAACTGCAAGCGGAACGGAGTTTGTATCTGATCGTAAGTTCAGCCATTGCTCTCAATGCGTTTGGTATGGAATGGCTTTACCGCGCCCTGGAGGAATATACCTATATTACCGTTCGTTCCATTGCCTTCAAAGTTGTTGGCATCGTTGCCATGTTTCTTTTGGTCAAGTCTCCGGAGCACTATCAGATCTACGGTGGGATCACGACTTTTTCATCCTTTGGATCTTACCTTATGAATTTGACACAGCTTCCCAAAATGGTGGATCTGCACCCCATGAAAGGGTACGAATTAAAAAAACACGTAAAACCCATATTGATCTTTTTTGCCTATGCCTGTGCCGCGACGGTTTATACCAATTTAGATTCTGTCATGCTGGGTTTTATGGCCACCAGTGCAGATGCCGGGTATTATGGGGTTGCAGTAAAGATCAGAACGATTTTGGTCAGCATCATCAACGCCTTGGGAATCGTCCTTCTGCCCCGGGTCTCATATTATTTTGAAAAAGGGCTCTTGGATGACTTTTGGCGTATCGCATCCAAAGCGTTTCGCATTGTGTTGTGGATGGCGATTCCGCTGACGTCGTATTTTACGGTTTTTGCTCCCAACGTGATTTATTTTTTGTCCGGCCGGGAATACGTACCGTCCATTATCCCAACGATGGTGATCCTGCCTACTTTGATCTTCATTGGTATTGGCAGTGTTACAGGGGGCCTGATCCTCATTCCTTCCAAGCGGGAGAGTGTGGTGATGTGGGCGACCGTGGCGGGTGCACTTGTAAATCTTGTTTTGAATTGGATTTTTATTCCGTCTCTTCGTTCTACCGGTGCGGCGATTGGAACTTTGGTTGCCGAAATGATAACTGTTGTTATCCATTTGATCGTTTTGCGCAAACATTTGAGCCGGATCTTTACCTCATTAAGACTGACCCCCATTCTGATCGCCACACTTCTAGCCACTCTGTCTTCTTTTTGGGCGGCAAGGCTTCCCTGGGGCGATTTTGGGATCCTGGTTTTTTCTGCTCTGATCTTTCTTGGCGTTTATCTTTTGATACTTCTGGCTTTTCGAGATCCTTTTCTTCTGGAAGTAAAAAAGAAGGCCTTGTCTTTTTTGAAAATTCGCTCACGTAAATGAAAAAATGCGGCAATCGCCGCATTTTTTGTTTGTTTTATTGTTTTAAAGATCGACCACTCGGATGGTTTTGATGCTGTAATATTTGAAGCATTCCAGAGCGGCAGCGTCAATGCGTTCTCCGCAAATGGCAATGGGAATTGCAGGAGGGCACGTGACACCGGCTTGAGATAAAATCCGTCCCAAGGATCGGGAAACTTCCAATTCCACGGAAGGGGAGAGCATCGCCTCTCTGGGGGTCATTACCGCTTTGGCACATGGAATTTTAGGAGGAAAGGACAAAATGGGAGAGCGTCTTGGGAGAAGAGACATGGCTGACAAAAGACTCTCCAGATCTCCCGGATCGTTTTCCGGTGTTATCATCAAAACCAGATGATCCGGGTCGTAAAACTCGCAAATAATGTTTTTGCTTTGCAAAAACAAAGCCATTTCTTCTCCGGTGTAGCCGTAGGCCTTGGTTTGTACCGTAATTTTCAATGGCTCGTTTCCGATCAGAGAAAAGCCCATCTTTTTCAGCGATTTTTTTACAAATTCGATTCGTTCCGTGCACCCGACCAATTTGTTTTTATAGTTTTGGGATAGGTAGGCGTTGACACCGTCAAGAGATTGCAAAATCAAATAGGAGGGACTGCTGGAAGCAAAGAGAGCCATGGCACTTTCTGCTTGAGAGAGGATCCTCTCCGGCGCATTTTTGGAAATGTGCAGATACGCCCCACCTGTGAGAGCGGGAAGGGTTTTGTGTGCGGAATCGCAGGCAAGGTCCGCTCCCAGGGAAATGGGATGATGAGATTCCGGGAGAAAATGAAGATAGGCGCCGTGGGCGTTGTCTACCAAAAGAAGAGTATCGTATTGATGGCAGATACGAGATAATGTGGCGATATCCGCAAGATTTCCCAGATAATCCGGAGATGTAATGTAAACGGCAGCGGGCGGGGAAGGCAAAGCGGAAAGCGTAGCAGCCAATTTTTCACCGGAGGGAGCTCCGGAAAAGAGGAAAGAGCTTTCCGCGCCCTTCATCCAAAGGACCTTGAAGTCCAAAAGGGCACAGGTGGTAAGAAATGCCTTGTGTGCGTCCCGACTCGCAACGATGAGAGGATCACGTCCGCGCTCCTTGGCATGATTGATAGCCAGAGAGAGCATGGCTCGGATGGCAAGGGTAGACCCCTCGGTGGAGTAGAGGGTCTTCCCGGTTCCAAAAAGCGTTGCGGCGTTTTTCTGGCTTTCTTGAATAATACCGTCTCCGAAATAGAGAACGTCCGCACCCGCAATTTCGGTGATGTCCCGATCTTCGAATCCTAAATGGGCCTTTCCTTTATGGCCGGGCATGTGAAAACGGATGGGACGGGATTTGCCGTAGTGACGGACAAAATCCAAAATGGGCGTTTTCATGATCCGCCTTCCATCGCTTTTTCGGCTTCCAGCCAAATGGCACATTCCATTCTCTTTCGGAACAGACGGCACCCGGCCTCATACACGCCGCGAATATCGCCGGTGGCGTGATAGGCGTTGGCTGCGCAGCCCCCCGAGCAGTAAAGCTTGGCCCAACAATCGGCACACTCGGGACGGGTATATACGTTGCAGGCACGAAATGACTCTTGAACCTTTTTATTGGTAACGCCGTCCCAAACGTTTCCAAGAAGAAAATCTTCTTCCCCTACAAATTGATGACAGGGATAAAGATCGCCCCAAGGGGTTACCGCCATATACTCCGTTCCCGATCCACAGCCGGAAACTCTTTTATAGATGCATGGTCCGCTTTTAAGATCGATCATGTAGTGGTAAAAGGTGAAAGGTGCCCCCGCTTTGCGTCTTTTTTGCATGAGACGGGCAAGGGCTTCGTATTGCTCTAAAACCGTGGCAATATCCTCTTCGGTGAGAGAGACGGGATCTGTTGGGGAAGAAACTACAGGTTCCATGCTCAGCTGAGTAAAGCCCAGAGATAACATTTCTTCAATGTCTTTGACAAAGTCCGGATTGCGATGGGTAAAGGTTCCCCGCATATAATAATCCCTGTCGCCTCTTTCCCGAACCAATTTTTGAAATTTTGGGACGATATTTTCCCAGCTGCCGTTTCCGGCCAGATCTTTCCGATAGTAGTCGTGGACCTCTTTTCGTCCATCAAGGCTTAAAACCACGTTGCTCATTTCTCGGTTGGCAAAGTCGATTACCTCTTCATCAATGAGGATACCGTTGGTGGTCAGCGTAAAGCGGAAATGCTTTCCGGTTTCTTTTTCCCGCTCTCTGGCATACAAGACCAGTTCTTTGACCACGTCGAAATTCATCAAAGGCTCACCGCCGAAAAAGTCCACTTCTAAGTTGGTGCGGTCGCCGGAATGTTCGATGAGAAAATCCAAAGCACGTTTTCCCACGTCAAAACTCATCAGAGAGCGCTCTCCGTGGTATTTCCCCTGGCTGGCAAAGCAATAAGAACAATTGAGATTGCAGCTATGGGCTATGTGAAGACACAACGCCTTCACCACACCGCTGGTCTTTTCTTTGAGTTGGTTTGCCATGGGCGCAAAAGTATCCGGTGAGAAGAGCTTTCCCGCCGCTTTCAATTCTTCGATCTGCTCATAGCATTCCTCAACCTCGGATCGGGAGACCTTTCCTTTGTGAAGCTGAAGTATTTCGCGAATCAAAGGATCTTTTTCTTTTGTTTCATAGCCTCCGATCAGATCAAAGGCGACCTCGTCTACCACGTGGACAGAGCCGGAAAATACGTCTAGAACGATGTAGATTCCGCCCATTTTATATCTGTGTATCATGTTCCCCTCAGCGTTTTATCAAAAAATTTACAAAAAATGCCGCCAAAGGCGGGATTTTTGGGATGGAATGCTTATTTGGATTCTTTGTTTTCGCAAGCCTGGTTGGCAATGCCGCAGCTGGTCTTGCAAGCGGACTGGCAAGAGGTCTGGCACTCACCGCAACCGCCTTTTTTAGCGCTCTCGCAGAGATTTTTGGTTTCAAGGGTCTGGATGTGTTTCATGATGTTTCCTCCAACGATTAATTTCGAATCTGTCACTATTGTACCACGACTTTTTTCATAAGTCAATGCGACGAAAGAGAAAAAACGCATTTTCCGTCAGTTTTTTCGCCTTTCTTGTATCAAGGGGAAAACTGTGATATAATGCACAGGAAATATAAGGGGGATTTTATGAAGTATCCAAACATTGTCCAGGCTACCTTTCTTGCTCGCCCCAATCGCTTTGTGGCTCAAGTTCTCTTCAACGGAAGAGAAGAGACGGTTCACGTAAAAAATACCGGTCGCTGTCGAGAGCTTCTTGTTCCCGGGTGCCGTGTTTACCTTGCAGATTGCCAAAACGAAAAGAGAAAAACACGATATGATCTGGTAGCCGTGGAAAAATCACGCCCCGGCCTTCCGGATCTTCTCATCAATATGGATTCCCAGGCTCCTAACGCCATCGTGGAAGAGTGGTTGCGAGAGGGAAAGGGTGACCTGGTTTCCCCGGGTGCAATCATCAAAAGGGAAGTGACCTATGGCAACTCTCGATTTGATTTCTGTGTGACGGATCAAACCGGTACTCTCTATTTGGAGGTAAAAGGCGTTACCTTGGAGAAGGAAGGCCTGGCCTTGTTTCCCGATGCACCTACCCAGCGTGGGATCAAGCACATCGAAGAGCTGATTTTGGCAAAAGAGATGGGCCATGATGCAGCCATTCTCTTCGTTATACAAATGAAAGAGATTCACACCTTTTCTCCCAACGATCAAACTCATCCGGCCTTTGGGGCGGCGTTAAGGAAAGCGGCGAAAAACGGGGTCAGAATTCTGGCTATGGATTGCCGTGTTACCGGGGATTCTTTATGCATTTCGGATCCGGTTCCTGTGTGCCTTTGAGGGGAAAATTCCGTTTGGCCAACAAAAAAGGAAGCCGTTATCGGCTTCCTTTTTCCGTTTTAATTTGAATTTTTCAGTTTGCGCCAGAAGCGAAGGTGCAGGGGGATGGTTACAGCGAAGGTAAGAAGATCGGAAATGGGTTGGGTCAGTTGGACACCGATAACGCCAAATAACTTGGGCAGGGTCAAGATCAGAGGAAGGTAGAATACTCCTTGACGGCAACAAGCAAGAAACGTGGCACTGGCGCTTTGCCCCAACACTTGCAGCGTTTGATTGGTAATGGTGGAATAGGCCAAAAACGGAAGTTCTGCCGCCAAAAACAAAAGAGCGGTCTTTCCTAAATCCACCACCATCTTTTGTTTTTCGGGATCTTGGTCTTTGATAAAAAAGGACATGAGAGGTTCGCTGGCAAAGAAAATCACTACCGTTGCAACAAGGCAGAAAACGGTGGCAAAGGAGACTACCAACCAGAAGGATTTCTTTACACGGTCAAATTTCTTAGCTCCGAAGTTGTAGCCGGCCAGCGGCTGATATCCTTGACCGATGCCGATAACAATAGATCGAATCACAATATAGATCTTGGTTGCAATGCCAATGGCGGCAACAAGCGCCTCGTTGATGGCACTGTTTGGGGTTATAACGGCAGAGATGTTGTTTAAGAGAGCGGTGGAAAAGCTGGCAAGGCCCTGGCGGAAAAAGGTGGGAAGTCCGGTTTTGATAATGAGAAAATAATCACTTGCTTTTTTACCGATTTTCCGAATGGAAATGCGAACGATGCTTTTTTTGGAAAAGTTCAATTTTAAAAGAATCAAAAAGCTTATTGCCTGGCTGATGACTGTCGCCAACGCCGCACCGGTTACCCCCATGGAAAATATGCGAATAAAAAGGTAGTCCAGAAAAATATTGATAACACTGCCGCAGCCAAGTCCAATCATCGAAGAAATGGTTTTTCCCTGAGACCGTAGAACGTTGTTGAGAACAAAGGAAGCGCACATCAGGGGAGCGCCGTACAAAATGATTCTGGAATAATCCGCGGCAGGGGTGATCAAAGAGCCTTTTGCACCAAGGAGCCACATTAACTTTTTTGTAAAAAGGATGCCCGGTATCATCAACAGTACGCCAAACAAAAGGGAAGCGAAGAAAGCAGAGGATGCGTGACGGTGAGCAGCGTCCTCGTTTTTTTCACCCAAACTTCGGCTGATCAGACTTCCGGAACCCATTCCTAGTCCAAATCCCGCGGCTTGGATGATGGCCATCAAAGAGAAGGACACACTGACAGCCCCTGATTGGGTGGTGCCAAGATTGGAAACAAAATAGGTATCTACCAAATTGTAAAACGAGGTAATTAACTGACCCAAAACGGTCGGGAAGCTCAGAGAGAGAATCAAAGGAGTCAACGGAGTCTGGGTCATCCGTTTGTATTGTCTTTCTTCGTAATTCATGCCACTTGCCTTTCACTTGCCTACATCTTTCTTTCCATTATACTCAGATTTTTTGAAAGTAAAAGTTTATTTTTAAAGAAAGGTAAAGATTTTTGAAAAAAATTGGCTTGACGGAGCTTTTGGTTGGGTTTATACTAGGCGTAGCCAAAAACCCATCTTTACAGGAGATTTTCCTTTATGGAAAAGCAGCTTTTTTTAGTATTGACACAGACCAGCTCTGTTTTATCCCGTGTGATCAAGTTTTTCACAAAAGCCGAATTTAATCATATTTCCATTTCTCTGTCTCAAAATCTGGAACCGATGTGGTCCTTTGGACGCCGTCGGCCGTACAATCCCTTTTGGGGCGGCTTTGTCAAGGAATACCCCAAGGCCGGAACGTTTCAACGCTTTCCCCATACCCGAGCCGCCGTTCTGGTGCTTGATATTTCACAGGAAACTTATGATGGGATCCTGGAAATGATGGAAACAATGTATGAGGATCGAAGAAAATACAGGTATAATTTTATAGGCCTTTGCTGTGCGGCCTTTGGAATTTGCTATACCCCGGATCACAAATACTATTGCTCTCAGTTTGCAAAAGAGGTCTTTGAAAAATTTGAGATCCCGGGCGCAGACCAGTTTGAAAAATTGGTTCAGCCAAGTCATTTCCTCGCTTTTCCCGGCACGAGCTTGGTGTATCAGGGATTGCTTCGAGAATATGCCGATCACACCAATGGGAAAGAGAAGCGCCCTTTGGCTTATCGATGAGAAAGAAGCGGCAGCGTTCTTATGAAAACTGCCGCTATTTTCATATGAACGCTTATCGTTTTGTAAAATTTGATACCCAAGCGGATAAAAAGAACCTCGGCACGCAAATGGCGCACCGAGGCTCTCGTAATGGTACGGGTAACAGGGGTCGAACCTGCACGGTTGCCCACCAGATCCTAAATCTGGCGCGTCTGCCAATTCCGCCATACCCGCGTGAACTCAAAAAGTATATCCGATTTTTATTATTTTGTCAAGGAGAAAGCGTATGTTTTATCGCATCTCTGGCTTAAGGCTCTCCTTGGGAGAAGAAGAGAAAAGTCTTGTTTTTATGGCTGCCCAGGAACTGAAAGTGAAGGAGAGTCAGATTCTGAGCCTTCGTCTCTATCGAAAATCGCTGGACGCCAGAAAAGACAAGATCTTTTTTCAGTATTCGGTGGATGTGTATTTAAAACCCGGGACAAAGCCGCATCTCACTAAAAACTGTCAGCTCATCAAACAGGAGTATACGTATTCCATTCCCACAAAAAGCGCTAAACTGCCACCGGTGGTAGTGGGATTTGGACCTGCGGGTATGTTTGCCGCATTGATGCTTGCCCGATCCGGTCTCTGTCCTATCGTGATCGAGAGAGGAACTGATGTGGACGCTCGGGTCCGGGATGTGAGCCTGTTTCAACAAAAGGGTCTTTTGAATACGGAATCCAATATTGCCTTTGGAGAAGGAGGCGCCGGAACCTTTTCTGACGGAAAACTCAATACTCTTTTGAAAGATAAAAATTATCGCGGTCGCTTTGTGCTGCAAGAATTGGTAAAAGCGGGCGCCCCGGAAGAGATCCTTTATCTGAATAAGCCTCATATCGGAACCGACCGATTGCGCAGTGCGGTGAAGGGGATCCGGGAGGAGATTTTGTCCCTTGGCGGTCAGGTTTTGTTCCGAACTCGTTTTCTTTTTCCCATCATTGAAGAGGGAAGAATCAAAGGCTTGCGAATTCAAAGCGCAAAAGGGGAAGAGACGATCTTTACCGATACCCTGTTTTTAGCCATCGGACATAGTGCGCGCGACACTTTTTATGCATTGCGAGAAGCGGGCGTTCCCATGGAAAAAAAGATCTTTTCTGTCGGTCTTCGCATTGAGCATCTGCAAAAGAAGATAGACCGAGCGCAGTTTGGACGTGCTTGCGATTCCTCTGCACTCCCTCCGGCGGATTACAAACTGGCTGTAGCAGTCCCCAGCGGAAAAACGCTTTATACTTTCTGCATGTGTCCCGGGGGAGAGGTGGTAGGCGCTACCACCGAAGAAGGCGGTGTCGTTGTCAATGGAATGAGCCGTTTTGCGCGGGATGGAAAAAATGCCAATTCGGCTCTGCTACTCAATGTTCTTCCGGAAGAGCTGGAGGAAGACCTTTTCTCCGGCTTTGCCTACCAACGCGATTTGGAGAAAAAAGCATATCTTTCGGGGGGCGGAGATTTTCACGCCCCTTGTCAGCTGGTGGGAGATTTCTTGCTACAAAAAGAGAGCCGCTCTTTCGGTGAAGTGATGCCCACATATCAAAGAGGGGTCCGCTTGGCTTCCATGGACCAGATCTTGCCGCCCCGGTTTTGTCAGGACCTTCGGGTGGGAATCGGAAAAATGGGCGGGATCCTCCCCGGCTTTGATGATTACGATGCGATCCTTACCGGTGTGGAATCTCGGGCTACCTGTCCCGTTCGGATTCTTCGCGGTGAGAATTTTCAGAGCAGAATTTTGGGCCTTTATCCCATTGGAGAGGGTGCCGGCTATGCCGGAGGAATCATGTCTTCCGCTATGGACGGCATGAAGGCTGTGGAAGCATATTGGAATGAATTGGAGGAAAGAAGATGAAACTGGTTATTATTCGCCATGCAGATCCGGATTACGATAACGATTCACTCACCCCGAAGGGGGAAGTGGAAGCGGAGCTTCTTTCCAGGTGGGCAAAGACACAAAAATTTGACGCGGTATACTGTTCTCCCCTGGGTAGGGCGCAAAAGACCTGCCAGGCTTGCCAAAGAAAAATGGGATTTTCCTATGAGACTTTGCATTGGCTAAGGGAATTTTCCGCAACGGTTTTCTGTCCTACGTCCCATGAAAAAAGTATTCCCTGGGATCTGATGCCCTCCTTTTTTGTCAAGCGACCGTTGTTATACCACAATGAACGCTGGATGGAGGACGTGCTTTTTGCCAACTCCAATATGAAAGAAAAATATCAAGAGGTCAAAGATGGCCTGGAAGCACTTTTGAAAAAACATGGCTACGAGCGTGACGGAAAACTTTTCCGAGCGGTTCGTCCCAATCGGGATACTGTGGTTCTGTTTTGTCATTTCGGCTTGCTCAGTGTGATCTTTTCCATTCTCGCCGATTGTTCTCCTTATGTGATTTTTCAGAATTTCTGCGCACTTCCGTCCTCCGTTACCACTTTGATTACGGAAGAGAGGGAACCGGGAAAAGCCATTTTTCGCTGTGTTGGCTTTGGTGATCTTTCTCATTTGGCTTCTGCCGGAGAGGTGCCTTCGTATTCCGGTACTTTCCGTGAGATCGCGGATCTTCAAGAGGGGGATGAAAGGCGAAACTAAAAATCGTTTTTCTTGCAATCATTTTGAGATTGTGCTACAATAAGCCAGATATCCTCGCAGATCAATAAGACAGCAACAAGGAGGTTCTTATATGTTGCAACAAGTACATACCAACGGTAAAAACAAAATCCAGAAGCTTGTGATTTTGGCAGTTTTGGTCGCTATCGTCGCTGTCGTGCAATATTTTGGCGGCGCTATTTCCATCCCCGGAACGGGTCTATCCATTACCTTGACATTGGTCCCGATTGTTTTGGGAGCGGTTCTGTACGGTCCTGGCTTTGGTGCCATTTTGGGTTCCGTCTTCGGTCTTGTGGTGGCTTTTTCCGTTCTTCAGGGAACGGCTGGTGTCCTGGCAGCGGAAATGTTGCTTGCTCACCCCATTCTCACCATTGTTCTTTGCATTTTCAAAGGACTGGCCGCCGGATTGGTATCCGGCTTGATCGGTAAACTTTTAATGAAAAAAAAGCTTTATCTGGGAGTGGTCCTTGCTGCTATGGCGGCACCTGTGGTCAACACGGGTATCTTTTGCATCGGCCTTGTCGCGTTTTATCGAAATATTGCGATAAGCTTTGCCGGTGAAAACTCTCTGTTGGCATTTATTATCGTTGGTATTGTTGGTATCAACTTTTTAATTGAATTTGCCGTCAATCTGATTGCAGCTCCCGTTCTTGTCCGTGTGATTTGGGCACTGAAGAAAAGCGGCATCGTAAAAATCGATACCGGCGCTATTTGATCTTTTCCATGAGTGTCCAAAAGACCCATTCGGTTTTTTGTGAGTAAACTTTACAGAAAAATAAAAGCGAGTGCTCCTACCATTTGGTTGGGTACACTCGCTTTTTCATTTTAAAGGCTATGAGACCGAAGTTCCTCGGGAGATTGTGGAGAAAGAGAAGAGGGGGGAAGATCCAAAATGGTTTTGGCACCCTTTACGCCCTCTGCGGCAAGACGAGTCACAGCACGGGCCACGGCGACCAGAACACTTCCGGTAAATTCCGGATTGGAATCCAATTTCAAGCTATATTCAATGGTCTGTTTGACTCCGTCAGAGGTTTCGCCGCAACGAATGACAAAGCCGCCGTGGGGCAAAGCTTTGTGATCACGTTTTAGTTCTTCCATGGAGATGAAAGTTACCGTGGTATTGTAATCGGAAAAATAATTTGGCATTTCCTTGATTTCTTTTTCAATTCGCTGTAAATCTGCGCCGGGCTCTGCTACCACAAAGCATTCTCTGGTGTGTTTTTCCCGTGTTGTAAGATCGGGATTCTCTCCGGAACGTACTTTTTCCAGCGCCTCGGGTACAGGGACGGTGTATTGTCTGGCGTCCAGAACGCCCGAAATTCGGCGGATCGCATCGGAATGACCCTGGCTCACGCCCTTGCCCCAGAAAGTGTAGTCCTTTCCGTCCGGCAAGATCGCATCGGCATAAACGCGGGAAATGGAAAACATTCCGGGATCCCAGCCGCAGGAAATGACGCCGATCTTTCCGCTTTCCTTGGCGGCGCGATCCACGTTTTCAAAGTGTTCGGGGATCCGGGAGTGGGTGTCAAAGCTATCGACCACGTGGAAGAGTCGAACCAAATCCGGTGTCTGATCAATAAGGTCCGTAGCACTGCCACCGCAGATAATCATAACGTCGATCTCTTCACAAAAATTTTTAACATCACCAGCGGCGTAAACCGGTGCGCCGGAAAGGGAAGTGATGGAAGAGGGGTCTCTGCGCGTGAAAATTCCAACCAGCTCTGCATCATGATTTTTTTGAATGGCTTTTTCAACCCCTTTTCCCAGGTTTCCGTAGCCAAAAATTCCGATTTTCATTGTGTTTTTCTCCTAAACTTTTCTATGGGAAGTATAGCGCTTATGTTAAGATTTGTCAACGCGAAAGAGAAGAAAAAGAGGAGAAATCCGGGACAAAATCTTCGCTGGCGCTGGTCTTTTCTTGGGTGTAGATCCATCGAAAACCCATCTGCCTTGCACTTTTCTCTACTCTCTGATACTCCAAAGAGGCAACGCGCCGTGATAAAACAGGAAAATTCCCTGCTCTGTGCATAGGAGTGTATTGCCGTAAAAGAGAGAGGACGATTCCATCTTTGCCGAAAGAATCCCGTAAATTTTTTACGATCTCAACGGAATCCCGGGATGCGCCGGGAAGGACCAGGTGACGTACGATGACGCCTCTTTTTAAATGTTCTCCCTCCCAAATCGGGTCTCCCACTTGTCGGTGCATCTCGGTGATGGTGCTTTGGCAAACTGCAGGATAATTTTCCGCCTTGGCATAACACTTGGAAAGGTCGGGAGAGAAAAATTTATAGTCCGGAAGATAGATGTCCACAAGGCCCTCCAGCAGTTTTAAAGTCTCTGTTTTTTCATATCCTCCGCTATTATAGACCACCGGGATGGAAAGCCCTTGTTCTTTTGCCATTTGTAGAGCCGGGATGAGTGTGGGAAGGTGAGGAGTGGGGGAGACGAGATTGATATTGCAGGCACCGGATTTTTCCAATTCCAAAAAGAGGGAAGAAAGAGCGGCGTGGTCCATGGCTTTTCCTTTGATCTTGCAAGAGATCTCATGGTTCTGGCAAAACACGCATTTTAGCTGACATCCGGAGAAAAAGACCGCACCGCTGCCTTCTCCAAAGCAGATACAGGGCTCTTCCCAAAGGTGAAGCATGGCTTTTGCCACTACCGCCTTGTCTCCCACACCGCAAAAACCCACAGTCCTTTTTCGGTCCACACGGCATTCTCGCGGGCAAAGCCGGCAATGTAGGTCTTCCATGACACTTTCCTCCTTTTTTAATTTCACCATAAATTATATCCGTTTTTGATGTCTCTGTCTACGGTCTTTTTGTCTTGACGATTTTTATGTTTTGTGCTATGCTTTTCCCAACTTGAACATTAAGGAGAATCAACATGGGGATTGTACTTGGAATCGATATTGGTGGAAGTACAACAAAAATTTGCGGTATTGGTGAGAAAAATGACTTGATCGCACCGCTTTCGGTCAAGGCAGATGATCCTGTTTCTTCTATTTACGGCGCTTTTGGAAAATTTACCTCCTTACATAAAATCTCGATCTCGCAGGTGGATCGTGTGATGGTTACCGGCGTGGGAAGCAGTTATATCCACGAGGATCTTTACGGAATCCCCACAGAGCATGTGTCAGAGTTTGATTGTATCAGCCTTGGCGGTCAGTATTTGGCAGGGCTCGATGAGGCGATCGTGGTCAGTATGGGCACCGGTACAGCTCTTGTCCACGTCAAGGGAGATGAGATGCGATATCTTGGTGGCACCGGTGTGGGAGGGGGCACGCTATTTGGCCTTTCCGAGACCATGCTGGGCGTCCGTGATATGGACAATCTGGAGGCTCTTGCGGAAAAAGGGGATATCTCCAAAGTAGATCTTCGCATCTCGGATATTTCCAAGAAAAATTTAAGCCCCAGTCTTGGACTGGATATTACCGCTTCCAATTTTGGGAAGCTTTCGGACCTTGCGACTCGGGAAGATCTGGCCTTGGGAATCATCAATTTGGTGTTTGAGACCATCGGCATGGTGAGTGTGTTTGCGGCCAGGGGTTTTGGCATCCAAAATGTGGTACTTACCGGAAAGTTATCTTCGATGAAGCAGGCAAAAAATGTTTTTGATACCTTGGGAAAAATGTTTGACATGAATTTTATCTTTCCCGAAAACGCTCGTTACGGCACTGTGATCGGTGCGGCGTTGCTTTATTTCCATAAACTTCGCAACTCCGAAAAAGAATAGAAAAGCAAATGAACTTTTGGTATTCCGGCTTTTGTTTTTGAAAAAAGCTTGACAGGTAGACAAAATCTGTTATATAATATATAAGTTGAAAACTTCGCGGTCAGCTAAGGAGGTGCAAAAGAATGATCAGAACCTATCAACCCAAAAAGCGTCAGAGAAAAATGGAGCACGGTTTTCGCAAGAGAATGAAAACTGCCAACGGCAGAAAAGTTCTCAAAAGACGCAGAGCAAAGATGAGAGCAAGACTCAGCTATTGATTTCTGTGACAAACAGTGTCAGGATCAAAACCACCGTTATCCGGAGGACTCTGTGAACCGGTGGTTTTTCTGTATGGATTCCGCTGGAGAACAATGAAGTGCTATGGCAAAAATCGTAGCGATTAAAGAAAACCACATCTTCTCTAAAGTTTATCACAAAGGCAAAAAGGATTCACAAAAGAACGTTGTGGTTTATGCGCTGAGAAATTTTAAAACGGGTGATACCCGATTGGGTATTACCACCGGGAAAAAGCTGGGCAGCGCCGTAGAACGGAGCCGCGCCCGTCGTCTGATTCGGGAAGCATACCGCCATGCGAGCTTGGGAAAAACATGGAGAAAGCCTTGGTGGATTGTGATCGTGGCCCGAGGGTCTTTGCTTGAAAAGGGCCGTAAAATGGGTGAAGTTCAGACAGATTTGGAAGAGGCCTTTTCCCGGTTGTCTCTTTTTTCTGAGGAATAAGCTTTGAGATCGGTTTGTATTTTTTTGATCCGCCAGTATCAAAAGTACATTTCTCCGTTGATCGGTCCCCGTTGCCGATTTACACCAACTTGTTCTCAATATGCGGTGGAAGCCTTTCAAAAACACGGCTTTTTGTGCGGGTTCATCCTATCCCTGTGGCGTATTTTGCGTTGCAATCCCTTCGGAAAGGGTGGGGTGGATCCCGTTCCCGAGCATTTTCCGCCAAGAAAGGAATAATAAATTGTTTGCAGCTCTTTTTGACATTATCCGAATTCCGTTCGGGTATATCATTCGTTGGCTCTACGCCCTGACAAATAGCTATTTTGTTGCCATTCTTCTGTTTGCGGTACTTCTGAAGGTAATCACGTTTCCCTTTGGAATCAAGCAGCAAAAGAATTATCAAAAGCAGGCAAAACTCCGTCCCAAGGAGAATGTGATCCGCAAAAAATACGCTGGCAGAACCGATCGGGCGACCCAGCTAAAAATGAATACGGAGATCCAGGAGCTTTATCAGAAGGAGAATTTCAGCCCCTTCGGCGGCTGTCTCCCTACGCTGATCCAGCTGTTGGTCCTTTTGGCTGTGTATGCCGTTGTCCGTACTCCTTTGACCTATACGGCCAGCCTTCCCAAAGCGGAAGATTTTGATACCGTTCGTGCTGTGAAGCAGACGGTGGCTTATATGGCATACCAGGATGATTTGACCGTTGAGGATCCGGCAGAGCGGATCGCTTCCAATTATTTGGCGATCAATAAGGCCAAGTACAACGACAGTGATTTTTGGAATGCTCTGCGAGACGGCAAATACAACGTCTATTCGGAAATTAACGCCATCCACTATATTCGCGAGAACAAAGATGCGTTTATTCAGACCTTTGATAATCAGACCCATTATAACGCCGCCGGAACGCCGGTGAAGGTGGGCAATGGTCTGGATCCTGCTGTGAGCGGCCAGAGTGTTTACGAGAAACTTCCGGATCTGGAACTCTTTTTGGGCTTTGATCTGGGAACCATTCCGTCGTTTTCGCTGATTTCAGCTCCGGAGTTTGGTGCGAAGCTTCTTCTTATCATTCCGGTTCTCACTTTAATTACCTCTTACTTCGGTCAGGCATTGGCAAAAAAGTTTACCTATCAGCCTGCTGAGAGTACCCCGGAAATGAAAAGCCAGATGCGCATGATGAATATCTTCATGCCCCTGTTTAGCTTGTATATTTCGTTCCAGATTCCTGCATCCGTGGGTATCTATATGATGGTGCAGAATGTGTTGGCGCCCCTGCAACAGATCGCTCTTTCTAAAATTTTCCCCATTCCGGAGATCACGCCGGAGGAAATGTTGGAAGCCGAGCGGCTCTATGCCGGTAAACAGAAGAAAAAGAAGGGTGCTTCTTCCACCGGTAAAAAGAAAAAGTCCCTTGTGTACGACGACGATGATGAGTATGAATCGGTGACCTCTGCCTCGGAAAAGAAGGTTTTGACGGAAAAGAAGCAACCGGAAGGCAAGGGCATCATTGAGAAGGCCCCTTTGAAAGACGAAAAGAAGGATTGAGGGGGAAATTCCTTGGAAGGAAGTGGAATTTTGACCAAAGAAATGACCTTTACTGCGAAAAGCATAGATGAAGCTCTGGATCTTGCTGCGCAGGAATTGAATCGAAAGAAAGAAGAATTGACATACGAGGTTTTGGAAGAGGCTTCGAAGGGCTTTTTCGGCTTGGGTTCCAGCGATGCAAAAATTCTGGTGAAATTTACCCCAAGTGTTCGTGAAGCTACGGAAGACTTTCTGCGCTCTCTGCTAAAGAATGCAGGAATCCAGGCGACCCTTTCCTGTGAAGAACGGGAGGGCGGCGAGCTGTTCTACTCCTTGGCGGGCGAGGATCTGGGAATTCTCATTGGCCATCACGGCGAAGTGTTGGATTCTCTGCAGTATCTTTTAAGTTTGGTGACCAATCGCCACGGCGATGATTTTGTTCGGGTTACCATCGATATTGAAAATTATCGCTCCAAAAGAGAAAACACATTAAAGGCGCTTGCGCGTAAGACTGCTCAAAGAGTGAAGAAGAGTGGTAGAAATGTGACCTTTGAGCCCATGAGCGCCTATGAGAGAAGGATCATTCATTCTCAAGCGCAGGAGATCGGTGGCGTTACAACACACTCCATTGGTTCCGGAGAGGATAGACGAGTTGTTATGTCTCCCGTTGATGGAGTCCGCAAGGAGCTTCGATCCAGAAAGCCGGCTGCCAACTCTGATAAGCCCAAAGTGGTGTACGAGTACAACCCTGTTCGTGAGCCACGTACCATTGTCAAAGCAAAGAGCATCGAAGATATTAATCTCGCCGATGTTGAAGATACCGAAATGGTGAATTTATAAAAGAAGCGGCGGACATCCCGCCGCTTCTTTTTCTTCTTTTCACCGGAAAGGAAATCATGCGTTTTTCTACGATTGCTGCTGTCTCTACGCCTCCCGGAAAGGGTGGCGTGGCCATTTTACGAGTGTCGGGTCCCGATTCATTTGACCTGGCGGAACGGCTTTTTCGCCCTGCGGACGGAAAAACAGTTTTATCTCACCCAGCCAGACAGCAAATTTATGGGAATATATTGTCCGCTGACGGTGGCACCGTTTTGGATGACGGTCTCCTAACGTATTTTAACGGACCTAAATCCTTTACCGGTGAGGATGTAGTGGAATTTGCATGTCACGGCGGTGAAGTTGTGACTTCGCTCATTCTTGGGGCTCTACTCCACGGTGGTGCGGTCATGGCGGAACCTGGTGAATTTTCCCGCCGTGCTTTTCTTAACGGAAAATTGTCTCTTACCGCCGCGGAAGGAATTGCTGATCTTTTGGATGCCAAAACGGAAGAAGCGGCCCTTCTTTCATCTAAGGCGGCCCGAGGCCGACTTTCTCAGGCAGTTGAAAGCCTTTCGCAAGAGATCCTGGATGTTTCTGCCTCCCTTTGGGCGTATTTGGATTATCCCGAGGAGGACTTGCAAACCATGGACGATGATGTCATGCTGGAGAAACTGGCAAAAATCATCTCAACTTGCGATCGCCTGATCGCGAGCTTTCGCATCGGTCGCGCAATTCAAAGCGGTGTTACCACTGTGATCGTTGGAAAACCCAATGCAGGAAAAAGCTCTTTTTTCAATGCTTTTTTGGGAGAGGACCGTGCCATTGTAACGTCGATTCCCGGAACCACTCGAGATATTTTGGAGTATCCCGTCAAAGCCGGACGCGTGCTTCTCAATTTATCTGATACCGCCGGTATTCGAAAGGAAACGCAGGATAGCATTGAAAAAATTGGGATAGAAAAGGCGCTGGATGCGATTGACGATGCGGAAATGATTTTTGCTCTGTTTGACGGATCCCGTCCCTGGGAGGCGCCCGATGACATTCTTTTGGAAAAATTGAAGGAAAATGGGAATTGCGCCGTAGTGATTCCTATCATTACAAAATCTGATCTTCCTTTGCACTTGGATTTATCAAAGCTTGCTTGCTTGGGAGAGACGTTGTCTTTTTCTGTGGTACAGGAGCCTGAGTTTTCTTCATTGATTGAGCGAATTGAGCAGGCATTTCTTTCCGATGAAGCCGCCCTTCGCGAGGGCCAGATCATTTCCAACACTCGCCAGCGAGCCAGTTTGGAACAAACCAAAGCCGGAATCACCCAGGCTCTGGAACAGATCCGTTTTGGACAGAAGGACCTTGCTTCGCTAAGTTTAGAGGGAGCATTGAGCGCTCTCTTGGAAATTGACGGAAAAAGTGCGGGAGAACAGATTTTAGATGCAGTGTTTTCCCGATTTTGCGTAGGAAAATAAGAGGAGAAAGTCTTTGAAAGCTGAAATTTTTAATGCAGGGAGCTGCCAGGTTGCCGTGGTTGGCGCCGGTCATGCTGGGATAGAAGCAGCTTTGGCTGCCGCCAGAATGGGAATGGATACCATTCTTTTTTCGCTTTCTATGGAAGCGGTGGGCAATATGCCTTGCAATCCTTCGATCGGTGGCACGGGAAAAGGTCATTTGGTTTTTGAGATCGATGCTTTGGGCGGAGAGATGGGCCGCGCGGCAGATGCTACTTCTTTGCAAAGCCGGATGCTCAATTTGGGCAAGGGTCCCGCTGTTCATTCCCTTCGTCAGCAGTCGGATCGAAGAGCGTATCATCACTATATGAAATCTCAGTGTGAAAACACCGAAAATGTTCGCCTGATCCAAGCGGAGATCTGCGGCGTGGAAAAAGGGGAAGAAGGGTATTTTGTCACCACCCGATTTGGCGCTTGTTACTGCGCTAAAACCGTTGTGATCTGTGCCGGAACATACTTAAATTCTCAGATCGTGGTAGGGGATGTGTCTTACTGCGCCGGGCCGGATCATTCTTCGTGTGCAACCTTTCTCACAAAGTCTTTGGAAAATATGGGAATTTCCTTCCGCCGCTTTAAAACCGGAACACCTCCCCGGATCCATCTGGACAGCATTTTCTTGGAACGGTGTGAGGAGCAGGAGGGAGATATCGATCCGGATTGTTTTTCTTTTGATACGGATCCTGTACAGTTTTCCTCCAAAAAGCAAAAAAAGTGCTACATTACTTATACCAATGAGACCACTCATGAGATTATTCGCAACAACATTCACCGATCTCCCCTTTATTCCGGAAAAATCAAGAGCACAGGTCCCCGCTACTGTCCCAGCATTGAAGATAAAGTGATGCGCTTTCCTGATAAAACAAGACACCAGCTCTTTTTAGAACCCATGGGGGATGACACAAAGGAAATTTATGTTCAGGGACTGTCCTCCTCTTTGCCGGAGGATGTCCAACTTCAGGTGATCCATTCCATCTGTGGATTGGAAGAGGCGCAGGTGATGCGAACGGCTTATGCGATTGAGTACGATTGCATCGATCCGACCCAACTGCGCCCGACTTTGGAATTTCGTGAGCATCCCGGCCTTTTTGGTGCCGGCCAGTTTAACGGAACCAGCGGATATGAAGAGGCAGCCTGCCAGGGGCTGGTGGCTGGGATCAATGCGGCCCTTTCTTGCCAGGGAAAAAAAGAACTGTTGCTTACCCGGGATTCCAGTTATATCGGCACCCTTATCGACGATCTTGTGACCAAAGGTACGAATGAACCCTATCGGATCATGACCAGCCGGTGCGAGTATCGACTCCTTCTCCGCCAGGACAACGCAGATCGGAGATTGCTTGAGGAGGGAAGG
This sequence comes from Eubacteriales bacterium, assembly GCA_045655865.1. Classification (GTDB taxonomy): domain Bacteria; phylum Bacillota; class Clostridia; order Oscillospirales; family SIG627; genus RGIG5579. The sequence continues at coordinate 21,248 of JAZOQB010000050.1, forward strand.
CGAGTCGGTCTGATCGGAGATGAGCGCTACCGTGCGAAAAAGGCATTGTTTGCCGCCATCGATCAGGAGATCGCCAGAGCGGAAAATACATTTCTTTCTCCCAAAACAGAGCTCAATGAGATCCTTTCTGCTTTGGGTAGTCAACCCGTTACCGGTGGAATCCGCTTGGCGGATCTTCTCCGTCGACCCGAGCTTCACTATAGTGATCTAACTTCTGTGGATGATACCAGACCAAAGGAAAATGTAGAGGTATTTGAGCGAGCGGAAATTGAGATCAAGTATGCCGGATACATCAAACGGCAAAAAGACCAAGCTCTTCAATTTCAAAAAATGGAGTCCCGACCGATTCCGGATGAAATTGATTATCACTCCATACAAGGTCTACGCTTGGAAGCCCGACAGAAACTGGATCAAATCCGACCGGAAAATATCGGAAGAGCGTCTCGCATTTCCGGTGTATCCCCTGCGGATATCATGGTCCTTTTGACATATTTGAACATGAAAGGGAGATAATATGCCTCTGGACGAACGACATTTGAGCCTCATCGCCAGAGCAGTCCCGCAAGTGGATCTGCCATCCCGAGAACGGCTCTCTCGCCTTTATGACCTGGTGGTTAAAACCAATGAGGAGATCAATATTACCTCATTGATTTCTCCGATCGACGTAACTTTAAAACATTTGATCGATTCTCTTTCTCTGTTTTCCTACCCGGAATTTCAAAGGAGAATGGACCTGGGTGAAAAATTATGCGATATCGGTTGCGGTGGGGGCTTTCCGGGATTGCCCATTGCCTGTGTCCACCCGGATGCTGACCTTACCATGATCGATAGCACGGAAAAGAAAATCGCAGCGGTTAAAAGAAACGCTGACGCTCTTAAACTTTCTAAAGTTAAAACCGTTTGGGGGAGAGGAGAGGAGTTGGCTGCGGTAAAAGCCCCTCACAGAGAGCGCTACGACCTGTGTGTTTCCCGGGCTGTGGCTTCTCTCCCTACGCTTTGCGAACTTTGTCTTCCTTTTGTGAAGCCCGGGGGATTGTTTTTGGCCATGAAGGGGATGCGTGCCGAGGAAGAGGTTCAGGCTAGCCGGAACGCGATTCCCATGCTGGGAGGTACACTAAAAGAAGTGATTCCCGTTTCCTTTTCGGAACGTTTTGCAGAAGGTCTTCCTTTCGAGGAAGAGGAAAAGCAGAAAATTGGTGATTTTGCTTCCGCTACTCGCTTTCTTGTGGTCATTGAGAAGAAAAAATCCACGCTTCCCATTTATCCTCGTTCTTGGGCTAAGATGACAAAGAAAAGTCTTTAACTCATTTTAGCTTGTGAAAGAATCAAAAAGGATCTGCATCATGCAGATCCTTTTTTGTATGAAGAATGCGAAGTGTAAAGCGCTGTACCAAAATCATATCCCCCAAGTTGTAGGGGATATTTGTTATAGAATATCTTGAAGCTGGCTGAAAAGCAGAATCACCACAGCGGCAAGGACTGCCCAGACCAAAAGGCCAATGAAAAAGCCGGATAAAAATGCTTTGAATCTCACCAAATGAAAACACTTTCTTTTTTTATAGTGTTTTCTGAATTGATTTGATTAAGTCAGGAAATTGTTTCCTTGGGTAAATCCGTGGACAAAGCCGTCTAGCTTCGCAGAGCAGATATCTCCGCCGATAACTTGATTTTTGTATATGAGAAGATTGGCTAAAACCGTTCCGTCATATTCGTAGTTATTCACAAGATAGGTATATCTTTTAACCGTTTTTCCCTTGTATTTTTCCAGATCCAACCCTTCTCCTATTTGAAGCTGATTGTATTTTTCATAAATGGGGTCAAACTTTGCTGGAATGGTCACTTCTATGATTTCACGTGCGTTTTCATCCACTTCCCAACCGTAGTTTTTTAAAAAGAGGATACGGTCTTCATTTGTGGCAATGTTTTTAAAATCCGAGGCGCGCATATTTTTTACTGCAGGTAAAACGTCCTCTGGATATACATAGTCTCCTGCATTGTTGGGAACAAAGATCACGATCAATACAATGACCAAAGCAGATGCAATAAGAGAAAATAGCAGTTTTAAATTTTGCGCTTTGACAGAATAAATCAGCATGGAGTGCCTCCTGGACAAGACTTTCTAAAGTCTATGCGGGAGGATGAGAGGTTTATGTCAACTCATTTTCCAATCGATCCCATTCTTCTAAAAGAAGGTCACATTTTTCCTGTAAAGACTCTTTCTCCTCGTACAGTTTCTGTAAAGCTACATAGTCGGTAGAAACCGATGGAATCTCTTCATCAATTTCATGGATTCTCTTTTCTGCTGTTTCCAGTTCTTCTTCGATTTTTTGAAGACGGTTTTGACGCCGTCTTTCATCCTGTTTCTTTTTCTTTTGTTGCAGGTAGTTGTTTTCGCCCTGATTTTCAGCCAAAGAGGTAGAAACGGATTGTTCTTTTTGTACCGCACTTTCCCGATGATCTTGATTGAAAGAACTAATTTTATCATCGAGAAAAATTTTCCCGTCACCGGAAAAACGTAAGATACGGGAAGCGATCTTCTGAATGAAGTAGCGGTCGTGAGAGATGGCAATCACCGTTCCTTCAAACTGTAAGATTGCCTTTTCCAAAGCCTCTTTGGATTCAATGTCAAGGTGATTGGTGGGCTCGTCTAAAAGAAGAAGATTTACCTTCTTTTGCATCAGTTTTGCCAGAACCAATCGGGCCTTCTCGCCACCCGATAGAAGGCGGATCTCTTTGTACACATCATCCCCTTTGAAGAGAAAGGTGGCCAAAAGAGAGCGGATTTGGGTATGGTTGCAATCACTGTCTTGCCAGATCTCTTCCAAAACCGTGTTGCTTTCATTAAGACGCTGATACTGATCGTAATATCCAAGCCGTACGTTGTAGCCGTATTGAAAAGAACCGCTATCAGGAGAAAGATTCCCTGCAAGAATTTGTAAAAGAGTCGATTTTCCGCATCCGTTTGGGCCGACAATGAGAAGCCGATCTTTCTTTTTTACCTCAAAGGAAAGTTCTTGAAAGAGAGGTTCACGATAGCTTTTAGAGAGCTTTTTTACACTTAAAACATCATTTCCCGATTCCAAAGCCGTGGAAAAATGAAAAGACAACGCATCCGGCAGAGCTTCCACCCGATCCACCTTTACCATGCGGTCCAGCGCTTTTTGCCGGGATTCGGCGGCAATAATATTTCTCTCGCGGTTCCAGCGTTTTTGTTGTGCAATAAAGGCTTCTATACGGGCGATCTCTTTTTGTTGGTTTTTGTAATGGCGCTCACGGATCTCCCGATCCTTTTCTTTCATTTCCCGGTACTGAGAATAGGGAACGGGATAGAGTTTGGCATGGGTATTTTCGATTTCCAAGGTCTTTTCCGTTACTCGGTCCAGAAAGAGACGGTCGTGGGAAATGACCAAAATGGTGCTGCGGATGCGGCGAAGCGTGTCTTCCAGCCATTCCAAGGACTGAATGTCAAGGTGGTTGGTAGGCTCATCCAAAAGGAGAATGTCCGGTTCTTCCAAAAGTAAAAGTGCGAGCTGTAAAATCGTTTTCTGACCTCCGGAAAGTGCGGAAACCTTGAGAGATAGCTTTTCTTCCGAAAATCCCATGTGGATCAGCGTTCCCCGCGCGCGGCTTTTGTATTCGTAGCCTCCCGAACGTTCAAAATGCTGCTGAAGGGAAGTGAATCGCGCAATGTTGTCATCGCTGGGGTCAACTTTTAATTTTTCAGACCACTTTTCCAGTTTTTCTTCCTCTTCCTGAAGAGCGGAGAAAACGGAAAGCGCGGCCTCATATACACTTTTTTCAGGATCCAGCCGACTTTGCTGCTCCAGATGACCAATTGTTTTTCCGCGGGAGATAAATAAGTTTCCGGTGAAGGGAAGATCACGATGGCAGAACAGACGCAGCAACGTGCTTTTTCCTGCTCCGTTTACGCCGACAATACTGATTTTTTCTCCTTGATTTACAGAAAAGCTCACGTTTTCCAAGAGTACTTTCTCTCCAAAGGCAACCCCGAGCTTTTCTGCTCCGATAATGAACATAACCGGTTTTTTCCTTTAACATTTTCTTTATTTATTACTATTATAATAAAAAACGTTTGTGTATTCAATAGCTGAGAGAAAAAAAGAAAAGTGCCGATAAATAGGGACTTTTTAAGCTTTAAAAAAAGATTGTCTTAAATTACGAGCGTCGAGTTGCAGAACAAAGAAAAGAAATAGATTCGATCATCTAATTATTTTAAAAGAATCGTTTATTTTCTCTTAAATAAATTTTATGAAAACTTGGCATTCTTGTTGACACAGATTGCAAATTTTGCTATAATAGCTTTATTATTTTTAGAGAAGTGAGGAAGGTCACTATGAACGAATACATTGAAAGAGTGATTGAGAAAACCAGAAAGGATAACCCCAGCGAGCCTGAGTTTGTCCAAACTGTGGAAGAAGTTCTTCATTCATTGGAAAAAGTGATTGAAAAGCATCCCGAATATGAAGAATATGCCCTTTTGGAAAGATTGGTAGAACCGGAAAGACAACATACGTTCCGCGTTTCGTGGACGGATGATAATGGAAAGATTCACGTGAACCGTGGTTTCCGCATCCAGTTCAATTCTGCCATCGGTCCCTACAAAGGAGGTTTGCGATTCCATCCCTCCGTATATAGCGGCGTTGTAAAGTTTTTGGGCTTTGAGCAGATTTTTAAGAATAGCTTGACCACTCTGCCTATGGGCGGAGCCAAGGGTGGTTCTGACTTTGATCCCAAGGGAAAAAGCAACAATGAGATCATGCGCTTCTGCCAGAACTTTATGACTGAGCTGAACCGTTACATCGGCCCCGATGTTGACGTTCCCGCCGGTGATATCGGTGTAGGAGCACGTGAGGTAGGCTTCCTTTACGGCCAGTATAAAAAGATCCGCGGTGCCTTTGAAAACGGCGTTATCACCGGAAAAGGCCTGTCTTACGGCGGAAGCTTGATTCGTCCCGAAGCTACCGGTTACGGTGCCATGTATTATGCCCTCGAGGTGCTCAATCACTTCGGCGATCAGATTCAAGGCAAGGTTATCTGTTGCTCCGGTTACGGTAACGTAACTTGGGGTGTCTGCAAAAAGGCTGCTGAATTGGGAGCTAAGGTGGTTACCATTTCTGGCCGGACCGGTTACGTTTACGATCCCGACGGCATAAATACCGCGGAAAAACTAAATAAGCTTTTGGAGATCCGTGCTTCTCGAAACGGTTCGGTGGAGGATTACGCCAAAGCGTTCCCCAACGCTACTTTCTATCCCGACGAGAAACCCTGGGGTGTCAAGTGTGACATTGCAATGCCCTGTGCTACTCAGAACGAAGTTCTGCAGGAGGATGCGGAAAAGATCGTTGCCAACGGCACACGGTATTATTTAGAAGTTTCCAACATGCCCACTCCCAACGCAACGCTCAAGTACCTCCAGGAAAATTTGAAGGCAGTAGGCCCCTCTAAGGCAGTTAACGCCGGTGGCGTAGCGGTTTCCGGATTGGAAATGTGTCAGAACTCCGAGCGTTATAGCTGGACTGCGGAGGAAGTGGATCAGAAGCTTCGTCAGATCATGAAGAATATTTACGAAACTTCTGCTTCTGCCGCTCAGGAGTACGGCTTGGGTTACAACTTGGTTGCCGGTGCAAACATTGCTGGCTTCAAGAAGGTGGCCGATGCCATGATGAACCAGGGTGTCATTTAATAAGGCTTGAAGTTAGAACGATTATAGATCCAATAAAAGGACCGCAGCATTTGCGCTGCGGTCCTTTTTCAATGGTGTATTTTTCAAGCTACTTTTTTTATTTGGTAATGCGAATTAGGTTTAAATGCTCAGCGGTAAAATTGGCCGTTTTTCCCAGCCCATAGCGGAGAGTCCGAGAGACGCTGACTAGGTTTAAACGAAAGTTCTCTACGCTGGCATCATCAAGCAGTAATTGGGGAACGGAAGACGTGCCGCCGGAGGAAGTGAGAGGGAAGAGCTGGATCTGGCCGGGAAGGGCATTGCCGTTGGCATCCAGAGTGAAACTTTGTTGGAAGAGGAAGGAAGGTGAGTTGCTGCCCCCTCGATTGGAAAGATTTCCCGGGGAATAGATGATGCTGATTCCTTTATACTGTTCGATCGCCTCGATTGCCTCTGGATGGGTACCGATCACAAGGTTTGCGCCGTTGTCCACTGCAGCACGGGCGGTGCGAACCTGACTCATGCAGGGATCCCAAGGATTCTTTTCTGTATTTACCCAATTAAAATGAACCACTACGAATTTGGCGCCGGCCTGTCTTGCAGCAGCAATGTCCTTTTTGGGTGCGTCGGCATAGGTGAGATTGACATTGCGCCCGATTTCGTCTATAATGTTGTAACTTAGATGGGCAACGGTTCCAAGGGAAGTTTGATAGTAACTGATGGATCCTTCCTCGGAATAAGAGATGCCTGCTTCCTTGAGGGCATCTAGCGTATCCGCCTTTCCCTGATTTCCGTAGCTGAGGATCTTATCGTTAGAAAGAGAAACAACATCCAGTCCGCCTTCTTTCAATAGTTTGGCATAGCTTGGCAACCCCTTGATGGCCTCAGTGGCGCCGGAAATCTCAGTGGAATCGGTTAGTGGGGATTCTAAATTGGAAAAGCTGGCTGAATCTGTCCGTAGAACACTGGACAGTTTGTAAAGTGGGAAGGGATATTTACAAGCGGAGAGTTGTGAACGGAAACTGTCTTCTTGCTCCGCACCCAGGATCGTATCACCGATCATCAGGTTTCCGCCAAAGGTGAGAAGAATGGCACCGGTATTTTTCTGATATTGCTGACGGTAAATGGCCAGCATAGCTAACGCAATGCTTCCGTTGGCGTCAGTATCAAACTTGGGATAGTACATGGGCGCGGAGGGATCATCCTCGCTAATTTCCCGCGCAGCATCAGCCGGATAGGCATTTTCCAGCTCGGTGAGCATTTTACTTACACGAGTGCTGAAAGCGGAGCTATTTAAAAAGGGAGATTCATTTATTTCCCGGAAAACGTCAGCGATTTTAGAAAAGTAGCTGGCACCGTAATAGTCCTGAAGCTCATCTTTTAGGTAGGCCGAGGATTTTGTCAGACGAAGCACAATATCGTCAAGCGCGGTCTCGTAGTTTTTTTCACTGCCGTAGGCCAATCTGGCAATCAGATCCTCTGCGTCATGCGCGGTTTCAATGACATAGGCACGGGAAATACTGACCGGTGCCGGAACCTCTTCCGCATAGGTCTCTGTTTCTTCCGTCTCATGAGTGGATCCGATTTTTTCTGTTGGGAAACTGCGAATTAGGAAAAAGGTGGCGCCCAAGACAAGTACACACAGCAAAATGCTAATGAGTTTGGATTTCATTTTGATCTCCTTCTGTATATGAGATTCGTAATGCTTTGAAAACCAATGAAGCGAAGTTAATATGCTTATTATACAACACACTCTATTATTTTTCAACAGTTTTTATTTGAAAGAAACAAGGAAGACAAAATGCCGGAAAAAAAGAACAAAAGACAAGAAAATTTGCACGCCGGTCATCGCTTCAAATTGAAGAAGCGCTTTCTCGCTGCGGGCCTGGAACATTTTGAAGACCACAATGTTTTGGAATTGTTACTGTTTTATGCCATTCCCCGTAGGGACACCAATGAGATTGCACACCGGCTGATCGCCCGCTTTGGCTCTTTTTCTAAAGTTTTGGATGCAAGTGTGGAAGAGCTTTGCTCGGTACCGGGAGTAGGGGAGCATGCGGCCGGTTTGATTAAAACCTATCCTGCGGTAGCAAAGCGTTATTATCAGGATCGTTTTCGCCCGGGAAAGTGCCTTATGCCCTACAAAGAAATGGGCGAAAATTTGGTCCTTCATTTTTCCGGCTTGGATCATGAGCAGGTTTTGGCCCTGTTTTATGACAATGCTTTGACTTTCTGCGGTCAGCAGGTGATCCACGATGGTGATATCAATTCCGTCGCCTTGTCCTTTCGAACGGTTTGTAACGCCGCTCTGACCCATCAAGCTGCATACGTGATCTTGGCACACAATCATCCTCACGGGGTTCCCATCGCTTCCTCAGAGGATTTGAGTACGACAAGTCAACTGAAAAACTTTTTGCTTCAGATGAATGTAGTTCTCATTGATCACTTCATTGTAGCAGAAGGAAATTATTCCAGCTTGCAAGAGGAGAATTACCTTGATTTGAGAAGAGAATTTGTCGAAAAGCTGGATCGGATTGGAACTGAACAATAAAAGAAAAAAACTTTCACATGCTATCATATAGATAAATAACAAACGGACGGGTCGAAAAATGGCCTGTCCGCATTTTTCACTGAATTGAAATAGCGAAAAAGTCCATGTTTTTGTGAGAAAAAAACATGGCTTTCCGGCAAACTCCTTGGTAATATGCATCTATAGGATTTCATTGTTTGGAAAGGAATCACTAAAATGAAAAAGTATCAATTCTATTTGCCCAATCACAACGCTTTTGAGATCACGCCGGTGATGGAAAATGCGGTGAGAATCCGTTATAATGCAACGGGGATCTTCAAGGAAAGCTTGATGGAACGTTATGAACTCATCAAAACTTCTTTTGATCCGATTGAGTCCCGGTATCATACGGACGGTCATGAGCACATCTTCCAAGCCGGAGAGCTGACGGTGAAGATCCAAGAGAGCGGGGAATTTACAGTTCTTGCCAATGGAAAGATGCTTTTTGAAAAAGCGGTCCCCATTTTGCCCCAGGATGACAACGGAACCGGTGCCGTGATTACGATTCGGGATAATGAACGTTTTTATGGGGGAGGATATCGACCCAATCTTGATATTGAACTTCGTGGACAGGTAATTAAAAACTGGTGTTCTCCCGTTATCAACAATGGCCCTTCTACTTGGGTGATGAGTAGTGAAAATTGGGGAATCTTCTGGAATCATACCGGGGAGACATATTTTGATTTTGGACAGAAAAAGACGGACGAGCTGGTTTTGTGGAGTGAAAAAGGGGAATTGGATGTCTATATTTTCTCCGGGACATTCAAAAAAATGATCCAAAGCTTCACAGATCTGACCGGTAAGCCCTGCATCATGCCCCTGTTCGGGTATGGGATCACCACGGTTGCCAGCGAAGCGGAAACGGAAATTACGCTGATCGATAAGGCTGAGAGATTGCGCAAGGAAAAAATTCCCTGCGACGTGTTCAGTCTAGCTTGCGAATGGATGACCAAGTACTACGACTATTCCGTCAATCAGGAATTTGATCAGGAGCGGTACTTTATTGCACCCTGGATGAAAGAAGAGCACACCTTCCTTTATGCTTTGAAGCGCTTTGGAATCAAGACCACTCTCTGGACTCCTTGTGATTATGATTTAACCTTTGAGCAGGAACGGCGCTATTTTGCAAAGCACCCGGAGGCGAAAAAAGAGCAGCTTTATACCAGATCGATCCGAAGACAAGATAATTCGGAAATGTCCATTGATGCCAACAGCCGTCAATTTCGGGACGAACGTTTGTTTGGGGTTCGGCGTCACGATAAAAATACGGTTCCGGAAGAGGCCTGGGCAGAACATTTCAAAAAGTATTTTGATCTTGGCGTTGTGGGTATTGCCGAGGATGCAAGTGCTGTGGCGTTGGCAAAAGTAGACCATTGCTATGCCAACGGGTACACCTACAAGGAAATGCATAATCTCAATCAGTCGTTGAACGCCTATCAGTACTATCACATCTACCGGGAACACACCGGAAAACGAATCTTTGTAAGAACACCTTCAACGTTCATCGGACACCAGAAATATTGCGGTACCTGGTGCGGTGACACCACCTCCGACACCTCTTTGGTGGGTCTGGTTCAGTATAGCTTCCAGGGCCAGAGTAACGTAACGGCAGATCTTATCAGTTATTCCAAAGAGCAGATTCACTCTGGAATGTTGATGCCTTGGGTCCTGAATTTCTGCTGGGCTCATATGTCCTGGCCGTGGATGCTTTCGGAAGAGCTGGAAAAATGCTACAAATTTTATGCCAGATTGCGTTATGCCTTAATGCCGTACGTCTATACTGCAGCCCACCGCGCCCATGTCACCGGGATCCCCATTTGTACTGCCATGGTCATTCACTATCCCGATGATGAGAATTTCTTTAACGATTACAATCAGTACATGTTCGGCGAAAGTTTTCTCGTGGGGGCACTTTGCAATTCTGTCTACTTGCCGGAGGGAAAGTGGATCGATTATTGGACCGGTAAGGAATACGAAGGAAGATCCAGAATTACAGAACCCTATCCGGAAGACAGGGGAGGATATCTGTTTGTGAAAAAGGGCGCCATCATTCCTTATTGGGAAGATGTAGACCATGTAGGACAAAAGCCAATTGATGCCATGACAATTGAGATCTATCCTGACCGGGAAGGATCCTACGCCTTGTATGAAGACGACGGCGAAAGTTTTGAGTATGAAAACGGAGCTTTTTCCATTACCAATATTCACTACAGCTTGTCCGATGACCGCCTAAAGGTCTGGATCGATCTGCCCTGCGGTAGCTATGAAGGTATGCCGAAGAATAGGACTTACCATGTCCGTGTGCATATGGCTGCGCCTTCGCGATTGCCTGAGGGAGCTCGTTTTGACAGCCAAAAGGGCGATCTGTGCTTCTCTTTGAAGGTGGGTGAAGCGTTTGAGGTCAACACGAGGGGTTAAACGATGAAATTTCTCTTGATCTTTCTGATGTGCGCCCTGGCCAACGGGAAAATCCTTCTTCAGTCCCGCCACGCCAAGGGGGACGGTAATGTGTTCACCGGGATTTTTTTCAACGGCTTGATGTTTTTTTCAGCCGCTCTTGTTTTTCTGCCGGTATTGATTCAACAAGGTGCCCGGCGAGAAACGGTGGTACACGCGGTGATCATGGGTGTTCTCAGTGTCTGCTTTCAGCTTTTTTATATCCTTGCTTTTTCCAGCGGTAAAACAGCCCAGACCTCGATCATCATCAGCTTTTCCATGCTGATTCCCATGTTTGTGTGCTTGACGGTGCTTCGTGAAAGTTTTCACACATTCAACTGGATCGGCGCTGCCCTTGCTCTATTTTCCTTTTGTCTTACCGCAAGCAAAGAGGAGAGAAAAGGCAATAAAAACAACAATTGGTTTCGTTGGATCGTTTTGACCGGAGCCGCTTTTCTTTGCAGCGGATTGATTTCTGTAAACCAAAAATTCTATTCCGTTTGGACTCCCAAACTGGAAGCGATGAGCTTTGTTTCCATTGCTTATCTTACCGCTACCTTCCTATCTTTGATTCTTTTTTTGATCGGAAACTTCAGAAAAGGCGGAAAGATCCCCATGGATTTAAAATCCGCAGTTTCCGGTGTTCTAGCCGGTTTTGTTTTGGGAATTTTTCAGTGGGTGAGTACTTATGCCGCCTCTGTCATCAGCGGAAGTGTTCTGTATCCGGTGTACAATTGCGGCTCGTCCGTCTTATTGAGCGTGATCAGCGTTCTGTTTTTAAAAGAGACTCTCACAAAAAAGCAGTATGCCGGTCTGGGGGTGGGCATCGTCGCAATGGCGCTTTTAAATATTTAGTTGAATCGTTGTAATTACCTCTTTTTTGTTTCACATCCGGCGCGAAAGGAAAATCGCGCCGGATTTTATAAAAAATTCAAAAAGGCGGCCTTGAAAACTGTTGACAAAGGTCGATTTTAGATGTATAATTCCTTAAATAAAAAGAATTGCCCCTTTCAGAGGCGATTTTTTACAATTTGGTTTGTATTATTGACGTTTTTTGAAAGGAGAGGACTATGAAGGGAAAAGACGCTACCGCAAATTTCCATCTGGTCGGCGTCCCGTCCACCGCTCTCCAGTCTCTCTCTCTCCCTGTACAGACAATCGAAAAACTTTCTTCCGGTAGCTCTGCCCCTGTTGTTTTTCCTGGCTTTTGCGATGTGCATGTGCATTTTCGCGAGCCGGGTTTTTCTTATAAAGAGACTATTTTCTCCGGTTGCCGCGCGGCAGCTCGCGGTGGCTACACAGCAGTGTGTACCATGCCCAATCTTGATCCTGTTCCGGATTCAGTCCTTCATTTGAAGGAACAGACGGACCTTATCAAACAAGACGGCACCATTCGCATCCTTCCATACGGCGCCATCACCGTGGGGGAAAAGGGAGAAGAACTTTCCGATCTGGAAGGCATGGCCAAGGATGTCGTTGCCTTTTCCGATGACGGCAGAGGCGTGCAGTCGGAGGATTTGATGCGCCGGGCGATGATTCGGGCAAAAAAACTCGGTAAAATGATCGTGGCCCACTGCGAGGTGAATTCTTTGCTTTGCGGCGGGTATATCCACGATGGGGCATACGCTCGTACTCATGGCCACAGAGGGATCTCCAGCGCCAGCGAATACGAGCAAATTCGAAGGGATCTGAAACTGGTATCTGAGATCGGTTGCCCGTATCATGTTTGCCACATTTCTACCAAAGAGAGCGTGCACTTGATTCGAGAGGCAAAAAAGGCCGGTCTGGATGTAAGCTGCGAAACCGCACCTCACTACCTTGTTCTTGATGAAAACAACTTGAGGGAAGAGGGAAGATTCAAAATGAATCCGCCTCTGCGTTCCCCTGAGGATCGCCACGCCCTCGTTGAAGGAATTTTAGACGGCACTATCGACATGATCGCAACGGACCACGCTCCCCATTCCGCTGAGGAAAAATCAAAGGGGCTGGAAAAGAGCGCCTTCGGTGTTGTTGGCCTTGAGACCGCCTTTCCGGTCTTGTACACGCATCTGGTAAAGCCGGGGATCATAACCTTGGAATTGCTTGTTCGCCTGTTATCGGAAAATCCTCGAAGACGTTTTCAGATCCCCTGGGAGGGAGAGCTTACGTTTTGGGATTTAAATGAGCAGTTCACGGTACGGCCGGAAGAATTTCTTTCCGCCGGAAAGGCCACGCCTTTTGAAGGACAGGCACTTTACGGTGTCTGCCTTGCTACGGTTTTCAAGGAGAAAACGGTATACGAAAAATAACGGACTTACCCTTGTAAGAAGATATATGCAGGAGGAATGTTTCATGGCAAAACGCACAGACCTTAAAAAAATTCTCATTATCGGCTCCGGTCCTATCGTTATTGGACAGGCTGCCGAATTTGACTATGCGGGAACTCAGGCTTGCCTAGCTCTGAAAGAAGAGGGGTATGAGGTGGTTCTTTGTAACTCGAACCCTGCCACCATCATGACCGATACTACCATTGCGGATAAGGTGTATATGGAACCTTTGACTCTGGAGTATATTGCCAAAATCCTGCGCTATGAAAGACCGGACGCCATCGTTCCCGGCATTGGCGGGCAGACCGGTTTGAATCTTGCCATGCAGCTGGAGAAAAAAGGAATTCTGAAAGAATGCGGTGTGGAGCTTTTAGGTACCAGCAGTGAGAGTATCGAAAGAGCAGAGGACCGCGAAAAGTTCAAAGAACTGTGCCAGTCCATCGGAGAGCCCACGATCCCCTCTGAGATCACCTATAGCCTGGAAGAAGCGAAGATCGCCGCCAAGAACATCGGTTATCCCGTGGTACTCCGTCCCGCTTTCACCCTGGGCGGTACCGGAGGCGGTTTTGCTTACAACGAAGAAGAACTGATCGAAGTAGGCACCAATGCCTTTAAGCTGTCTCCCGTTCATCAGGTTCTGATTGAGAAGAGCGTGAAAGGCTATAAAGAGATCGAGTTTGAGGTCATGCGTGATTCCAACGACAACGCCATCACCATTTGCGGCATGGAAAACGTGGATCCGGTTGGCGTTCACACCGGTGACTCCATTGTGGTAGCTCCGATCATGACCCTTAACGACCACGATTTAAAAATGCTTAACGACAGCGCCATTAAGCTTATTCGAGAATTGAAGATTGAAGGCGGATGCAACGTACAGTTCGCTCTTCATCCCCATACCAGCGAGTATTACCTCATTGAGGTCAATCCCCGCGTTTCCCGCTCCTCGGCCCTTGCATCCAAAGCCAGCGGCTATCCTATTGCTCGTGTTACCGCCAAAATTGCAGTGGGCATGGCTCTGGAGGACATTGCCATTGCCAACACCAATGCAGCTTTTGAGCCAAGGCTTGATTATGTCGTAGCAAAATTCCCCCGTTTTCCGTTTGATAAATTCGCGTCTGCGCCCAATATTTTAGGCACGCAAATGAAGGCAACGGGCGAAGTTATGGGCATCGGTTCTACTCTGGAAGAGTGTTTCTTGAAGTCTGTTCGCTCCTTGGAGATCGGTGCAGATCACGTGGCTTTGCCGAAATTTGAGGCCATGGATAACGCTTCTCTGGAAGAGTATCTTTCCCAATTTAAGCACGACGGTATTTTCTGTGTAGCCGAGTTGATCCGCCGTGGCGTTTCCATTGATCAACTCTTTTCCTTGACGGGAATCACTCCTTTCTTCCTGGAGTCTATTGCCAAGATCGTTTCCATGGAAGAAAAGCTGAAAGAAAAGAAGAATGACCGATCCCTTCTTCTGGAAGCGAAAAAGATGGGCTTTAGTGACGCTCGCATTGCTCGCCTTTGGGGAATGAAGGAAATCGACGTTTTCTTGATCCGCAAAGAAGAGAAAATGTATCCCGTCTATCGCATGGTTGATACTTGTCATACCGGTGCATATATTCCGTACTTTTATTCTTCCTATACCGGCGAGAATAGTTCTCGCTTGGGCGACAGAAAGAAGATCGTGGTGCTGGGCGCAGGTCCGATTCGTATCGGCCAGGGTGTAGAGTTTGACTATTCCACCGTGCACGCTGTGACCACCATTAAAAAATGTGGCTATGAGGCCATCATCATCAATAATAACCCCGAGACGGTTTCCACTGACTACACCACTGCGGATAAACTTTATTTTGAACCCCTTACCGCAGAAGACGTAATGAACATCATTGCCTTTGAAGAACCGGAAGGAGTGATCGCGTCCCTTGGCGGCCAGACCGCCATTAACCTGGCCGAGCCCTTAATGCGTCGTGGTGTGAAGATTATCGGAACCGACTGCGAGGCCATTGAACGTGCGGAAAACCGGGATAGCTTCGAAAAAGTGCTTCACAACCTTGGTATTCCGCAGCCCCAAGGAAGAGCCGTTACCAAAATTGAAGACGGAATTTCTGCTGCTGCCGAGATCGGTTATCCGGTACTGGTTCGCCCCAGCTTTGTTTTGGGCGGCCGGGCTATGCAGATCGTTGCCAATGAGGAACAGCTCCGGCAGTATTTGAAAACCGCCGTAGAGATCGACGAGGATAAGCCGGTTTTGGTTGATAAGTACATCCAGGGCAAGGAAGTGGAAGTGGACGCCATCTGCGACGGCAGAAACGTCTTTGTCCCCGGTATCATGGAGCTTGTAGAACGTACCGGTGTACATTCCGGTGACTCCATCAGCGTTTATCCCACCTTCAGTATTTCCGATAAAGTCAAAGGCATCATTTTGCAGTATGCAAAGAAACTGGGCATTGGCATTGGTATTGTGGGACTTTACAACATTCAGTTTATCGTGGATGAAAAGGAACACGTTTACATCATCGAAGTCAATCCCCGTTCTTCCCGTACCGTGCCTTTCCTTTCCAAGGCCACCGGTTTTAGCTTAGCTGACATTGCCACCGAGGTCATCTTGGGCAAATCCCTTCGGGAACAGGGAATCTTTGACATTTATGCAGATGAAAAGGAGCGCTGGTACGTGAAAGTTCCGGTATTCTCCTTCAATAAGATTCGCGGACTGGATGCATACCTTTCTCCCGAAATGAAATCCACCGGCGAGGCTATCGGCTATGACGATAAACTGAATCGTGCACTCTACAAAGCTTTGCAGGCGGGCGGGACGCGCCTACAAAATTACGGTACGATCTTTGCCACCATTGCGGATAAGGACAAAGAGGAAGCCCTTCCTCTCATTCGCCGGTTCTATAACTTAGGCTTTAATATCGAAGCTACCTCCGGAACCGCTCGTTTCTTGAAAGAAAACGGTATCCGTACCAGAGTTTTGAAGAAGATCACCGACGGAAGCGATGAGATCCCCGAGGCGCTTCGCCAAGGTCATATTGCCTATGTCATCAATACCCGTGACATCGGAGACAGCAATCACTTGAACGATGGCGCTCAGATTCGCATGTTCGCCATTGCAAACAATGTCACGATATTTACCGCATTGGATACGGTAAGGGTGCTTCTGGACGTTTTGGAGGAGACCACCCTCACCATCTCCACCATTGATTCTTAAAGGTGGATCATGGAACAGAAACTTTTCACCATTTTAGAGAATCGACCGCTGACCGAAAGCGTTTTTGAAATGCGCCTTGCGGGCGATACCTCTGCCATCACCCGACCGGGGCAGTTTGTAAATATTAAGCTGGACGGTCTGTTTCTGCGTCGTCCGATCTCTGTGTGCGATGCGGATGACCGGACTCTTACCCTGGTTTACAAAGTGGTTGGCCGAGGTACTGAGCAAATGAGCCGAATGAAAGAGGGAACCCTTGATCTTCTCGTGGGTCTTGGCAACGGCTATGACACCACCCTCTCCGGCCCGGCTCCTCTCCTTTTGGGAGGCGGCGTGGGAACACCCCCTCTCTACCTTTTGACGAAAAAACTGATCGAAGAGGGCAAAAAAGTTACGGTCATTCTTGGGTTTAATACCAAGTCCGAGGTGTTTTACGAAGAGCAGTTTGCCGCCTTGGGAGCTAAGGTTTTTGTGACCACTGCGGATGGTTCTTATGGCGTGAAGGGCTTTGTAACCGACGCTATGAAAGACCTTTCCTATACCTACTTTTATACCTGTGGTCCGGAGCCTATGTTGAAGGCGGTCTGGCGTGATAGCACCACATCCGGACAACTAAGTTTTGAGGAGCGGATGGGATGCGGTTTCGGCGCTTGTATGGGTTGCTCCTGCAAAACCATCACCGGATCTCGCCGCATCTGTAAAGAAGGCCCCGTCCTGAGAAAGGAGGAGCTCTTATGGCAGATTTGAAAGTGACCCTTTGTGGTATCGAACTGGACAATCCTGTAATACCCGCCAGCGGAACTTTTGGCTTCGGTTATGAATTTGCCTCCCTTTACGATATCAATATCCTGGGAACGTTTTCCTTCAAAGGAACGACGTTAGAGCCTCGTTTTGGAAATCCAACACCGCGAATTGCAGAATGTCCCAGCGGAATGATCAATGCCGTTGGTCTGCAAAATCCCGGTGTCGACAAGGTGATTTCAGAAGAATTGCCTAAGCTGAAAGAATGCTTTCATAAAAAAGTGATGGCAAATGTCAGCGGCTTTTCCGTTGAAGAGTATGTGGAAACCTGCAGAAGGTTGGATGCTTGCGATCAGGTGGGGTGGTTTGAGGTCAACGTTAGCTGTCCCAACGTTCACGGGGGCGGCATGAGTTTTGGAACGAGTCCCGAGGCTGCAGCTCAGGTGACTTGTGCCGTCAAACAAGTTACCACCAAGCCGGTCCTCATCAAGCTCTCACCCAACGTGACCGACATTGTCTCCATCGCCAAGGCGTGCGAGGAGGCGGGAGCGGATGGGATCAGCCTGATCAACACCCTTTTGGGGATGCGTATTGACTTGAAGAACCGGCGTCCGGTGATTGCCAATACCATGGGAGGATTCTCCGGTAGTGCCATTTTTCCGGTTGCCCTTCGCATGGTTTACCAGGTGGCAAAGGCTGTGAACATCCCTGTTGTTGGAATCGGCGGCGTATCTACAGCGGAAGACGTGGTGGAAATGATGCTGGCCGGCGCTACGGCAGTACAGGTGGGCGCGGCCAATTTGGTGGAACCCTTTGCTTGCCAAAACATCATCCGGGATCTCCCGAGGGTGATGGAACAGTACAAAATTAACTCCCTTTCCGAGATCATAGGAGGTATTTCCTTATGGGAAAAGATGTAATTATTGCTTGTGATTTTTCCAGCGCCAAGGACGTTTTTGCTTTCCTTGACCGCTTTTCCGGAAAAAAGCCGTTTGTGAAGATCGGCATGGAGCTTTTCTATTCGGAAGGCCCTGCGATCGTTCGTGAGATCAAAGCCAGAGGACACAAGATCTTTCTGGATCTTAAGACTCATGACATTCCCAATACAGTGAAAAAGTCCATGGCGGTGCTGTCGGGACTTGACGTGGATCTATGTAACCTTCATGCAGGCGGTACCATTCGTATGATGCAAGCCGCTCTGGAGGGACTGACCCGTCCCGACGGAACAAGACCCCTTCTCATTGCAGTGACTCAGCTCACCTCCACCGACCAGGAGAGCATGGAGAATGATCTTCTCATTCACGCGCCCATCGATGAAGTGGTTCTCCATTACGCCAAAAACGCGAAGATCGCCGGACTTGACGGCGTGGTTTGTTCGCCTCTGGAAGCAGGCAAGGTTCACGAGACTTGCGGACAAGAGTTCTTGACGGTTACTCCCGGCGTTCGCTTTGCCGATGGGGACGTGGGAGATCAGAAACGGGTCATGACCCCCGCCGAAGCAAAGAAGATCGGATCGGATTATATTGTGGTGGGCAGACCCATCACTGCCGCCCCTGATCCTGTGGCGGCCTATGAGCGCTGCGTGGCAGAATTTGTAGATTGAGGAGACAGATCAATGGAGAAAAGAATTGCAAAAGACCTTTTGAAGATCAAAGCGGTCTTCTTTCGTCCCGAAGAGCCTTTTACCTGGGCCAGCGGAATCAAGAGCCCTGTTTACTGCGACAACCGCCTCACATTGACGTCCGTTGAAGTAAGAAATGATGTAGAAAACGGCTTGGCGGAAGTGATCCGCAACCATTATCCTGATGTAGAGGTCCTTATGGGAACCTCTACCGCCGGCATTGCCCATGCGGCCATCACCGGACACATCTTGGGGCTTCCCATGGGATATGTTCGCTCAGGCGCTAAGGACCACGGTAGGCAAAACCAGATCGAAGGAAAATTGGAAAAAGGCCAGAAGGTCGTGGTTGTAGAAGATCTTATTTCCACCGGTGGCAGCGTTCTGGAAGTAGTGAATGTTCTTCGCGAAGCGGGAGCACAGGTTCTGGGTGTTGCCAGCATCTTTACCTATGGCATGCAAAAAGGGATTTTGCGTCTGGAGCAGGCCAATGTCAAGAACGTTTCCCTTACCAATTTTGACGTTATCAGTCAAGTTGCCGCCGAAGAAGGGTACATCAAGCCGGAGGACGTAGAAAGGCTGATAGCATTCCGAAACAATCCTTCCGATGAAAGCTGGATTGGAAAGGGTCGGTCTTAATGAAAAGCGTCATTGACATCGTTGACCTTACTCGCGAGGAAATCGACGACTTGATCCATACTGCGGTGGATATGAGCCGGAATCCGGAGAAATACGCCGATTCCTGTAAGGGCAAGAAACTGGCGACGCTGTTTTTTGAGCCTTCCACTCGTACGCGTCTAAGCTTTGAAGCTGCCATGTTGGAACTTGGTGGAAGTGTCATCGGCTTTTCTCAGGCCAGCTCTTCTTCCGCTTCCAAGGGTGAGAGCGTAGCGGACACTGCAAAGGTGGTCAGCTGCTACGCTGATATTATCGCCATGCGTCATCCCAAGGAGGGTGCGCCCCTGGTGGCTTCGCGTAATGCCACGATTCCGGTGATTAACGCCGGCGATGGCGGTCATTGTCACCCCACTCAGACCATGGCGGACCTTTTGACCATCTACCGAGAAAAAGGTCGTCTCGATCATTTGACAGTGGGATTTTGCGGAGACTTAAAATACGGTAGGACCGTCCATTCGCTGATTGCCGCTTTTGCCCGATATGAAAATATTCGTGTTGTGTTGATCTCTCCCGAAGAACTGAAGATTCCGGACTACGTTAAATCCGACATCATATATCAGAGCGGCATGGAATACAGGGAGACCCGGTCTTTGGAGGAAGCACTTCCTGAACTGGACATTCTTTATATGACAAGAGTCCAGCAGGAACGCTTTGATGATCGCGCCACCTACGAGCGATTAAAAGATTGCTATATCTTGACATCGGAAAAGCTTGCACACGCTCCGGCGGATATGAGCATTCTGCATCCCCTGCCGCGTGTCAACGAGATCAGCGTCTCCATCGATTCCGATCCCAGAGCCTGTTATTTTAAACAGGTGATGAACGGAAAGCTGATGCGCATGGCCCTGATCCGAAAGCTTCTCTATGAGAAGACTGAACAAACGGAAAAAACGGAAATCGAGACGGTGACGGACCGTTTTATCTGCAAAAATTCTCACTGCATCACTTCCGTTGAACAGGAGCTTCCCCATCAATTTCGTTGTGTAGATGAAGAGAAAAAGATCTACCGTTGTATCTATTGTGAAAAGAACGCTGAATTTTAAAACCAAGGAGGAGTTTATATGGCTACTTTTATTAACGAACCATCTCATACTTTTAACGAATATCTGCTTATCCCCGGATATTCTTCCAGCGAGTGCATACCTGCAAATGTCTCTTTGAAAACTCCTCTGGTGAAGTATAAAAAAGGACAGGAATCTGCTATCACCATGAACATTCCCATGGTCTCTGCGATCATGCAGTCCGTTTCCGGCGATCGTTTGGCCATCGCCCTGGCGGTTGAGGGAGGCGTTTCCTTTATTTACGGCTCTCAATCCGTGGAAGATGAGGCCGCTATGGTCAAGCGCGCGAAGAACTATAAGGCGGGCTTTGTAAAAAGCGATTCCAACGTCAGTCCCGATTCCACCTTGGCGGATGTGGTGGAGTTAAAAGAAAAGACCGGTCATTCTACCATCGCCGTTACTAGTGACGGCACGTCCGACGGCAAGCTTTTGGGAATTGTTACCGGCCGTGATTATCGGGTCAGCCGCATGAGCCTTGACACACCTGTTCGGCAATTTATGACGCCTTTTGAAAAGCTGATCTGGGCCAAAGAGGGAATCACTCTGAAAGAGGCTAATGACATCATTTGGGACAACAAGCTCAACTCTCTTCCCATTATTAATGAGGACGGCAAGCTGTGCTACTTTGTTTTCAGAAAGGACTACGATACGCATAAGCAGAATCCCAACGAGCTGTTGGATCAAAGCAAGCGATATGTGGTAGGTGCCGGTATCAACACCCGCGACTATGAACAGAGAGTGCCCGCTCTTCTGGAAGCTGGTGCAGATGTGCTGTGCATCGACTCATCCGAAGGATTTTCTGAGTGGCAGAAGATCACCATTGCTTGGATCCGTGAGCATTACGGGGAAAAGGTAAAAGTCGGTGCCGGAAACGTAGTAGATGCGGAAGGCTTCCGCTTCTTGGCCGAATGCGGTGCAGACTTTGTTAAAGTCGGAATCGGAGGCGGATCCATCTGCATTACCCGCGAAACGAAAGGGATCGGTAGAGGACAGGCCACGGCACTCATTGAAGTTTGCAAAGCGCGCGATGAGTATTTTGAAGAAACCGGAATCTATGTCCCTGTGTGTTCTGATGGCGGGGTGGTCTACGAGCACCACATTACCTTGGCACTGGCTATGGGTGCAGACTTTGTCATGCTGGGCCGGTACTTTGCTCGGTTTGACGAAAGCCCCACCAACAAGGTTAACATTGGCGGAACCTATTATAAGGAATATTGGGGAGAGGGATCCAGCCGCGCTCGCAACTGGCAGCGCTATGATCTTGGCGGAGACAAAAAACTCTCCTTTGAGGAGGGCGTTGACTCTTACGTTCCTTACGCCGGTAGCCTAAAGGATAACGTGGCGCTGTCGCTGAGCAAAGTAAAATCCACAATGTGCAACTGTGGAGCTCTCTCCATTCCCGAGCTTCAAAAGAAGGCCAAACTTACCCTGGTCTCTGCTACCAGTATCGTAGAGGGCGGCGCTCACGACGTAATCCAAAAAGAGAAGGGAACTTCCATCAAATAAGAAGATTGGTTTCGTGGGAATTCTCAGCCTTGCGCCTTGACATCATCAGTCGGGTATGTTATACTCAAAAGGTAATAAAAGGTTCTTTGCGACTGACGGAAAATGTGGAGCACCACGGAGGAACAAAGAACGTCAAAGGGGTTTTCCCTTGCAGCCGACCGTCTGGGCGCATTTAACTCCAAGAGTTAAGTGTGCCCTTTTTAATTTGGTAGATTTATGGAGGTGGAATGATGAAAAAGATCGGAATTGTTATGGGAAGCGATAGCGACCTTCCCGTTGTAAAAAAAGCGGCAGATACTCTGAAAGCGCTGGACATTCCCTTTGAGATCCACGTGTATTCCGCGCATAGAACGCCGGAAGAAGCGCGACAGTTTGCTCTCGGTGCTCGGGAAAACGGTTTTGGCGCCATTATCGCTGCTGCCGGTATGGCGGCTCATTTGGCAGGTGCCATTGCGGCAAATACCACGCTTCCGGTGATCGGCATCCCTTGCAAGTCATCAAATTTAGATGGCCTGGACGCCCTTCTTTCCACTGTGATGATGCCCTCTGGCATCCCGGTTGCCACCGTTGCGGTAGACGGTGCCACCAACGCAGCCCTATTGGCGGCTGAAATTTTATCGGTATCCAATCCCGATATCGCAAAAAAGCTTGATGCAAAACGTCGAGCAGATGCAGAAAAAGTTTTGGAAAAAGACCGTGCGGTAGCCGCGGAGTTTCAAAACTGATTTTTTACGTTTTTATCACGGAAACCCTTTCTAGAAGGAGGCAATATGGGCGGTTTTTTTGGCGTAGTCAGTAAAAATGACGCCATGTCCGATGTTTTTTTCGGCACGGACTATCATTCCCATTTAGGAACCAAACGCGGCGGTCTCGCGGCCTTTGACCCGGAAATCGGGTTACAGCGAGAGATAAAGAATATTGAAAACGCTCCTTTTCGAACCAAATTCGAACACATTTTTGAGGAAATGCGTGGGTGCAGCGCCATCGGTTGTATCAGTGATTATTATCCGCAACCCCTTTTGATCCGTTCCGCTCTTGGAGCTTATGCCATTTGCGTTTTGGGCGCCATCAATAACACAAATGAGTTGGTTGAAAAGTATTTTTCCACCAGTCACGGCGGCCATTTTGATGCAATGACCGGCGGTGCGGTTAACGCCACTGAGTTGGTGGCAGCACTGATCAATCAAAAAGAGAGTTTTGTGGAAGGAATCCGATTTGTTCAGGAAAGCATTGACGGATCTGCCACCATATTGATTCTCAAATCCGACGGTAAAATTCTTGCGGCAAGAGACGCATTAGGAAGACTTCCGGTTCTGGTGGGAAAAAGGGAAGACGGGTATTGCATAACCTTTGAGTCTTTTGCTTCCTTAAAATTGGGCTATGAGTCTATAAAAGAGCTGGGACCCGGTGAGGTGGTAGAGATTTCCACTGACGGAATCCAGCAATTGCAGGCTCCCGGAGATAAAATGCGCATTTGCTCGTTTCTCTGGAGCTATTTTGGGTACCCCACTTCCACCTATGAGGGAGTGAATGTAGAGATCATGCGCTATCGTAACGGTCAAATTATGGCCAAGCATGACGAGAACGCGGATAACATCCAAGAGGTGGATTACGTGGGAGGGGTTCCGGATTCTGGCATACCACACGCCATTGGATACGCTCAGGAAAGCAACATCCCATTTGCCCGCGCTTTTATCAAATATACTCCTACCTGGTCACGGAGTTTTACTCCTACCATGCAGACTCAGCGGAATCGCATCGCAAAAATGAAACAGATTCCGGTCCATGAGCTCATTCAGGGAAAGAGCCTCTTGTTTGTGGACGACTCCATTGTCCGCGGAACACAGATGAAGGGCACTGTGGATTTCCTTTATGAAAACGGAGCAAAGGCGGTTCACATTCGCTCAGCCTGTCCCCCGATTATGTACGGCTGCAAGTATCTGGGCTTTTCCCGAAGCACCAGCGACATGGAGCTGATTGCCCGCCAAATCATTAGAGAGTTGGAAGGGGAAGAGGGCGACAAGTACTTGGAAGAATATAGTGACTTTACCACGGAACGTGGAAAGAAATTGAGGCAAGCCATTTGTGACAAGCTTCACTTTTCATCACTGGAGTTTCAGTCCCTGGAAGGGGTTATTGAGGCCATCGGCTTAGAGCCGTGTAAGCTTTGTACCTATTGTTGGAACGGAAAGGAATAAATGAATATGAATACTCAGTCGAAATCCGATAGCTATGCTGCCGCCGGCGTAGACATTACCGCCGGCTACAAGGCCGTTGAACTAATGAAAAAGCACATTGCCAGAACCGTGATTCCCGGTGTCTGCTCCGACGTGGGCGGTTTCGGCGGACTTTTTGAGCTGGACCTTACCGGCATAAAGCGTCCCGTTTTGGTGAGCGGAACTGACGGTGTCGGTACCAAATTGAAAATAGCATTTCTCATGGATAAACACGATACCATTGGTATCGATTGCGTTGCCATGTGTGTCAACGACGTGATCTGCGTTGGCGCAAAGCCCTTGTTTTTCCTGGATTACATTGCCTGCGGTAAAAACGTGCCGGAGAGAATTGCAGACATCGTCAAAGGTGTGGCAGAAGGATGCGTTCAGGCTGGGGCGGCTCTCATTGGCGGGGAAACTGCGGAAATGCCCGGCTTTTACCCGGTAGATGAATATGATCTTGCCGGTTACTGCACCGGCGTTGTGGATAAGGGCCGAATGATCGATAATAAAAAAATGCGTGCGGGAGATGTTTTGATCGCGCTTCCTTCCAGCGGTGTCCACTCCAACGGATTTTCTTTGGTCAGAAAAGTGTTTGATGTGGAGAATGCCGAGATCAAAGTACCTTTGGCAGAACTGGGTGGCAAGAGCATCGGCGAAACGCTTCTCACCCCAACCAAAATCTACGTTAAACCTGTATTGGCTCTGTTGGATCAGGTGGAGGTGAAAGGCATTTCTCACATCACCGGCGGCGGTTTTTATGAAAATATTCCCCGGAGCATCCCCGATGGCTTGGGCGCGAAGGTGGATAAGAACGCAGTGAAAGTCCTTCCCATTTTTGATTTGATCGCAAAGCGTGGAGGCATCTCCGAGAGGGATATGTTTAATACCTTTAATATGGGTGTCGGTATGTGTGTCGTCGTTTCTGCTACAGACGCGGACAAAGCACTGTCCGTTTTAAAGGAGAATGGAGAAGAGGCCTATATCATCGGAGAAGTAGCTGCCATGGAAGACAAGGTGCTCCTATGAGAAAAGTTCGGATCGCCGTTCTGGTTTCCGGAGGCGGTACTAACCTTCAGGCGCTCATTGACGCCGAGAAGGCAGGTGCCCTTCCCAGCGGTGTTCTTTCCCTTGTGATCTCAAGTTCCCCTTCCGCGTTTGCCCTGGAGCGTGCTGCCGTGGCGAAAATTCCGGCAGAAGTGGCTTGCAAGAAGGAATTGGGAAGCCAGGAGGCTTTTGAAGAGCGGATCGTTTCTCTTTTGGAAAAATTTCAGATCGATCTTATCGTCTTGGCAGGCTTTATGGCTATTTTAAGCGAGAAATTTACTTCTCGGTATCCTAAGCGTATCATTAATGTTCATCCCTCTCTGATCCCGTCTTTCTGTGGGAAGGGATACTATGGATTGCGCGTTCACCAGGCAGCTTTGTCTTACGGAGTCAAGGTCACGGGTGCTACGGTGCATTTTGTCAATGAAATACCGGACGGGGGAGAGATCATTCTCCAAAAAGCAGTGGCTATCCGTGAAAAGGATACCCCCGAATCCCTGCAAAAACGGGTGATGCGCCAAGCAGAATGGAAAATTTTGCCCCAGGCGGTAGAAAAGATTTCCGCCGAAATTTTGGTAGAAAGAAATGAGGAATAACCATGGCATTGTTTGATCTAAAGACCCTTCTGGAAGAAAATTCCTATCCGGGAAGGGGAATTGTAGTTGGGAAATCTCAAGATGGCAAGAGCGCTATGATTGCCTACTTTATCATGGGGCGTAGCGAAAACAGCCGCAACCGTGTTTTCGAACGTTTTTCCGGTGGCATGCGCACCAAAGCTTACGATGAAGCGAAGGTTTCTGATCCCAGCTTGATCATCTACAATCCCTTTTTGGAAAAATGTGGGGTTGACGTGGTCACCAATGGGGACCAGACCGATACGGTTATGAACTTCCTCGATGAGGGAAAAACTTTCGAGGAGGCGCTGATGACCCGGGAATTTGAGCCGGACTCTCCCAACTATACCCCCCGAATTTCGGGCGTGTTGTATTATGGGGAAGGGGATTTTTCCTATCACTTATCTATTCTAAAGAGCGCCGGCGGAGACCCTTCTGTTTGCAATCGCTACTTTTACCGTTATATGCCCCGAAACGGTATCGGGCATTTTATTCACACCTATCGTTGTGACGGCAACCCCATCCCTTCTTTTTACGGGGAACCGGAGGAGGTAGCTTTGCCCAATACCGCAAAGGAACTTGCAGAGCTTGTGTGGAACAGTCTGAATGCAGATAATAAGGTTTCGCTCTTTGTTCGCGCTGTTCCGCTAAATGGAGGCAAGCCGGAAGAGATCATCATCAATAAAAATGTGTGAGGATGAAAAATCATGAAAGAATTTGAATTGAAATATGGGTGCAATCCCAATCAGAAGCCTTCCCGTATCTATATGCACGACGGGACTGAGTTGCCGGTGGAGATTCTTTCCGGCAGACCCGGCTATATTAACTTTTTGGATGCTTTCAACTCTTGGCAGTTGGTAAAAGAATTAAAGGAGGCTCTGGGCCTTCCTGCGGCTACTTCCTTTAAACATGTCAGCCCCACCTCGGCGGCTGTGGCCGTACCTCTTTCCGACACACTGAAAAAAACCTATTTTGTCGATGATGTAGAAGGTCTGGAAGATTCTCCCATTGCCATGGCATATGCCAGAGCCCGCGGCACAGACAGAATGTGTTCCTTCGGCGATTGGGTTGCTCTTTCCGATATTTGCGACGCTACCACCGCCCGCATGATAGGGCGCGAGGTTTCTGACGGTGTCATCGCTCCCGGCTATACCGAGGAGGCACTTGCCATCCTCCGGAAAAAGAGAAAGGGAAATTATAATGTGGTGAAGATCGATCCGAATTTTGTTCCCGATCCCACGGAGCGCAAGCAGGTCTTCGGCATCACCTTTGAGCAGGGGAGAAACAATTTCAAAATTGACCGATCTCTTCTTGAGAACATTGTTACACAAAACAAAAACTTGCCTGAAAGCGCCATCCGCGATCTGATCGTCGCGTTGATTACCTTGAAATATACCCAGTCCAACTCCGTTTGCTTTGCAGTAGACGGACAGGCTATTGGCGTGGGCGCCGGACAGCAGTCACGTATCCACTGCACTCGCCTAGCGGGTACCAAAGCGGACACTTGGTTTTTGCGTCAGCATGAAAAGGTGTTAACCCTTCCTTTCCGCCCCGATTTGGGCAGACCGGAACGGGATAACGTGATTGATGGTTATATTAACAAGAATGAAGAGGATGTATGCGCCGAAGGTATTTGGCAGAAGTACTTCACACGCCGCCCCGAGCCGTTGACGGACGAGGAAGCCAAAGCCTACCTTGCCACCAAAGATGGCGTAGCCCTGGGATCTGACGCCTTCTTCCCCTTTGACGACAACATTGAGAGAGCTTTCCGTAGCGGTGTGAAGTACATTGCAGAGCCCGGCGGCTCTATTCGGGATGATGTGGTCATTTCCCGTTGCGACCAGCACGGCATGGTTATGGCCTTTACCGGAATGCGTCTGTTCCATCATTGATTGGAGGAGTTATGAAGATATTGGTTGTTGGCGGTGGCGGCAGAGAGCATGCCATCATCAAATCCCTGAAGAAAAATCCCCGGATCGAAACCATCTTTGCCCTTCCGGGAAACGGGGGCATGGCAAAGGATGCAGTCTGCGTTGCGATTGATGCCAAAGATATTTTAGGTATTACCAAGTTTGCCGTTGAAAACGGGATCGATTACGCTGTCGTAGCTCCGGATGACCCCTTGGTTTTGGGCGCAGTGGACGCTCTGGAGGAGAAGGGGATTCCATGCTTTGGCCCGCGGGCCAATGCGGCAATCATTGAAGGTAGCAAGGTTTTTTCTAAGAATCTGATGAAAAAATACGGGATTCCTACTGCGAGCTACGAGGTTTTCTCCGGAGTTGAGGAAGCGCTTTCCTATTTGGATACCGCTCCCATTCCCACCGTTATCAAGGCGGACGGATTGGCCCTTGGAAAAGGGGTCATTATCGCTCAGACTCGAGAGGAAGCCAAAGCGGCGGTTCGCTCCATGATGGAGGATAAGGTCTTTGGCAAAAGCGGGGATAACATCGTAATTGAAGAGTTTCTCACTGGGCCTGAAGTTTCGGTCCTGGCTTTCACTGACGGAAAAACGATGGTGCCCATGGTCTCATCTATGGACCACAAGCGTGCAGGAGACGGAGATACCGGCTTGAATACTGGCGGTATGGGGACCGTGGCACCCAATCCCTACTATACCAAAGAAATCGCCGATCAGTGCATGGAGACCATTTTTCTTCCCACCATGCGCGCTATGAATGCAGAAGGCCGTACCTTCCAGGGTTGTCTGTATTTTGGCTTGATGCTCACCCCCTGCGGCCCCAAAGTGATTGAATATAACTGCCGTTTTGGTGATCCCGAGACCCAGGTGGTACTACCGCTTTTGGAGAGTGATTTGTTTACCGTAATGCAAGCGGTGACAAACAAAACTCTCTCAGAAACAGAAGTGAAATTCAAAGACGAAAACGCCTGTTGCGTTATCATGGCCTCTGAAGGCTATCCCTCCCACTACGAGAAGGGCTTTTCCATTTCCATTCCGGAAGAATTGGAAGAAAACGTTTACGTGGCGGGAGCTGCTCTGAAAGACGGCAAACTTGTAACAAACGGAGGAAGAGTGCTTGGTGCTACCGCCCTGGCTCCCACTTTAGAAGAAGCGGTAAAGAAGTCCTATTCTATGGTGGAGAAGATTCAGTTTGATCACGCCTATTTCCGCCACGATATCGGTGCGAAAGCCCTAATGCAAAAGAGGTAAAAAATGGTTTACAGAGTATTTGTGGAAAAGAAAAAGGAGCTGGCTCATGAAGCAAAGGCCCTTTTGTCTGATGTTCGTCAGATTTTGGGGATCAAAGCTCTTGAAGATGTTCGTATTTTTAATCGTTATGATGCGGAGAACATTACCGAGGAACTGTTTGAGTATGCCAAGAAAACGGTATTCTCCGAACCTCAGCTTGACATTGCTTCTTCTCAGGTCGATCTATCCGGAGCTACCGTTTTTGGTGTAGAGTTTTTGCCGGGACAGTTTGATCAGCGGGCGGATTCCGCTGCCCAGTGTATCCAGATCATCTCTCAGAAAGATCGCCCGGTCATCCGGACTGCCAAGATCTATGCCCTCTATGGCGAGCTTTCTGAAAAAGAGATCGCTGAGATCAAAAAGTATGTTATCAATCCCGTAGAAGCCAGAGAAGCGGGTCTGGACAAGCCGGAGACTTTGCAGATCCAATATGATCTACCCACCGAAGTTAAGACTCTCACCGGCTTTATATCCCTTGACCGCGCCGGATTGGAGAGCTTTGTAAGCGAATATCGCCTTGCCATGGACGCGGACGATATCGCCTTCTGCCAGAAGTATTTTCAGGAGGAAGGTCGGGATCCCACGATCACCGAGATCCGCATGATCGATACCTATTGGTCCGATCATTGTCGCCATACTACCTTCCAAACCATCATCGACCAGGTTCGTTTTGAAGACGAGCTTTTACAAAAGGCCTATGAAGAGTATCTATCCATTCGCAAGGAGCTAGGTTCTAAAAAGCCGATTTGCCTTATGGATCTTGCTACCGTGGCGGTCAAGTATTTGAAAAAATCGGGAAAGATCAACAAGCTGGACGAATCTGAGGAGATCAACGCCTGTACGGTGAAGATAGAGGTAGAGGCGGATGGTAAAAAAGAGCCGTGGCTACTTCTGTTTAAGAATGAGACTCACAATCATCCAACAGAGATCGAGCCTTTTGGCGGAGCCGCAACCTGTATCGGCGGCGCTATTCGTGACCCCCTTTCCGGTAGATCCTATGTGTACGGTGCCATGCGTGTCACCGGTGCCGCAGATCCTTTGGTTCCGGTAAAGGACACCATCAAAGGAAAACTTCCTCAGAGAAAAATTGTTACCACCGCAGCAGCAGGATATTCTTCTTACGGAAACCAGATCGGTCTTGCCACCGGTATTGTGGATGAGATCTATCATCCCGGTTATGCGGCAAAGCGCATGGAGATCGGCGCGGTCATCGCAGCCGCTCCCGCAGAGAACGTGCGTCGTGAAGTGCCCGACCCCGAGGATATTGTCATCCTGCTTGGCGGACGTACCGGCCGCGACGGCTGCGGCGGTGCAACGGGTTCTTCCAAGTCGCACACCATGGAATCCTTGGAAAGCTGTGGCGCAGAGGTACAGAAGGGTAATGCACCCGAGGAAAGAAAGCTGCAAAGAC
>JAZOQB010000051.1:0-3519 GCA_045655865.1 Eubacteriales bacterium
TTCCAAGGGCTAAGAAAATCTTTTCTCTCCCTCGAGAAATCCATTCCCTCTTTCCGTTCTCCTGAGCGATCACTGCAAAATAAGGGAACAACCATTTTGCCGGTTTCCCTATACTTTACAAGTAAAAATCCCGTCCGCTTTCGTGAACGGGATTTTTGGAATTATAGGAAAAATTACAACCATCCATCCTTAAAATTCGATTGTTGCCACAAGCGGTAACACGCTACAATGTTGCATATTAAACGTCATAATTTTCATGGTATTCTCTTCCCTGATTCGTTTTGATCTTATGATCGCATATTGAAAGCTGTTTTTCAAATAATTACAAGAAAACCTCTCGTTTTCATCCCAAGCGCAAAGAACTTCTATTTGATTTTTTTCTTAAAAACAAGGATTTTCCGTATCTTTTTTGACGTCGCTTGGCGTCTTTCCTTTTAATTTCTTGAAAATTTTATTGAAATAAGCAGAATTATTAAAACCACATCGAAAGGCAAGCTCAGAAATATTATATTCTTCCTTGCTCTCTACCAAATAGCTAGATGCCAATTCCACTCTTGCATTAAGAATATATTCCCACACGGTCATTCCCGTTAATTTCTTGAAATACACAGAATAGTTGGTTTTTCCCATCGTCGCAATCTGGGCAAGCTCTTCGAGGGTGATTTTTTTTGACAGATTTTCATGAATATAAGCGATGCTTTTTTCTATATTTTCATAATGGGCGTTTTGCTCTCTCTTTTCATTTTTCAAATCATCAAAAAAATATTGAATACTTAAAGAAAAAACAACGATCATATACGATTTCACGACGTTTTCAGAAAAAATTTCACGATTTTCAATATCGTTTTCTATTATAAACAATATTTCTTGTATTCGCTTGGCATTAATGTGCCAACCGTTTATTTTACTGCTGGATCTCCTTAAAAAGGACAAAAAGTCTCCTGTCGTGTCTTTTTCCATTATAAGATACTGCTCGTCGATAAAATCGCTGAAATTAAAGTGCAAAATAAAAACTTCCGTCGGCACGTCAAAGACAAGGGAAAAAGCCCTATCCTTATCGTACAGAAAACAGTCATTGGACACGAGGGGCAACGCTTCCCCGTTTTCAAACAATAACGTTCCAGAGCCGTCCACAATGCAAATGATTCCCGCCTGATTTAAATTCTTGTTTTCATACCTTTCTTTTGTCAACAAATGACGCATTGTAAAAAGCACCTTCTTTTTCTTTTCGCAATACAGATTATTAATGTTTTTTACGTCATCCATTTTCCGTTTTGGTATCCTTTCAGATATTAAATAACACCAAGGCAACACATCCTAAACTAACCCCTACGTATTGCCGCACCGTATATTTTTCCTTAAAAATCAGCCGCGCAATCAAAAAGGCAATGACGATGTTCATCCCGGTTTTCATCGGTGCTACAAAGGATATCGGCACCATGGTATATACAAGCAATGTCAATAAATTGGTCAAACCGTTGGAAACGCCGCCTCCTGCGGCATAAAGAAACCCGTGTCTGAAAATATCCTTTAGGAATTTTCCGTCTTTCATCATACCCGCAACAAAAAGGATCACCGCGGACACGCTTAAGGTCACGATCATAAACTCGTTATCATAAGCGTTGACAAACATTCGTTGCTGTTGTCTTTGCAACACGGAAAAAGCCGAAGAGCATAATACTGAAAAGACGAGAACCGCCATCCACTTTGCAGTCATCTTCGTCTTGTCTCTCCTGCCTCCACGCGCTTTGATCAAATATAGGGACAGGCCGATCAAGACAATACCGATCCACGACAGCAGGGACACCTTCTCCCCGATCACAATGCCGTAACCTATGGTAATCAGTATACCCAAGGATGAAATAAAAGTGGTAAGGCCGTACGGGCCGTGCTCCAGCGCCCAATACATGGTCATGGAAGCCGCCGCAAAGCAAACGCCCGAAAAAAAGCCCCACAAAAGCACCGGCAGTCCAAAATGCAATCCGTTTTCATCGGATATGAAATCCATAAGAAGGAAGAACAGCATGGAAAAGAACGAAACGATTGCCGTAAAAATAAAACCGCCTTTTGTATTCTTTGCGCTGTATTTCTTAGTAAAAACTCCCTCAAATTTATGTATGACGATGCTAAGAATCATGAAAGCAATTGCAAACCCTGTTTTCATTCGTTAACCTTCCCTCATTTGATCTGGGTTGACCAATCCTCGTCCCAAGGATAATGGATCGTTAAAATTTCACCTCCACGCTTTAACGATTGCTCAGCGTAAATACCGGGAATGGTCATTGCCAGTCCCTCTCGCAATGAAATCGGGGCAGGTAGTCCGTCCCGTACCGCACGGAAAAATTTATCTTCCAGCGCATAATCAAGCCCGCCGTGACCAACGGCATCGGGGTTATCTGCATATGCCGGTGGCATAAATTCGCCGCCGATTTCCTCTAATCTATTGTTTGCCTTTTCGGAATTGTAGCGAATCACGGGTTTTCCCAGACGGTCAATGCGCTCCATATATCCTTGAGTCCCGAACACCCGATAATTATGATGGCCGATGTTGGCTCGGCATCTGCCATTTTTCATAAAACGAACGATCACACCCGATTGTGTTTGGAATTGTGCGCACGACATATCGTCCTTTTTTCCGTTCTCCTCATATTCCTCAGCTGCGGCATGCTGCCCCGTTCCAAAGCAAGACACCTTGCGCAGATCTTCTTCCAGTACAGTCAAAAGAGGGCCAAGGGAATGGGTACAATATCGAATAGGGGTAAGCAATTTTCGCCAGTCACCATTCTCGTTGAGTGCGATCGCTTCTTCTCGATTCCTTTCAGGATGCGTCCAATGGATATATTCTGCCTCTAAATAATAGGGCTTCCCAAGTTTTCCGCTTTCATAAAATTCCTTGAGTAGCACCACGAATTTTTGTTCATTGGGATTTGCTCCCACAGAAATCATAGCAGAGGATTTTTTTGCCGCCTTCCATAATCTGTCTGCTTCGTCCAAATTGGCCACAACCGGAATATCCGTTAAGACGTTAATATTCTTTTCCAATGCTTTTATGCAAAAATCAGCATGAATATCCGCCCCTGTTTCCACGATTACAACGTCAAGATCCGCTTTTTGAAGCATTTGGTCATAGCTTTCATAAAAAACAGCTTCGGGAAATATTTCGCTAAACGGAGAATCCTCATGCCATCTTTTCTCGTACCAATTGCGCGGCAATATATCACATGCAGCGGCACACTCAACGAAATCAAATTTTTTCGCCAATTTGAACATTGCTCGGCCTCTATGTCCTAATCCGACAACACCAACTCTGATTTTATCCATTTTACTCTCTCCTGTTGAAGTGGATTAACTAATGTTACTATACACGAAATATAAATAAAAATCTATAAATTTATTTCAAAAGAAATACATAATATTTCAAAAGAAAAATACACCCCAGAATATTTAAGATAAACCATTTAGTAAGAAAACTTTCAAGTTACGCAAAAAGGAAAGAGAACGACATTCTCTGTCCTTTTT
>JAZOQB010000052.1:0-24198 GCA_045655865.1 Eubacteriales bacterium
ATTTTTTTGTAAAAATCAAATCAACAATTTCCGAATTTCATCTGATTTTTCCTGCTATTTTCTATTTTTTTCAAAGAGATATTTCTCGGTTTTCCCCATTTCTTTTTTATTTTATGAATATTTTCCAACTATTGTGTATATTATTAGTTTTTCTTTCCGGGCTTGGTCTTTTTTTATGTGTTTCGGCATATTTTGTACCAATCATAAGGAGGTTTTTATGAAAAACAGATCCATTCGCTTTTTTGCCGGCTGCTTCGCCTTCCTTTTTCTCTTACTTTCCCTCCCCGTCGGTGCGGAAAATGCCGTCCCCACGGAAGCGGCTCCACAGGTAGAGCTGAATCTTCCTTGCAAAAGCGCCTTTCTCATTGAGCAGACCACCGGACAGGTACTTTACGAAAAGAATCCGGACGAACGGCTTCCCCTTGCCAGCGTAACGAAGGTGATGACCTTGCTTCTGGTCATGGAAGCTCTTGAAAACGGTTCCATTTCCCTTACCGAAAACGTTCCCATTAGCGAAAACGCCGCCTCCATGGGAGGAAGCCAGGTATATTTGGAGCCGGGAGAGAATATTTCATTGGATGAAGTTTTAAAAGCGGTGTTCGTATCCAGCGCCAACGACGGAGCCGTAGCCCTGGCGGAAATGATCTCCGGAAGCGTCGAGGGATTTGTAGCAGCCATGAATGACAAGGCCGCTGCATTGGGGATGCACAACACGATTTTCTATAATCCAACAGGACTGGATGATGTAGAGGTAAATCTTTCCACCGCCAGGGACATCGCTCTGATGTCGGCCGCTCTTTTGCAGTATGAAAAAATCTACGACTACACAAAAATCTGGATCGATTCCATCCGAGGCGGAACCTTTGGGCTATCTAACACCAATAAGCTGATCCGCTTTTATCCCGGAGCCACCGGGCTGAAAACCGGTTCCACCGGAAAAGCCAAATACTGCATTTCCGCTTCCGCAGAACGAAACGGCTTAAAGCTCTGCGCCGTGGTCCTGGCCGGAGAAAGTAGCGCCGACCGTTTTCAAGCAGCCAAAACGATGCTGGATTACGGCTTTGCCAATTTTGCATTCTACCAGCCGGAGGATATCGACCTTCCCAAGATCCGCGTTTGGGGCGGAAAAGAAAGGGAGATCCCCACCTACACAACAGCCAAAGGGATTCTTCTCTCAAAATCCGACTCCACCGGAATCGTCCCTGAGATCTCGGTGGCAGAAGAACTGACTGCCCCGGTGGAAAAAAATCAAATGGTGGGAAAGATCCAATACAAAAAAGGAGACAAAGTGGTATACGAAGCGCCTATCCTCGCCGCGCAAGAGGTTCACGCCCTCCGCTTTGGCGACATTCTTCGCAATCTTCTCTGCCTCTTCTTCACAGGAAGCACAGCATAACCATCTTGCCTCCCCAAAAAAACAGTTCCCTTCTGAGAAGAGCATTTTCCGCTCTTCTCTTTTTCTTTTCCTTTTTTCTGTTTTCGCCACATCCTTTCTTTTTTTAAAAAGTTGTTTGATTCTCTTGACAAAGTCCCCGCCCCTGCCTACAATTCCAATTGAATACTTGTTTCACAAAAAAGTGTCAAAGCGTAGGGATGTAAGCAAAAATCTGTTTTACACTTTGGGCAAACGCCCACTACAGAAATCGAATTGGAGTGTACAGAGAATGAGGAAACAATACGTCATCGAAAACTTAGACTGCGCGCACTGCGCGATGAAAATGGAAGATGCGGCAAAAAAGGTGAAAGGCGTCACTTTTGTCAGCGTCAATTTTCTTTCCATGAAATTGACTTTAGAGGCGGAAGACCGCGCGTTTTCTACCGTTCTCCGTCAAGTTCAGAAAGCCTGCAAAGAAGTAGAGCCGGACGTAAAATTCCACGAAAACAAATACAAAATGACCAGTAACGAAAAAAGCGAGATCGTTCGGATCGCCGTCTCCGTTCTTCTTTTTCTTGCCGCAAATCTTCTGGAGGTCTTTGAAGTTTTCAAAGAAGGAAGTCTCCTGTTGCTCATCGCCTTCCTTCCCTCGTATTTTTTGGCCGGTTTTGACGTGATCCGCAAAGCCTTTTTAGGACTGTTTCACGGAAAGGTGTTTGATGAAAACTTTTTGATGACCCTTGCCACCTTCGGTGCCTTTGCCATCGGAGAAGGAGGAGAAGGGGTCATGGTAATGCTCCTTTATTGCATCGGGGAATTTTTCCAAGAGTTGGCCGTTTCCAAAAGCCGCCAGAACATTTCCCAGCTAATGAATATTCGTCCGGACAGTGCCAATCTCATTGATAACGGCCAAGAGCGGAGAGTTCAGCCGGAGGACGTTTCGGTAGGAAGCCTCATTCGCATCAAACCCGGGGAAAAGATACCTCTGGACGGCGTCGTCGTAGAAGGAAGCTCCTTTTTGGATACTGCCGCTCTCACCGGAGAAAGCGTACCTTTAAAGGTGGGTGCAGGGGACCAAATAACCAGCGGCTGCGTGAATATGAACGGTTTGCTCACGGTAAAAACGGAAAAGAGCTTCGGGGAAAGCTCCGTTTCTAAAATTCTATCTCTCATTGAGGATTCCGGGGATGGCAAAAGCCATGCAGAGCGATTCATTTCCCGTTTTGCTCGCTATTACACCCCGGTGGTGGTGATCCTGGCTATGGTTTTGGCGGTGATCCCTCCCCTGTTTTCCGGTAACTGGGGCTTTTGGATCCACAAGGCGGTCACGTGTCTTGTGATCTCTTGCCCGTGCGCCCTTGTGATCTCCGTCCCCTTAAGCTTCTTTGGCGGCATCGGCGGTGCTAGCAGCCAAGGGATCCTGATTAAAGGCGCGGAAGTTCTGGAAAAACTGGCAAAAGCCGGTTTGTGCGCCTTTGATAAGACCGGCACCCTCACCCAAGGGCAATTCAAAGTCACAGCCATTCACCCGGAAATCATCTCTCAAGAAGAACTTTTGGAATTGGCCGCCACCTGTGAAAACTACTCCGACCATCCCATTTCCCTCTCCCTGAAAGCCGCCTTTAATCGAGAGATCGACAAGGGCCGCATTGGAAAGATCGAAGAGAACCCGGGAGAAGGGGTCGTGGCTGTCATAGATGGAAACGAATACTTCGTGGGCAATGAAAAACTGATGAGAAAGTGTGGGATCGCTCTCCATCCTTGCGCCCGGTGCCACCATTCCGGCACAGTGGTCCACGTGGCTAACCGAGAGCAGTATTTAGGCCACATCGTCATTTCCGACCAGCTTCGACCGGATGCGAAAAAAGCCATTGAAGATTTAAAAGCCTTAGGCGTAAAAAAGACCGCCCTTCTCTCCGGAGACCAAGAGGAAGTGGCCAAAGAGATCGGACAACAGCTTGGAATACAAGACTGCTATGCAAAGCTTCTCCCCCAAGATAAGCTCGCTGTCATCCAAGAGCTTTCCTTGCAAAAGCAAGCAGAAGAGACCCTTTTGTTTGTTGGAGACGGCATCAACGATACTCCGGTTCTATTCCACGCAGACGTTGGCATTGCCATGGGCGGTATCGGGGCGGACGCCGCGGTAGAAGCGGCAGACGTGGTCCTCATTGACGACCGGCCTTCCAAAGTGGCCCTGGCCATTCAAATCGCCAAAAAGACCCTTTCCATTGTGTGGCAGAACATCATCCTCTCAGTGGGGATCAAGCTCTTTGTTCTCATACCCAATATCTTTCTTGGCCAGGCCAGCGTTCCCATCGGACTTGCCATTTTTGCCGATACCGGCGTTTGCATTCTGGCCGTTCTCAACGCCGCCCGCGCTCTGCGCATAAAAAAGCTGTAAAAACAAAGCCTTTTACCCGGGCTTGCAACACCAATCCCCCATCGCCCACCTAACTGCCGCCCAGGCTGCAACAAACTCTAAATTTAACAGATCGATTTCGATGGGCTCCTCTGCTGACTTGTCCGCAGAGGAGTTTTTGTTGTAAAGCCGGTATTTGTATGTTATAATGAAAAAAAGCGAATCAGGTTTTAAAACCGAAGCGGGCGTGGATAGAATTTCAAGTTCACAAAGCACCTGTTTAGAAAAGGGAGAAACAGATATGATCAGAATGGCAAAAGAAAAGGATCTGCAAAAGATAGGGGATCTGTTATCTCAAGTTTGCCTTGTGCATCACAATGGCAGACCGGATATTTTTAAGGTTGGAAGAAAGTATTCAGAGGAAGAACTCAAAGAGCTTTTGGCGGATGAAAACCGTCCCGTTCTCGTTCGTGTGGATGATAACGATGAGGTAATGGGATATTGCTTCTGTATGTTTCAGCAGCACGTTGACAATTCGGTGCTGACGGATATTAAGACCTTGTATATTGATGATCTGTGTGTGGACGAGAATCTGCGTGGCAAACACATCGGCAAGGAGCTATACCTTGCTGCTACCGAGCTTGCAAAGAAGAGCGGCTGTTACAATCTAACGCTCAACGTGTGGAGCTGCAATCCGTCTGCAATGCGTTTCTACAAAGCACAAGGACTTGTTCCGCAAAAGGTTGGGATGGAATTGATATTAAAATAGCTCATTTTTTCAAAATAGCTATTGACGAAATGAGAAATATTTGCTATAATCAGCAAACAAAAACGCAACGATGCGGAATAGTATGCAAAAGACTTTTCCTACAGAGAGGTGTCGGGTGGTGCAAGACACCGATAAGATTTTGCTGAACTCACCGCGGAGCGGCTGACATGAAAAAACAAGTAGTGGCAGACGGGAACTCCCGTAACAGAGTTGAGATGTGTTAGCATCTGAGGTGCATCCCATACGGGGTGAAGAAGAGTGGTACCGCGGAAACAGTGATATTTAACGTTTTCGTCTCTTTGATTTAACAAGGAGACGAAAGCGTTTTTTGTTGGCACAAGTAGTTATATTAATATTTTGGAAGGGGTTTCAAAAATGAAAAAGATCAACGTTACTGACATTACGCTCAAGAAGCTTTCCCAGGAGCGCGAAGTATCTCTGCTATTCCGTGAAAAGTCCGCGATTGCAAATTGTGCTGATGCAATCGGCGTTGATGCCATTGAACTTCCTTCGGTAAAATCGGTTCGTGAAGATACGATTATTTATAAAACCATTGCAAAGAACGTACAGAACGCCGTTCTGGCTATTCCGGTAGGGTTCAGCTGTGATAACGTTGCAATTGCTTGGGAATGTGTAAAGAGCGCCAAGAATCCCCGTCTCCAGGTCGAACTGCCTGTTTCCACCATTCAGATGGAGTATACCTATCACGTGAAGCAGGAAAAGATGCTCGAAAAGATTGCAGAACTGATCAAAGCGGCAAAAGAGGTTTGCGCGGATGTTGAGTTTTCTGCACTTGACGCCACAAGAGCCGATGAAGATTTTCTGATTTCTGCTGCGAAAGAGGCCGAGGCAAACGGCGCTTCTATGGTCACCCTTTGCGATAATGCGGGTGTTTCTACTCCCGATGATATTGCCGCATTGGTATCAAAAGTGAAAGGTTCTGTGACCGTTCCGGTTTATGTTCAGGTGTCTGACCGTGTCAATATGGCGGTGGCATCTGCTTTCTCTGCAATCAAAAGCGGGGTCGACGGAATCAAGTGTGCTATGGTGGGAAAACACGTTCTTTTGACCGGCGAGATCTCGGATGCAATGGCGGCTTGCCAAACCCAGATCGATGCCCAGATCAAACTGAACACCACCAAGATCCACGCTAGCATTGACGATATGACTGCAAGCATTCATCATGGAGAATATGATAGCAACGAGAAGGTGAGCGAGAATAAAAAGATTCTGCTGGATTCCGAGTCAGGCCTGGCGCAAGTATCTCAGGCTGCCTGTGTATTGGGTTATGAGCTTTCGGATTCGGATGTTGGCAATGTATATAAGGCTCTCAAACAGGTATGCGAAAAAAAGAGCTCTGTGGGCGCAAAAGAATTCGAAGCGCTGATTGCAAGCTCTGCCATGCAGGCGCCTTCTACCTATCACTTTGAAACCTATACAACCACAAGCAGCAACGTGTCCAATTCCATGTCTCAGATCACCTTAAAGTTCAAGGACGAGACCATTTGCGGTGTAAGCGGTGGCGACGGCCCAATTGATTCTGCATTCCGCGCAATCGAGCAATGCATCGGGCATCACTATGAACTGGATGACTACCAGGTGCAGTCTGTAACGGAAGGCAAAGAAGCTTTGGGCTCTGCGCTTGTCAGACTCCGTAACAACGGCAAACTCTACTCCGGCAACGGAACTTCCACCGACATTGTGGCAGCCAGTATCAGAGCATACATCAACGCGCTGAACAAGATCGTATCCGAGGAGGCGTAACATGAAGATCGTTTTTTCGACTAAAAACGTGAGTCGACCGTCGTTTCTCGATATCTGTCGTTATGCCTATGATTATGGCTTCGAAGGCTTTGAAATATACGATGCTCTTAAGGAGAGAGCATCGCATCACGATAGCATTTTAAGACGCGATCGAAAAGCCGATGCCAAAAGAAAACTTGTCAACCGCAGTCTTTCGGTTTCCGCACTTCGTATGCCTACGCCGATTGATAGCAAAGATACAACTGCTGAGAGCGTGCAAAAATATGTAGACATGGCGGCAAGTTCGGGGATTGAAAACGTGATCGTTACCGTGGAGAAAGAAGTGTCCTTCGACGTGTTAAGCCAAAAGC
Organism: Eubacteriales bacterium; assembly: GCA_045655865.1. Taxonomy (GTDB): domain Bacteria; phylum Bacillota; class Clostridia; order Oscillospirales; family SIG627; genus RGIG5579. The sequence goes on from JAZOQB010000052.1 coordinate 6,618, forward strand.
TTTCTGCAGCGGTAAAACGTGCAATGTCTTCCGATGTCAACATCCTGTTTGAAACGGTTGGATATCTTGCCAATACGGAAAACGTGATCACGATCATCAATCATTTTGCATCATCGGCTATCGGCGCTTCCTGGAACGTGAGAGGAACCTATTTTTCTGCAGGCGAGTCTGCAGAGACTACGATAAAGAATCTGGGCGCGTATATCAAGTACGTTCGCCTTGGCGATATGAAGGACGGGGAAACCGTATTGATCGGCGAGGGCGATTTGGATGTACAGAAGCTTCTGAACGCGCTTTCTTCTCTCAATTTTGAAGGGTACATCTGTGCAGCCTGGAATGACCAGATCAGCGATGCAGATATTGTCTTGACACACTTTACAAACTACATTTCCTCACTGAATCGCGAGAAAAAATCCTTTGAGCACGCTTACTATAACCGTTCCAAAACAGGCACCTTCGTTTGGAAAAAGTATGACGTGATCGATGCAACGTTCTCAGACGTTTTGGATACCATGGCGGATACCTATCCCGACCAATATGCTTTTAAGTATCCTACGCTGGACTATACGAGAACCTACGAGCAATTCCGCAGAGACGTGGACGAATGTGCCGCGGCCTTGATTTCTCTCGGTGTAAAAGCAGGTGACCACGTTGCGATCTGGGCAACCAATGTTCCGCAATGGTTCGTAACCTTTTGGGCTACCACCAAGATCGGTGCCGTTTTGGTTACTGTGAATACCGCGTATAAGATTCACGAAATCGAATATTTGCTAAAGCAATCGGATACTCACACCCTTGTTATGGTAGAGTATTGCAAGGACATCAACTACAAAGAGATCATCGAGGAGCTTTGTCCCGAATTGAAGGAGCTGGAACCCGGAAGCCCCCTGTATTCCAAAAATCTTCCCTTCCTTCGCAACGTTGTGACCGTAGGTTTTGATATGGATGGCTGTCTGACCTGGGAACAGATGCTTTCCCGTTCCTCTCTTATCCCCCGTGAAGAAGTGCGCAGACGTGCCTGTCTGGTAAAGCCCGATGACGTATGTAATATGCAGTACACCTCAGGTACGACGGGATTCCCCAAAGGCGTTATGCTCACGCACCGCAATATCGTCAACAACGGTAAGACCATCGGCGACAGAATGGATCTGTCCACCGCTGACCGCATGATGATCCAGGTTCCTATGTTTCACTGCTTCGGAATGGTGCTCTCTATGACCTCCATGATGACTCACGGCGGCACACTGTGTCCGATTCCGTATTTTTCGCCCAAGTCCTCTCTTGCTTGTGTAAACAATGAGCACATTACCTGCTTTAACGGCGTGCCTACTATGTTCATTGCCATGTTCAATCATCCCGATTTTGCTAAAACCGACTTCTCTTATATGAGAACGGGCATTATGGCGGGCGCGAACTGTCCTGCAGATCTGATGAGACGCGCTTCTGTGGAAATGAACATGCGTGAGATCATCTCGGTTTACGGGCAGACTGAAGCTTCCCCCGGCTGCACCATGGGCGAAGTCAACGAGGATCTTGATCACCGTGTAGAAACCGTTGGTAGTGCATTTCCCGGTGTCGAGTGTAAGATCATCGATCCCGAAACGGGCAAAGAGATGCCTGACGGTGAAAGCGGCGAATTTGTAGCCCGCGGATTTAACATTATGAAGGGCTATTACAAGATGCCTGAAGCCACCGCTCAGGCAATCGATGCAGATGGCTGGCTTCATTCGGGAGATATCTGTATGAGAACGCCGGACGGTTATTACAAAGTAACCGGAAGACTCAAAGATATGATCATCCGTGGCGGCGAGAACCTCTATCCCCGTGAGATCGAGGAATTCTACTTGACCCATCCCAAGGTTCGTGATGTTCAGGTGGTTGGTGTTCCCGATGAGAAATACGGGGAAGAATGCTGTGCATGGATTATCCTTCATAAAGGCGAAACCTCTGACGAACAAGAGATGAAAGAATTCGGCAATGCCTCCATTGCCAGACACAAGGTTCCCAGATACTTCTTGTTCGTGGATGAATTCCCGATGAACGCTGCAGGCAAGATCCTCAAATATAAGATGCGCGACGACTCTGCTGAAAGATTAGGTTTGAAAAAATAAATCCGAAAGAGTCCAAAAAGTTCGGCAGGTAGAAATTCGCAAAAACGATATGGCAAAGTGGCAAAAATGATATAAAAAAACAGGAATCGAGACTTAAAATTCGATTCCTGTTTTGGTTTTTAATTGGTAAAATCATGTGCGATAACATAATCAATAACGGTTTTCAAACTCTTGGATAACCATTTGTTTTTATGGTAGATAAGCTGTTTCCAAATATCCAATTTCATATCTGAAATATCCAAATAGCAAAGCTTGCCGCTTTCAATCAAATCTTTGGTAACAAAGTCCGGCAAATAAGAGATCATATTGCTGCGAGATACGGTGGTGGTAATCATGTCGGTTCGGCCGATCTCAAGAACCGGGGTAATTTCAAGAGATCTCTTGGCCAGTTCCTTATCTAAGACACGGCGATATCCTTGCCCATATTCCGTGAGGATAAACGGCTGGTGGATAATATCGTGAATCGACAGATCTTTGACACCTTTATACTTCGAATTCGCACTTGCCACAAAGTGCATAGACAATTGTTCTTCTTTTGCAATGACGTAATCTTTATTGTATGAGTGGTTATCCAGAGTAATGATGATATCCGCTTCGTTATGGTCGAGCATATCAAACATAACAAGTGTATCCGCGGTAGTAAACTTTACAGAGATGTTCGGATATTTGTTATGAAACCCAATGTAGTGTGAGGTGATCATATCATAGCACACAGAATCGGGGGTTACGATGTGAACGTGACCGGAGATCTCCTTTTCCTTTTTCAGACTTTCTCTCAACTCCTCTGTCAGCGCACGAACCTGATGTGCGTAGGAAACAAGCTCACGCCCCCGTTCCGTAAGCGTGATCGTGTGATTGATCCGGTCAAAAAGCAGACATCCCAGTTCTTCTTCTAACTGTTTGATTTGAAACGAGATTGTTGATTGGGAATATCCGAGCATCTCTCCTGCTTTTGTAAAACTGCCAAGCTCGGCAACGTGGGTGAACGTAATCAGATTTCTAAGTTCCATATCATCCCTCTATCATTGAAAATATCGATAGCAAACATTCAAACCATTCGTTTGACTAATGATAAGGTCCATTATATAATGAATAATGTCAAAAAACAAGTCGTATTGTAAGATTTTTGTTTGGAACTTTCTTAACGTTCTCAACAATCTCTTGACAGAAAGGGATTCAAAATGACAGAACCGCAGCTTTACACCATCATTGCTCTTGCAGTATATGCAATTGCAATGACGCTTGTTGGATGCTTCAGCTTGGGTAAATCCAAAACGCTGGACGGATTTTTGATCGGCGGTAGAAACATCGGCGCTTGGATAACCGCGTTTTCTTACGGTACTACATACTTTTCGGCAGTTGTTTTCGTCGGTTATGCAGGCCAGCACGGTTGGAACATCGGTCTTGGCGCAATTTGGATCGGTATCGGTAACGCGATTCTCGGTTGTTTTCTTTCCTGGGTTCTGTTTGCAAACCGAACAAGAAAGATGACGAAAAAGTTGAATGCCCGAACCATGCCCGACTATTTTGAAAAACGTTACGATTCCAAGGGATTGAAGATCCTGGCATCTGTCATTATTTTCGTTTTCCTCGTTCCTTACTCTACCGCGGTTTACAAGGGCCTTGGCTCATTGTTTAGCGCAGTATTCCCCGGAATTGAAACTTGGGTATGGATGCTGATCATTGCATCTCTTGCCGCTGTGTACCTTGTTGTCGGCGGCTACGTTGCAACTGCTTACACGGATCTGGTTCAGGGTACCGTTATGCTTGTGGGCGTTGTTTGCTTGGTTGCCGTTATTCTCAACCACGAAACCGTTGGCGGTATTAGCGGTTTGATTGAAAACCTCAGCCAATTTCAATCTCTCCCCGGTGACCCGAACCCGACAACCGGCAGTCAGTTGACAAGTATCTTTGGCGGATCCTCTTTCAAGTTCCTTTGCTTTAACATTATGCTAACAAGTTTTGGTACTTGGGGTCTTCCCCAGATGATCGGGAAATTCTATGCAATTAAAGACACCGCAGCGATCAAACGCGGTACTATTATCTCCACACTTTTCTGTGTTGTTATCGGATGCGGCGCTTACCTTATCGGTTCTACCTCAAGACTGATCCTTGGCGGTCAGCTTCCCGAAGGCGGTATTGACTCGATCATTCCTACCGTTTTGATGAAGGTTCTTGGCAACGGTACTCTTGGTATCATTCTTCTTGCCATTATTATGATCCTACTTCTCTCAGCTTCTATGTCCACCCTTGAAGCGGTTGTTCTTACCTCTGCTTCTGCTGTTGCAGTTGACTTGATTCCTGCGGTCAGAAAGAAAGAGACCAAGCCCCAACATCAAATGCTTCTCACAAGAATTCTCTGCCTTGTGTTCGTCGCTTGTTCCTTTATCTTTGCTACACAGAATATTCCGATTATTGTTAGCCTCATGTCCTTCTCTTGGGGCCTGATCTCCGGCTGTTTCATCGGGCCCTACATCTGGGGCTTGTTCTCAAAGAAGATCACCCGGATCGGTGCATACGCGGGAATCCTTTCAGGTCTTCTTACCGTTGGCGGTGCAACCCTTATGATCTCGTTGCAGTCCGGTTTCTCGGCTGCTGCAGCAAAATCTCCCGAAATGGGCGTTGCTGCAATGGCCATCTCTATGGTGATCGTACCTCTTGTTAGTGCATTTACCAAGAACAAGAAAACAGATGCGGAGCGTGTAGAAGAAATCTTCGCATGCTACAAGGAAGCGTAAAATCAACCGCACTTTAGCAAAAAGCAAGTTTGTAAATAATAAGGGCTGACGGACAATGTCCCGTCAGCCCTTTTATAGATCTTTTGTTTTTCAAGAAGATAACGTTTCAAATTTATCACAAGGCAGATGGCGGCCCATATCAAAAGGTTGCCTTATTTTTGCTCATAATGGAAAAGGCTTAGGAAAATTTGTTGTAAAGCATATGGCGACATGTTATAATGAAAAAAATAGCGAATCTTTTTTCAAAAGGGGTTGCCAATGAAAGTCGTTGTAGCAATGGATTCTTTCAAAGGAAGTTTGTCTTCTTTGCAAGCGGGTCTTGCCGTAAAAGATGCGATTCGCCGATTGAATGACCGGGTGGAAGTGCAGGTCAAGCCTTTGGCCGACGGCGGCGAGGGCACCGTAGATGCGCTTGCCCAAGGATTGGATTTTGAGATCGTACCGTTAACGGTCACAGGTCCTCGTTTAGAACCTGTTGTTGCTACATACCGTATTCTGAAAAAAACGAATACCGCTGTAATAGAAATGGCATCCGCAGCGGGAATCACCCTTATTTCTGAAATGGAAAAAAATCCATTGGAAAGCACCACCTTTGGTGTTGGCGAGCTGATTCGGGATGCCATCACAAAAGGCTGCCGAAGATTTATCGTTGGCATAGGCGGAAGCGCTACCAACGACGGCGGAGTCGGTATGCTGACCGCTTTGGGTTATCAGTTTTTAGATGAGAACAGCCAACCGATCTCTTTCGGTGCAAAAGGGCTTAAAAACTTACATCAAATCAAGATCGACCGCGTTTTACCGGAACTGAAAGAATGCCATTTTAAGATCGCATGCGACGTTACCAATCCTCTCTGTGGAGAAAACGGTTGCAGTGCGGTGTTTGGCCCGCAAAAAGGCGCAAGTGCTGAAATGATCAAAGATATGGACGCGTGGCTTGAAACGTATGCAAAGCTTGCCCGGACCGTATCTTGCAAAGCCGATCAAAACCATGCGGGAGCGGGAGCGGCAGGCGGTTTGGGCTTTGCTTTTTTGTCCTTCACAAACGCTACGTTGAAATCAGGAATCGACATCGTTCTGGAAGAAAGCGGCCTTGAAAACGATATCAAAGATGCTACGATCGTGGTTACCGGAGAAGGACGCCTGGATTCTCAGACTGTTATGGGGAAAGCCCCGATCGGCGTAGCAAAACTGGCGAAAAAGCACGGAAAAAAAGTGATTGCTTTTTCGGGTTGTGCAACAGACGATGCCGAAATTTGCAACGAGCACGGAATCGATGCTTTTTTCCCCGTGTTGAGGAACATTACAACTCCAAAAGAAGCCCTTGATCCCAATCGGGCATATAAGAACCTATCCGCTACGGCGTATCAGGTATTTCGATTGTTACTTTAAACATCTCTTCTTTTTTCTGAATCTTCCCTGCCGCTGTTTGTGATAGGATCTGATCAAATGAAAAGAAGCACGAGAATCTCGTGCTTCTTTTTCTGCTGTCCTTTGGGCCGCAGCCCTAAAACTCAAGTTTTTATGTAGGATCTTCTCCGTAAATTGTCCGGTACAGATAGCGAACGTTCTGATTTAGGTCCATCACCAGATTATACCAAATGGACTGATAAGTACCGGGCTGTGGGATTTGCACGCTCTCCACGTCGTATTTCACCAAGGAAAACACCTTACCGACAAAGCTCTTAATCTGTGTTTTTGGCATATTGGTAGTAATCAAGGGAAGAACGACGTTCAAACAGTCATCCAGTTCAGAAAGAGAAAGGCCGCCGGCCACTTTCAAAACTTCCCCAATGATCGTCCGTTGGCGCTGAGTGCGGGCGTAGTCACTGCCAATGTGTCGATTCCTACCGTGACCCAAAGCCTGAAGCCCGTTTAAGTGGTATCTCCCCTCATCGGTAACGGAAATGGTCTCTTTGGGATAATCGGGAAAAAGCTCCTGCATTTCCGGAGATAGAATGTATTCGTTAAGCCAATGCACCTCGTCGGGAGATAATTGCAGATCCAGCCCTCCCACAGAGTCAATGACCTCCACAAAGGAGTAAAAATTGATCTTCGCATAATACTGCACTTCAATGTTGAAGGTCTCTTTTAACACCGCCATGGTCAATTCCGGACCGCCGTAAGCGTGGGCGTGACACAGCTTGTCATAGCATTGCCCCCCGTAAATGGGATTGGCGGGTTTTTCAGGATAAACGGCCAAAATATCACGCAAGAGCGAAGTCAAAACGATCTTCCCCGTTTTCTCATTGATGGAAACCAGGATCATGGAATCCGACCGGGAAGCCTCGTTCCAGCGAGCATCCACACCCAGAAAAAGAATGTTCGTCACATGCTCGGTGTCCGAAATAAGAGGTAAGTTTTCCCGATTCAAAATCGCCTCGTAATCAGGCAAGACGGGGGCGGGCTCCTCTTCGGTCACGGTCTCCTCTTCCTGCGTTTTAGCTGTTTCCTCTTCTTCGGGGATGACCTGAGTTACGTATTCCACACCCGTTTCCTTGGTGACAATGTTAAACTTATTGATATAATGATCCAAAATTTTGTTCCAAGCAAAAAGACACCCAGCCGCTAAAACCAGGATCACAGCACACACAATGCCAATGATTCTGATCGTTTTCCGTTTTTTATTTTGATTTGCGATCTTTTCGGGTGGGATCAATTGTTTTGCCATGTTTTCCTCTTTTATTTGCAAAAAATTTCAGGATGTTTTTTCATTTTACTATAAAACCAAAAAAAACACAAGTACCGTTGAAATTTCTATCTTTCCTCACCGATGTCTTTCCCATTTGTTTTTTTCTTACATAAACCTTCAAAAAAAAGAAGCCTTCCGGCTTCTTTTTCTTTTAGTTGGCGCTGGGAGCTACCTCTCCGTAGATCTTTTCATAAAGCAAGCGGCAATTCGCGGCGCTATCGGGAATGATGTTGTAATTGATCTCCGTATACATCCCGCGCTGAGGGAACTGAAAGCTTTCCCGCTCGTACGATGCATATGCCAAAAGCTTTGCCTCAAGACCTGCGATCATATTCTCCGGCATATTGGTGGTAACCAGGGGAAGGAACTTGGTTAGGGTGTTGTGAATATCAAGAATGGACATCTGTTTTGCCTTTTTGATAAACTCCCCAATGATGATACGCTGCCGCTCTGTACGGGCAAAATCATCTCCGATTCTCCGGTTACGCCCGTGGCCCAGGGCCTGCAGACCGTTGAGGTGATAGGTCCCCGCCTGGGTGGGCAAATGATCCTTGGGATAGTTGGGAAATTCCGCGGCCATCTCCTCGCTGTCAACATAAAGGTTGATCCACCAGATCTCATCTTCCGTCAATTCCAGATCCAATCCGCCCATTTGGTCCACAACGGTGACAAAAGAGTCAAAATTTACTCGGAAATAGTAATCCACTTTAATGTTAAAATTCTTTTCAAGAGTAGCCATGGTCAATTGCGGGCCACCGTAGATGTGCGTACTGTTGATCTTGGCAAATCCGGATCCTTTCGCGATCGGGTTTTCCGGTTCATCCGGATACTCTACCCAAGAATCCCGTAAAAAAGAGGTAAGCATGATCTTTTTGGTTTTCTGATTGATGGAAACCAGGATCAGCGTGTCACTCAATCCGGGACCCGGCTCCGTTTTTCTCTCGTCGACTCCCATGAGTAAAATATTGGTCACGTCTTTGGTGTCGCAGATCAAAGGCAGATTCTGGCTGTTTAACATTCCGTGAAGATCGGGCATTTCCGGCTCTTCCGTTTTGGTCTCTTCTTCCGTATTGGTAGAAAAGCCCCATTGATCCTCCGTTCGCACGACAGATTCATACTCTGCGGTCTCCGTCTGATTTTGATTGAAAAGCTTAGCGTAAAAACGCAAAATACCCCAAGCTGCCAGGCTTAGCAATAAAGCCACTCCCACAATGCAAACCACCACAACAACTGCAATCCGCATGGCTTGCTGCCGACTGATCGGTCTCTTTTGTTTTTTGCTTGTAGGTGCAGAAGACTTTTTTTGTTTCGGTTCCTGAGAAAGATTTGCCATTGTATTCCTCTCTTTTCTCTACGCAATGTACTGAGCCGGTTTGGCCCCGCTCGTTTTGCTCATTTTTTCCATTTTACTCCATCGAACGAAAAAAAGCAAGGCGAATGGTAGTTTTTACGAATTGTGATAAAAAAATGCAACGTTTTATCTAATCTGCAGAAAAACGCCCCGCAAAAATGCGGGGCGTTTTGGATTCTTTTCTTTCCTAATGCCGATCCGCTTCTCTTGTAAAATAAGGAACAAAAGCCTTACCGTCAAAGAGAATCCAAATAACGACAGGCGGCAATGGCGGCCACAGCACCGTCAGAAGCTGCGGTGCTTACCTGACGAACTGCTTTTTTCCGGCAGTCCCCTGCCACAAAAACGCCGGGTGTTCCGGTGAGACAATCCTCTCCCGAATCAAAATACCCCGCACCGTCAAGTTTTGCCAAATTCTCGAAAGCGCCATTCTCCGGAACAAGACCGATCGCCACAAACATGCCGTCTGCCAAAAGTTCCGTTTCTTCTCCGCTTTCCACACGTTTGACCGTAATGCCGCGAAAGACCTCTCCCTCCAAAATACCGGAAACCACGGTTCCCGTAAGGATCTTCACGTTCTCTCTGGCCCGAAGGATCTCTTCCAAGCGTTTTTCCCCGGTGAGAAAATCCAGATTTTGGATAACGTACACCTCTTTGGACGTTTCGGAAAGGAGAATGGCTTCCTGTAGAGCGGAATTTCCGCCGCCAACCAACGCGACCGTCTTACCTTTGTAAAAAGCTCCGTCACAAACGGCACAAAAAGAAATGCCCTCTCCGATGAATTCCTCTTCTCCGGGAAGTCCCAGATGACGGTGTCTGGCTCCGCAGGCCAAAATCACCGAACGGCAAAGATAGGCACTGCCTTCTTCTGTAAAAACGGTGAAAAGCTCTCCGTCTTTTTTCACAGAAGTGACATTCTCAACCTCTACCTCCGCCCCCTGAGAGAGAACCTGCTCCACCATGCGGTCAGCCAGTTCGTTTCCGCTAATGCTTTCAAAACCGGGATAGTTTTCTACTTTGGGAGAAAAGGTGATCTGCCCGCCAAACGCTCCCTTATCCAAAAGAAGGACGCTTTTACCGGCGCGCCGGGCGTATACCGCAGCAGTCAACCCTGCAGGGCCTGCTCCCACAATCACAATATCATGCATATTTCACACCTCGTTTGATGTCATACAATCAGGGCGGAGCACGGCTCCGCCCTGATTGGAAAATGGGACGAATCGATTACTGAACGGACTGAATGAATTTCTTCACGCCGGGAACGGAAACGAATTTTTCCGCCTTGCCGTTTTTCACAGCAACCAACGTGGGCGCCTGTTTAATCCCAAAGCTTTCCGTCAAAGCTGCATTCTCCTGCGCCATCACCTTCTGGAAGGAGATGTTGGCTTTATCCAGAAGTTGAGTTGCGATCTTGCAGTTGGGGCAGGTAGCGGAAGCAAAGAGGTAAATGCCGTCCGCCAGGAAAGCGCCGCCGTTTTCTTCCTCAGCTTCCCTTTCCTCAACAGGTCCTACATGGGTCAGCTTGGAATTTTGGATATCATAGGTCTTTCTTTCTTTGTACTCCTGGCTTTTTCCGTCATTCCAGTTCTGAACCGGGCGATAGTAACCGGTGATACGGCTGTAAACCTCGGTGTTCTTTCCGCAGTGGGGGCACTGGAATTGCTCACCCACCAGATAACCGTGGTCGCGGCACACAGAGTAGGTAGGAGACAGCGTGTAGTAGGGCAAACGATAATTCTCCGCGATCTTACGCACGATGGAAGCCGCAGCTTTCCAATCGGGCAGCTTCTCTCCCAGGAAGGCATGGAACACAGTACCGGAAGTATACAGCGTCTGGAGTTCATCCTGAATATCCAGTGCAGTAAAGATGTCGTCGGTATAGCCTACAGGCAAGTGAGAGGAATTGGTGTAATAGGGGGTTTCTCCGTCGGAGGCGCAAATGATGTTGGGATAACGCTTCCGGTCGTGCTTAGCAAGACGATAAGCGGTAGACTCCGCCGGGGTAGCCTCCAAGTTGTACAGATCGCCGTACTTCTCCTGGTAATCGGAGAGACGCTCACGCATGTGATTTAAAACATCCTTGGTAAATTTCTGGGTCTCCGGATGAGTCATATCCTTCTGCAACCACTTGGCATTGAGGCCCACCTCGTTCATTCCCACAAGGCCGATGGTGGAGAAGTGATTGTTAAAGCTGCCCAAATACCGCTTGGTATAGGGATACAGTCCCTCTTCCAGAAGTTTGGTAATGATGGTGCGCTTGATCTTAAGGCTACGAGCGGCAATGTCCATCATATGGTCCAGTCTGTTGTAAAAGTCCTCTTTGTCTCTGGCAAGATAAGCGATACGGGGCATGTTGACAGTAACCACACCCACAGAACCGGTGCTTTCGCCGGAACCGAAGAATCCGCCGGATTTCTTTCTCAATTCGCGAAGATCCAGGCGCAGACGGCAGCACATACTCCGCACGTCAGAGGGCTCCATGTCGCTGTTGACATAGTTGGAAAAATAGGGTGTTCCGTACTTGGAGGTCATTTCGAAAAGAAGCTTGTTGTTCTCCGTTTCGGACCAGTCAAAATCGCTGGTGATAGAATAGGTCGGTATGGGATACTGGAATCCTCTACCGTTGGCGTCGCCCTCGATCATGATCTCGATGAAGGCACGGTTGACCATATCCATTTCCTTCTTGCATTCGCCGTACTTAAAGTCCATGCGTTTGCCGCCGATGATGACGTACTCATCCTCCAGATCCTTGGGACAAGTCCAGTCCAGAGTGATGTTGGAGAAAGGCGCCTGAGTACCCCAGCGGCTGGGAGTATTTACCCCGTAAATGAAGGACTCAATGCATTTTTTCACTGCATCGTAGCTCAAGTTATCAGCCTTGACAAAAGGAGCCAGATACGTATCAAAAGAAGAGAATGCCTGAGCGCCTGCCCACTCGTTCTGCATGATACCCAAGAAGTTGACCATTTGGTTGCAAAGGGTGGCCAAGTGCTTGGCGGGGGCAGAGGTGATCTTGCCGGCAACGCCGCCCAACCCTTCTTCGATCAGCTGTTTTAAGGACCAACCGGCGCAGTAACCGGTAAGCATGGAAAGATCGTGGAGATGAATATCCGCATTTTTGTGAGCGTTGGCGATCTCATCGTCATAAATTTCACTGAGCCAATAGTTTGCGGTGATGGCTCCGGAGTTGTTCAGGATCAAGCCACCCACGGAATAGGTCACGGTGGAGTTCTCCTTCACTCGCCAGTCCAGATTCTTAACGTACTGATTGACGATATCAGTATAGTCCACCAGAGTAGACTTCATATTACGAAGTTTTTCTCTCTGGCGGCGATAAAGGATGTAAGCTTTGGCTACGTCAGCATAACCCGCCTGAACCAAAACAGTCTCTACGCTATCCTGAATATCCTCCACAACGGCCAGATTGTCCTGAATCTTTGGCTCGAAATCAGAGGTAACTTTCAATGCCAGAAAGTCGATAATATTGTCGTGATAATTGCGTTCGCAAGCCTCAAAGGCCAGCTTAATGGCAGAAGAAATTTTGGAAATCTCAAAATCTACGATCTTGCCATCTCTCTTTTTCACCTGAAACATAACTTTACTCTCCTATCTCTTCTTGTCCCCGGAGCTGCGCTCCCGGAATGGTTTTTCTTAAAATTTCGAGGAAGTGTTGCATCTGTTCTTCGGAAAAAGCCTGAAAACCTTCTCCCAAAAGATCCCCGGAATCCACAAATTTCTGAAGGAAGAATCTCTCCTCCCCCGCAAGAAGCTTTGCGATCTCTTCAAAGTCCTTCTCCTCGTGGATCCCCTTCACCGCAGTAGTGCGAAACTCGTGGGGAACTCCGCTTTTGGACAGATATGAGATACTTTCAAGAAAGATCGCCGGGTCCCGCGCCATGCCAATGGCCTTCGCATAATGGCTGGGGCCGGATTTAACGTCCATGGCTACGTAATCTACCAAGCCGGAAGAAAGGATCTGGGAAAGTCTTACCGGATCACTTCCGTTGGTATCCAGTTTCACCTGGTAACCCATTTCTTTCACCCGCCGGAGAAACGAAAGCAGATCCGGCTGCAAAAGAGGCTCCCCACCGGTGACACAAACCCCATCTAAAATTCCTCTGCGCTTTTCCAAGTAGGAAAGAACTTCCTCCTGGGCGTTTTCGCGAAGCCGAGGCGAGGTCACCAAAGAAGCATTGTGGCAGAAAGGACAGCGAAGATTGCACCCGCCGGTAAAAACGGTACACGCCACCTTCCCGGGAAAGTCCAGAAGAGTCATCTTCTGGAAGCCTTGCACATTCATGTTCATTCCTCGTTCTTTTTTTTGCTAGGCCAGTATAGCATATTTTGTGTGGTTTGTCAAGAAAAAAACACAACATCTTGTGTTTTACGAAAAAATGCAAACAAGATGTTGTGTATTTGTGAACTTTCTTTGTTGTCCCCTGCCGAAACAGAAAACGAAAAAATTCCCGATATTCAAAGGTTTTTTCCGTTATACCCGATGAAACTCCAGAGATTTTTCCCCCTCTTGAGAAAGGATCAAGGATGCATCATTTACGGAAAAGGTATAAACGGACCTCTTCCCCTCACTTTCGATGGTGATCTCTTGGCCCTCAACTTGAAAGGTGCCAAAAGGGATGGAAAAAGAAGGGTCTGCTTCCGCTGCTTGCTCCAAATAGATCTCTCCGTCTTTTGTAAAGTTCCAGACCAGGGAGAAGCTTCCCAGCTCCTCATCCTCTAAAAGGATCTCCCACCTTCCTGAAAGCACCTTCTCCGGAGAAGAGCAAGACAGGGCGCAAAAGAGGATCAAAACGGATAAAGCCAAAAGACATAGCCGTGTCCCATTCAGTTTCATGGCGCCCTCCCATTTCTCATTTTTTTCATTATGCGCCATTTTTTTCTCTTTGTCAATGACCTTCTGATAGATTCAGCGGTTCATCATCACCCTCACCACAGAAATACTCAGATCGTCCCGAACCGCACCTTTTTGCCGGGCGGCGCGAAAAATGGTCTCGCACAGAGAGGCGGCGTTTTGAAAATCGGATCCGGACAAAAGCTTCACCAGCCATCCGGTATCTCCCCCCTCTGCGCCATCGGAAAGCTGAATGATGTAATCCCCTTCCTTGAGAACCATAGAGGTCTGCTCCGCGCACATCCGGTAGAGTACCCCTGCCGGTGGCGTTCGGGATTCAATGCGGTGAAGCCGATCTTGCCGGAAAACAAAGGATGGCGCCGCTCCCGCTTTAATGAATTTTCCCTCCCCGGATAACAAATCGATCTCCAGAAGATCCACAGTGGTAAACGTCTCATCCGTCTTGGACATAAGGAAGGTGTTGAGCATCTCCAAAGTCACGTTTTTGGGCGTGGCGCAGTGCATCAGCTTTTCAATAAAAATCGCAGCCAGCCGACTGGTGAAGGCGGCCTCCCGACCGCTGCCCATTCCATCGCAGATCAGGGAATAAAAGTAGTCTCGTTCCGTTTCAAAAAATCCAACGTAATCACCGCTGACCGCCTCGCCTTTTTTGGTGCAACCGGATTTGGCACATTCCAGAGACAGCTTTCGTTTCCGTCTCAAACGCATAACCACGCTCTCTTCGAACATGAGAAAGTGGGGCGTATCAAACAGGCAATCAAATTCCTTTCCAAACGCCGCCGCCACCTGGTCCGAGGCCAGGTTCACCCGCTCCAGAGCCACCCCGTATACGTCGATCTTCATTTCCCGCGTTCCAAACACCGCCACCCGGCGATACAGGATCCCCAATTCCTTCAGAACTTTTTTTGCCCGGACCTCCAGATTGGGGTTATACTCAAGCTCCTGATCCAGCTCACCGGCAGTGCTCTTAAGCAGCCGGGAAACAGAACTGTATTCCCCCGCCAAAAGACGGGTCTTATTGTTTTTCAAAAAATTACCGTTCAGCTCTCCGAAGCGTTGGTTGATCCGATCCGTCAACTCCTCCAGGTTTTTGCATTTTTCGAAAAAGGACTGATCGAAATCTCGGATATTCACTTCCCCTTGCGCCAAAAGTCTGGTGGAAAGACGCGTCGTTGCCTCCACGGCCGTGGCGTGTTCCTCCCCCCAACAAATACCGGAGAGGGCGCAACGGGAACAAACCTCACTGCAGCAGTCGGAAACCAGGCGGCTGGTCTCGGAAAGCTTTGGCTTTTTCATGGTATCACTGACGGTGTAAAATACCTCGGAAAGCGAAGAAAACGCCTCGCTCATGTTTTTCAGTTTTTGTCTGGCCCGGCGCATCGTCTCTCTGTGCATCACGTCTTGCTTGATGGAACGGGTCTGGCGTACCGTCTCCTTGGGGAATACTCGCAGAAGCGGAAAGAACAGGATCATGGCGCACAGGTAATCGGCGGTCACAAGAGCAAAGGCCTGAAAGCCCTCGGAGTACATACTGTACCCACAGGCAGCAGCAAAGGAGATCATCATAGCAACCGGTCCCGAATATTCAAAAAAGAGCCCGGCAAAAAAACCTGCCACGGCCAAAGCCGGCGCCATCACCGCCTGGGCACAGGCCATCCCTCCGATCATTCCGGCGGCCGCACCGTACAGGGCACCCCGGGTTCGGGAAGACAACAGCGTCAGCATCACCGCCAAAACAAAGGAGAGAGAAAAATCAAAGATTTCTATTTCTCGCAGAGAATACAAAAAAAGATAGATCAAGGAAAAGGCGGTGGCTTCCAGATACACGCGGCGTCTGGTTTGCCCTCTCACACTCACCGCGTCCGCCATGGTAAAAATATAAAAACCGCACAAAAGATAAGTGAGAAGAGGAGTTAGGATCCCCATACTCACCGCGCCAAAGACCGCATTCACCGTAAAACCGCGAACCAGTGCCAGAATCATTCCCAATCCCGAAGAGATGGCAGCAGAGAAGGTGACGCGGCTTAAAACGGCGTCGTCAAATTTTCCGCCGGTGATACCACCGCGGGTGAGAAAAAGGATCAAATAAGATAAAAGGTAATAAAATCTTCCCTCTCCCAGAAAAGCGGTAGAAAGAAGTACCCCGGAAAAAGCGGTCAGAAGAAAGGCAGAAGAAAGCAAAGCGGCCTTTTTTTCTCCCAGTCCCTGATTCTTAAGTTTTCCTGTCCCCCCCAAAGCAGAAAGCAGAGCAAAGCCCGCCGGATATACCTTTAAGGGAAAAGAGGCAAGGCTTACGATCATGCTTCCAAAAAGGACACCAAAAAAAGCGAGCACAAACAAAAAGGCTTCTTTGATCTTTTTTTCACTTTGTTCGTTCTCTTCCCGGATCAGATCTCCAAACGCTTCGGAGACCGTGCGGACTGTGCGGACAAGGTAAGTGGCGGCCAAAAGAAAAATTGCTCCCACACCTTTGATCGCAGTTCCGATCCGTTTGTTTTTTTCTTGTTCTTTGTTTTTTCTTTCTTGTTCCATGACGATTCCCCCGTTTTTTTGGTGAGGCTCATTGTAACATTGGCAAGCTGTGGGAAATGTCGAAACAGGAAAGGAAAGGAATACTATTTTTTGTCCTTTCGGGCAAACTAGGAAAAAGTGAAAGGAGAAACCATTTTATGGAAATGAAAGAAAAGGTCATGGATACCGTCCGTGCCATGGACCGCATCGTGCTGCGCCCACATCTGTCTCTGGGTTACAGCGCCCAAAACAAGAGGACCGGTAAAATCTCAGGGCCCAAAACACTCACCTTCTCCACTTCCACCACTCTATGGCGAGGCTTGTTGATGGTGTTGTCTGTTTTTGTGGCGATCCAGGCTATGATGTGCTTTTTTCGGATGAAGCAGGAGTGGAGATTACGGAAAAAATACCGGGCGAAAATGAAACGTCGCAAAAAAGCCAAAGCCAAGAAACTTTTTTCTTAAAAGAGAAAGAAAAAATAATAAAATTCAGAAAATAAAAAATGTTTTTTTCTCAAAACTCTTGCCTTTTTATCATTTTTGTGCTAAACTTTTGTTTGCTGTGTCCGTGGTAAGATGCAGAAATAAAATCCATAACGTAGCAAAGGGGTAAAAAAGGCAAAACCAAGCCGGTAGCCTTTATTTCACCGACCCTTGCCAGGTTATAGGACAAGAATTTACGGAGGTGAAAACCATGCTGAAAGAAGAAAAGCAGCAAATCATTACCACTTACGCCACTCACGAAGGAGATACCGGATCCCCCGAGGTCCAGATCGCCATCCTGTCTTCCAGGATCAACACCCTGACCGAGCATTTGAAGGCAAACAAAAAGGACCACCACTCTCGCAGAGGAATGCTGAAGATGGTCGGTCACAGAAGAAACCTTCTCAACTACTTGCAGAAGAAGGATATCAACCGTTACAGAGCCATTATCGAAAAGCTCGGCCTGAGAAAGTAATTTAGGCACGAATATGTTTGAAAATCACAGAATATTCAAATACGAATACGCTGGTCGTCCCCTTGTGATCGAGACGGGCAAAATCAGTCAGCTCTCCAACGGCTCGTGTCTGGTGCGCTACGGTGATACCTGTATCCTCGCCAACGCCACCGCCTCCGCCGCTCCCAGAGACGGAATTGATTTTCTTCCCCTCTCCGTAGACTACGAAGAGAGACTGTACTCCGTTGGTCGCATTCCCGGCAGCTTCAATCGCCGCGAAGGCAGACCTTCCACCAAGGCGATACTCACTTCCCGTGTGATCGACCGTCCTATTCGTCCCCTGTTAAGTCGGATCGTAGCCATGTCGTTCTGTGA
>JAZOQB010000053.1:0-25001 GCA_045655865.1 Eubacteriales bacterium
CTTCTTTGCTATAATCCTAAAAGTCGACTCAGAAGAGCGATTTTCCCTTTTTATGCGGATGTGGCGGAATTGGCAGACGCGCTAGATTCAGGTTCTAGTGGTAGCAATACTGTGTGGGTTCAAGTCCCGTCATCCGCACCAGCAAAACGGATACCGAAAATCGGTATCCGTTTTGTTTTGTATAAATGATGGGGGGACTTGAACTCTAAGAGGGCCGGAGGCGTAAAGACAAACAGTCTAAATGACTGTTTGTCAGCCGACGGGTGCGAAGGCGGGTACTGCGAGCAATGCGGAGCGGTCGCCGAGCAGGGGGGGATTTGCAAAGCAAATCTCCGTCCCGTCATCCGCACCAGCAAAACGGATACCGATTTTCGGTATCCGTTTTTTATAAAGTCTGCCACCCATATTGAAAAATTTTCTTAGCGCAATACTTGTTTTTAAAACCACCGCATAAAATAAAAGCCGCAAGAGACATCTCTTGCGGCTTTTTGCTTTGATCTTTACTTGTCAAAAAGCTTTGCAATGGAGGCGGCAGCAATTCTTCCGGCGCCCATTGCGGAAATCACGGTAGCAGCACCGGTCACCGCGTCGCCGCCGGCATAAACCGAACCGCGAGTGGTCAATCCTTCTTCGGTAACGACAATGCCGCCACGGGCATTTACTTCCAACCCTTCGGTGGTATCTTTGATCAAGGGATTGGGGCTGGTACCAATGGCAATGATAACAGTATCCACATCCAAGACAAACTCACTTCCCTCCACGGGAACCGGCCTGCGGCGCCCTTTTTCATCAGGCTCACCTAGCTCCATCTTGATGCATTTCATTCCGGTAACAAAGCCGTTTTTGGGATCGCGGGGATCTTCGGGATTGTTGTAGCCGAGAATTTCTACGGGATTGTTCAGCAATTTAAAATCGATTCCCTCTTCGATGGCGTGCTCCACTTCTTCCTGTCTTGCCGGAAGTTCTTCCATGGAACGACGGTATACCACGTAAACCTTTTCCGCACCAAGGCGCAGAGCGGTTCGTGCAGCGTCCATGGCAACGTTGCCGCCACCCACAACCGCAACTTTTCCGCCCTTCATCACGGGCGTGGCCGAAGAGGATTTATAGGCCTTCATCAAATTGGAGCGGGTCAAATACTCATTGGCAGAATATACACCCTTATAAGATTCGCCGGGAATTCCCATGAAATTGGGAAGGCCGGCGCCGGTACCAATAAACACCGCCTCAAAGCCCATCTCAAACAGTTCGTCTACGGTAAGAGTCTTGCCGATCACAACATTGGTTTCCACTTTTACGCCAAGCGCCTTGAGCCCTTCCACTTCCTTTGCCACAATGGACTTGGGCAAACGGAATTCGGGGATTCCGTAAACCAAAACGCCGCCGGCGGTATGTAGCGCTTCGTATACGGTAACCTCAAAACCTTTTTTGGCAAGGTCTCCCGCGCAAGTAAGCCCGGAAGGGCCGGAACCTACGATCGCAACCTTATGTCCGTTCGATGGGGGCTTGACACCGGCATCCTTAGAAAAAGTATTGTGCCAGTCGGCAACGAATCTCTCCAGTCGTCCGATCCCAACGGACTCCCCTTTCAAACCGCGAACGCACTTGGCCTCGCACTGGTTCTCCTGGGGGCAAACTCTTCCGCAGACGGCAGGCAGCGAAGAGGTCTTTGCGATGATCTGATAAGCTTCTTCAAATTCGCCTTCTCGAATCTTGGCAATGAAATCGGGAATATGAATATTGACCGGACACCCATTAACGCAAGGCATGTTTTTACACGCAAGGCAACGCTTTGCCTCCTCAATGGCCATTTCTTCGGTATATCCCAGAGCTACTTCTTGAAAGTTGTGCGCTCTCTCCCGGGGGTCCTGACTGGGCATGGGGCATCTTTTCGGAGTCATATTTGCTGCCATGTTATTCTGCCTCCTTTTTGAAAAGGTTGCATGTTTCTTCGTAAGCGTGGCGTTCAAAATCACCGTACATTCTGCCACGGCTCATTGCCTCGTCAAAGTCCACTTCATAGCCATTAAAATCAGGACCGTCAACGCAGGCAAACCGGGTTACCTTCTTACCGTCGCAGTTCAAGGTCAAACGACAGCCGCCGCACATGCCGGTGCCGTCCACCATAATGGGGTTCATGGAGACGGTAATGGGGACGCCAAAAGGTTTTGCGGTTAGAACCACAAATTTCATCATGATCAAAGGACCGATGGTAATGACCATATCAAAGGTCTCACCACTCTCCAGCATGTTTTTGAGCGGCACGGTAACGTTCCCGTGTTCGCCGTAAGAGCCATCGTCCGTCATCACGCGCAGCGTTTTGGAACAAGCGCGAAACTCGTCCTCCAGGATCAGAAGATCTTTGGAACGGAAACCGATGATGCTGGTGACTTCTGCGCCCAACTCACAAAGCTTTTCCACAATGGGAAGAGCAATGGCACATCCCACGCCACCGCCCACTACACAAACTTTCTTGAGGCCCTTCAAGTGAGTTGCGGCACCAAGAGGCCCTGCGAAATCCTGAATATACTCGCCTTCGGCCTTCTCTGAAAGCTTTTTGGTCGTTGAACCCACCACTTGAAAAATAACCTTAACCGTTCCTTTTTCAGGATCGGTTCCCGCCACGGTCAAAGGAATTCTTTCACCCTCTTCGTCAACGCGAAGAATAATAAATTGACCGGGCTGTGCCTTTTTAGCAACCAAAGGCGCATCAATTTTCAACTGAATTACCGTGGGGTTTAATTCTTTTCTCTCAACAATTTTGTACATATCTCGCCTTTCTTTTTGGCAAAAGAACGGTTACCTTCACGGTAACCGCCTTTTATCTGCAATCGATATTTTGTCTCTTTTGCAATCGACCTGCGTGTTGTCCCAGCGGTCTTTGAAACCGGAATAGGATTCATATGATACCGATATGATAATGCACCACAAATGATTCATAAAAACAAGAACCAAATTCGCATACTTTCTTATCTTGTATGATATGACACCTTTCCCAGAATGGGAGTTTGAATCACACAACGCAGTCGATTCTTTATTTTCGGTTTTATTTTGTTCCAAAAAGGCGATCCCCTGCGTCGCCAAGACCGGGTAGAATATATCCGTTTTCGTTTAAGCAGCGGTCCAAGGTAGAAACGTATATTTCCGCATCGGGATGAGTTTCCGCAAGGCGCTTTACCCCTTCCGGTGCGCCAATGACACTCATAAACTTAATATTCGTGCAGCCTTTTTCTTTCAGCTTTGTAATGGCATCACAAGCACTTCCGCCGGTGGCAAGCATTGGGTCGACAACCAAAACCAGCTTATCTTCAATTCCTTCCGGAAGCTTGCAATAATACTCGCAAGGCTGTAACGTTTCTTCGTTCCGGTATAAACCAATATGGCCAACTCTTGCCGATGGGAATAATACGTGAACGCCGTTCACCATGCCAAGCCCTGCACGGAGAATCGGGACAATAACGATAGAATTATCTTTGATCATTTGTTGCGTACAGGTTTCAAGAGGTGTCTTGACCTGACATTCTACCGTAGAAATGCCGTCTCTGAGACACTCGAAGGTCATCAGAGTGGTGATCTCTTCGATCAATTCCCGAAATTCCTTCATGCTGGTCTTTTCGTTTCTCAAAATGGCAATCTTGTGTCTGATCAACGGATGATCAAAAATTGTCACATTAGGATACAATTTCATGGTTTACCTCAATTATCTTTTTTTCTGTGAAGCAAAATGTTAACAATGATACCCAGGATCAAAGAGCAAGCAATGGCAGTGATGGTAACTTTGCCGATCTTCATTGCCATTCCGCCGATACCGGAGATGAGAATCACAGAAACGGTAAAGAGATTGGCATTGTCCTCCAGATCCACTTTCTGGATCATCTTCATACCGGATACTGCGATAAAGCCGTACAAAGTAATGCAAACACCGCCCATAACACATCCGGGAATGGAATCCAAAAATGCAACGAACGGAGAGACAAAGGACACCAAAATTGCCATGATCGCGGTGGTGGTAATGGTGGCAACCGATGCGTTTCTGGTAATCGCAACGCAGCCTACACTTTCGCCATAGGTGGTATTGGGGCATCCGCCGAAAAACGCGCCCGCCATGGAGCCGATACCGTCACCCAGGAGTGTGCGATGAAGGCCGGGATTTTCCAAAAGATCGCTATCAATGATGCTGGACAGATTTTTATGATCCGCAATATGTTCGGCAAAAACGACCAATGCTACGGGAACATACGCTACTGCAACGGTAGCAAGGTAAGACATATCAAAGTCCTTTACCCCATGGAATGCTTTGGTGAAGGAAAATTCCGGAACCGCAAGGAAGGTCTCGAAATTTATGCCGCCGGCGGTAAGCGCTTGAAACGGAGCAAAATCAATAATCTTCAATGCGTCGTTTCCGGTGGCATAGCCGATCACAGTAAATACGAGGCCTACACCGTATCCGGCGAGAATACCAATGATAAAAGGAATCAGTCTGGACATTTTTTTGCCATAGGTGGAAACCAAAATAACCACAAACAAAGTGACAAACGCGCAGATCACCGAAACCCAGCTAAAGCCACTCATGATAAATGCGCCGTTACCGTCTTGAGGGCCATATGAGAACACATCTTTAACGGCGGCACCGGCAAGGGATAGACCGATCAAAGCTACGGTCGGCCCAATCACTGAAGCGGGCATCAATCGATTGATCCATTGAACACCCGCAATTTTTACGATAATCGAAATAACTACGTAAACAAGACCGGCAAACACAGCACCGAGAATAATACCAAGATAACCAAGGGAAGCGGAAGCTGCACCGGCAAATGCAGCACTCATAGAACCGATAAATGCAAAGGAGGAACCCAAGAATACAGGACTGCGGAATTTTGTGAATAGCTGATAAACAATGGTACCCACACCGGCGCCAAACAAAGCTGCCGATGCAGACATGCCGTTGCCAACGATGGCAGGAACTGCAATGGTGGCTGCCATAATAGCAAGAAGCTGCTGAAATGCAAAAACGAGCAGTTGAGCGAATTTTGGACGATCGTGAACGTCGTAAACCAATTTCTTTTCCATGATACCCCTCTTTTTTTAAAATTTGGAGAATTTCTCCCATTAATGGTTATTGTATCACATGTTTTTCTTTTTTTCAAACATTATCTGCAATTTATTAATTTTTTTATGACAAAAATTGAACTTTTTCCGATAAAGCCGATGAAATAGGGGTTATTGTGTCATAGAAACGAAAACTTTTTTTCCTTATTTGCTCGACATTCGAAAAATAATATGTTATATTAGTTGCATTGCAAACGTATTGGAGGAATCGCTATTGAACAACAGTAACAAACGAAATACTTTTGCCGGGTCTATTGGATTTGTACTTGCGGCAGCCGGCAGCGCAGTGGGTCTTGGAAACATTTGGCGTTTTCCGTATCTTGCAGCCAAGGACGGCGGCGGTATGTTTCTTGCGGTGTATATCGTTCTTACACTGACGTTTGGATTTGCACTGCTGATCACCGAAATTTCCATCGGCCGAAAAACAAAACAAAGTCCGCTTTTGGCATATGGATCCATTCATAAACGCTGGAAGGGTCTTGGCGTGATCGCCTGTCTTGTGCCGATCATCATTATGCCGTACTACTGCGTGATCGGCGGTTGGGTCTTAAAATATTTAACGGTATATCTCACCGGAAACGGTGCTGCAGCCGCCCAAGACGGATATTTTTCCAACTTTATCGCCGGCCAGGGTGAACCGCTTATTATGATGTTTCTTTTCCTTGCTGCCACGGCGATCGTCGTTTTTCGCGGAGTCAACAAAGGAATCGAATCCTCCTCCAAAATTCTCATGCCGATCCTGCTCGTATTGGTGGTTGTGATCGCAATCTTTTCCCTCACCATCAGCCATACGGAGGGAGATATCACCCGTACCGGTCTTCAAGGATTTAAAATTTACGTAATTCCCGATTTCACAAGCATGACTTTTTCAAAATTTTTGACCGTGGTGCTCGACGCCATGGGGCAGTTGTTTTTCAGTTTAAGCATTGCAATGGGAATTATGATTACCTACGGTTCCTACGTCCACGATGACGCCAATATCAAAAAATCCATCAATCAGATCGAAATATTTGACACTTTCGTCGCTTTTTTGGCCGGAGTTATGATTATCCCGGCGGTTTACACCTTTGCCGGAACCGAAGGAATGACTTCCTCCGGCCCCGGGCTGATGTTCGTTACGATGCCAAAAGTATTTGCTAAGATGGGACACACCGGCACCCTTGTCGGTCTCCTGTTCTTTGCCATGGTCCTTTTTGCCGCACTTACCAGCGCAGTATCGATCATGGAAGCGGTAGTTTCCTGTTTTATGGACAAATTTCACCTATCCAGAACGAAAGCTACGGCACTGGAAACCGGAATTTCGCTGGTGGCCGCGGTGGTAGTTTGCCTTGGGTATAATCTTTTGTATTTCAATTTCAAATTACCAAACGGATCCTCGGCGCAGATCCTGGATATTATGGACTATATCAGCAACAACATTCTAATGCCGCTGGTGGCCATCGGCACCTGTATTCTGATCGGCTGGATCGTGAAACCGAAAACGGTCATCGACGAAGTAGAAAAAAGCGGCTGCAAAATGGGAAGAAAAACTCTTTATACGGTTATGATAAAGTTTGTAGCTCCGGTGATGCTCCTGATTTTGTTTTTAACCTCACTGGGTGTGGGCGCTTGATTGCATAGCTCTACCCCTTTAAAAAACGGAAAGAAGAATTGCTATGAAAATTACCAACGATATTTTTTACGTGGGCGTCAACGATCACAAGATCGATCTGTTTGAGGGACAGTTTACCGTTCCGGGCGGAATGGCCTACAATTCCTACATTATTACAGATGAGAGCATCGCCGTTCTGGACACCGTAGACCAAAACTTCGGTGCGCAATGGCTTGAGAATATCACAAAGGTTCTGGGCGAAAGAGAGCCCGATTATTTGATCGTTCAGCACATGGAGCCGGATCACTCGGCCAACATTGGACTTTTTGCCAAAACCTATCCCAAAGCCAAAATCGTAGGCAACGCCAAAACCTTCCAAATGATGGAAAACTTCTTTGAAAACTTGAATTTGGAAAACCGAAAAGTGGTGGTCACAAACGGCCAGACCCTTTCCCTGGGGAAGCACTCCCTCACCTTTCTCTTTGCGCCCATGGTGCATTGGCCTGAAGTCATGGTAAGCTTTGACAGTCTGGACAAGGTGCTTTTCTCTGCAGACGCTTTTGGAAAATTCGGCGCACTGGACGTAGAGGAAGAATGGGACTGTGAGGCACGCCGTTACTACTTTGGCATTGTAGGAAAATTCGGACAGCCGGTGCAAGCGCTTCTCAAAAAAGCATCGGATTTGGATATTCATATGATTTGTCCTCTTCACGGACCTGTTTTAACTGAGAATTTAGACCACTATTTTTCCCTTTACAACACCTGGTCCACCTGGTCGGTGGAAAGCGATGGCGTAGTGATCGCTTATACTTCCGTTTACGGCAATACCAAAAATGCGGTAAATGAACTTGCAAGCATGCTACTGGCAAAAGGATGTCCCAAGGTATCCATCCACGACCTTGCAAGGGATGATATGGCCGAGGCTGTGGAGGACGCCTTCCGTTACGGAAAACTGGTGCTGGCTACCACCACGTATAACGGCGGTATTTTCCCTTTCATGGGTGAATTTATCGAACATTTGAAAGAAAGATCTTTCCAAAAGCGTACCGTCGCTTTTGTGGAAAACGGTTCCTGGGCGCCTGTAGCTGCCAAAACAATGAAGGGGATGCTGGAGAGCTGCAAAGATCTGACGATCATCGATCCGGCGGTCACCGTTCGATCCGCGGTCAAAGCGGAAACGCTAGAGCAACTGGAAGTCCTGGCAAACACTCTTTGTCAGAACTGACCCCCGGCAAACAAAGAAACAAACAGCAAAAAGCAGCGGACACTGTCCGCTGCTTTTTCCTTTTTCTTTTTCAAGAGAGATGTCTCTATCGGGTTTTTGGGAAAATTTAAAGAGCTCCGAGCGCTTCCTTCATTTTCTTCACGTACGCAGCTACCGGACCTTCCGCATCTGTTCCGTACTGTTCCAAAAGTTTGATAATGGCGGTATCTGCAATGACGCCATCGGACAAGGAGGCCCTTTGAATTGCTTGTTCAAACGTACCGCTTCCCAACTCAACGGCACAGGGAATGGCAGTGTGCGCCCGGGCCATTTTCAACGTTTTGCTCATATCCGTTTGCCAATCGCCGGGATCCCCCGCGGAAACCGGAGTTGACACCGCATAGAGAAAGCCCTGCGCTTCTGAGGCGATCTTGGCGGTGCGGTCCTTTGATGCGGGAGCCAAAAGAGAGATAAAAGACAGCCCATTTTCCCGGCAAATCTCGGAAAATTCCGCTTTTTCTTCATAAGGAATATCCGCAAGAATCAGACCGTCGATCCCGATTTCCCGGCAAGTTTTGATAAAACGCTGGGTACCGTAAGAAAAGACCACGTTGGCATAGGTCAAAAAAACCATCGGCACATCCACGTCCTTGCGAAGGGTACGAACCATATCAAAAATTTGATCTGTGGTAACTTTGCCCTGCAAAGCACGAAGGCTCGATCGTTGGTTCACCGGTCCTTCGGCGGTGGGATCAGAAAAAGGGATGCCCAATTCAATCAGATCCGCACCGGCCTGCACTGCCGAATGAACCACGCGAAGGGTAGTGTCCAGATCAGGATCTGCGCAGGTGATATAAGGGATCAAAGCTTTCCCGTTTTGAAAGGCTTTTTGAATTCTAGTCATCAACGTTTTCCCCCCGATATCTGGCAATGGCGGCACAATCTTTATCTCCCCTTCCGGAGATGGTGATCACCAGAATTTGATCTTTGTTCATCGTAGGAGCCAATTTTTTGGCGTAAGCGACGGCGTGGGCCGATTCGATGGCAGGGATGATCCCCTCGGTTCGGGAGAGAAATTCAAACGCTTCCACCGCTTCCTCATCGGTAACGGGAACGTACTGCGCCCGACCGGTATCGTGGAGCCAGGCGTGCTCCGGCCCGATACCGGGATAATCCAGCCCTGCGGAAATGGAGTAGACCGGTGCGATCTGTCCGTATTCATCCTGACAAAAATAAGATTTCATACCGTGAAAGATTCCCAGTCGACCGGTATTGACGGTGGCTGCTGTTTCCAGGGTGTCTATCCCCCTCCCTGCCGCCTCACAACCAATCAGACGAACGCCGGGATCTCCGATAAAATGATAAAAACTTCCTATGGCATTGGACCCGCCTCCCACACACGCCAAAACCGCGTCGGGAAGTTTGCCCTCCAGCTCTAAGATCTGCTCCCGGATCTCTCTGGAAATCACCGCCTGAAAGTCACGAACGATGGTGGGAAACGGATGGGGACCCATGACAGAGCCCAGACAATAGTGCGTATCTGCAATTCGTCCGGTCCACTCCCGCATGGTTTCCGAAACCGCATCCTTTAAGGTCGCAGTGCCGCTTTTTACAGGAACAACTTTTGCCCCTAAAAGGCGCATCCGATACACGTTCAGCGCCTGACGGCGAGTATCTTCTTCTCCCATAAAGACCACACATTCCATGTTCATAAGAGCCGCCGCGGTTGCGGTGGCAACGCCGTGTTGGCCGGCGCCGGTCTCCGCGATCAGGCGAGTCTTTCCCATTTTTTTTGCAAGAAGCGCCTGGCCGAGAACATTGTTGATCTTATGGGATCCGGTGTGGTTCAGATCCTCCCGTTTCAGATAGATCTTAGCGCCCCCCAGAGCCTTCGTGAGCTTTTCGGCAAAATACAACCGGGAAGGACGCCCCGCATAGTCATGCAAAAGCCTATTAAGTTCCTGCTTGAACTGAGGGTCGTTTTTATAATGGTCGTAGGCACGCTCCAACTCGATCACGGCATTCATCAGAGTTTCGGGAACGTACTGCCCGCCGTGGATGCCAAAGCGTCCTTTGGGATTGGTCATGCTATTTCCTCCTTCTATGGTGCACTTCTCTGCAAAAAAACAAAAGCCCTCGACAAAATCATACCGATCTGTCAAGGACGAATCAAACAAAATCCGCGATGCCACCTTGATTCATAGCAAAAAGCTATGCACTCTGCAGGATACCAACATATCCCCGGCCTCTCACGCGTGCCACACGTTGCAGAATACTCTGCGGTCTCCCGCATTTGACTGCACCCTCAGCGGTCCATTTGATGACTTGTGTTTTACCCGTCTCTCACCTACACGGGCTCTCTGTAAAAGCATGATCACCGTTATCTCCGCCTCAACGGTTTCCAGGTTCCTTGTCATTATATGTCGTCTTCTCCTCCTTGTCAAGTCCTGATTTGTTTTTTCTGCTAGAGCCTCCCCTCTTTTCCTCGACAAAAACTCAGCTTTTTTGACGGGACGCTTGACAAAAAATGGATTGGCGTATATAATCGTACGGATAGAAGTTTCTGTCTATTAAAAGACTTTCAGGAGTTGAAGAAAATGAGTTTAAAAAGCGTAAAAAATGGCGAAAAGAATCAGTCCATTCTGGAGATCCAGATCCCCAAGGAAGATTTTGAAGCCGAAGTCACCCGAGTTTACAAAAAGAACGCCCCCAAGATCACCATTCCCGGTTTCCGCAAGGGAAAAGCTCCCCGTGCCATCGTGGAGAAAATGTATGGTAAGGGCGTATTTTATGAAGATGCTCTCAACGCCCTTTTGCCTTCTGTTTTGGATGCAGCGGTAAAAGAGGCCGGTATCGAAGCGGTCAGCCAGCCGGAGCTGGATCTGGGCGACATTGACGAAAACGGTGTGGCCCTGACGGCAAAATACTGGACCAAGCCTGAGATCAAAGTTACTTCCTACAAAGGCATCAAAGCAGAAAAGACTGTGAAAAAAGTCGCCAAGGCAGAGGTTGACGCAGAACTGGAAAGAGTACGTCAAAGAAATTCCAGAACCATTGAGATCACCGACCGCGCTGCCCAGAAGGACGACATTGCCATCATTGACTATGAAGGCTTTGTAGACGGGAAACCTTTCGAGGGTGGAAAAGACCAGGCCCATCACTTGAAATTGGGCAGCGGCCAGTTCATTCCCGGCTTTGAAGACCAGATCATCGGTCACAAGATCGGTGATGAGTTCGACGTTACCGTCACCTTCCCCGCTGAGTATCACGCTGAAGAACTCAAGGGCAAGGAAGCGGTGTTCAAGGTAGCTCTCAACGGCATTGAAAACATAGAGCTTCCGGAACTGGACGATGAATTTGCAAAAGATGTTTCCGAATTTGATACTTTGGCCGAATATAAAAAGGACATCAAGGCTAAAATAGAAAAGAGAAACGCAGACGAAGCGGACCACATGGTAGAAGAGCAGCTCCTCTCCGGCATCATCGGTGCCATCGAAGGAGATATTCCCGAATGCATGTTCGACAACGAAGCGGAGAATATGTTCCACGATTACGAAAACCGTCTGATGCAACAGGGCATTTCTATGGAAATGTATCTTCAGTATTCCGGCATGACAAAGGCTAAAATGCAGGAAGAACTCCGTCCTCAGGCAGAACGTCAAGTGAAGGCGACCTTGGCTTTGGAAGCCATCGCCAAAGCGGAAAAGTTCGAATTGACCGACGAAGAAGTGAACGCCGAATATCAGAGAGTGGCCGATTCTTATCAGATCGACGTTGAAAAAGCCAAAGAAGTAATTCCCGAGGACGTGATCCGCAAAGACGTTTTGGCAAAGAAAGCCGTAGATTTGATCAAAGAAAACGCCCAGATCACGGAAGTGGCTGCCGAAGCTCCTAAGAAGAAGGCGGAAAAGAAAGAAGAGGCCGGAGAAAAGAAGGCTCCCGCCAAAAAGGCCTCTACCGCAAAGGCTCCTGCCAAAAAGGCTTCTACCGCAAAGGCGCCCGCTAAAAAAGCTCCCGCCAAAAAAGCGGAAGAGAAATAAGAATTCCCATAAACTGGAGGGCAAGATATGGCATTGGTACCCATGGTCGTCGAGCAGACCGGTCATTCCGAGCGTAGCTATGACATTTATTCCCGGCTTTTAAATGACCGCGTAGTCTTTCTCTGTGACGAGGTCAACGACACTACCGCAAGCCTTGTGGTGGCACAGCTGCTTTACCTGGAAGCACAAGATCCCGATAAAGACATCTGTCTTTACATCAACAGTCCCGGTGGCTCTGTTTCCGCAGGGATGGCCATTTTCGATACGATGAACTACATCAAGTGTGATGTGTCCACCATTTGTATCGGTATGGCAGCCAGCATGGGAGCTTTTCTCCTGGCAGCCGGTGCCAAAGGAAAGCGCATTGCCTTGCCTCATAGTGAAATCATGATCCATCAACCTCTTGGCGGAATGCAAGGTCAGGCCAGCGACATTAAGATCCATTCTGATCATATTCTTCGCACCCGGGACACTTTGAACAAGATCCTATCTGAGCGTACCGGAAAGGACCTTTCCGTCATTGAAAAGGACACCGATCGGGACAACTTCCTTACAGCTCAGGAAGCCTTGGCCTACGGTTTGATTGATCAAGTAATCGAAAAAAGAGCGTAACTTCACGTTCCAACAAAAAAGAGCCAAGCAAGCCAAAGCTTGCTCGGCTCTTTTCAAAATCTGAATTTTGGGAGATCTTATGGCCAATCAGAAAAACACCCCCACCTGCTCCTTCTGCTCCAGAACTGAAGAACAAGCAAATCTTCTCATTCCCGGCCCTCGCGGCGTTATGATTTGCGATCACTGTGTTTCCCTGTGCGGAGAACTGGTTCAAGAATACCTGGGCAAAGAGGAAGAGAAAAGCAAGAAAAAAGATCAATTTTCTCTCGACTACCTTCCCCGCCCCACAGAGATCAAAAAAAGTCTGGATGAATATGTAGTCGGTCAGGAAGAAGCCAAAATGGCTCTGTCCGTCGCGGTATATAACCACTATAAACGCTTGATGCAAAGCGAAGAGGACGGAGTGGAGATCCAAAAGAGCAACGTCCTTCTGATCGGTGCTACCGGTTGCGGAAAAACCTATCTTGCTCAAACTCTGGCAAAAACCCTGAAGGTTCCTTTTGCTATTGCCGACGCCACTACCCTTACGGAAGCAGGATACGTGGGAGAAGACGTGGAAAACATTCTCCTGCGACTCATTCAAGCGGCAGATTTTGACGTAGAAAAAGCCCAAAAGGGCATCATTTATATTGACGAGATCGACAAGATCGCCCGTCGCAGCGAGAATCGTTCCATCACCAGGGACGTTTCCGGAGAGGGCGTACAGCAAGCACTCTTGAAGATCTTTGAAGGAACCACGGCCAACGTTCCTCCCCAGGGAGGACGCAAGCATCCCAACCAGGAATTCATTCGCATTGACACAAAAAATATCCTCTTTATCTGCGGAGGCGCTTTTGACGGAATGGAGGAGATCATCCGCCGCCGAAAGGGCAAGCAGACCATCGGTTTTGTTCAGAAAGAAGAGGGGAAAAAGTTAGAAGGGGCAAAAGAAAAAGACGGTACCGTCATCCACGAGGTGATCCCTCACGATTTGGTGAAATTCGGCATCATTCCGGAATTGGTGGGAAGAGTGCCCGTAGTGGTTCCGCTGAACCCCTTGGACGAGGAAAGCTTGGTTCGGATCCTTACAGAGCCAAAGAATGCACTGGTACGCCAGTATCAAAAGCTCTTTCGTTATGACCAGATCGAACTGGAATTTCAGGAAGACGCCTACCTTGAGATCGCTCGCATGGCAAAGGAGCAAAACACCGGTGCCCGAGGCTTGAGATCCATCATGGAGGGCTTTTTGCAGAAGATCATGTACGAAGTACCCGACCGAAGAGACGTGGAGAGGGTCGTTATTTCAAAAGATGTGGTCACGTCCGGCGCAGCACCCAAGCTGGTCCTTCGAAAAAGCCAAAGCGATACCGCCGCACGTAAAAAAGCTGTGTGACGTATGTAAAATAAAAAGGCAACCGAATCGGTTGCCTTTTTTCTTTTTGGTTTTTACGGATTTTCCAAAGCCGGAAGTACGGTTACGGGAAAGCTTTTATCCACATCGCTCCCCACCACCATAATAGAGTAGTCGCCGGGAACGGCGTCTTCCGGAATCACAACGTTGGCCAGCCAAACATTTTCCGAACGCTCAAGCAAAACCTTTTCCGAAGAGAAGGTGGCGTTCACCGCAAAGCTTTCGCTGGAAGAATGAGCGATCCGCAATGCCAAGCTTTCCCCCGGACGGGCTTGTGTCCGATCCAAAGTAACCAAAGTGGGAATGTCATAAAAGATGCGGAAGGTATATTCAACGGTACCGTAATATTCCGGGTGCCGGTCTTCATACCAGTCACAAGTAACCACAAATTCCAGTTCTGTATCCTGCTCAAAGGAAAGGGCCTCCATCTTT
This sequence comes from Eubacteriales bacterium, assembly GCA_045655865.1. Lineage (GTDB taxonomy): Bacteria > Bacillota > Clostridia > Oscillospirales > SIG627 > RGIG5579. The sequence continues at coordinate 14,379 of JAZOQB010000053.1, forward strand.
TCCAGATCACCGGAATAAAGCAGTTCTTCATTTTCTCCAACCAGTAAAACACTGCAAAAATCAGGATCAATGGAAAACTGCAAGGAGAAGCTCTCCCCTTGTGGAAGGACAGCCAGAGTCTCTGTCTCCTCTTGAACCTTCTTGGTAGATTTGCTTTGATCTGCCCGCCGATAGGTCCACTCTCCGACAACTTTCGCCGCCGTGTAAGACTTTTGTCCTTGTGTGACGAAAGCCAGGGATGGGTGAAACGCGTAGCTCATGGCAAAATTGGAGAAAAGCGGATGATCCAAGATCTTTGCCGCGTCGTCTTGAGAAAGGAGATGCAATTTTCCTTCGGCGTCAGTGAAAACGCAGTTATTCACCGAATCGCTAAGGTAAAAATGATACTTCAGATCGTTGTTGGGTTTGTGAAAGGTAACCTCAAAACAGCGGTAGCTGGACAGAGGATCCGTGGTTGCCCCAATGCTCTCAGCACCGGTGACCGCGGTTACAAAAAACGAAATCTCGTCCTTTTCTTTTACCTCGCCGGAGGTCTTTTCATATTGGACCGTGATCGAGGCGATGGTGCCTTTCTTTAAATCAGAATCCAGATCCTGCTGTAGCAAAAACGCCGTGATAACAAGGGGAATGATAAAAACCAATACCAGAAGGACCACTCCGATCCCTTTCCGTTTCTTTTTCGGTTCCATAGACACCCCTTTTCCTTTACTGTACAATCACTCGGCCCACCAGCTTTAAATCGTCCGTATCCAGGACACAAATGGGCTCATATGCGGGATTGAGGGAAGAAAGATAGGTCTCCTCTCCCCTTTTTTCATATTTTTTGCAAAGGCTCTCTCCGTTGAGAAGAAAGACTCCGATCTCCCCAGAGACGATCTCTTCTCCTTTTTTGACATAGACCAGATCACCGTCAGAAAAAAGAGGATTCATACTGTCCCCGGAGATGCGAATTCCAAAATCCGCTCCCGAGGGGATCTCCCCTTCCCGGTAGCAGATCCGTCGGCTGTCCTCCGTCAAGATCGGAAGGGCCCGGCCGGCGGCGGCGGGGGCGTCAAATACCGGAAGATACAGAAGGTCTTCTTTCGGCACATTCTTACTATGATCCGCTTCTTTTTCTAAAAGGGAGATCACATTATTTTTTCCCCTCTCGTCTAAAAGCGAGTAGAGCTCCAAAAGCCATTTTTCCTCCTGGGAAACGGCCGGCTCCTCTTGGTCAAACACCAGAGCCTCTACCGAGGTCCCCAAAGCACGGGCAATTCGGAAAATGGTCGTCAGGCGGGCGGTATCCGTCTCACGCTTTAGCATACTGTCCAAGGTGGTATAGGGAATTCCACTCTCCTTGGCAAGAGCAGCTTTGGTCATACCGTTTTCCTTAAGAAGTCGGTTGACTTTTTGGCTGAATGACATCCCTTGTCCTCTCTTTCTTCCCTTTGGAAGCATTCGATTTTTGCAGATAAACTTTGTCATAATTGTAGCACATCTTGCAAAAAAAGGCAAGCAATTTGCTTTTTTTCATAAAAATTCCATCACATTGCGCTTTTTTCCACATCTCCCCATCTTTTTTCAAATAATAAAAAAAGCCGATGGCAACAAGAAGAAAAACTTATAAAAAAGCTCCAAAAAAATCTTGTCACAAGGAGAAAAACATGGTAAAATACAGATGTAGAGTGGTGGAAAATCCACTTTAATAACACAGAAAGGCGATTTTTGCAATCTGCAAAAGAGGAAATTATGGCTGCCAAACAAAAAAAACTGGTCCTAAACCTGGGCTGGTGCAAAGGATGCGGGGTCTGTGCCGCATTTTGCCCCAAGGGCGTACTTGCTCTCAAGGGTGACAAAATCACAGTAAAGGATCCGGACGCGTGTATTCATTGCGGGTTGTGTGAATTAAGATGCCCGGACTACGCCATCTATCTGGAGGAAGCTTGAAATGAAAAAAGTCAGATTAATGCAAGGCAATGAAGCTTGTGTGGAAGGTGCCATTGCCGCCGGTTGTCGCTTTTACGCCGGCTATCCCATTACTCCCTCCACAGAGATCGCCGAGGGTTGTGCCGTAAGAATGCCCCAGGTGGGTGGGCACTTCATTCAAATGGAAGATGAGATTGCCTCCTGCGCCGCGGCCATCGGTGCCAGCGCTGCCGGAGTCAAGTCTATGACCGCCACTTCCGGCCCCGGCTTTTCCTTGAAACAGGAAAACCTGGGCTATGCTTGCATCACCGAAGTTCCTTTCGTTTTGGTAGACGTACAGCGGGCAGGTCCTTCCACCGGACTTCCCACCTCCCCCTCTCAGGGAGATATGATGCAAGCCAAGTGGGGTACCCACGGGGATCATCCCGTCATCGCCCTTTCTCCTTCCACGGTAGAAGAATGTTACACGCTCTGTGTGCGTTGTTTCAATCTTTCTGAAAAGTACCGGACTCCGGTCATCTTTTTGATGGATGAGATCGTGGGCCATCTGCGGGAAAGCATCCAGATCCCGGAGGCTGATGAGCTTGAAATTGTAAACCGCAGCGTACCTGCCGATCCTTGTCACGCACAAAAAGCTTATGCCTGCAAAGACGGGGAGCTGATTCCCGTCATGGCTCCTTTCGGAAGCGGAGAGCGCTACAACATTACCGGCTTGATCCATGGCGAGGATGGTTTCCCAACCAACTCGACCGACATCGCTGCCAAACAGGTGAAACGCCTGATCGACAAGGTGGAAATGAATGCAGACGACATTCTGGACTGGGAAGAACAGGACCTGGATGACGCCGATATCTGCATTGTTTGCTACGGCGGCACTGCCAGAAGCGTCATTTCCGCTATGGAAGATCTGAAAAAAGATGGGTACAAAGTCGGTATGTTCCGCCCCATCACCATTTGGCCCTTCCCGGCAAAACGCCTGGAGGAAATCTCCAAGAAAATGAAGAAGGTCCTTGTGGTAGAACACAACAATGGCCAGATCCTTCTGGAAGTAGAACGAATCATTAAAAATAATTGCAAACTTGATTTCCTCGGCAAGGTGAACGGTACCGTCATCACCCCCGATGAAATTGTAAGCAAGGTGAAGGAGGCGTAAGCGATGCCATCGAAATTGGTTGATAAGTATTTTCGTGAAGATCATCTGCCCCACATCTGGTGCCCCGGCTGCGGACATGGCGTTCTAATGAGAGATGTTGCTCAGGCGATTGAAAACCTGGGCTTGGAAAAAGACAAGGTGGTTCTGGTTTCCGGAATCGGTTGCTCTTCCCGGGCTGCAGGGTATATGGATTTTAATACCATGCACACCACCCACGGCAGAGCCTTGGCCTTTGCTACAGGCGTTAAAATGGCACGTCCGGATTTGGAGGTCATCTGCATTATGGGCGACGGCGACGCCAGCGCCATCGGCGGCAACCATCTCATTCACGCCGCTCGCCGCAACATCGGCATCACTGCCATCATTTTCAACAATGATATCTACGGTATGACCGGCGGTCAGTACTCCCCCACCACGCCATACGGCGAAAAGGGCACGACAGCTCCCTACGGTAACATCGACCGTCCCTTTGACATTGCCAAAGTGGCCGAAGCGGCCGGCGCTACCTATACCGCCAGAGGAAGTGCCTACGACGCGGTCCGCACCATCAAGCTCATTGAAGAAGGAATCCGTCACAAGGGCTTTTCCGTCATTGAGTGCGCTTCCATCTGCCCCACCTATTACGGCAGAAAAAACAAAAAAGGAAGCGCTGTGGATATGTACCGCTGGCAAAAAGAAAACAGTGTCTCTGCGGAAAAAGCAAAAAGCATGACCTCAGAGGAGCTGAAAGGCAAATTGGTGGTGGGCGAGCTTTCCCGAAGCGAATTTCCCGAGCTAACCGAGCAGTATCAAACCATCATTGACAAATTCAGGAAATAAGGGAGGGCATTATGAGTAAAATGGAGATCCGGCTTGCCGGAACCGGCGGCCAAGGCCTGATCACAGGCACGATCATTCTGGCGGAAGCCGGGATTTTTGAAGACAAATTCGTAGCCCAGTCCCAGTCCTACGGGCCTGAGGCCAGAGGAGGAATGTGCAAGGGCGAGGTGATTATTTCCGATGAAAAAATCGGTTTCACCAAGGTGACAAAGCCCACTTTCGTCATGGCCCTTTCCCAACTCTCTTTCCAAAAGTACTGTCTCGACGTAGACAAAGATTGCTTTGTTCTGGTGGATGACAGCATCGAGGTTCCCGAAGACTTCCATCATGAAAAATTCTTAAAGCTTCCTATTTTGGAGACCGCTCGCGCCAAAGTGGGAAAAATGCAAACGGTCAACATCGTTTCTGTGGGAGCGATCAATCAGATCCTCAATCTCTCCTCTGCAGAAAATATCAAAAAAGCCGTTCTCATGCACGTCCCCCACGGAACGGAAGAATTGAACCTGAAGGCCCTGGAAGAGGGCGCAAAACTGGTTTCCTGATAAAGTGAGGTAGAAAATGAAAATTCATGAATATCAAGCCAGAGAGCTATTCACCCAATTTGGAATTCCCGTTCCCAAGGGCATTTTGGCCCTGACCCCTGAGGAAGCCGCAAACGCTGCCAGAGAAATCGGCGAGTACCCCGTCGTCGTCAAAGCACAGATCCATTCCGGCGGAAGAGGAAAAGCCGGCGGCGTAAAGCTTTGCCACACCGAAGAGGAAGTCTATGCCGTTGCAAAAGACCTCATCGGCAAAACTCTTTACACCCACCAAACCGGTCCGGAAGGAAAAGTGGTGAAAAAGCTCTACGTTACCGCAGGCAGCCAGATTCAGAAAGAATTTTACGTTTCCATGACGGTGGATTCCGCGAACGCTGCCATCGTGATGATCGCCTCTGCGGAGGGCGGTACGGAGATTGAAGAGCTCTCCAAAAATCATCCTGAAAAAATCAAACAGGAGCGGATCGACCCTGTTCTGGGCTACAAAGACTACAACGGTTGGGAAATGGCCAAAAAGCTTGGTTTTTCCGGCGAACAGGCCAAATCCTTTGTGAAGATCGCAAGAGGAATGTACCGTCTGTTTGTAGAAAAAGATTGCTCTTTGGTTGAGATCAATCCCCTGATCCTTACCGACGAGGGCGCCCTTGTTGCTCTGGACGCCAAAGTAAACTTTGACGACAACGCTCTCTTCCGTCACCCGGATATTGTGGCATTAAGAGACTTTGATGAAGAAGATCCCAAAGAGATCCAAGCTTCCAAATTTGACCTAAACTACGTTTCTCTGTCGGGATCCGTGGGCTGTATGGTCAACGGCGCCGGACTTGCCATGGCCACCATGGATATCATTAAATCCTTCGGAGGCGAACCTGCAAACTTTTTGGACGTAGGAGGCTCCGCTACCACCGAGCGTGTCAAGGCAGCTTTTGAGATCCTGCTTTCCGATGTCAATGTAAAGTCCATTTTGGTAAATATTTTCGGCGGAATTATGAAGTGCGACGTCATCGCACAGGGCATCGTGGACGCAGCCAAAGCCATGGAGATCAAAGTTCCCGTGGTGGTTCGTCTGGACGGAACTCATGCCGATTTGGGCAGAGAGATTTTGAAGGCCTCCGGGCTGTCTCTTGTGCCCGCAGAAACCTTTGCCCAGGCCGCTGAAAAAGCGGTTGAACTGGCAAAGGCATAAAGGAGGAAGAGTAGCATGATTCTTGTGCAGGAAAATACCAAAGTTATCGTTCAGGGAATCACCGGTTCCCAAGGAAAGTTCCACACCGAGCAGATGCTCCAATACGGCACCAAGATCGTAGGTGGCACCTCCCCCGGAAAAGGCGGCACGGAAGTTCTTGGCGTTCCGGTATTCAACACCGTCAAAGAAGCCAAGGAACAAACCGGAGCGACTTGCTCTATCATTTACATTCCGCCGGCTTTCGCTGCGGACGGGATCCTGGAGGCGGTAGACGCCGGAATGGATCTGGTAGTTTGTATCACTGAGGGCATCCCGGTTCTGGATATGATGCGTGTAAAAAACTACATGGAAGGCAAGAAAACCCGTCTCATCGGACCCAACTGCCCCGGTCTGATCTCCCCCGGTGCCTGCAAGGTAGGTATTCTTCCCGGTTTCATTCACGTCCCCGGTCACGTTGGCGTTATGAGCCGTTCCGGAACCCTAACCTATGAGGCTGTGCACCAGCTCACCGCCCGTGGCATTGGTCAATCGACGGCAGTGGGAATCGGTGGCGATCCCATTCGCGGTAGCGGATTTATCGACATCCTTAAGATGTTTAACGAAGATCCCGATACTTACGCCGTAGTCATGATTGGAGAGATCGGCGGTAGCGGCGAGGAAGAAGCCGCCGAATGGATCGAGAAAAACATGAAAAAGCCCGTTGTTTCCTTCATCGGTGGCAAGACCGCTCCTAAGGGTAAGCGCATGGGCCACGCCGGGGCTATCATTTCCGGCGGAAAAGGTACCCAGGCCGGCAAGGTTGCTGCCTTGGAAAAGGCAGGCGTTCTGGTCGCTCCCACCCCTGATAAGATTGGCGATACCCTGGTGGAAGCCATCAAAAAAGCCGGGATTTACGAAAAGTGCCTGGTAAAATAAAAAAAGAAAAGAAGCTGACGCTGTAAATCTAGGCGTCAGCTTCTTTTTTATCATCGGCAAAGCGTTTTTATGTTTACATCGCCGATATGGCTTTGTCATCGCTCCGGCGTCTGTTCCGTTTTTTTCTGACAAGGTACAAAACGCCGAAAATGGCCGCTGCAATGCTCAGCCCTACGGTAGCACCGATCAGGTCTCTGAAAATGTCTTTGACGGAGCTGGTACGTTTAAAGAACTTTTGAATGTATTCGTCGGTAACTCCCACCAGCAAGGAAAGAAATAGCGCGCTACCTAAAAAACAGCGTTTGGTCAGCAAAAACAGACTGGCAGTAAGTCCTCCCAAAAAAATTCCCAGTACGGAAAATTCCACCATATGAGCCGCTTTTCGAATTTTTTCGTTCCATTCCTTTTGGAGTTTTTCTGTTTTTTCTTCACTTTTTTCATCATCCGGAACAACCATCTCCACCACCTGTTCAGCAATGATTTCGCTCCGCTGGTTGGATACCTGACCGTTTTGCATGGAATTGTGAAAAATACAACCTATCATAAAGACAGAAAGAAGCCCGAATACTAAAACTCCAATGATCGCAGAACGCTTCATACCTTCTCCTTGAATCGGTTCTAAAAAATTTATCCTTTTCTCCACACCATTTTATTGATAACGCCGGTGTAAGACTGTATCAACTTGACAACTTTTGTGGAAACATTCTCTTCCACGTAATCGGGAACCGGGATGCCATGTTCTCCCTTTTCATTCAGTTCTATAGCAGTATCGACTGCCTGCAAAAGGCTCTGTGTTTCAATTCCCGCAAGAATAAAGCAAGCCTTATCCAGCGCTTCCGGACGTTCTGTTGAGGTGCGGATACACACCGCAGGAAACGGTCTTCCAACGGAGGTAAAGAAACTGCTCTCCTCCGGCAACGTACCGCTATCAGACACCACTGCAAATGCGTTCATCTGCAAATGATTATAATCGTGGAAGCCGAGAGGCTCATGTTGAATCACACGCCGATCCAGTTGAAAACCGCTGGCTTCCAGGCGTTTTTTGCTTCGAGGATGACAGGAATACAAAATGGGCAGATCATATTTGTTTGCCATTTCATTGATCGCTGTGAACAGCGACAGGAAGTTCTTTTCGGTATCTATGTTCTCTTCCCGATGGGCAGACAGAAGAATATAACCTTTTTCACGAAGTCCCAATCTGCGAAGAATATCGCTGGCCTCGATCTTATGGAGATTGGTATGCAAAACCTCAGCCATGGGAGACCCGGTCACGTACACACGCTCTTTTGGAAGCCCACACTCATGAAGATACTTTCTTGCATGCTCCGAATAAGCAAGATTTACATCCGAGATGATGTCCACAATTCTCCGATTGGTCTCTTCCGGCAGACATTCATCTTTACAGCGATTTCCCGCCTCCATATGGAAAATAGGAATGTGAAGGCGTTTTGCCGCAATGGCTGACAGACAGGAATTGGTGTCTCCAAGGATCAACAGCGCATCCGGCTTGATCTCTACCATCAACCGATAGGAACTGCTGATAATGTTGCCAATGCTCTCTCCAAGATCCGCACCAACACAATCCATATAAACTTCCGGATCGGAAAGTTCCAGATCTTTGAAAAACACACCGTTGAGATTGTAATCATAATTTTGCCCGGTATGCGCCAAAACCGTGTCAAAATACTGTCTGCATTTGTGGATAACCGCAGACAAGCGAATGATTTCCGGGCGCGTTCCCACAATAATCAAAAGCTTCAATTTTCCGTTATTCTGAAATGATACCATGCTACACACTCCGTTTTTTTATCTTCAGGTTCCAAAGACCTCGAGCCTTATACCTTTTCCCCAAACGTATCCGGTTTTCCCGGGTCAAACAACTCGTTTGCCCACATTAAAGTCACCAGATCTTCGGTGTCGCTTAGATTGATAATGTTGTGCGTATATCCCGGCAACATATGTATCGCTTCGATTTTTTCTCCACTAACCTCAAAGTTTCGCACTTCATCGGTTCCGATCTTTCGCTCTTGAATCAGACCGTGTCCGGAAACCACAATAAAGAACTCCCATTTGCTTTGATGCCAATGTTGCCCTTTGGTAATACCGGGTTTTGAGATATTTACGCTGAACTGCCCGCATTTTTCAGTTTTTAAAAGCTCGGTAAAGGATCCTCTTTCATCCACATTCATCTTCAAAGGAAAAGACACTTTTTCCGAAGGAAGATAGCTAAGATAAGTGGAATACAATTTCTTTGCAAAAGAAGAATGCGGGATCTCCGGCATCAGCAATGTTTCAGACTGTCGGCGGAAGCTCTCCAGCAGATCCACGATTTCCCCTAAGGTAACACGGTGGGTCACCGGTACGCCGCAAAATTTACCATCGTCCTGAAATACGGTACGTATTCCGTCAAAAACGCAGTGATGCTCCTTGCCGGAAAGCGCAGAAATCATCTCATCCAGAAGGTCATCAATATACAAAAGCTCTAATTCTGTACTAGGATCGTTGACCGTAATGGGCAGATCATTTGCAACGTTATTGCAGAAGGTAGCTACGGCACTATTATAATTGGGCCGACACCATTTTCCGAATAAATTCGGGAAGCGGTAGACCAACACCTTCGCTCCGGTTTCTTCTGCATAGCTAAAAAACAGATCTTCTCCGGCTTTTTTGCTTCTGCCGTAATCACTGTCATAGCGCCCGATCAGCGTTGCTTGGATAGACGAGGAAAGTACCACAGGGGCTTTGTTCCGGTGTTTTTTCAAAGTATCAAGCAGAGTGGATGAAAAGCCAAAATTCCCTGCCATAAACTCTGCCGGATCCTGAGGACGGTTCACCCCGGCAAAATGAAATACAAAATCCGCTTTTGCGCAATACTCATCCAAAAGATGAGAGGGGGTTTCTATATCAAAGCAGTAGATTTCTTCGATATTAAGTTCCGGGTGCGTCCGATCCTTGCCGTCACGCAGATTTTTTAACGCTTCTGTCAGATTTCGACCAACAAAACCGCAAGCTCCTGTAATCAATACTTTCATAACTACCTCTTAATACGAAATTCCCATAGAATCCAGTTCATCACGAATATACTGAAGTGTCAGAAGTTTTTCTTTCACCTGTTCTACCGTAAGAAGCTGAGTGTTATTGGAATTAAACTCTGCCAACGGGTTACGCTCCGTATCCCCGGCATTGAAATACTTATCGTAATTCAGTCCGCGCTTATCACAGGGAACGCGGTAGAAGTCCCCAAGATCCAAGGCGTTGGCGCACTCCTCGTTGGTGAGAAGTGTTTCATACATCTTTTCACCGTGACGAATTCCAATGGTTGTGATCTTTTCTTTGTCCCCTCCAAACAACTCGCAGACCGCTTCCGCCTGGGTCTGTATGGTGCAAGCAGGCGCTTTTTGAACCAAGATGTCTCCGCTCTCGCCGTGTTCAAAGGCAAAAAGAACCAAATCTACCGCTTCATCAAGAGACATGATAAAACGAGTCATATTCGGATCGGTAAGGGTGATGGCCTGTCCGTTTTTGATCTGGTCAATCCAAAGTGGGATCACCGATCCGCGAGAACACATTACGTTCCCATAGCGTGTGCAGCAGATTTTAGTTTTTTCCGAAGAAACCGTACGGCTTTTTGCCGTGACCACTTTTTCCATCATGGCTTTACTGGTCCCCATGGCGTTGACCGGATAAGCAGCCTTATCGGTGGAAAGGCAGATCACAGATCTGACCCCGGCTTCAATGGATGCTGTCAGCACGTTTTCTGTTCCGAGAACGTTTGTCTTTACCGCTTCGATGGGGAAAAACTCACAGGATGGAACCTGTTTTAATGCGGCGGCGTGAAAAACAAAATCCACTCCGTACATAGCATTTTTCACGGAATCGATATTGCGCACATCACCGATGTAAAACTTAATTTTCTCCGCTACCTCCGGCATTTTCGACTGAAATTCATGGCGCATATCGTCCTGCTTTTTCTCATCGCGAGAGAATATACGAATCTCTCCGATGTCAGTGCGAAGAAAACGGTTGAGTACTGCGTTGCCAAAAGAACCGGTACCTCCGGTGATAAGAAGCGTTTTGTTTTCAAACAGTGACATAACCGACCTCCA
>JAZOQB010000054.1:0-45966 GCA_045655865.1 Eubacteriales bacterium
GAGATTAGATAAATTTTTAAAAGTATCCCGTATCATCAAACGACGCACCGTGGCCAATGACGCCTGCAACGAGGACCACGTTCTGGTCAACGGAAAAACCGTCAAACCTGCCTATCAATTAAAGCTGGGTGATGTCATCCAGATCCAATTCGGTGAACGTGTTTTCCGTTGCCGGGTAAAGGATATGCCGGAGCACGTCGGAAAAAACGAAGCTTCTTCCCTTTACCAGGTTCTGGAAGAGGAATAAGAAGGGCACATCTTTCATAAAATGCATTACCGAAATGAGGTGAATTTTATGGAAGAAAAAAAGAATCTGGTTGTTCTGGAAGAACGACGAAGCCTACGCCTGACAGGGATCCTGGAGGTGGTTTGCTTTCTTGAAGACCGTGCGGAACTGGTCACTGCGCTGGGAAATCTGCAGATCACCGGGGCCGGCCTTCACATGGAAAAACTGGATCTGGAAAAGGGAGAAGTGGTGATCACCGGGCTCATTTCCTCTCTTTACTACCCGGAATCCGCTGTTACGGAAAAGAAAACGATTTTTTCCAGGCTGTTTTCTTAAAGTGGAAAACCAAATCCTTGCGGACTCTTCCCTGTTTCTGTGGTCCATCGTACTGGGGTTTTTGTTCGGGCTTTTCTACGAATTCTTTCGCTTTCTCCGTTTGGCCCTTCCCCACACCACCCTTATGATCGCTACAGAGGATCTATTGTTCTTCTTTCCGGTGACTGTGATCTTTCTCCTTTTTACCTTTGCCATGTCAGATGGGGTTGTCCGCTATTTTTCCGTTTTCGGTGTCATCTTGGGATTTCTTCTGTACTTGACAACCCTGGGAAAGATCCTGCTGTTTTTTTCAGACGCAATTTTACGCCTGATCCGCAGTGTTTTGCGTGCACTTTTTCATCATTTGCTCCTTCCCCCTTGCCGCTTTATGATGGGAGCGGTAAAATTTCTCTTTACACAGGGAAAAACTCTTGTTATAATAATACAGAAGAAAATAAACGTGAGAAAACGGAACCGGAAAATGAAAAAGCTGCTGGCGTTGGCTCGGCGAGGGTTCCAACAATAAACAAGACCGTTGAAAAAGGAGTCCCATGAGACACAGACTTGGTTTTTTTGCAAAGCTGGCCTTTGTTGCCATCATTTTTTTCCTTGTGATCTCCATTGTGGATAAAAATATTGAAATCAACTCTCTAAAAAAAGAGGAAGAAAAACTCGCGGCAGAGCGACAGACTTATACGCTGAAGGTAGAGCGACTGAGCGCCCAACTGGAAGCGGAAGTCTCTGAGGAAACCATCAAGCGCATTGCCAGAGAAAAGCTGAATTTAAGAAACCCGGATGAGTTGGTGTACGCCAACGATTTGCCAAATTGAATCTTGATAAGATAAGCTGTCTGAAAAGACGGCTTTCTTTTTTTATGCTTGTATAAATTTTTGTTTGCAGGTCAAAATAGTATCACACCAATCTTGTACGAAAGACGAAAGGAAATGACCATGACGAACAAACAGAAAAAGCAGAATGCGGCTAGCGGGGGCTTATACATAGCCCTGGCTATTTGTATTCTTTCTGTCATTTGCATCGGCGTTTATAGCGCCATCATCCACATTTTTGATCCTTCCTCTCTGGAACCCGTTGTGGATTCGGGAGAGAAAAAGCCCCCTTCCATTGTAGTAGAAACGCCCAAGAACGATTCGGACACTTCCGTCGGAACTCCCCTGTCCCCTGATATTTCCGTTGGAAAAGAACCGGAAGAAGAGCTGCCGGATCAAAACGTAAACACCCAGCCTGTAACTCCCAGTTACACCTTACCCGTAGCAGGGAGCGTATCCAAAGCCTTTTCCAACGACATCCTGGTGTATTCTGAAACTATGAACGACTACCGGGTCCACAACGGTGTGGATCTGTCGGCTACGCTGGGAACACCGGTCAAAGCCTTTACCGATGGCATAGTACTGGAGATCTACAACGATCCTTTGATGGGCTGCACATTGATTTTGGACCACGGAAATGAGACATGCAGCATTTATCAAAACCTTTCCACCCAGCTTCCCGAAGGCATTGCCGTGGGAGCGCAGGTAAAAGAGGGTCAAGTCATTGCCGGCGTGGGTGAGACGGTTCTCGTCGAGATCGCTCAGGAGCCACACCTCCACTTTGAGGTCACAGTAAACGGAAAACATGTTGACCCTATGAGCTATTTCCAATAAGATTCACGGCGTGACATTAAAATTGGGAGACTTTGAAAACAAAGTCTCCTTTTTTTCACCTTTTCCGAAGTTTTATCATACAATACAACGAGCTAAAAAAACCAATAAGGAGGCCAAACATGCTCGATCAACAAAGAGGCGTAAGGTCCTGGAATCGGGAAGCGGATACCGGGGCTTGCTGCATCGATACATACCGCATTTATGACTCCTGCCGCAATCAGGACTGTCTGGAAGACATGAGAGTGCAGGTAACCGACGAAGGGCAGAGGATCCTGGACAACGCATCCTCCGTGCGCATCAAATCCATCAAGGTGCTTTGGACCCGTATCGACACCCAAGAAATGCCCTTTAACAAAGGATATTTTCAAATCAACATCCGCTATTTTTTCCACTGCGTTCTAGACTGCTGCACCGGAATGGGAACCGGACAAGACGTGGCGGGCCTTTGTATTTCCGACCAAAGTGTCATGCTTTACGGTGGCGAAGGAAACGTTTCGATTTTTAAATCGGAGATCCAGACCGATACCATCTGTCCCGTGGAAATTCCCTGTGTTCACCAAAGTTCCACCCACCCCAGAGCCGTGGTGGAGGTTGCCGAGCCGGTAGCTCTTCGGTTAAATGTCATGTGTTGGGACGAAGGGAGAAATTTTGGAACTTGCCTTTGTCCGGTTTCCCAGATTCCGGATGGAGTCTCCGCCTTTTTCTCCGGTCATTTTACCGAGCCCACTTCCAACAATAAGGTATGCTATCTGTCTTTGGGCGTATTTTCGCTGGTTCGAATCGAACGCCCTGCTCAATTGGTAGTCCCTGCCTGCGACAACTGCATTCCCACCCGAAACGGAGAGTGTCAGCTCCCATACAACGATCCCTGTTCCCTGTTTCGTTCCATGGAATTCCCCGTAAATGAATTCTATCCCGGACTGCGTCCGGATCCCAAAGAAAAGGGTCTGACGGAAAACTGCGGCTGTCCCAAAACAGACTGTTAACCGTATTTGACACAAGGAGTGGCCCTGCCATTCCTTGTGTTTTCTTTTTATAGAAAAATGTTTATTTTACTTGACAGAGTCCCTCTCCATCGGTATACTAAAGATAGAATAATCTATTAGTATAAGGGGTTTGTCTTATTATGAGAAGAATTCTTCCTATCGTACTGGTTGTCATTATGGTTTTGCTGGCTTTTGTTTCCTGCCGGCGTCAGGAGGAAACTCCTACTACCACCGAAGATATCACTTCTTCTTCCAGCCGCGTCACTACCTCCAGAGTTTTCAAACTCGGTGTTGACGAAGAGGACGAGGGCTGGTCTTTCTGGACTGAATTTTAAAATTGTTATCTGCGCTTTTTCCTTTGTTTGCCAACAGCAAACAGTGACGAGCATTTCTCTGTACCAATATTTGACCGAAAAACGAATAACGAAAGAGTCCCGCGAAATCATTTTCGCGGGACTCTTTTTTCAAATCTTTTACTCTGGGAAATAATATCTTTTACAGTAAGATCCTCACCACTCGGGGAAGCGTTTCCCCTTCGATTCCGTTTTCTTCCCGAACCGCTTGGGGTGATACGCGATATTTCTTACACAACTCCCAGAGCTCTTCCCCCTCCTCCGGATAGAAAAACAGGATCCCCTTTTCATCGGACTCCCATTTTTCTCCTCGCTGAATCGTGGAAAGGCATGTGATTTTGTGACGGCAATAGAGGGTAATATGACCGTAAAGATCAAAACGCAATTGGAGAGAATCCCCTTCCGCCTCAAGATCCAAACTTCTAACTCCGCCACAGATCTCGATACGGCATTCCTCTTCCTCCCGGAGATGCAAGATGGGATCCGGTGTAACAGCGCATTTGAACTCATGCGCGTTCTCCATGGGAACCAGCTCTCCGTCTTCCTTTACTCCCAAGAAGCGGAACATGATCTTGCCTTCCAGAACGATCTTCCCCTCTTCCACATAGGAATTCTTGAAGTCCACCGCAGCGCGGATTCCTTCCGCACGCAGGACATCTTCCACGGGAGCGGAGATGCGGTCCCGGATGGTCTGAACAAAATCCATCATTCCGGCAAGCTCTTCGATCTGTTTGGATTCTGTTTTTGTCTCCAATTCACTTTCAACGGAGAACACGTCCTCCAGAACCCGAATATCCTCGTTGCGATACACAAAAACCTCGGCGGTATATCCTACCTCAAATTGAAGATTTTTATTCTCTCCATCCTCATTGACGTCGGTATTGGCCTTAAGAAAATTGGGAATCAAATTGACCTGGCAAAAGTGCTCCTCTCCACAGCGAGGTACCCCGATGCTCTTTTCTACTTCAATCGGCTGATAAAAGCTGATAAATCTCTCTTCCCCTGCGGAAACGTAACTGCAGTGCAAATCGCAAAGGCCAAGAAAATGCACGCCGCCCTGCTGCGGGGTCACTTTTTGTGCAAACAGTCCCACATCCAGATCGCATACTTCTCCAATGGGAAGATAGGCGTGAGGGAGCGCGATGGTCTCGGAGATCGTAAAGTCCTCCTGATAGGAACAGACAAGCTGCATCATGCGCACATCTTTCCCTCGGCACTGGATATCTGAGGGGAGAGAGTGGGAATAAAACGAAAATTCCCGATTGCATTTCATAGAAAGGTGAATATTGATATCACTACGCATGGAGATCTTTCGAGGACCCAAAAGCTTGAAAGAAATATTCTCCGGCACCAATTCCACCAATGTCAATATTCCCTCCGGATCCAGATCCTCCTTGGGCGAGGGGACTTTAAAGGTGTAGGAAAAACTCTCCTGCGTGAGAAAAGAGGAGGGCGCGCCCCGCTCAGCTGAGCGCTCACACTGGTATAAAACGCTAAAGGTTGCAACACCTTCTACTTCGCAAACCACCTGCTGACCTTGCAGATAAGTATTTTTGCTGTTCACTCTTGCCTTGGCATCGACCCGTATGATGCGATGAGCCGGCTCTTTGTAATCCGGCAAGAGCACCTCGCTTTCTACCCGACATTTGCCCTCGCCGGTGTAAAGCTGGGAAAGACCTGTCCTGACTTCACGATCAAAAACTTCCGCTGCCACTTTTTTCTCCGTTCTCGATGGCATAAAATTTTGCTGTACCGCCACCGTGGTACCATTTTGCAATACCAATCTATGCGGCAATACAACAAAATATTCTCTTACAAAAAGGGTTTGAGATCTTCTACGATCTTTTGAGAAAGACGCCCCACTTCGGAAGCGATCCTGTAACTTTCGGGATCGGCGCCGGGAGCGCTCTTCAAAGCACGGGTGGAGTCGTTAACGCTCATCTCTGCTCCCCTTATAAGCATTTCTGCCAAATGAGAAGGATCCGAAGTGATTCCCGCCTTTATTTGCACCATCATATCCGTCAGTTTCTCTGAAATAGGACTCTCCTTGACCGCCTTGCCACGGCGAACCATTTCCTCCGAAGCCCGATGGGAAAGATCGTCATAGCGTGTCATGTGGGAAACCAAAAGATTTCTCATACTTTGATCCTGGATCTTTGGCAACAGGGTACTGATAGCATGTGCACCCATGCGAGATGTTTGATAAGAGGTTTGCAGCAGATTTTCAGTTTGATCCACGGTGATTCTCCTTTTTCTTTTAGTTTGCCAAAAAGCTTAAAAACTATGTTGAAAACCGATCCGATTTTTTAAAGTCCGTTGTTTCTTCGCTCGAAAAGGCAAACAAGGCAGAGGCCTGGAAAAGGATGCATGGATCTATATATAGTTTTTAGTCTTTTTCATATAGTTTCGGATTTTCTCCAACGCGCCCTTTTCCAACCGGGAAACGTAGGAGCGAGAGATCCCCATTTTCTTTGCAACCTCTCGCTGGGTAATGGGAGAGGCTCCCTCTAAACCAAATCGCATACAAATAATGGTCCGCTCTCTCGGGTCCAGTTTCTTTTCGATGGCGTAGAGCGCAAGACCGGTACGGCTCTTTAAGTGGATTTGGTCCACAATATCGTCTTCCACGCGCATGACATCTAAAATCGTAAGAGGATTCCCGTCTTTATCCACCTCAATGGCTTCATTCAAGCTGGACTCACAGGCGTATTTTTTCTGGGAGCGAAAATACATTAAAATTTCATTTTGTACACATTTTCCGGCATAGGTGGCAAAACGGGTGCCCAGGGCTGCATCAAAAGAATCAATGGCTTTGATCAACCCGATGGTGCCAATGGAGATCAGATCTTCCTCTTCCTTTTTTTCCGTATCGTATTTTTTAATAATGTGGGCAACCAAACGAAGATTGTGCTCAATCAGTGCGTGTCTGGCTTTTGAATCGCCTTTTTTCATTTCTGAGAAAAGTCGCTCCTCTTCCTCTCTTTTCAGCGGCGGCGGAAAGGAGGATCCATTCAGGACCCTTAAATACAAAAAGACAAAATGACAAAGGCTCAAACCTGCCAATTCAAAAAACATGCTTCCTCCCATTTGCAAAATTGCTTTTTACTGCAATATATGAAAATAGTGCAAAAAAAGTCATTCTTTTTATCTCAATTTTTAACAAGACACGAAAAAACCAGAAGGAATTTCATGGGATTTCTTGACGAAACCCGGAAAATATGCTACAGTAAAAGGCAAGAATTACAATAAGCTTGTGTCGACCCTCTGAAAGGTGCGGCAAGATCGGAGTCGGTTATGCAAAGTCCAAATCTTCAGAATTTTCAAAGCAAAATCAAAAGGACTATTATTTCAGAGGAAGAGATCCGGGAGGCCGTAAAAGCCAAGGGCAAGCAGATCAGCCTGTCCTATGAGGGCAAGCCGCTCTTGCTTGTGAGCATTTTAAAAGGATCTTTTATGTTCTTGTCGGATCTGTGCAAAGAGATCACCATTCCTTGCCAGGTGGGCTTTATGGCGGCCAAAAGCTATTATGAAGGAACAGTATCCTCCGGTAAAGTAAAAATCACCTTGGATCTTCAGCAGGACATCAGCGAATATCACGTCATTATCGTGGAAGACATCGTGGACACCGGACGCACCTTAAAGGACGTGGCGGCGATCCTGCAAGAGCGAAACCCCTTGTCTCTAAAGATCATTACCCTTTTGGATAAACCCGATCGCCGTTTGGTGGATTTCCAGGTGGACGATGCCCTATTCACCATTCCTGATCTGTTTGTGATTGGGTACGGGCTGGATTGCGGTGAGTATTACCGAAATCTCCCTTACATTGCCGAATACAATGGATGAGTACATCCCGGTATCAAGTGCTTGATACCGGGATCTTTCATTTTCAGAGCATCTTCCAAAAAATGTCCCTGTCTTGATTTTTCTGCAAAAATGTTGTAAAATGAAGTAGAATAAGCGATAAGGAAATATTCTGACATGCTTTACCCTATCATTGACATCGGTTCCAATACCACAAAGCTTGCCGTTCTGGATTCTGAACAGCTTTTTTCTCAGCCTCCGGTTTTCTTCAAAGCAGTACCGCAAAACCTGCGCGCTCACGTAGAAAACAACTGCTTGACAAAAGAAGCCACAGAAAAACTCTGTCAACTTTTACGCACCTTTTGCCAAACGGCCCGTCGGCTCACTTCCACCCCGCCTCTGGCCTTTGCCACAGCCTCTCTGCGGGGTCTGGACAACACCCAGGAAGTCCTGGAAAGAATCCAGGAAACCTGCGGTCTTGCAGTAAAAGTGATCTCCGGAGAACAGGAAGCGTATTATTCCTTTTTGGGAGCAAAAGGGGGCCTTTCCGTGAAAGAGGGAATGGTGGTGGATCTGGGCGGCGGCTCCACGGAGCTGCTTACCTTTCAGGGAGAAAAAGTGGAACGTTCCGTTTCCCTTCCCTTTGGGTGTTTAACCTTATATCATTCTTTTTTCGATCAAGGAACACATGACTTTGACGGCTGTTGCCGCCATGTTTTTCAGATCCTTTCCTCCATGGCACCCCCCTTCTCCGGAAATACGCTCCTTCTTACCGGCGGCAGCGCCAAGGCGATCTTGAAATACAAAAATCTTCTGGAAAGCAAAAAGGGCTTTACCCTTGGCATCCGGCAACTTCGCAAGATCCAGCATCATTATGAGCAAGGCGAAAAAAAAGAACGGGACAAGATCGCCGATGTCTTAAAGGACCGTTATCGGCTGGTTCCGCCTGCCTTGGCTGTGTTTTCCCAAATCACCCGTTTCTATAAAAAAGAACAAATGCTGGTATGCAGAAGCGGTGTGAGAGAAGGGTATCTTTTGGATTATTTACAAAAGAAATTGTAATTTTTTTAAAAAGGTATTGCATTCCGCTATTTTTTGTGATACAATCGGAACGTTGTGGTATGAATGTATTTGCTTTTGCAACCAAGCGGTCCTCTGCCGGCTTCCGCACGAACGCTTGCATTTATACTTAAATAATTCATTTATTTAAGGAGGGCGCTATCATGGATATGTTGAAAGCGTTTACCAACGAGCAGTTGAAAAAAGAAGTTCCCCAGTTCAACGTAGGGGACACGGTGCGTGTCCACAACAAAATCGTGGAAGGCACCAGAGAAAGAATCCAGCTTTTTGAAGGCACCGTTATTGCCAAGAAAAACGGCGGGATCTCCGAAACCTTTACCGTCAGAAGAGTTTCCTACGGCGTAGGCGTGGAAAAAACTTTCCCTCTTCACTCTCCCAGAGTGGAAAAAGTGGAAGTTACTCGCCACGGTAAGGTCCGCAGAGCCAAACTCTACTATTTGCGCGATCGCGTAGGTAAGGCCACGAAAGTGAAGGAGCGCATCTAAATTTATTGCCGAATTGCAAAAGTCACTTTTGATAGCCACATTCGGAAATTGATTCAGTTGCTGAGAGGGACTTTTCAAGTCCCTCTCTTTCTTTGAAAGGACAAATACATGGATAAATGGGATCAGACCCCCAAAGAAGAAAAAAAAGAAGCGGAAAATGCAGTGCCTCTGCACCGGCGGGCTCACAGAATGCCTTCCCCCGCAAAAGAGAACTTTTCTTTCTCCTTTTCTCGTTTTGAAAACAATGATGAGCTCTCTACTGAAGCGGAAAACACGAAGACCGATTCGACATTAGAAGATTTGACCGAAGAAAAAGGTTCCGGGAAAGATGCGGAAAACGGAATGGGATTGTCCAATGCGGGCAATCTTTTCGACTGGATCAAATCCTTTTTGCTTTCTTTAACTGTCGTCATCTTTATTTTTACATTGATTTTCCGAGGGGTCACAGTGGACGGCGGTTCCATGCTTCCCACTTTGGAAAACGGAGAATATCTTATTATTTCGGATCTGTTTTATCAGCCTAAGACCGGCGATATCGTGGTGGTTCAGTCCCCCCACTATAAAAACGGAACCGAGCCTTTGATCAAGCGGATCATCGCCACCGGCGGTCAAACTGTCAAAATCAACTTTTTAACCTGGCAAGTCTGGGTAGACGGGATCCTACTGGAAGAAGATTACATTCTTCGGGACGGTTTTTCCACCATGAACTGCGAGACCATGATCCCGGATGAAAACGGAGAGGCGGAAATTCTGGTTGAGGAGAACTGCATCTTTGTCATGGGAGATCATCGTAACGACTCGCTGGATAGCCGAAGCGAATCTGTGGGTCAGATCGACGAGAGATACATCATGGGACGGGTTGTGTTAAGATTGACTCCCGTTTCTCGCTTTGGAAAGGTGGCCTAAGTTTTGCCGAGCAATCAAATTCAATGGTTTCCCGGCCACATGGCGCTCACCCGGCGCTTGATGCGGGAAAACCTGGGAAGCGTAGACCTGGTGTGGGAATTGCTGGATGCCAGAATCCCGGAAAGCTCACGCAATCCAGAGATCAAATCCCTTTTGGAAAACAAAAAATCGGTGGTAATATTAAACAAAGCCGATCTGGCGGATCCTGAGCTTACTTCCCGTTGGAAAGCCGCTCTCCTTGGAGAGTCCGCAGCCGCAGTCCCGGTTGACTGCAAGAGCGGGAGGGGTCTTCAGGAAGTAATGCAAGTAACAAGAGATCTCATGGCGGAAAAAATCCAAAGAAATCGTGAAAAAGGGATGCAAAAACCCATCCGAGCCATGGTGGTGGGAATTCCCAACGTAGGAAAATCCACCTTGATCAACCGCTTTGCCGGAGGAAAAAAAGCCCAGGCAGAAAACCGACCCGGTGTCACCAAAACCAAGCAATGGGTGCGAGTCTCGTCAGAATTGGAATTGCTTGATATGCCGGGCGTTTTGTGGCCAAAATTTGAGGATCCTCGCACCGGAGAGAGCCTTGCCATGACAGGCGCTATCAAAGATACGATTTTACAGAGCGAAGAGGTGGCTGTCCTTCTCTGCCAACGCTTACAGGAGCTTTACCCTGATCTATTAAAGAGCCGTTATCATCTTGAGGAGGAAAGCCTGGCTCTCCCCCCCTATGACCTTTTCTGCGCCATTGGAGCAAAGCGAGGTTTCATGCGTCGCGGCGGGCAGATCGATGAGATGCGTTGCGCCGCCATGCTTTTGGAAGAATTTCGTAGCGGAAAAATGGGTCGAATCACATTGGAGGCACCGAGGTAAGTGGATTACACATTGGAAATGAGCCTTCTTCCGGAAGACGTGACGGTGATTTGCGGACTGGATGAAGCAGGTAGAGGACCTTTGGCGGGACCGGTTTTCGCCGGCGCTGTGATTCTGCCGAAAAACTACCTTCCCGAAGGACTGGATGACTCGAAAAAGATCTCAGAGAAAAAGCGAGACCGGCTTTTTGAAGACATCACCTCCCACGCACTGGCCTGGAGCTTTGGCATAGCCTCGCCTGAGGAAATTGATCGGATCAACATTTTAAACGCCAGTATGTTGGCGATGCGCCGAGCGGTAGAATCCCTTTCTCTTACCCCTGATTTTCTTTTGGTAGACGGAAACATTGCTCGTGGATTTTTGCAAGAGGCAAAGCCTGTGATCGGCGGAGACGGAAAATGTCCCAGTATCGCGGCCGCTTCCATCATTGCCAAAATCCTGCGGGATCGGGAATGCCTGAAAATGGACGCGCTCTATCCTCAGTATGGCTTTGCTTCTCACAAAGGATATCCTACCAAGGCTCACTATGCTGCCATTGAAACACACGGGATCACGCCGCTTCATCGCAAAAGCTTTTTGAAAAAGCGCGGTCTGGTATGACATACAAGGAATTCGGAGAACGGGGAGAACGTCTTGCCAGACGCTTTCTGGAACAAAAGGGATACGTTTTTATTCGCGGAAATTATACCACCTCCTACGGTGAGATCGACCTTATCATGCAGGAAGATGATGAAATCGTCTTTTTGGAGGTCAAGACCAGAACAAAGCAAAGTGCGCGGCAATACGGCCGCGGTGCGGACCGTATCGACAGAAAAAAGCAGGAACACATTCTCAAGAGCGCCAGGGTCTTCCTGAGAGAGGAACCCAAGCTGACCCAAAATTTAACGCCGCGTTTTGACGCTGTCGAATTGTATCTGGAAACAGAAGAGTCCGAAAAGGTTTATGTAATTCACACTCCCTGTGCCTTCGGAAACTAAAGAATCAAAGAGGCAAAACAGAAAAAAGCACCTCGGCAGAGGCGCTTTTTCCGGCTTATCTGTTTTTCGGACGAAACGTTGCACAAATGGTGTCGATTCCCGTCACCGCATAACTGGGACCCACACTGATCTGACGGGCGGTGCAATAGGAGCTCATGTCATTGTAGACACAATTTTTAACGTTGCAACGGATCCCTTTAATGTGTTCGGGGATCGAAGAAGAATCCAAGGTGATACCTTCCATTTTTCCCTTCCTTTCTTATCTTAGCTCTGCACTTAGTTTGTTTTCTTTTTTTACTTTTATACGAAAGGATCTTTCATGGCGCTATTTACACTTGCCGATCTTCATTTGTCTCTCTCCGGGGAAAAACCCATGGACGTATTCGGCGGCAGTTGGGTGCATTTTGAAAAACGTTTGCAGGAATACTGGGAATACATGGTCCGAGACGAGGACACCGTGGTTGTCCCGGGCGATATTTCCTGGGCCATGAATCTCTCCCAAGCCGAAGCGGACTTTGACTTTATCCACAAATTGCCGGGAAAGAAAATATTAATGAAGGGAAATCACGATTACTGGTGGACTTCTCTAACGAAAATGGAGCATTTTTTGGAAGAAAAAGGATTCTCAAGCCTGTGTTTTCTCCAAAACGACGCTCTCCTTTCCCAAGGTAAGGTGCTATGTGGCTCCCGTGGGTGGATGTGCGAAGATTCCATGACTTTGCAAGATCAAAAGATTCTCAACCGCGAGGCAATGCGTTTTCGTCTTTCTCTGGAACAAGGAAAAAAAATCGCCGAAAAAGAAAAAGACGCCTCCGGGGTTGAGCCGGAAATCATCTGCTTTTCTCACTATCCGGTGATAACTTCCGCACAAAGAGAGAATCCCATTTTGGACGTACTGAAAGAATTCGGCGTCCGACGCGTATACTACGGACACCTTCACAACTGGGGAACCAAGCCTCTCTATGAAGAATGGGAAGGGATCCAGTTTACTCTAGTCTCCTCGGATTACCGAAGTTTTACCCCTGTTCGAATCGATTAGAAGCCCGAAACAATCGGGCTTCTTTTTTTGTTCTTTTTCTTTTTCTGCGGTCATAAGATGAAACAGAATGTGAGGAAAAAGAAATGAATGGACTAGAAAAACACTTGCAACTCTTCCCTCCCCGTCTACGCGCCCCACTTTTTCGCTTTTCCTTTTGGGAGAGCATTTGCGAGATTCGACTGCGGGCGGAACTGCCTCTTTCTTTAACCTCGTTCCAGGGGAATCTTTTTCTGGGAGAGGATGGAAGCGCCACCGGCATGAACAAAGCCATCCGATGCGGGCAAGAGGATATCCGGGCGTTGGTAAGCGCCTTTTGCGGAGGAAATCTGTACCGATATTTTGACACCTTAAAAGACGGCTTTTTAGTAGATGAAGATGGATATCGCTTGGGAGTTTGTCCAAAAAAAGAGGAGCTTGGTTCCTTTTTGCCGGAAGGCTTTGTAGGAGCAAATCTTAGAATTCCGCGAAACATCCCCCATGCCGCCGATGATTTTTTGAGTCATTTTTCTACACGCCCCCTCGTATCCACCTTGATTTTATCCCCTCCCGGTTGTGGAAAGACTACCCTGCTTCGCGCCCTTGCCATCCATCTTTCCCGGGAAGGGGTAAGAAGGGCAATGAGAGTTGCGGTGGTAGACGAAAGGAAAGAACTTTTTCCCTCCGTCTTTCTTCGGGAAGCCGGACTTTGCGACGTTCTTTCCGGATATCCGAAGGCACAGGGGATTTCCATTGCTACCCGGGTTTTTTCTCCGGAGGCCCTTGTTTGTGATGAGATCGGATCGCTGGAAGAGGCGGAGGCTCTCCTATCTTGCGGCAGTGGTGGAAGTCTCCTATTTGCTTCCGCTCATGCCGGAAGTCTGGAAGAAGGACTGGCCCGACCCTGGATTCGAAAACTGATGGATGGCCGCGTCTTTTCAAAGTTGGCTCTCCTGGAGCGCCTACCCGGGGAAAATTTTCGCTCCAGGATCATTTTTCGGGAGCTATCATGAGGTTTCTGGGCCTTTTTTTCATTTGCTCCGCTCCGGCTCTCCTGGGATTTTTCAGGGGAGAAGAGATCCGTCGCAAAATGAAAACGCAAGAAGCCATGCTGCTTTTCTTTGAAAACCTTCAATTTGAGATCCAGGTGTTTCTGCGTCCGCAAAGCGAGATCTTTCATTCTTTTGAGAATCCGCACTTGGAAAAGATCGGATTTCTTCCGGACCTTCGTCGGAAAACAAAGGAAGATCCCTGCGGCGCCCTGGACCGTGCCTTGCGCTCCTTTTTAGAGGAGGAGATTTTTCCACAGCGAGAAAAGGACGAAATTCTATTTTTCGCCTCTCGCTTTGGAATGCAATCCAAAACGGCGCAGATCGCAGATTGCTCAAAGCTTTCAAGCTTTCTTACAAACTATGTGGAAAAACGAAAAGACGATGTGAAAAACCAGATGACCCTTTCCCGCTTGGTGGGTGGGGCAATCGGGATCGGACTATTTATTCTATTGATCTAGGAGAAAACAATGGATGTGACGTTGCTGTTAAAAATTGCCGGCGTGGGAATGCTTACCAGTGTTCTGTGCCAGGTTCTTTCCAAAAGCGGAAAGGAAGAGCAGGCGGGATATGTGACCCTGGGTGGGATCGTTGTGGTGCTATTGATTCTTGTGGGAGAGATTTCTCATCTTATCACTACGGTGCGAAACACCTTCGGCATATGAATTCCGTTCTGCTCCTTTCGTTTTTCGCCCTTTTTTCCGTCATACTTTTAAAGCTGACGGAAGACTTTTCACCGAAATTCAAAGGCTTCTTCTTATGCGGTGCCTCATGTCTGTTTTTTATCATGTTTATCAAGCAGGTCTCTCCCGCCTTTCATTTTTTAACAAAAATCACTCAGGCATCCGGCTTCTCTTCCCTATTTCAACTTTTATTGAAAGCTCTGGGAATCGCCCTTTTGGTTTCCATCTCCGCTTCCTTTTGTAGAGACCTCGGAGAAGAAGGGGTGGCAAGCAAATTGGAGTTGTGCGGAAAGGGTGCAATTTTGTCCCTCTCTCTGCCAGTCCTGCAGGAAATTTTAAAATTTGTTGGAGAAATGACAAGTTGAAACACAAAGGACTTCGATTTTGTTTTTGGATTTTCATCGCATCGTGGCTGCTTTCCACCCCTGTTTTTGCGCAGGAGGTAGATCAAACAGAAGAGTTGCGCTCCTTTTCCGGTGCTGATTCCCTATTAGACCTGCTTCCGGAGGAGGTAGACCGTGAGAGTGCACAAATGTTTCTGGAAGAAAAGAGCGTTTCCGGACTCTTTCGCCGCATATCAGAGCAGTTTTTCTCCGTTTTTTCCTTAAGCCTGAGAGAAAGCCTCGGTTTCTTCTGCGGAATGTTATCTATTATCATTATGGGAGCGGTTTGGAGCGCCCTCAAGCAATCCCTTTCCCAAAATGCTTTGCAAAGCGCTTTTGATCTTCTGTTTCTTCTGATCCTGGCAACATATAGCTATTCGGCCTTGCAGCAATCCTTTACGCTGGCTTGTCAATCTCTGCAGTCAACAAACAGCTTTGTGCTAGCATCTCTCCCCATCACCACCGTTCTTCTTTCCATGGGCGGAGGGTTGCAAGCCGGTGCGGTACAAGCCACCAATTTAAGCTTTGTCCTATCCTTGGTTTCTATCCTGGTTTCCGGTTATCTTCTTCCGATTCTACGCACGCTCTTTGCCCTTTCTTTGGTGGGAAGTTTCACCGACACAGGTCTTGGTAGTTTGATCTCATTTTTCAAACGGACCGTAAAGGTTCTGTGTGTATTCTTCTTTACCGTGGTCTCCGGGATCCTGGCCTTACAAAACGCTCTGGCGGTGGCCTCTGACTCTTTGGCCATGCGCTCCGTGCGCTTCGCCTCGGGAAATTTTATCCCGGTGATAGGATCTTTGGTGGGAGAAGCCTCCAAAACGCTCGCGGCATCTTTAAAAGTGGTGCGAACCGAATGTGGAATTCTCTGTCTTTGTATTTTGCTCTTTCTTCTTCTGCGCCCCGTTTTATGCATTGTAGTACAAAAGATCTTTCTGTCTTTGGCAGCTGCGGTTGGGGAATTGTTGGGTGAGAAAAAAAGCCAGGGTCTCATCAAGTCTCTGGGGGAGATCCTGGATCTTATGATGGCGCTCCTGTTATCGGAAGGATGCTATCTGATTTTTTACATCACGCTGTTTTTAAACAACAAAGGAAGTTTTTGATATGAAAGCATGGGCTGACACCTTAATTCTGGCATCTGTTTTTGGGATAGTGGTAAAAGTCATTTTACCAAAAGGAGAAAAATCCCCCCTCTTTGGACCGACAAAGCTTCTCATTTCTCTGATCCTGATTGTAGTCATGTTCTCTCCGATCCTTTCTCTTTTCAATAAAGAGACCACACTTCCCTTCTTGTCAGACTCGCTCGGAGAAGCCTTAGAAGTAAACTCGGAACAGCTTTTGCTGGAAAGAAGTTGCAAGATCATGAGCGACGAGGTAAAAAGTGCCTTTCCTCAGACCCGGTTTTCTCTTGAGATCTACACGGATGATAACCGGATCCCAACACAAATCCAAGTAATATGCGATCCGCCGGAAGAAGGCCCGCGTATTGCGGACTTTCTACAGGCAAAATACGCCATCCCTGCCAGTGCAAAAGAAAAGGAGTAACAGATGGATCTGATAAAACAAAAAAACATGAAAAAAAACCTCCCTCTCCTGGCAATTCTTTTGATCGTAGGAATCATTTTTCTCTTTCTTTCTGAATATACATCCAATGAACAAAACAAAAACGGTGCCAAAACGGATTTTGATCCAGAGATTTACACGAAAAATCTTGAGGAACGTCTGGGAGCGATTTTGGAAGAAATGGAAGGTGTATCCCAAGTTAAGGTGATGATAACCCTGGAAGGCGGGCAAGAATACCGCTATGCAACAGAAGTAAATGCAAGCTTTTACGGGGGAAATTCCGGCTCGGAAACGCTATTTGTTCAGAAAGATTCCAGCGGAAAATCTTCTCCCATTCTCGCCACCACCTTAGCGCCGAAAATAAAGGGGGTGAGCGTAGTCTGCAAAGGTGCCTCAGATATAAGGATCCAAAAAAAGATCATCGAACTGGTGGGCAGCA
The DNA here is from genome assembly GCA_045655865.1 of Eubacteriales bacterium. Lineage (GTDB taxonomy): Bacteria > Bacillota > Clostridia > Oscillospirales > SIG627 > RGIG5579. The sequence continues at coordinate 16,784 of JAZOQB010000054.1, forward strand.
CCTTAAATCTTTCCCAGAATCAAATTTTTGTAACTGAATAGGAGTCAAACATGAAAAAACTGAAAAAAATCCAATTACTGGAAGCCGGCCCTCTCCCCGAATCGCCCCAGGTCGCTTTGGCTGCACCGGAAGAATCGCCGGAGGCAGAGGAAGAGACGGTAGCCTTTCCTCAGATTTCAAAATGGCTGGAAAAAATCAATATCAAACCATTTCCCTGGAAAAAGATCAATGCAAAAAACGCTCTCATTGCAGGATGTCTTGTCATTATCGCCGTAGCAGGTTACCTCAACATTCGCTACGGATCCGCATCGGGCACCACGCCACCGCTGGATGAACCTAGCGGAAACGAGGTTCAGGAGGGCGAGGCCAACCAGGATTTCTTCGCAAGCGCCGTCATTGACCGGGAAAGAGTGCGCGGAGAGGCGCTGGAAGTCTTAGTGGGCATCACCGAGGACGATTCGGCAAGCGAGGTCGCCAAGTCTGATGCATTCACCCAAATGGAACGCATCGCTAACGAAACCAGCTGGGAAATCGATATTGAAAACTTGATCAAAGCCAAGGGGTTTCAGGAGTGTGTTGCCATTATCAATGAAGACACGGCAAACGTTGTAGTCAAATCCGATGGTCTGACTGCCGGGGAGATCGCTCAGATCAAAGAGATCATCTATCTGGAGGCCTCCATTGAACCGAAGGATATTCACATTATCGAAAAAGCCGACTAAAAGAAAAAGAAGCTTGCAGACTTGCAAGCTTCTTTTTTTAAGAATAAAAGATCTGGCCACCCAACACCAACGGAGAATCGTTGGCCCGTCGGGAAAAACCGATTCCCACATGGGTAAAATTGCTGCTTAAAATATTTTCCCGATGTCCTTGAGAATGATAATAAGCGTCGCAAACGAACAGCGCATTGAAGTACCCTTGAGAGATGTTTTCCCCTGACCAGCGCCAGGAAACACCTGCTGCAGTCAAGCGTTCTCCGTATTTATGATCGTGACCGAAGAAATCTTTTTCGATCATGTAGGCTGAATAATCCGTGGCTATTTTAGCGGCCTTGTCGGACCAGATCAAGGGCGAAAGGCCGTGGCGATAACGAAGCGCATTGACGTAATAAAAGGAAAGTCGTGACTGACCCGAAAAATCTGAATACAAACGAGAGTCATTGATATAATCGTAGCGGCACTCATAATAGCGGAACCACATGGCATAGTTTTTGCCGTCCCCCAAGCCGTCCCGAAATCCGTAGATCCGGCAAGAGCCCACATCCCGAAAACAGGCGTCGGAGTTTTCATCGCGCTTACCGGAAAAGGTCGCGATCGTCATGTTTTCGTTGTCAATGAGTATCCGAGATGCCCTGTCAAAGGTGAATACTCCCCAGAGGCCATCTGCATCGGTCTGGATGACGGTGAGGCGGGAGAGATCTGCAGCGTAGACCAGGCTGACAAGGTCCCCTTCTCGGATCCTTTCCGTGGGTTCCCCTAATTTGGAAAGAATATCTTCGGTTTTTTCGTCAAAGGAAAATCCCTTGCCCAAAACAAAAATGGGCGCATCCACTCGCTCCCCACAGCGGGTACAGCGATCGCCGGATACGGTATGTTCCAAAGCCTTTCCTTGGGTCGCTCCACACAGAGTACAGGTAGCCGGCACGGTACAGGTAGCCGGGGTCAGAACATGAGCCTTGGGTATCATTTCGTTTTTTTGTTCTCCGCAAGAGCACTTCCAGATCCGTTTCCCATTCAACGAACACGAAGCTTTGCTTTCCGATACAAGACCCCACTGATGAGTATGGATGCTAAGGGACGTATCCGGCGGAAGAGCGGTGTCCGGTGTCTCTTGACTTTCCGGCGGCAGGGCGGTGTCCGGTGTCTCTTGACTTTCCGGGACCTTTGTCTCTGGGGGCAAAGAGTCCGGGGTTTCTTCAGAAGAGGCCGGTATCGGCGCCGGAGCCAAGACTTCCGTCTGTGTTTGGGAAACGTTTGGCGTCTGGTAGCCACAAGAGAAAAGACTGCAAAAAATGCAGATAACCAAAGTGAAAAAGAAAAGTTTTTTCAGCATCACTCGCTCCGCGAACTCAAATTTTCAACGTAAAGGGGAATTTGCACACGCGCTCTTTCCAACGTCGTGGAATTCCCATGACCGGGACATATCCGATAGTCCCCTTCCAGTTGACAGATCCGAAACAGAGACCGGGCCAGGGCAGATCGGTCGCCGCCCCAAAGATCGTAGCGGCCATAACCGTTGGACATTATGGTGTCTCCGCAGAACAGAGTCCCATCGCATTGAAAACAAACGGAGCCGGGCGTATGACCCGGTGTATGCAGAACGGTAAATTTCATATCGCCGCAAGAGATAACAGAGTTGTCATCCAAAAGTACATCCGCCCGGGTGCGAGGATAGGAAGAAAGATCCTCACCATAAAACAGATGAGCGGAAGCACAAAGCGGGTCGGAGAGCATCAAAGCATCCTCTTGGTGGATACAGATTTTAGCGCCGGTCTTTTCCGCCAGAAGCTTTGCTCCCTGACTGTGATCAAAATGCCCATGGGTTAAAAAAATGAAAGAGGGGGTAAGCCCTTTTGCCATCAGCTTCTTGTAGATCTCCATTTCTTCCATACCGGGATCGATGACAACACAATGGCCGGATCCGTCAAAACAAAAATAAGTGTTGGTGTGAAAAATGCCGGGGCAAAACGTCAATACTTTCATAACAATCTCAAAAACTAATAATTTCGTTGTAACACTCGATGGCGTAGCGATCACTCATTCCCGCAATATAAGAAATGACAGCGCGGGCATAGTCTTTCTCACAGGAAAGATCGAAAATGGCGGGGTTTTTTAACCGATAATCCCGAACTTGAGTCCAATAACAGCTGATCCATTCATAAAACGACGTGGTGACCTTCGGGTAAGTCCGGCGCATTTCATCCAGACGTTTTAAGGTATCCTCCCCGTCGAAGCAATCAAACAGAAGCTGAAAAATTTCTCGTATGATCATTTCAAAAAAGCACTCTGCCCGGGTGACCCGTGGAGAACGATAAATATAACGAAGGTTAAAATCTCCCAGGAGACGCACAAATTCGTTTGTACGATCGGAAAAACAAATCCCGCTGTCCGGGCTGGAACTACGGCATAGATCGTCAATCAGATGATTGATGATAATGGTATTATTGATCTGATCTCCCGCATATTCTCCCACCAGGGCAGTAAGCTCTTCCATATTCTCCTGAGTCAAAACACCCAGAGCGTTGGCATCCTCAATGTCACGCCCAATATAGGAAATGCGGTCTGCCATCTTAACCACACAGCCCTCGTAACTAAAAGGGCTGATTTCACCCGGACGGGTGATGGTGTAAAGATCGATGGGCTCTTTTCTGGGAAACAGGTGATTGCACAAGTCCTCTCCGCAATGAGAGATCAAGCCATCCCGCACGGCATAAGTGAGATTTAACGGTTGTCGGCAACGCTGATCATCCTCTAAAAGCTCCAGATGATCCACGAAAAACAAGCTATTGCGCTCGTGCCAAAAATCTTCCTTCAAAACCCGCTGAGAAATGGAGCTGAGTACTCGCTCTCCTTTGTGGCCAAAGGGAGAATGACCCAGATCGTGTCCTACGGCAATGGAACGGACAAGCTCTGTGTTCAACCCCAGCGTTTCGGAAATAGAGGTAGCAATGGATTCCACGTGCAGCACGTGTTCGATCCGCGTGCAAATGTGATCGCTCTGGGGAGAATAGAAGACCTGAGTCTTATGCTTTAAACGGCGAAAAGCTGAGGAGTGAATGATACGAGTATAATCCCTCAGAAAAGGACTGCGGGAATCGTTTTCTCTCCGGTAAAGCGAAGACAGACGGGCGGTAGCCACAGGCCATATCTCCCGCTGTGGCGTCAGAGCAAAAGAGGAGAACTTTTTTTCCATGAGTTTCCCTTTCATTTAAAGTCCAAGGCGCTTTCGTATTTTGATCAGATACCAGATCCAAAAACGATCCAAAAGAAGGTCGTAGAGAATAAAACAGGCGTTTGCCAAAAGAAACATGGCACCGTAAAGCCACGTGGCCTCTCCGGTCTTGGTGACAAAGGCCGAAAGAAAAAAGCCAAAAACCAGGACAAGGTTAAAAAGAATCTCCTTGACTGTGCGGGCCAAAAAGGGCTTTAGCATCTGTATCTTCTTTTGCACAATGGGATACCAGCCAAAAAAGGCGAGAAAAAACACTCCCGGGGTTTTCAAAGGTAAAATCAGGGAAAGGGCTCCCGCCACGGCAAAAACACACAAGGCCATTTTGTTTCCGTATTCCGTTTCTACGATCATCACCACAAGTCCCGCCACAATAGAAAGGGAAATATCCAAGCTTTCCACCAGGCTTCCAACAGAGAGGATGACCACACACACGGCTGCCATCAAAGAGGCAATACTCAGGCGTTTGGTTTTCTTCATCATCTTAACAGCAAGAGATCAGGTCTCCCCCGCAACACTCACAAAAGCAATCTGCGCAGAGAAGCGATGAGCAAATGTCACAGGAGTTGCACTCCCGATATCCTCCGAAAGGAGAGAAGGAGCCGTAATTTTGCTGAGCTCCCCGAAAGCGCTGGTACATGGAAGCGTATTCCCCATTGCCGGGATCCAGCCGGCAGGCCTCTCCAAAGAAATTGGCAGCGTCGTTGTACCTTCTGCGATACATGGCGCAAAGTCCTTTTAAATAGTGCCATTCGGCGTTGTGATCTGCCTGGCCGTCCAGCATGACCTCCGCCTCGTTTACTCTTCCGGAAGCGATCAGACTGCGAATACGGGCATAATCAGGCCGGGATGAAGAATTAGAGGAGCTGTACCCGGAAGAACCGCTATTTCCAACGGCTCTCTCGTGAAGGATCTGATCGTAGGCCTGGTTGATCTCCTTCATTTTTTCATTGGCAATATCGGAAAACTCGGTGTTTGCGTAATTGTCCGGATGATACTTTTTCGCTAATTCCCGATAAGCTTTTTTGATTTCGTCATCGCTGGCCTGGGGCGAGACGCCAAGGGACTGATAAGGATCTTTCATTTTGCATCTCCCATCTTGGGTTTTATGATGCGGCGTGCCTCTCCGGGCAAACCGCGGGTGATAATATTTTCGCAAATGGTTTTCAGGTTTTCTTCGCCATCTAAAAGGTCAAAGGCAAGCTTCATTTCTTTGATATAAAAAGATAGAACCAAATCGATCTGAGAAAGCGCCGGCTCTTCTATTTTCCCGGATTCCGATGGATATAAAAGCGGATTGAAAGCGCCGTTTTTCCGATCCCTTTCCATATCGTCCAGGGCATCCAGCGTATAGAGAAATCTGCCCAAAGGATCGGCTATTCCCGACAGGAGTCTTCGATGATCTCCGTCCAAACCAAAGATTGCGGCCTGAGTCAGGACTGCGGCAAAATTAGAGCACATATCATCCAGCCGGGCGCCAGCTCGTTCCAGTTCTCTACCCTCAGCCAAAGTTTGCCCCAATGTCTGTATCAGCGGGGTCAAAGCAGGTTCCCGCTTTTCCAGACGGTGCACGCTCCGTTTCAAAAACGGAAAGAACAGAGCGCAGAGAAAACGGCGAGCGAAAGACGTATCTTTATCCACCAGATCATCCCGAATTTTCTCCGTTGTGAGAATCAAGCTGATCTGGGAGGCGAAACGCAAAGAAGCGTTATCCGCCAATCGCTGCTCCTTGCGGCGAAAGGGATGAAGGAGGCAGCCATTTTTTTCCAGGTGCATCTCTTCTCCGGTCGCCAACATGCGAAGCATAGCAAAAAATACAAAGTCATAACTTAAAAAGGGCTGAAGAGCGCGAGTGGTATTTTTTTTAATGGAACGGCACAACCCGCAATACACTGCGCGATAAAGGCGGTGGTGCTTCACCAAAAGCTCCGGGGTATCACATTTTACATATCCAAGCACCGTACACTTCTCCTTTTACTGATACTCTATTATACACGATCCCCTTTTCCTTTTCCATAGTTTTTTGGAAAATTCCTTGCAAAATCAACGAAAAAAAAGTATAATAGCCTTTAGATTCCTTTCTTTGTTTTTTTACAAAAGAGAATCCATCTGCGGCATCGTACACGCCATCCTTTTATTTTTACGGAGGTCGTTATGAAATACCAAATCATCCGTGGCAACAAAGCCGACTTAGAAAGCGCTCCCGAAGCGTTTATTGCCGATGTGCCCTGGGGCAGCAGCTACGTTCCCGATTGTCGCTTTCAGGGAATTTACGTAGACGGAGAGGGGTTTCTTTTCCGTTTGACCTGCTATGAGAAAAACCCCCGGATCACCTATCTGGAACCGGGAGGAGAGGTGTGTGAAGACAGTTGCCTGGAGCTTTTTGTCAACTTCGCTCCCAATCAAACAAAGGACTATATTAATTTTGAAATGAACGCCGCCGGCGCGTATTTGTTTTGCACAGGTCCTGACCGCTATGTTCGCTCGGAACTTAATACTCCGGTCATGCCCACGGTAAAACCAAAAATTGAATCTGACCGTTGGTCTGTCACCCTCTGGATCCCAAGCGAGACCATTTTCAGCGTGTACGGACCTATCGATTTTGCTCCCGGATATTGCTTTACCGGGAATGCCTTCAAGTGCGGCGATCTTACTGAGTCTCCTCATTATCTGTCTTGGTCACCAATGCAGCGGGATGCGATGGATTTTCACCGTTCCGATCGTTTCGGAACCTTTGAGATGCTTTGATGAATTTCTTTCGTTCCGGACCCATTCGAAGGTCTTTTCGTACCATTCCCACTCTGGAGACACCTCGCCTTTTGCTCAGAAAGATCCTCCCTCGGGACGAAGCGGATATGTATGAATACTCCCGGGATCCGGAAACCTCCAAATACCTTCTTTGGGAACCGCATACTTCCCGAGCGTTCACACGCGCTCACATTCGCTATCTGCAGGAGCAATACCAAGCTTTTGCTTTTTTCGATTGGGCTTTGGTTGAAAAAGAGAGCGGAAAAATGATCGGTACCTGCGGCTTTACGGAAATTTATGAACGGGAAAAACGAGCCGAGGTCGGTTACGTTCTCTCACCGCGCTATCACCGCAGACATCTGGCACCGGAAGCTCTGGAACGCGTAATGGAATATGGCTTTATCACCTTAGGTCTGGTTTTGTTGGAAGGGCGGATCATGGAAGGAAACCTGGCCAGCCGCAAGGTTCTCTCCCGAATGGGATTTCGGGAAGAAACGAAAAAACAGGAGATCTTCTATAAACGGGGAGAAAAACAAAAAATTCTTACCTTTGCCATAACAAGAGAAGAATACTTATCAAGAAAAAAAACTCTGTAACCACAGTTACAGATTTTTTTCTGTTTTCACTTTTTCTTTTCCAGATATTCAAAATAATTGGTTTTTACGGTATTCCAAGAGGTCACCAGCTTCTCCCTAACCTCCCGATTGCGCTCTCGAATCTTCTCCGTCTCTTCTCCGTCGTATTCAGGATACCAATATGTTTCCCCGTCGATCCAAGAATAGTCCTTAAAGCAGACAAAGCCGCCACCGTCTCCAAAAGCGTCGTCTCCTACCAAATACCGGGCGTTATAGTCAAGCCCAAAAAGATTGGCAATGGTGGGAAGCATATCGATAGAGGAAGTAACCTTATCCACAGTCATGGGATCCAATTTTTCACTGTAAATATAAAATGGGGTGTTACAAAGGGTGTTGGCGTCATAAGTGCCTTTTAGATCCATCAGAAATCCCACATCAGTCAAATACTTAGCGTAATGGTCCCCGAAGAAAACAAGCGCTGTGTCGTGAATATGACCGTCTTGTTCCATGGCTTCCAGGAGCTGACCGATCATCTCGTCGGTCTCCATAGCGTGGGCAATGCACCGGACGAACTGATCCCAGGTATCTTCGTTTTCTGTGGTAATTCCGCTGGCTCTGGCCACCTTTCTGGCGCGGGCAAGATGCAGTTCTGCAATATCCTGCCTAGCCTCGGTATAAGGGCCGTGGCCGGAATAGGTAATAAGATACGAAAAGAACGGCTTGTCGTGGGTCACAAACATTTCATAGGCCTCCAGGAGGGTCGTGTCTCGCACTTGAAGGCCTTCCAGTTTCATATCTTCGTGATCGTTGAAGGTTTCATAACCCCACTGAAGATGCACCAACTGACGGTTGTAAAACCGTCCGTCCAGAGCGTGATAGGAATTTGCGGTATAGCCTGCATTCCGAAAAAGATTGGGAAGTGACTGAGGATAGACGTTGGTGGCATAGGTGCGGGCGGTAGTACCGGTGGTTGGCAGATAATAGCCAATGTTGAAAGCAAACTCGGTATTGAATGTACCGGCGCTAAGATACAGCGGGGTGTAATGATTTTGAAAATCAATGCTCTTTTGAGAGATGTGGTAAAGATTGGGCATGATCTCTTCGGTGATCAGCCAAGTGTCGATGGATTCCAGCATAATGGCAATAAGATTCTGGCCTTTTAATGCGCCGGTCATGGCATTGGGCTCCGGGTTCTCTTGCCGCATGGCATAGTATTGATCCAGGTTCTTTCGCATCGCACCGTGGTGGAGCGTATCAAAAAGAGACTGCGTGCAGCTACGGAAAAGATACTGGTATGTACCGCAGAACATCAAACATTCATTGGGATCGGAAAAATCCGTATAAATGGCAGAGATGGAATCCGGAGAATAAGTATCCGTCCATTGAAACTGTCCGTTTGTGCCTGTAGTACAATTGCTGGTGTGAGCCGCCCAGATGCCCACAATACTGCCAAGCGCCAGCACTCCCGCGATCACAGGCTCGAGCCAGGTGATTTTCAGTTTTTTTGGATTTTTGGGAACAAGAAGAATGGATATGATGCCAATGAATGTAGGCAAAAGAAGCGCCAGGTAAATCTTCCAAGAAAAGGTAAGATACTGAATGTTTAAGAAAGCTACGCCGTTTTCAGCAAAGGCGACATCGGAAAACGAGAGAAAGCTTCTGGACACATGGTAAAGGATGGCATGAACAAAATCCACAGCCACAAAAACCGACAAAAAGACTGACATAACGACTTTCTTCGCACGTCCGGGAATAAAAAAGACACCGGAGCCAAAAAGCAGAGCCCAAAAAATGGAGAAAAGGAAAGGAACGGCGTGATAGCTGGGAGTCACGCCGGCTGAGGAATGGACACTACGGAAGGAGACGTCAAGCACCAACAAAGAAAGAAAATACAGGGTAGGAGACAGATACTTTCCCCAACGGTTTCGGAATTGATTCCATTTTTCTTTCATGGGAATAATCCTTTCACAAAATAAGTTCGTCTTATTTTATCATACTTCTCCATCAAGGTGCAAGGTTTCTTATAAAAAAGATGCCCGGATTTCTCCGGGCATCTAAAAAAATTAAACGTTGTCTTCGGGCGGCAAGCCCTTCAATCGGTGCATAAGCTTGGATATCAGGTGGGGAGACTTTTGTTCGTCAAACTTTCTGGCAAACAGGTATGGGCTGTTAAGCAGTGGCTCCAGATCTTCGTCCTGAAAGGTGTAGGGCTCGCCTCGTTCCCAGTCCACAGCGCGCATATTGGAACGCTGAGATCCGGAAAAGGTGGAATCGTAAAGGTGCTCTCGAAAAGGAGTGGAAACAAGGTGGCTTTGAAGGAAAACCTCGTCACAGCAACGAGTATTGGCATAGCGTTTTAAAATGGCGGCTTCTTCTTTCACCAAGGTAGAAAGATACGCGTGTGTGCAGCTAAACCAATTGGCTCCTTTGGCAAAAGGACCGGCGGCATTTTTCACTCGATCGATCTTGAACCGTCTTTCAAGCCCAACAATGCGCCACTGGATCCAATTCAAAACAGGATGCCTGGCAGTCCATTCCTGAAAGGGATAGTAAAAGCGAAAGCGCTCGAATTGCTCTTTGGAGAGTGAGTCCGAATCAAAGTGAACGAATTCTTTCCCTTGATTTGCATCAAAAAAAGCCAGGATCTCTTCCACAGGTTTTAACGGAAGATCCACTCCGGAAATCAGATGGTAATAGGCATAATCGCCGGGAAGAGACGCCCGGATCAAGTCAAACTCGCAGGCGATCTGGCTCCTTCCGCCCCAATTGACGCGGCGACGGGGAATGTAATGGAGACCGGAATGGGAAAGATGGGGGCGAAGGGGATCCGGCTGAGGATAGGAAGCTTTTTTATCGATGTGAATATAAAAGTCCACCCGCGGATGATCCAAAAGCGAGACCAGTGTTTGTAGCAATGGCCAATGGCTGTGAGCCATAATGAGAAAAGCATGTTTGTTTGCAGTCATGATGAAAAAAGAGGAGGGGTAACCGTTCCCCTCCTCGTCCTTTCGGTATTAGTCCTCAAAATAGGTCTTTTTGCGGTTGTTCTGCAAAATGCCGATCAAAGCATCCAAATTGTCCTCGTCCTTGACCAGTTCAGCCAAAACCTGCTGTTTTTCCTGGGCATATGCAGTGTTCTTCTGCTCAGTAATAAGGCTCAGGTCATCTTCTACGCTACGCTTTGCAGCAGCGTCCTTTGCAGTCTCAAGCTTGGTGCCAAAATCGGTGGCAACCACGGTAACCTTGATTTCATCCTCCAGGGATTCGTCAAAAGCAGCACCCCAGATAATATTGGCATCGGGATGACCCTGCTCCCGGATCATGCTGGAAGCGATCTCAACCTCTTCAAATCCGATATCGGAGGAACCGGTAATGTTGATGATAATACCACGAGCACCGGCAATGCTGGTTTCCAGAAGGGGGCTCTGAATCGCCATTTTGGCAGCAGCTTCCGCTTTGCCCTGGCCCTTGGCGCTACCCACACCCATGTGGGCAAGGCCAGCGTCCTTCATGATAGCGGTAACGTCAGCAAAGTCCAGATTGACGATGCCGGGTACGTTGATCAGTTCGGAAATGGACTGTACGCCGTTGGCCAATACGGAATCAGCAATTTCAAAGGCGTTGAGAAGAGTGATCTTCTTTTCAGAGACCATTTTCAGTCTTTCGTTGGGGATCACGACCAGCGAATCTACAAATTCAGCCAGCACCTTGATACCCTCTTCCGCCTGGTCCATTCTTCTCTTGCCTTCAAAAGCAAAAGGCTTGGTAACAATAGCGACGGTGAGAATTCCCATCTCTTTGGCGATCTTTGCCACAACGGGAGCAGCTCCGGTTCCGGTACCGCCGCCCATGCCGGCAGTGATAAACACCATGTCAGCACCCTTCAGTGCCTCGGTAATCTCCTCGGTGCTCTCTTCCGCCGCCTGCTTGCCGACAGCAGGATTGGCTCCGGCGCCTTTGCCTTTGGTGGTTCTTTCTCCGATGGCAATCTGGGTGGGAGCATTGGTAGCGGAAAGAGTCATGCGGTCAGTATTCAAAGCAATAAAATCGACACCGCGCACATTAGAAGAAATCATACGTTCAACCGTATTATTTCCGCCTCCGCCAACGCCGACAACTTTAATATTGACTACATTCTCGTAGTTTGTTTCCATTTCATAAGACATTGCAGGAGTCCTCCTATTTCTCTTCTTTCTTTATCTTTCTTCCCAGATAGGCAGATGAATCTACTCTTATCCTTTATTGTAAACCCTTTTTTTCATAATTGCAAGACTTTTTTTAAAAAAATGTTTATTTTTCATTTTTTCTGTAAAATTTTATCATCTATCGCTCTCATTGAGCTGAACGTATGCTGTATTAGGATCGGTAATATCTATTTTTCCCTTGGCGTCAGCGGGAAGATCCGCAATGACCCCTTTTACCATGGCAAATTTGTATTTCAGATCCTGGTTTTCGCCCAGATACAAATCAAAACGATCCAAATATCGAACGCAAATATCAAATTTGTCCCGAATGTCGATCCGGTTCACTTCCGAAAGAAAACCTTCCTCTTCCAGAGCGATAACAAGATCCAGAAGCATTCGTTCCGTGTTTTCATCAAAGAAAGCCAGCTTCTCTCCCACCACGCATCGTAAAACATCTCCCGTGATCAATTGGATCCTGGGAATGGTCGAATCCGGGCTTTCCTTTGCCAGAACGTTTAGTTCTCTGTCGATAGAAAACAGTTCCGTTCCCAACTGTAAACCCAGGTCTCCAAAATCCTCTGTAAAGGATACACAAACAACATTAGGCAGATCAAAGCTTACCTTTACGTGAACCAAATAAGGAAATTTTTCTTCCAAAGCGGAAGAAACCTCTTTTTTCGACACCGTAATCAAAGGGGAACCTATGGAAATTCCACAAGCCTCCAGAAGAGCGTCTGCAGAATAAAGATCGGTTTCCTGGATTTGGATCTTTCGAACCACAAAAAATTTTTCAGATAAAACATAGGAGGCTACACCCAAAAGCACAGCCAGGAGGAGAAATAGAGCCACATAGCGTTGGACCCGCTTTGACCTTTTCTTTTTGGCGTAAGCGCTTAGCTCTTCGTTCATCTTCCCTTTCCTCCTTTTCTTCCTATTTTATCGTATGTACTCTATTTTTTTGTAATTTTCCGGATCTGATTCCAGATGGCTTCATCGGCGCCGGGACGGGCCAGTTTTTTCATGTTTTGAGCCATGGTACGAAGCCGGTCCGGATCGCTTAAAATAGCATCCACCTGTTTTTCCAAAATCTTGGCAGTTAAGTCTTTTTCTTCGATCAGAACGGCAGCTCCCTTTTCCTGATACACCAGAGCGTTTTTATACTGATGGTTATCGGTAACATTGGGCGATGGGATCAAAATGGCAGGTTTTCCCATAATGGCAAGCTCCGCCAATGTGATTGCTCCCGCTCGGCAGATCACAAGATCTGCAGCGCTCATTTGACGGGGCATATCATAAATATAATCGCAGAATTTTACGTTGCCAAAACGACAGATCCCTTCGGCTTTCTCTTTTTCATTCCATTTTTCGAACTCACGGGCGCCAAAAGCGTGGGTGTGAAATATTGGCTTACGGGCTGAATACTCTCTTGCCAATTCAAACACGGTGGCGTTGATCACACTGGCACCTAAGGAACCGCCGTATGAGAGAAGGAAAGGGGCGCTGACCCCCAGCTCACTCCGACACTGTCCACGAGAAAGTGTGCCAACCTGCGGACCCACAGGATTGCCGGAAAGTACAAGCTTCTCCTTTTTACAGGTAAAATACTTCTTGGATTCCTCAAAAGACAGACACACGGTATCCACATACTGAGAAAGGCGCTTGGTAGTAAGACCGGGAACAGCATTTTGCTCATGAATCAAGGTGGGGATTCCAAGCTTTGTGGCCGCTCTCAGTACCGGCCAGGACACATATCCTCCCGTTCCGATCACCACATCCGGCAAAAACTCTTTCAGTATTTTCTTTGCGGCACCAATACTTGTCATTGCAAGATAAGCTACCCGAATATTTTCCAAGGTCAGTTTTCTTTGGAAGCCTTTGACTTCCACATGACGAATGGGAAACCCTTCTCTGGTCACCAGTCGATTTTCCATGCCACCCGGTGTTCCAACAAACAGGATCTGGCTTTTCGGATCCTTTTCCAAAATCTTTTTTGCAATGGACAGAGCGGGGTTAATATGACCCGCGGTGCCTCCGCCACTTAAAACTACTCTCACCGTACACCTCCAGAACTAGGCTTTTTCTGTATATGAATATTTGGATACATTGAGAACCACACCCATCTCCGCCATGAAGATCACCAAAGAGGATCCCCCATAACTAAAGAACGGAAGGGATACACCGGTGCTGGGAAGCGCTCCGGAAACTACGCCGATGTTGAGAAAAACCTGGATCCCAATCTGAATGATGATTCCCATAACCAGAAGGGAGGAAAACTTAGAAGGAGCGTTTTTCGCAATGTGAAAACCGCGCCAGATCAAAAGCAAGAACAAAATAATCAAAGCCACTGCAAAGACAAAACCCATTTCCTCACAGATCACGGAGAAAATGTAGTCATTTTGAGGCTCGGGAAGATATACGTGCTTTTGTTTTGACTGACCCAATCCTACCCCCCATAAGCCACCGGAACCGATGGCGTAGAGGCTTTGCAACGGCTGCCAACCGTCTCCCAGCGGGTCAAGCTCCGGATGAAGCCAAGCGTTGATACGGCTTTGACCGTGGCTGGTAAACATGATGATAGCAAGCATTCCGGCAATTCCCACGCCCAGCGTTCCACCCAAAATACTGGTGCGAACGCCGCCCAGATACATAAGGATGAAAATGAGTGCAAAGATAATGATCATTGCAGAAAGATGGGGCTGCTTATATAAGGGAAAGCCGATCATCCCCACCAAAATAACAAAGGGTAAAACACCGTATCGGAAGGTACGGATCAGATCTCTCCCCTTGGTTTCCAGCCAAACGATATAGCTGGAGATCAGGAGAATCACGGAAAACTTTACGATTTCCGAAGGCTGAACACTTACCGGGCCAAAATAGATCCAACGCTTAGCGCCGTTGGCGTCAGCGCCAAAGAAAAACACACACCAAAGAAGAAGATAGGAAATGCCAAAGACAGGTAATGCAAAGCGCTTCAAGATCAAATAATCTGCAAATCGGGTGACCAGGTAGATCACCAGAAGGGACAGAAGAACCCATCCGATCTGTTTGCGAATAAAAAAGTAACTGTCGTTATAATTGTATTTGGCGTAAACGTAGCTGGAAGAAAAAACAAAGGTGGTCCCGATGGACAAAAGGATCATCACCAAAACCGCAAAAGGCCAATCGATACCGGAGCGCAAACGCTGTACGGAGCTTTTTTTCCGCCGGGGAAGCAATCTTTTTTTCTCTTTCACCGGTCGGATCGCTTGCTTAGAATCGGTTTTCTGAGGAACATTTTCCGCCATGCGCTCTCCTTTCTCCGGGCGGGCCGGTAGCTAGATTTTTGCAAAAAACATAAAATACGCCACAACGCAGAGAACTGCGGTGACCAAGGTCGATGCCGCTACGATGCCGGTCTCTTTCCAACCGCACATTTCCAAATGATGATGATAGGGTGCCATGCGGAAGATCCGCTTCTTGGTAAGTTTGAAAGACAAAACTTGAAGCACCACGCTGATTGCCTCCCAAAGATACACAAAACCCGCTATCACAATGATAAGAGGCTGATCAAACCAAAAAGCAGCCCCTGCCACAGCGCCCCCTAAAAAGAGAGAGCCGGTATCTCCCATAAAAATGCGAGCCGGATAATAGTTGTACAAAAGAAAGCCTACCATCCCTCCGCAGATCGCGGAAAACAGAGCGGTTCTTTCTCCGCCGCCCACGCCAAAGGATAGGGCGGTAAAAAACACGAAGAGAACAAAAGTGGTTCCGGAAGCCAATCCGTCAATACCGTCGGTCAAATTAACAGCGTTCACTACAAGCACTAAAAAGAAGATGGCAAAGACCCAATAAAAGATGCCCAGTTCCAAACGATACCCCGTAAAGGGCAGAATCAAAGCGGTGGAAAGTGAATCTTTCATCCCGTAGAAAAACAGGGCGGCAATGGCAAACTGAAAAATGAGTTTCTGGATCGCGCTGAGTCCTTTGTTGCGCTTTTTCACGAACTTCACAAAGTCATCCACAAAGCCGACGACGCCGTAAAGGAGCATCATAACCAGAATTTTCAGCAGCCGACTGTCCCCTCCACGCAACAGAACGGGGATACCAAATATCAGGGTGGATAGCGTAATGGCGGCAATAAAGAAGATTCCGCCCATGGTCGGCGTTCCTTCTTTGGACTTGTGCCAGCGCGGTCCGATCTCTAAAATCGTTTGTCCCATTTTTATGCGCATCAGAAAGGGGATAAATTTTTTCTCTAAAAGGAAAGTAACAAGGAGGGAAAGAAGAAATGCCCCCGCCATGATCCAAAGATTTTCTTTCATGATTCCGATAACCCACAAGAGGAGATGACCTCCTCAAGCTTCATTTTTCTGCTGGCCTTAAAGAGAATTGTATCTCCCGGGCGCAGCTCTTCCTTGATCCATGTTGCTAAAAGATGAGAGTCCATAGAATGGAGAGCGTTGTTTTTCGACATGCCCGCTTCCACGGCACCCAGCATGATATGATAACTTGCTTTTCCGTAAGAAAAGATCTTTTCCGCACCGCAACAAAAGGCAGTTTGCCCCACCTTGTGGTGAGCGCTTTCCGCCAGGCTGCCAAGTTCCAGCATATCTCCCAAAACGGCAAGCTTGCGTCCCGGAGCGCTACCCAAAACCTTGAGAGATGCGTCCATAGATTCCGGGGAAGCGTTGTAACAGTCAGCGATCACGCGAACGCCGTTTTTTTCATAGATCTTTTGTCTGAGCCCGGAGGGCGCATAAGATAAAAGACCTTTTTGGATCTCTTCCTCGTCAACGCCAACGCAAAGACCGACAGCGGCGGCAAACAGAGCGTTTTTGATGAAATGATCTCCCACGGCGGGAACTGTCACGCGAAATTCCTTTTTCTCAGAGATCACGTCAAAAGAAATGTCATCCGCACCTTTATAAATATCCAAAGGATAAATGTCATTACCGGAATGAAAACCAACGTATAACACAGAAAAATCCGAAAGAAGTTTCTGAGAGTATTCCGTGCGAAACAGGGGTTCGTCTCCGTCTAAAATAATGGTACTTCCCTTCTCCATGCCGGAGAGAATCTCCAGTTTTGCCTCCAGGATCCCTTCCCGGGATCCCAATTGCTCAATGTGGGAGGTGCCGATGTTGGTGATAACGGCAAGATTGGGACGAACAAGACCGGTAAGATACTCGATCTCTCCTTTTTCGCTCATGCCCATCTCACACACCACCGCTTCCGTTCCCTTCTCGATACGGATCAGGGTAATTGGAACGCCGATGTGATTGTTCAGGTTTCCGGACGTAAAATGAGTTTTGTATTTTTGCTTCAAAACCGAAGCAATGAGCTCCTTGGTGGTGGTTTTTCCCACAGAGCCGGTTACACCCACCGTAATGTTCGGTGCCACCGTTTTTTTCCAATATGCAGCAAGAGCTCCCAGAGCTTTCAGCGTATCGGGAACCAAAATCACGTCAAAGCCGGGTGCCTCAACCTCAGAAAGGATGGCGGCACACTTCCCCTTCAGACCGGCAATAAAATCGTGTCCGTCAAAGCGCTCTCCCCGCAAGGCAACAAACAGCTCCTGCGATTCAATTTTCCTGGAATCGGTGGAAACGCCGCATATAACTTTGTCCCCGTCTCCCAGTAATACACCGTCCACTGCACGGGCAATTTCAGATAATGTGAATGTCATCATAATCTGTTTCCAGCTCCAATATATTCCAGAACGATCTTCCTTTCGGAAAAATCGTGCTTTCCTGTTTGATCGATCTCGTATTCTTCGTGTCCTTTTCCGGCGAGGAGAATCACATCCCCTTCACCGGCGTTGTCAATGGCGTAGTGGATGGCCTGGGTTCGATCCGTAATCGCGATATATTCCGCGCCTTCCCCTACCACACCCTCGAGAATATCCCGGATGATGTCTTCTTTCTTTTCACTACGGGAATTGTCAGAGGTGACAATGACAAAGTCGCTCAAAGAACAGGCGATCCGCCCCATAATAGGACGTTTTGTTCGGTCGCGATCTCCGCCGCAGCCAAAAAGAGTGATCAGTCTGCCTTTGGTAAAGCCCCGGAGCGTTTTGAGGATGTTTTCCAGAGCATCGGGAGTATGAGCAAAATCAATAAAAACGGAAAAGGGCGTGTCGGTTGGAATGCGCTCGATCCGCCCTTGAACTCCTGTCATTTCTGACAAAGCGGACTTGACAACGTCCATGCTGATCCCGGCCTCCAAGGCACA
This sequence comes from Eubacteriales bacterium, assembly GCA_045655865.1. Taxonomy (GTDB): domain Bacteria; phylum Bacillota; class Clostridia; order Oscillospirales; family SIG627; genus RGIG5579. The sequence goes on from JAZOQB010000054.1 coordinate 34,449, forward strand.
GGAAATGGCCGCCAAGGCGTTATAAACGGTAAAAGATCCGGGGATCGGAATTGAGATCGTTTCCTGTCTTCCCTTGGCGCTCAAAGCAAATGTGATGCCCTGATCGTTGTGGGAAAGAAGTTTTACGGCGCAATAATCCGCGTCGGAGCTCTTGGAACCGTAACGGATCACCGAAGAGGAGATTCCCTGGGAAATTTTCGGAAAATTGGGATCGTCTTCATTAAAAATGCCAACCTTTGCCATCCGGAAAAGAGTCTTTTTAGCTTCCAGATACTCTTCCATGGTTTTGTGAAAATCAATGTGATCTTGTGTCAGGTTGGTAAAAATTCCAAAGTCAAAATGGATGCCGGAGAGCTTTTTCAAAGCCAAAGCGTGGCTGGAAGTCTCCATAATAACCGTATCCACTCCTGCATCCCGCATAGCGGCAAACAGGCGAAACAACAATTCCGGATCCGGGGTGGTAAGAAAGGCGGCAGATTTTTCTACCGAGAATTCCTCCTGCCCCACCAAATATTTGGTGGTGCCGATCAGACCCGTCTTTTCTCCGGCTTTTTCAAATATGGCCTTAAGCATAAAAGAGGTGGTAGTTTTTCCGTTGGTCCCGGTGATACCGATCATGCGTCGGAAGCTTTTTTCCGGATGATGATAGAAATTGGAAAGCATGAGAGGTAAAGAGAGTCTGGTATCTGACAGGAGCACATAGGGATAATCCCCTTCCGGTTTTTCCTGACACACCGCCAGAACTGCTCCTTTTTCAAAGGCTGCAGGAATGTAGGAGCGGCCGTCGAAGGAAAGCCCTTTCAGACAGACAAACGCCGCGCCCGGCTCAATGCTCCGGCTGTCTGAGGATACGGACGTGACCTCTGTTTCCGGGTCTGCTCCCCAACACAAAACGTCAAGATGCTCAAAAAGCTCTTTCAGCTTCACAGTCCCATCTCCTTTATCATAAATTTACTAATCGGTAGCTCCGTCGTAATAGCGGAATTCAACGGCGATGACCGTACCCGGTAAAACCATCTCGCCCGCAGCAATTCCTTGCTTTGTTACCGTAGCTCCTTCCCCACCGCTACCGGCTACGATCTCAATGTTCAGTCCTGCATTCAAAAGAGCTCGATTGGCAGAGGCGGCACTCATTCCCACCACGTTGGGAACAGTAACATTGGCATTTTTCAATCCTTCTTCTGTATACAGAATCACCTTTCCTCCCTTTGCCAGTTTCGTACCGGCTGCGGGAGACTGCGCCACAACGTTGGAACCGTTGCCTACTACCTCCAGGGTCATCTCTTTTCCTTGCAGATTGCTGGAAGCATAAGAGAGACTACGGCCAACGTAATCGGGAAGTGCAACGCCCAAGGCGGCGATCTCTTCTTCGGTATATTCCGGCTCTACGCCCAAATACGGCAAAACCTCAGAGAGGATCTTGGCTACATACGGCGCGGCAACGGTGGAACCGTAATAGTTTCCTTCCGGTTCGTCCACAATGAAGATCACCGCTACCTCCGGCTTATCTGCCGGAGCGAAAGCCACACAGGAAGAAACGTAAAACTTTTCTTCGCCGTGACTCTTTTCGGTTTTTACAGAGGTACCGGTTTTCGCCGCTACTTTATATCCTTTCACGGCAGCGTTTCGGTTTCCGCCGTCTTCTACGCTACGGTACAGATAATCCCAAATAATCTCGCAATTTTCCGTAGAGACCACCTGGCGTTTTGCCTCGGTGGAAAAGCTTTCAACTACGTTGCCTTGCTGGTCAAGACTTGCTTTCAAAACGTGAGGAGTTACCAGATACCCTCCGTTTGCCACAGCACATATAGCGCGCAAATGGGAAATGGGAGTTACCTTAAAGTTCTGGCCGAAAGCGGCACAAGCGGCGTCCACGCTGGAATAGGTATCAAGATTGAAGAATAAGTTGGAGGTCTCTCCGTAAATATCTACCTCGCTGGTTTCGTTGTAACCGAAGGCCTTATAATATGTATGGAAGAGATCTTTTCCAAGACGCTGGCTCATCACGACGAAAAAGGGGTTGCAGGAACTACCAAGAGCGCCTTCAAAATTCAGATTTCCGTGTCCTGCCCGCTTATGGCAATGAATCGGAGCAGAAAGGCCGGGGATGCGAATTTGTCCGGTGCAAACAAAGCGTTCCGTGGATGTGACCAGATTTTCCTCCAACACCATAGCGGAAGTAATGATCTTAAAGGTGGAACCGGGTTCGTAGAGCTCGGTAACGCTTTTGTTTTTCCACAGCTCGTTGAGAAGGTTGACCCGAAGATCTTTTTTCTCGTCCTCCGTACCCTCAAAAGCGTCAAGGACCGCCTGAGAAATGGCATCCAGGGTATAGGGATCGTTCAAGTTGAAGTCCGGCTTTGTTGCCATAGACAGGATCTCGCCGGTATTTACATCCATAATGATGCCGCAGACACGGTTTCTGGCTTTGGAATCATCCAAAGCTTCCTGGAGATACTTTTCCAAAATGCTCTGGCAGGTCCAGTCCACGGTCAGTACAATATCGGATCCGTTGACCGCATCCACATAGCTTTCGTATTTGCTGCTCATATCGTTTCCGTGGGCATCTTTGGCGGAGACGATTCTGCCGTTCTCTCCGGTAAGCAAAGTGTTATAGTAAGCCTCTACCCCGGAAAGCCCATAACCGTCGGTTCCGGTAAAACCGATGATATGGCTGGCAAGTGATGCATAAGGGTAATACCGCTTTGACTCTTCTGCAAAATGGATAAACCGGCTGTAGCGCTTTTCCGATACCATTTTTTTGATCTCGCCGGTCACTTCCAGGTCCACTTGCTTTTTGATGGTCTCATCGGCGCGATTCACCTTCGCCGCACGCTCCAACACCATACCGGCTTCCACGCCAAGATAAGAAGAAAGCTCATTGGCGATATCCTGGGCTACGGTGATGGACGGATCGGAAAAGAGGGACAGGAGCCGAGTGCGCTCCGCTTTCTTTTCATCGTTATCCCGAATGTCTTCCACCAGGGTCTCCACATACGCCGCCACGGTCAGATTGGGAATGGTATTGGGAGAAATAAACACCCGCTCCACGGTAGTGCTAATAGCCAAGACCTTCATATTTCTATCATAGATCGCGCCGCGCTTGGCTTGTATTACCGTTTCCTTGGTATATTGATTGACGGTGTTCGATTGGTACTGATCGAAACGGAGAATTTGAAGAAAGAAAAGTCTTCCTACCAAGAGAGCCCCGCTAAGAAGAAACAAAACCAAGATGAGCCCGCATCTCTTATTCAGTTTTAAACGCCCGGGATGCAGATTTTCAAGCATTGGTTTCTCCTTTTCTTTGTTGGTATTGTACGCCGATGTTTTCGTCTATATTGTCAAAAAAGAGTAAAGGGCTCACGCCTTTACTCATTTTTGACCGGAACCTCTTATGTATTCTTATTCTCAGGCCCTGAGGATTATTCCCCCATGACGGTCGCAAAGAGTCTTGAGATGGCTTCCGTTAGGCTGTCTTCTTGTTTTTCGCTTTTCTGCCAAACTTCCGTTTCACCGGAAACAGAAATGTATTTTTTTGGTAAAGAAGAAGCCGCTACCATGCCGTACTCTTGGGTGGCAATACGCTCCACTTCACCCAGATCATATTTACCCTCCAGCTGTACTTCCAGCTGATTGGCTGTTGCCTTCAAAGAAGTGATCTGGTTCTCCATTTGGCTAATTGATTGGGAATATTCCTCGATCTGAACGGACAGGGACAGCATGTACATAAAGACCACTGCCACCAAAACACAGGAAAAAATGATAGCCAGCGGAGCTTGCGCCTTCGCCGCCACTGCCCGGGTGATGACCTTTGCTCCGCGGTCTTCATTCGCCGCGACGGCCACGCCCTCTTTTGTTTTTCCTTTGATGACGGCACCGGCGGGGGTTTCCACAAGCTGGCGATTCAGCTTGTTTAAGTTTTTTGAGATCCGCTTTTCCGAATCGATGGCATCGGGATGGGTTTCACGGGGACGGATTTTGGGGCTGTAGTCATCTGCAACGTGCTTCTCCCCTTTCTGCTTTTTTTCAGCAGAAAGTGCCTTTTCTGCTTCCCGGTTCTTTTTCCGGTACATGGCATCCATGGCGATTCCTCCGATCCTTCTCTTTTCACGAAATGATTTTTTCTGCAACCCTCAGCTTTGCGCTGCGGCTGCGGGGGTTCTCTTCCAATTCCTCCGGGGAGGGTGTGATGGGCTTTTTGGTCACGCTTTTCAGTTTCGGTTCAAATCCGCAGACACAAACGGGAAAATCCTTAGGACAGCTGCATCCGTCGATGTAGGAGCGGATCTTCTCTTTGACCAGGCGATCCTCCAGGGAATGAAACGTAATGATGCTCAAGCGACCGCCGGGTTTTAAGGCATCCACCAGATCTGAGATCGCTTTGGGAATGACCTCCAGTTCTCGGTTGGTTTCGATCCGCAATGCCTGAAAGCTCCGTCTGGCAGGATGCTTCCCTTCGAAACGTTCCTTGGGAGGAAACACAGATTTGATGATCTCTGCCAGCTCCAGAGTGGTTTCGATCTCCTTTTTTTCTCTGGCTGAAACAATCGCTCTTGCGATGGCAGACGCTCGTTTTTCTTCTCCATATTCCTTCAAAATCCGACAAAGATCGGCTTGAGAATAACTGTTGACAACAATTTTTGCCGTCAAGGGAGCATCAAGGTCCATTCTCATATCAAGGGGCGCATCCGAATGGTAGGAAAATCCGCGCTCCGGTGTATCCAACTGATGTGAGGAGACGCCAAGATCAATCATGGCGCCGTCGATTCCCTGAGGAGCCAATTCGGAAAGGATTTCGCCCACCCGCTCAAAATTGGAGCGGACCAACTGAAACTTACCTTCAAAAGGCTTTAAAACGGTTTTTGCATTCTCAATGGCATCCGGGTCTTGATCCAGAGCAATCAGCTTTCCCGTGGTGATTTTCGACAGCAAAAGCGCCGCGTGTCCCGCACCACCCAGGGTACAATCTACATAGACCCCATCGGGCTTGACCTGAAGTCCGTCCACCGTTTCACAAAATAAAACGCTTTTATGAGAAAAAGGGGCCATCAGAGACCGTTCCTCCTCAAAATTTCTTCAATGGAGGCCGTGCGGTTCTGACTGGTATAATTTCGGTAGCTTTCCTCGTCCCAGATCTCGGCGTGATCACCGCAACCCAGCACCACCACGGATTTTACGATCCCGGCAAATTCCCGCAATTGAGCCGGCAAAAGGATCCGTCCTTGGTTATCCGGTTCCACATCCTGCATGGATGAATAGAAAAATCTGCGTACCTCGCGGGAATCCGTCTCGCGGATGGCGTTGATCTTTTCTTCAAAATATTTCCACTTTTCTTCGGTGTAAAGATTGATGCAACGGTCCAGAGAGCGAACCAGAATGACGCTCTCCCCTTCCGGAAACAGCTCTTTCATTTTGGAAGGGATCAGCAGTCTGCCCTTGTCATCCGCTGCACATTTGTATTCTCCGCAAAATGACTGAATCACAGACCGCACTCCTTTCCCGATTTGTACTAAAAAAAGAAATACCCCTCTCAATGGGAGGGGATAGGAAAAACAAGGTAAAAATGGATTTTTTACCCACTTTTTACCACTTCTTCCCCTCTGACTCCCATTATAGCGGAGTATTTCTACAATTACAAGGGTTTTTTTAAAATTTCTTTGTCTTATTCACAAAATATTTACAATTTGTTCCGCAAAAGTTTTATTACCTCTTCCGGCAAAAGTGAAGAAACGTCCTCCCCTTTTTGAATTTTTGCTCGAACCAGGGTTGACGACAGGCTCTGATACTCTTCTTTCGCATCCAGATACAAGGTCTCCACCCCGGAATGAGAAAAGTTAAAAGCCGCCATATTTTTTTCGTAAAGAAAGTCCTTTTCGTTGCGCACTCCCTTCACCAAGACAGCCTCTTCCCTCTCCCGGAGAAATTCATAGAGCATCCCTTCATAACAGGAGACCCGAACGTCTTTTTCGTTCTGAAAAGCCGCCTGACACAAGCGGAAACGTTCTTCCAAAGAAAAAAGATAGTTTTTTTCCCGGTTGTTCATCACCACCACCTCGCACGCTCCAAAAAGATCCCTGGCGCGCAGGACGATATCTACATGTCCAAAGGTTACCGGATCAAAGCTCCCGGGGCAGACGGCAAGTCTTTTCATGCCTCCCCCTCACCTCGCACCCGAACAAAATGAACATAACACTTGGAAAACTTATAAGTTTTCGTGCTCTCCACCACGGCCATGACTTCCTGGGGGATCTTCCCCAAATCCAATTCCGGATTGGCGGTCTCCACCATCAGCACACCTCCCGGCGCTACAAGGCCTGCCCGTATGATGCGTTTGACCAATTCCGGGCCCAGATCTTTTTCGTATGGCGGATCGGCAAAGATAAAATCAAAGACCTGGCCGCGCCGCGCGGCAGACTGAATAAACTCCCCGTACTCGCTGCGAACCACCTTGGACTGGACAGCAAAGCCGGTTTTTTCTATATTCTTCCGCACCACTTTCAGGGAATCTTCGCTGCAATCCACAAAGGTACAACATGAAGCTCCGCGACTGATAGCCTCCAGTCCCATTTGACCGCTGCCTGCAAAGAGATCCAGAAAGCGTTTGCCCGCCAGATCAAATTGAATGGCGCTGAATACCCCTTCCTTTGCCATTTCCGTAGTAGGACGCACCGCATCTCCCGGGAGAGCGGTCAAGCGTACTCCCTTGGCTTTTCCGGTGATGATTCTCATCATGGATCAGTTTCCTCCAAATCTTGTCTGTGATAATAGTTATAAATGTTCCGGGCATCCCTTTGAGAGATACCGGATACAGACGAAAGCTCCTCAACGGTAGAACTCCGGATGGCTTTCATGTTTTTCATTTCCTTCAATAATTGAGTTGCCTTCTTCTCACCGATTCCGCAAATCTCGGTAAGGGTAGAAGATCTCACTTTTTTCCGTCGGCGGGAATCCATACGGGAGAGGCTGAAGCGATGCACCTCCTCTTGGATGCTGTAGATGAATTGAAACAGATGAGGGTCGTGGGCAATGGAAATGTCGTGTTCCCCATCAGTCAAGCACCGGGTTTTGTGGAATTCATCCTTGACCATACCAAAGACAGGAATCAAAACGCCCCGATCGGCAAGGGCCCGTTTGACCGATCCCACCTGACCTGAGGCACCGTCTACCAGGATCAGATCCGGCAGAGGGGAAAAACTTTTATCCCCGTTTTGATATCGACAGATCCGCCGGGTAACCGCTTCGTACATGCTGGCAAGATCGTCGGGTGTGCCTTGATTGATGGAAAAGCTTTTGTAATCTTTTTTTGAAAACCGGGCGTTTGTCACCGTGATGATTCCGGCGCTGATGACACTGGCGCCGGAATTGGATATGTCAATACTCTCAATGCGTTGGGGAAGCGTCTCCAGAGACAAAAGAGAGGCCAGTTTGACCAAAACCTCCTCATCCTTTTCCAGTAGCGCACGGCGATGAAGGGCGGCAACCTTGGCATTTTGCTCGGCCATTTGTAAAAGGGCTCTTCCCTCTCCCCGTTCCGGCAGTCGAAATTTTATCTTACTCTCCCCCGAGCGAGAAAGCACTTCCGATAACAGCGCGGTCTCCTCGCTCCAAAGGGATCTTGGAAGGAAAATTTCTTTGGGAAGAAAATCACGTCCCCGGTAAAGCTCCACCATCATAGAGGAAAAACTCTCGGGTGAAAGGATCTGGTCAGCGCCGAAGTGAAAATTCACACTGTCCGCCACGCTTCCTTCCCGAACGGAAAGCAAATTGATGCATCCTCCCAATTCATCGGAAAAGACGCCAAACACATCTGCATCGAAATGAAGGTCTCGCACCACCTGCCGGGAAGCGGAAAGGCTCTGCAGAGCGCGGATCCGATCCCGCAAAGAGGCTGCCTTCTCAAAATCCAAGTTTTCCGATGCCGTTTGCATTTCCTTTTCCAGAGAAGCGATAATTTTTTTGTGATCGTGTTTTAAAAAAAGGATGACCTCTTCGATTCGCCTCCGGTATTCCTCCGGAGTAACATTTCCGGTACAAACACCCACACACCTTCCCATATGATGATAAAGGCAGGGCCTTCCCTTCCCGATCTCACGGGGAAATTTTCTCTTGCAGGTAGGGAGAGAAAACAGTTTGTTGGCGGTATCGATAGCGCTTCTCACCGCCCCCGGAGAACTGTACGGCCCAAAATAACGCGAACGGTCTCCCGGTTTTGCCCGCCGCCTGGTAAAGGAAAGGCGCGGATACTCCTCCTCCAGAGAAAGCCGGATGTAAGGATAATCCTTGTCATCCTTTAGTCGAATATTGAATTTTGGCTGATGGAGCTTGATTTTTTCGTTTTCCAAAATCAGGGCTTCGCCCTCCGAGGAGGTAACGATTGTCTGAAAATCCACCGCTGTCTGCACCATCTTTTCCGTTTTCGGCGGGTGTTTTCCCCGGTTTTGAAAATAACTCAGCACTCGATTGTGAAGGGCACGGCTCTTGCCTACATAAATGATCTGCCCTTTTCGATCGAAAAACAAATACACTCCGGGTGACATGGGAAGGCTTTTTGCCTTTTCCAAAAGAGCGGCGGGGGAAAGGATCTGGGGGGTATATTCTTCCATGGTCATCTCCCAACAAAAAAAATATCACTTGCCCGAAAAGGGCAAGTGATATGGTCAATCTTGAAAGCCGGCAAGAATCAAATTGGCCAGTCCTTCCAAAGCATCTGCTTCATCGGAACCGTCCGCAATGATATGGATCCGAGTACCTTTGGTGATCCCAAGAGAGAGGATCCCGAGAAGGGACTTGGCGTTGGCTCTGCGATCACCGCATTCTACCCAAAGCGAGCTTTTATAACTGTTGGCTTTTTGAATAAAATAAGTAGCTGGTCTGGCGTGAAGACCAACGCTGTTCAAAACAGTAACTTCTTTCGAGATCATAATAGACTCCTATCGGCACAGTCCTTTTTAAAAACCACTCCCAGTATATCAAACTCATAAAAAAAAAGCAAGTATTTTCTTGAAAATATCGAAAAAACTAATATTTTTAGAGATTGTGGCGATAACATTGGCAAATGTTTAGGACCATAGCCATAGCTTTCGAGGCAGCAAGGTGACGAATGTGATCGCGTTCTGAGCCGGCATGTCCGAAAACGGTTCGAACGATCTCCCTCTTTTCCCCATAGACCACCGCAATATACACCGTGCCAACAGGGTCTTCTTGGCTCGCCTCGCTCTCTTCCAGAACACCTGTAACGCCAACCCCGATCTGCCCCGAAGAAAAACGTATCGCCTCTCTGGCCATGCGTTCCGCAAGATCGGCTTTGGAGATAGCGGGTAGATCTTTTTCCGGATGGGATGTATACAAGCCCTGAGCCAGAACCTTTTTCGCACCAAAAACAGAGGATATCCGCTGAGAGATCATTCCGCCGGTGATTTCTTCCATCACGCCCAGTTGAAGTCCTTTTTGAGAAAGGCGCTTTACCAAGACCCCTTCCAGACTGTCATCCCCTTCTCCGTAGCAATACTCTCCAACCAACGCCAACACTTCCCCGGCTTTGTGACGGCAAAGCATCATGGCATCGTTTTCCGTTGCAGCAGAAGCGGTAATATGGATCTCCACTTGGCCTTCCCCTGCATAGGGAGCAACCGTTGGATTATCCGCCGTTTTCATCAGTTCCGAAAGGATCTCATCGATCTTCGATTCGGAAATCCCGTAAAACCGAAGGATGAGGGTAAACAGTGAGACAGAGCTTTGTTCCTTGAAAATGGGCATGATACGGTGAACAAATAAAGCTTTCATTTCCCGGGGAACACCGGGCAAAAGGATCAATCCCTTCCCCTCTTTTTCCAACCAAAGGCCGGGGGCAGTTCCCCAATCATTTTGAAGGATCCGAGCCCCCCGCGGTACCATAGCCTGACGAAGATTATTTCGGCTCATTGGGATATTGCGCCGAAGAAAATAAGCCTCAAGCTCGGATACGATCTTTCCATTCTCTTCCAGAGGCATCTGCATGACCGATGCGGCAACCTCACGCGTGATATCGTCATAGGTCGGCCCAAGACCGCCGGTGACCACAACCAGGTCAGACCGGGAAAGAGCCTGTCGCATCGTCTTTTCCAAACGGTCCCAATTATCTCCGCAGGTCTGTCGAAAATGAACCGAGAAACCTGCCTGTCGCATCGCCCGAGAGAGAAAGGCGGCGTTGGTATCCACCGTATCTCCCAACAATAACTCCGTGCCTACGGAAAGGATCTCACAGATCTTCACGCCGCGCTTCCCCTTCCGTCTCTTGCTCTTTTTTTCTCTTATTCTTTCCCAAAAAAAGCTGTTTTAGTCGGCACTTCTCTCTCTTTTCTACCTGTTCTTCTCTGGGAGGCATGGCGGGATAGTTTTCATAAAAACCGGTTTCTACGGTCATGTTCTTTTTTGCAAGGTTCGCATTGACCGCACGAGTCAAAAGACGATAGAAAACCGTAAAGATCGGAACGCCCAAGATCATACCCGGTACGCCGAAAAGTCCACCACCCACGGTGATAACCACCATGACCCAAAAGCCGGAGATCCCGGTCACATGGCCCAAAATTTTGGGAGAGATCACATTGCCTTCGATCTGCTGGATCACAATGATCATAATTAAAAACGGAATAAACTGGCCGGGGGCAGCGATCAGCAGGATCAAGCTACAAGGGATCGCGCCAATAATGGGACCAAACACGGGAATGATGTCCGTCACGCCGATAATCACTGCCAAAAGGCCGGGGAACTCGATACCGAAAAAGAGAAATACAAAAAAGGAGCAGATTCCGATGGCACAGCTGGAGATCAATTTTCCGTTGATAAAATTGCCAACGGATTCATTGGTATCGCGAAAGAAGAGAATGATCTTATTGGCATTTTCTTCCCTCACAATGGCATAGACCATTTTTTTGATCCTGGCGCAAAGTCTCTCCTTGTCAAAGAGCATGTAAACGGAAAAGAACAAACCAAAGATGATGTAGCCGATAATGGCAGTCACCCGTGTGACCATGTCGATCGCATCCGGCAGAATGGACACCAAAAACGAAGCTCCGCGGCTGATCAAACTCTGCATAGCGCCCAAGGTGTTGTCAAAGGAGAAAGTCCCCATAAACAAAGCGTTCAATCGAGCGGCCTGGTTATCCACAAAAACGGAAAAGGAGCGAGTATAATCGGAGATGTTCATCACCAAGGTACCCACGCTCTCCACCATTTGAGGAATGATGAGAAACAAAATTGCGCCCAAAGCCAGAAGCAGGAAAAGGTACGAAAAGGTAATAGACCATGCTCTCAAGGTGTTGCGTTTCCACTTTGGAAACACTCGGGATAGACCCCGGGAACAGAATTTCATCAGCGGATTTAAGATATACGCAATCGCAAAACCGTACAAAAGGGGGCTGCAGATCCGAAAAAGAGAACGGATCACGCCAAAGACACTTGAAAAATTGGTAAGAAAAAAATAAAAAAGAACACAGGAAGAGACGGTCAAAAAGATATGAAAGTATTTTTTATCCATGTT
>JAZOQB010000055.1:0-25220 GCA_045655865.1 Eubacteriales bacterium
TTGAAAGAAATATCATTGTCCGCCGCAGTTTTGTTCAATTGCTCGAAAAGGGACTCGGTAAAGCGAATGGTGCGAGAAATATTGGCAGATTTAAATTCTCTATCAATTTTAAACATAAAATCAACTCCCACCACAATATTATGCTTAAAAAAGGACCATTTATATAACCATTTATGGTTGCTTTTTTGGTGGAAATAAGATAGAATACCCCTAGGAAGGATGAAAAAATGGAAATGTGTGTAGTGATCGCAGGTTGCAGAACCTATTCAAATTACAAGGAAGCCAAAGACTTTATTGTTTCTTGTCTGATAGAATATGAATCTCCAGACCCAATTACGATTCTTTCGGGAGGGTGTCAGGGAGCAGATCTTTTGGGATAAAGATTTGCAAAAGAAAACGGTTTTCCCATCAAACAATACCTACCGGATTGGAAAAAATACGGAAAAGCAGCCGGGCCGATCCGAAACAAACAAATGATAGACGTATGCCACAAAGTCATTTGCTTTTGGGACGGAAAAAGCAAGGGGACAAAAACCTTGATCGAATATGCAAAAAAAGCAGAGAAACAAGTTGATATTAAATGGATTTCCCAAGGCGCATAAAACTGGCGTTGTACCCGTAAGGATACAACGCCATCGAAGTTTTTGAAACCAAGCCTTTTTATTTTTTCAGTACCTTTTTGCACCAGGTGCGCTTGCGGCATTTGGGGCACTCCAGATAGCGCGTGGTTCCCATGTGCATGGCGTTCAATGCCTGCAAATAGGAGGGCACGATCTCATGCCCGCATTTTTTGCACTTGTAAACCCCCACGCTGACCTCAAGCTTTAACGCGTAAAAGCACGGGATCAAAAACACAACGCACGCACCCAGAATCGTGACAAGTTGCCACGGGCCTTCCGGTATCAAAAGCGCGGCAATAGCAAGGCTTGTCAGCAAGGCCAGCACGCTGACCCCCATAATGATCCACATGGAAAGCCAGATGGTTTTGTTTTTTTGTTCCATTTCTTTTGCCATATCCAGCAAAAGCTGTTCGTTTTTCTGATCGTTGTTCTCCATACCGTTTTTCTCTCCCCTTAATAATTCATCGACCCCGATGCAAAGAATATCACAAAGTTCAAGCATCAGAGAAGTATCGGGCATTGCTATGCCCCTTTCCCACTTGGATACCGCTTTGTCGGTAATTCCCAATTTTTCTGCCAACTGCAGTTGAGTCAAATTTTCTTTTTTTCTCTGATCGGCAATCAATCTGCCTATTTTAATTTGGTTCACAGGGAGCCTCCTTTCGCTTACAGTATAGATCAACACAAAAAAAAGAACACCTACCGTTGGTTTAGGGAGAAAAAATAAACCTTTGGTAGAGCTTTCGATCCATACCGACCGATTATCTCCGCCACTATAATAACACATTTTTAATTTTTTTGCATCGTAAGAAAAGCAAAAAGCAAACATCAAAAAAAGAAAAGCGGTTTGCCAAGCACGGCAAACCGCTTTTGTATAAAATTTTTATTTGATTCGCGCAAATTCCAAGGGATAGATAAATTCTGCCATAGCAAGCTGGTCTTCGGGTGCGCCAACAAGCTCTTTCAAGGTCAACTTATCCCCGTCAAGTTCAAACACTTCGTATTGTTCATCAGAGAAGGAACTGCCTTTTTCAGCGGAGAAGATCTTGTTGCCTTCAACCTTGTAAATACCGCTGTCGTTAAATCCATCAAACATAGCCACAAAATCGGTTTCCCCATAAGCCTGAGCGCGCCTTCTTATCAAAATCTGATAGGAAAGAAAAAAACAATCCAATGGCGACAATGCCGATAATATGTCCAACCGTTTCTATAATCGTTATATCCTTTCACCGGATGTCAGATCAACACCAGCGGCGACTTTCCTATATAATTGAGATTATATTTTTCCACCAGCTGTTTTGCTTTTTCAAGCGATGCGCCATCAAAAGCGCTGAGAACGTCGTGGGAATCAAAACCGAAGGTAACAGGAGAACGCTCTTCTCCGGCAATTTGCCAAAACGCTTCTTTCGGGTAATAGCGCTTATCGCGGATGCCATAAAAATTGATTTCCAGAGGAACGTTCCATGTTTTAGACGCGATACAAACCTTACGCATGACTTCTTGATACGCTTTCGTATCTCCCGTAAAATTAAAAACATCCGGGTGAGTCACATAGGTAAAAACGCCTGTTTCCATCGCGGCTATAACAGATTGCGCATAAGCCTTCAAGGCGACCACATCATCGGTGGGAATGCTCGAGTGTTTGCCGTTTGGATGCTCAGGCATCACATAATGCTGCCCCAAAATCAAATATTCCGCGCCCCAATTTCGTGCACTTTCCAGCATTTTGCCAAACTGATCCGAAAAATATTCCATTTCGAAGCCAATATAAATTTCAATCTGATCGCGATATTTTTCACGCAAGGTGCGCAGATCCCGAATGTAGTCTCTTGCTTGCTTTGTAGGGATACGTACACCAGGAGCTTCATATCCGTCGGCGCAACGAAAAGGAATATGATCGCTAAACCCCAGATAACGAACACCGTTTTCAATCGCTCGGAGAATATATTCTTCTTCTGTTCCGGTGGCGTGAGAGCAACGAAATGTATGAGTATGCAAATTGTAATCCATTTTACAAATTCCTTGCATCTTCAGTCCTCAATTTTACTCGTATTATACATCTCCCCACAAAAAAAGCAATATTTTTCGCTACAAAAAGTTATGGAAACAAAGAAAAACCACGGCTTTTGCCATGTTTTTTATGGTTTCGGAGGTGGAACCCTACCACACGACTGAACGGTTATGCGGAAATGCGCTTTATGTTTTTACCCCTGTATCCGAGGAAGACGAATATGAATTCTTCATCGACGGCGACGACTTTATCTTTGACTATCTTGCCATGATGCCAAAATCCGTCTTTTAAGAATATACCGTCAAAAACCAAAAGCACAGCCGCTTACAATTCAACTAAATGATTCAAACTTGCTTTACTATCCCGGGAAACGGTGTAAAACAAGAAAAGCAACCAAAAGTTTTGAAAAAAATAATGCTATAGAAACATATATTTTGTGCATCTATAGCATTTTTTCGTTTTTACGGGAGATATTTTCTGCGGGATTCGATGAGGGCGGTAATAAAGTTTTTGTCGATCTCCGTCAAGCGGTAACCGTTGCGGTAGATCAAAACGTCCTTGTAGCGCTTTTTGTTATCCACGCAGGGGCGTTGCACCAAATTGTACCGTTCCAAAACCTTTTCGGAAGCGGGAGAGACCCACATAAACGTATTGGGATTTTCAGACAGGAGATCGAACTGGCTTCCTCTTTCGAAAATGAAGATTCGGCGCTCAATGTGATCGGGCAACTCGTCCTTGATCACCTTGGAAAGAGGCAAGGAAGGCACGTAGGGGTCTGCGTGATTGATCTCGATATAAGAGGAAAGATCCTCCAGTGTGACTTCCTCCTGATTGGCAAGAGGATTGTCACGGCTCATAATCACCTGATAAGAAAACTCGGCAACCATTTCGTAGGAAAGGCCCTTTTCCTCCAGCGTTTCCTTAAAATGGTGGTCATGCATCTCCGAATAACGGATAATGCCCAGTTTATAATCGTTCTCAATAACATTGGTAATGGTTCTGCCTGAGTTGGTTTCTTTGTAAAAAATCTCAGCGGGATTTTCGGTAAGCGTTTTGGAAAATTGTGCAAACGCCTCGGAAATATAGCAGGCGCGGGGAACGGAAATGGAAAACCGCTGCTTTTGCGGTGAATTTTCCTTGTAAAGCGTTTCCACCTGATCGATCTGCTTTAAAATTCCTTTAGCATAACCGATAAATTCCTCCCCCTCGGGAGTCAATACCATTCCCTTGGCACTACGGGAAAAAATCTCAATTCCCAAATCATTTTCCAATTCACGAATAGAGCGGCTGATATTGGGCTGTGCGGTAAAAAGCGTTTCTGTTGCTTTGCTCACAGAGCCGAGTTTTGCAACTTCAACAGCATACTTGATGTGCAATATATTCATAAAACGCCTCCATTTTCCACTTTTCACTCATTTTAACACATCAAAACTAAAAAAGCCAGAAAAAGCGCGAAAAGTTTTCTTCCTTTTCGCGCTTGGCGTTTAAATCTCTAGGTTGTTGATTACGTTTTTCAAGCAATCTGCACTGTGCTGAAGCTTCTTCTGCTCCTGCTCGGTCAAGGGAAGCAGGATCTTGTTTTCGGCAATCTTGTTACCCACGACAGTCAGCAGAGAAAGAGCAACGTCGTCGATTCCGTATTCACCGTGAAGCATGGTGGAAACGGTGAGCGTGGTATCCACGCTGTTCAAAAGACACTTGCACAAATGGCAAACGGACATAGAAACCGCATAAAAGGTAGCACCCTTTCTGCCGATGATGCGTCCGCCGGAGGTGCGCATATACTCTTCCACCTCTTCGGTCTTAAACGTGGGATAGGTTCCCTTTTTCAAAATATATTCGGGATAGTCCAGTATGGGCACGTTGGAAATATTTGCGTTGGACCAAGGCACGAAGGAAGAATCGCCGTGCTCGCCCAAAACGAAGGCGTGTACGTTCTTCTGGCTGACGGAATAGTATTCGGAAATGCGGGAACGGAGACGTGCCGTATCCAACATGGTTCCGCTACCGATAACGCGATTTTCGGGAATGCCGGCTACCTTGGCAAACACGTAGGTCAGAATGTCTACGGGATTGCTGACGATAACGTAGGTTGCATCGGGCGCATACTTTACGATTTGGGATGCAATGGACTTAAGGATGTTTACGTTGGTCTGTGCAAGCTCCAGTCTGGTCTGACCGGGCTTTCTTGCAATACCGGATGTAATCACCACGATATCGGAGCCGATTGCATCCTGATAAGAGCCCGCGTAAATGTTGCAGGGGGTGAAGAAAGGAACACCCTGACGGATATCCAACGCCTCGCCCAATGCCTTTTCGGTATTGATATCAATGAGAACGATCTCAGAGGCGATTCCCGCCGTGGTCAGAGTGTAAGCAATGGTAGCGCCTACGTTTCCGGTTCCGATTACTGTAATCTTATTCATCTTTTTTCTCCTTTACATTAAGACCGAGGTGGCATCCGAAATCGTCTTTTCCAACGCCTCTATGCCATATTCATCTACTTGTTTTTTATTTTTTTCGCCGTGGGTCAAACAACCCGCTCCGCCGATACATCCGCCGATGCACGCCATACCCTCGATAAAATTGGCGTCCAGCACACCCTTGGACTTTTTCAGCAAGGCGGCTTTACAAGCCTCAACGCCGTCACAAACGGCCGCATTCACTTCAAAGTCGATGCCCTGCTCCTTCAAAGCCTGGGCAACCGCTTCGGAAAGTCCGCCCGATCGGGCAAAGATCCGTCCGTAGTAAGAAGCGTTGTCAAGAAGCCCCTCCTCCAGAGCCGTCAGATCGATCTCGCGACTGTCGAAGAGCGCCTGCAATTCCTCAAAGGTGAGGACTACGTCCACAAAGGGGCGAACCTTTTCCTTTTTCGCTTCCTGCTTCTTGGCACTGCAGGGACCGATGAAGATCACTGCCGACTGCGGATCGGTTTTTTTGATGTATTCACCGATTGCCGCCATGGGAGACGGATTGTGGGAAATCAAAGGGACAAGCTCGGGAAACTGGCTTTCAATGAAGAAAACGAAGGCAGGACAGCAGGAACTGGTCAAAAATCCCTTTTCGCTCAATTCCTTCGCCTCATTTTGTGCCACAAGATCTGCACCCAGCGCAGCTTCTACCACCGTATGGAAGCCAAGCTGTTTCAAGCCCGTTACCACCTGCCCCGTCTTGGCGTAGGAAAACTGGCTGGAAATAGAGGGGGCAACCACGGCATAGACTCGCTTGCCTTCCTTTGCTTCCTTCAAAAGGGCGATGGCATCCAGAATCTGGGACTGATCGCTGATGGCGCCGAAGGGACATTGATAAACGCAGGCTCCGCAGGAGGTGCATTTGGAATAATCAATCTTCGCCGCATTTTCCGTATCAATGCTGATGGCCTTGACCTTGCAGGCATTCTGACAGGGACGCTTGCGATTCACAATGGCGGTATAGGGGCAAACCTTTGCACACAGACCGCACTCAATACACTTGAACTTATCAATATGCGCTACGTGATTGTGGTCAAACCAGATGGCACCCCGACGGCAAACGTCCTCGCAGCGGTGTGCAAGACAGCCGCGGCAGGAATCGGTTACGTCGTATCCCGCAGCAGGACATTCATCGCAGGCAATGTCGATGACCTGAATCACACCGGGGATCTCTTTGTTACCACCCATTGCCAACTTGATACGGTCTGCAAGAATGGCGCGTTCCTTATAGACGCAGCAGCGCATCGTTGGGGTTTTTCCGGGAACAATGGTCTTTGGAATTTGGGTAATGTTTTCCAAAAGCGTTCCGTTCCAGGCTTCTTTTGCCACCTCCCGAAGCACTTTATATTTTAAGTGCTGCACCTTGGTGTCAAATTTTCTCATAGATTCTCCTCAGAAATAACTAACCTTGATCCGTTTGCCCATTTTTTTCAGACAAGCGGAAAGCTCCTCTACCAAATTCATCTTGATATTAAAATTGATGGGGAGATTGGGGTTCTGGTGTGCAGGATTGATAGCCCTGCCCACGTAAAAGTTGATGTCAGTGGCTTCCTCAAAAAGCAAGCGGCAGATCTGGGATGCGCCGTCATGCTGGAAGCACCAATCCTCGTAAAACTTGTTTTCGCCAAGATAATCCTTGGCATACTCCAATACGCGATTGATGGTAATAACCCCTTCCGTAACCAAGTCCACGCCCTCAATTTGGGCAATGGGAGGCACGCCGGCACTTAGGAAATCCAGAGAAGCCTCCAAAGGCTTGCCCAAATACTTTGCCGCGATGCCGGAAGTGGTTCCGCCACAGACGATGTGTTTACCTTCCTTGGCAAAGAACAGACTCATCATACGCTGTGCATCGTCGCGGTTATAGGGAGGACCGAACAAAAGGTTCATGGGTTCTCTCTTACGGACGCGTACCACACAGGAAGAGGCATCGTCACCGGGCTTGCCGCCGTACAGACGATTACACTCGTCAATAAGCATGGTAGCAAGCGTCTTGGCCGTATAGCCGGCAAGAATGATGGTCTCGAAAAAGTCGATGATGTCCTCCCGCTTCCAGCCGAAATTAAAGGAAAGACCGATGCCTGCATGGGGACAACCGTCACTCATGGCTACGAAAATGTCGCCCTCCTGCAGGGAGATCACGGATTTGTAGATCTTCTTTCCGCCAATGTTCATTTCCGTTTTGGGATAGTCCACGCTTTTGTGATCTCGCAGGAAGATCACCTGCGGATTGTCATACTGAATGATCTCCGCAGTTTGGTTGTTTTTCAAGTGGATGATGGTAAACGTAGAGTATGCCACCCCGCGCACCGAGCAAACTGGCAGAGTTGCGGCAATGGTTTCCACACATTCCTCCAAGGAAAGTCCTTCGGAAAGCATGGTGGAAATGATTTTTGAGGTGAGCGTGGACAGGATGTTGGCTTTCACGCCGCTTCCCAAGCCATCAGAAAGCACCACGACGGTGGACTGATCGCCCGATTCAACGACCTCGATATGGTCACCGCAAAGCTGCTCGCCGTCGTGATTGATAGACTTAAAACCGATATCGGCGCAAAAATCATTCATCGGAAATAGACTCCTTGAGTTTGCTTAGGGCGATCTTGGTCTCCGCGACAGTCTCACCCAGAAGAGATGCGATTTCCTGTGCAACACGCATCTGCTTTTCTACCACGTTATCCGCTACCTCAAAGGTCTTGGCGCGCATGGTATCCTTTGCCTCGCGCTCGTTTTCCTCGTCGGTAATATCACGCATAATACAGATGAGAAGATGGGACTCCGCATCGTAGGTAACGGTTTGCTCCACATAGCGCTTGTACTCGGCAAGGTAGGTGCGGGCGTTGTGCACGCTTCTTCCCGTATCGCGAACGCGGATAAAGGGCGCGGGATCCAGAATGCGAATCACCTGATCGCCCAATATATCGGAAGCGGAGCGTAGATTCATAATGCGCTTTGCGGCGCAGTTGACCTGCTGAACCTCCAGCTGTTCATTGAGAACCAAAATTCCGTTGGGGGTATTTTTTACGATAGAATCGGAAAAGCTTTCCGCGCGCTCCTTCAGATAAGGAAGGCACATGGAAACATCGGCCTTTCCTCGGAAAATCGCAATGGCCTTTTCGCGGCAGGTATTATATCCGCAGGAGCCACAGTTCAACTGCTGCTGGGGCGTATCCTTGCCCATCTGGTGCAAAATCACCTGCAATTCTTCCTCGGCAGGCATTTTTTCCATCAGATCGATGAAAGGAAATCCCTTGTGCAAAAGGCCGTTTTCGGGCTGGGTCACTTCAAAATCCGCACTTCCCGCATAATTCTGCACCGCGATGGTATCACGGATGGAGGAGTGATGATATTTTTCCATAATTGGGCCGCCCACACAGCTTCCCACGCAGGCGTTCATTTCAACGAAGCAATTATGGATCTTACCTGCGATAATATCCTTCAAAGCGGCGATGCAGTTTTCCACACCGTCGATGGCAAGATAGGAATATCCGGGGGCGCGGGAAGAAAAGGAGTTCAGAATGCCACCTGTGGTGGGGAACAAACGTGCTCTGCTCTGCTCGGTGCTTTCTCCGCAGATCTCGGGCACAATGCCTTCCTTTTTCATCCACTCGGAAAGCTCCTCAAAGGTCAGCACCGCATCCACGATCCCTTCGTAGCGATACGCCTCATCCTTTTTGGATACGCAGGGACCTACGAAAACAGTCTTTGCCTCGGGGTATCTTTCCTTGATGGAACGGCAATGTGCCTGCATGGGGCTCATCACCTGCGCCAGATACGGCAGCGCCTCGGGATAATGCTTCTGAATCAAAAGATTGATGGAATGACAACAGGAAGAAATCAAAACGTCGGGTTTGCGTTCCTCCAGCATTTTTTCATATTCACGTTTTACTACCGTTGCACCCAGAGCGGTTTCCTCCACGTCGAAAAAGCCCATCTTTTTCAGCGCGGTACGCATAGAATTAATGCCCGCGCCTTCGTAGTTTGCTACGAAAGAAGGAGCAAGGCTGACAAATACGGGTTCCTCAGACTGCAGGAACACCTTGACCTTTTCTACCTCACTGGTAATCTCCTTGGCGTTCTGGGGACAAACTACAAAGCAATGTCCGCAAAGGATACACTCCTCGTGGATGATATGTGCCTGTCCCGCAGAAAAACGGATCGCCTTTACGGGACAATGACGAATGCACTTGTAGCAGTTTTTACAATTTGATTTTTTTAACGTAAGATGTTTTTGCATAATTATCGCTCCCTTTCCAGTTTACCCAGAATATGCTCTGCAAAAAACTCCTTGAAACTCTCTCGGGTGATGCCCACGTGAACATCGTCGTCTACCTGAATCGTCACACCAACGGGGTTACATTTTCCGATGCAAAAGCTTCCCATAAGAAAAACCTCGCTTTCCAGATTGTTTTCCTCAATAGCCTTTTGTATCAAAAGCGCAAGATCCTCGGAACCTTTTAGGTGGCAAGAAGAGCCAACGCATACCTGTACTACCATAAATTCCTCCGAATTTTGAAAAAGGCAGATAAGGATTGCCTATCCGCCTATCAATTCAAGTAAAATCCGTTTAACGAATTACTTTACCATGGGAAGGACCTTTTCCTTGAAAAAGGTTCTTGCCTCTTCCGCCTTCACGCCGAATCTCTCTTCGCCGATCTTAACGGAAACGTCGTTTCTGGAACAAGCCTGCATACAGAAAGCAGCGGAAACCGTTACTTTATCGTGGAGGCCGTATTCCTCAATCAGATGGCGAAAGCTCATTACCACGTTGTTTGCACCATTCAGGTGGCAAGAAGTTCCGATACAGATCGAAAGACAAATCATGCTTTTTTTCCCTTGGTATAATCTACGTGGAGAAGCTCGTGAGCTTTTCCTTTGATAATATCCTGATAGATAGTGTTCATCACGGGATTTTCTTCGCTTCTGCGAATGCTCAGAAGGCGGTCTGCTTTATAAAGACCTTCTCTTCTTTCCTTGCATCCGTCTTTCCCTGCATAAGGCTGACCGCCGCCGTTGATACAACCGCCGGGACAAGCCATTACTTCGATAAAGTCAAAGTGCTCACCTGCCTGAACGCGCTCCAGAACACGCTCGGCATTACCAAGACCGCTAACAACTGCGATCTTCAGTTCCTTTTCGCCGTAGGGAACGACAAATTCCTTAACGTCCTGATTTCCTCTCTGACCTGCAGTAGCAACGCTGAGAAGGGCGCCGCGGCTCTTGTTGGAGGATACTCTGCGGAGAACGGCTTCGGTAACGCCGCCGGTTACACCGAAGATCACGCCCGCGCCGGAAATGGTGCCCAGAGGCATATCCACAGCCTCGGGATCCAAACGGTCGAACATAATGCCGGATTCCTTAATCATAACGATCAATTCCTGGGTGGTAATAACCGCATCTACGTTTGCGCCAAGCTCGGTCTTGAACTCTTCACGCTCTGCTTCGAATTTCTTACCGGTACAAGGCATTACGGCAACGTGGAACATCTTTTTGGAGGACTTTTTGCTCTGATCCTTCAAAATTGAAGCCATCATCTGCATGGGGCTGCGGCAGGTAGATACGTTGGGGAGAAATTCGGGATGCTTCTTCTCGCAGAACTGAACCCAACCGGGGCAGCAGGAGGTGATGAGAGGCAGATTCTTGCCCTCCTCCAAACGGGAAAGGAATTCCTCGGTTTCTTCCAGCACGGTCAGATCCGCACCGAGAGTGGTATCGTATACTTCGTCAAAGCCCATGCGGCGCAAAGCGGCAACGATCTTGCCGATTACGTTCTCGCCTTCGGACATATTCAGCTCCTTGCCCAGCGCAACGCGAACGGCGGGAGCGATCTGTACGGTGGTCTTAACGTCGGGATTGTCGATGGCGCGCCAAACCTTGTCAATATCGTTCTTGACAACGATGGCACCGGTGGGACAAATGGCAGCACATTGACCGCAACCTACACAGGGAGATTCTGCAAGGGGCTTACCAAACGCAGTGCTGATGGTCATATTGGCGCCTCTGTGTGCAAAGTCAATGGCACCTACATGCTGAATTTCGTTACAAACTCTTACGCAGTCGCCGCACAGGATACACTTGCCTGCATCGCGGGAGATGCAGGGAGAGGATTCGTCCTGACCCTTGGTGGACTTGGCACGGTTGGGGAAGCGAACACCCTCGATGTTGAAGCGCATTGCCAGATCCTGCAATTTACACTTATTGTTGTTTTCGCAGATGGTACAGTCGCGGCAGTGGTTGGCAAGAAGCAATTCCAGAATGTTCTTACGGTAACGGCGAAGACGCTCGGTATTGGTCTTCACGCTTGCGCCTGCCTTGGGAGGGGTGGAGCAAGCGGCGTCCAGACCGCCCCATTCATTCTCTACCATACACATACGGCAAGCGCCGTAAACGGAGAGGTCGGAATGATAGCAGAAGGTGGGCATTTTGATGCCTACCTTGCGGCACAGCTCCAGAATGTTCTTTTCATCTTCAATTTCAACGGGGATCCCGTCGATTAGCATATATTTCTTTTCGTTCATTTTCTCATACCTCCTTGATTGCCTTAAAGGCGCAGGCATCGATACAGCTACCGCAGCGGATACACTTGTTCAGGTCAATGGAGAAGGGCTCCTTGATCTTGCCGCTGATAGCGCCCACGGGACAAACGCGGGAGCACTTGCTGCAACCCTTACACAAAGCGGGATCAATGACGATCTGCTTCAGTTTCTGACAAGCACCTGCGGGGCAGCGCTTATCGTAAATGTGTGCCTCGTACTCATCGCGGAAATTGCGGATGGTGCTGACAACGGGAGAGGAAGCGGATTTGCCCAGACCGCAAAGCGCGGTAGCGGAAATGGTATCGGAAAGCTCCAGAAGCAACTCGATATCGCCGTCTTTTCCTTCACCGGCAACGATTCTTTCCAGGATCTCCAACATTCTCTTGGTACCCTCGCGGCAGGGAACACACTTGCCGCAGGATTCGTTCTGAGTAAAGTTCATGAAGAAGCGGGCAACCTCTACCATACAGGTATTGGAATCCATTACTACAAGACCGCCGGAGCCGATCATTGCGCCAACCTTCTTCAAGGTGTCGAAGTCCAGAGGAAGATCCAGATGCTCTGCAGTCAGACAAGCACCGGAGGGGCCGCCGATCTGGACAGCCTTAAACTCGCCGTCGCCGCGCATACCGCCGCCGATGTCGAAAATGATCTTGCGCAGAGTGGTTCCCATGGGAACCTCGATCAGACCGGTGTTTTTGATATTACCGGTCAAGGCAAACGCCTTGGTTCCGGGGCTCTTTTCGGTGCCGTGGGTGCGGAACCACTGGGAACCGTTACTGATAATAGAAGCCACGTTGGCGTAGGTTTCTACGTTGTTCAGACAGGTAGGCTTGTCAAACAGACCCTGCTCAACGGTACGTGGAGGCTTTACGCGGGGGAAACCGCGCTTGCCTTCAATGGAAGCAGTCAAAGCGGAACCTTCGCCGCAAACGAAGGCGCCTGCGCCGCAGTTGATATGCATGTGGAAGCAGAAGGGGGTACCCAGAATGTTGTCACCCAAAAGACCCAGTTCCTCTGCCTGCGCGATGGCATTTCTCAAACGCTTTACTGCCAAAGGGTACTCGGCACGAACGTAGATGTAACCTTCGGTAGCACCGCAGGCAACCCCTGCGATCATCATACCCTCCAACATTCTGTGGGGGTCACCCTCCATGATGGAGCGGTCCATAAAGGCACCGGGGTCACCCTCGTCGCCGTTACAAACAACGTACTTGGGAGTTGCGGTCTGACGCTTTACCTGCGCCCACTTTCTACCTGCGGGGAATCCTCCGCCTCCTCTGCCACGAAGCTCGGATGCGGAAATCTCGTCTACGATCTGATCGGCATTCATCTCAAACAGAGCCTTTTCAAAAGCGCGGTAGCCGCCGATGGCGATGTACTCGCGAATGGAGTCAGCATCGATCTTACCGCAATGCTCCAGTACCATGCGGGTCTGCTGATGATAGAAAGGAATTTCGGACTGCTCGCGATAAATTTCGCCGTCCTTCTTATATACCAGGCGATCTACACATTCGCCCTTTACAATGGACTTTTCAATGATCTCTTCGCAGTCCTCGGGCTTTACCTTGGTATAAAGCCAGCCCTGAGGATCCAGACGAACCAAAGGACCCATTTCGCAAAAGCCGTGGCATCCGCTTTTCTTCAGACCCAGTCCGGGGCTGTGGGGATCCTCTGCAAGGCCGATCTGAACGGCCAGTCCTCTTTCCTCGGCCAGTTGCTTCAAGCGTTCAAAAAGAATCAGGGAGCCACCTGCAACACAACCGGTGCCTGCACAAACAATGATCTTCTTTTCCTGAGCGGCATAATCCTTTTCCGCCTTTTGTCTGTAAATGATAAATTCAGCTCTGTTACTCAGCATTTTTGATCTCCTCCTTCAGTTGATTCAAAAGCTCTACCGCCTTGTCGGGGGTCATTTCTGCATGAACCACGTCGTTTACGGTAAGAACGGGAGCAAGACCGCAAGCACCCAGACAGGAAACGGTCTCTACGGTAAAATTCAGATCGTCGGTGGTCTTCTTCTCTGCGGAAAGACCCAATTCGCTGCGAAGCTTGTCCAGAATCGGAATAGACTTTCTTACGTGACAAGCGGTACCGTCGCAAATCTTAATTACGTACTTTCCTTTGGGTTCCAAGGAAAAATTCTCGTAGAAGGTAGCAATGCTGTAAATTCTCGCTTCGCTCATCTTCATTTTTTCGGAAAGAATGGGGAATACTTCTCTGGGAAGGTAATGATATACCTCCTGAATCTCTTGCAAAACAGAAATGATGGCTTCCTGTTTGTAGCCACTTTTTTCCACAATTGTATCTACTACACTTAGATCAAGTTTGTTTGCCATTTGATTTCTCCTTTTCAACCTTATTTAACAAATTTCAACACGTTTTCTTCAAAAAAAGCAGTAACCGTATCGGGAGAAACGGAATAAAAATTTTCTCCCACCGTTACGCAGACGCCCTGTTGGCATTTTCCCAAGCAAAATGTGCCTGCCAATTCCACCTTGTCGCTCAACTGGTGACGGGTGATCAGATCCTGAAGCTGTTCTACCACCTGACGGGAACCCTTGATGTGGCAGGAAGAACCGATACAAACCGTAATTTTCATTTTGTTTCTCCTTTGTTTTCAATGGATTTTACATAAGGAAAAAGCGCATTCCGCTCCGCCTGGTTGGTCAGATTCAGCAGAAAAGCCGCGGCGTAGGGAATCCATTCCTCCAGCATTTTCTCGCTTTTCCGCACTTTATTCAAATATGCGGTCCGATATTCCTCTGCGAACGCTTCCTTTCCACGGATCTTCAACAGAAGGTAGGTGATGGCTACGTCTGCCATCGGTTCCCCGGACATGGCGGATGCCCAGTCGATCACCACGGGATTGGCATCCTCACCGATAATGAGGTTGGAAGGAACAAAATCTCCGTGGCAAAGCAGAGAGGAAAACCGCATCTGCTCTAAGCCCTTGTGCAAAGCATATTTTAAGGTAGGATCCAAAGGAGCTCTGAGAATGGCGTCAAAGAAGCCCTCCTTCATCTTTTCCAGCGAACCGCCCTCGGTGCGATGAAGCTTGGATTGAACGTCCACGAAATACGCTACCTGATCCGAAAGAGCCTCCGGCTCTTCCTCCATCCATTGCAACAGTGTCTTGCCCTTTGCGAAATCGTAAACAATGGCCCAATTGCGATCGTGGCGGATCACTTCCAAAAGTTTCGGCACGTTATCCACGCACTCTTCTACACGCGCATGATTCATAGCTTCAGCAAATACGCTTGTTTTAGAAAACTCTGTAGAAAAGATTTTTACGCATCGTTTTCCGTCGCGAAAAACAGTCTTATTGTTTCTGACCGCAATCACTCGATCTAATTTCATCATCTCATTCCCTTCTGCAAAATACGAGGTGACATATCAAAAAAGATACTTCAACCCAAAGTCCTAGATATTTTAATATATAACCCCGCATTTGTGAAGAAACAAAAAAGTATCATCCTATATAATTTTGAATATAAAAAACTGCAAGGAAAATTCCTTGCAGTTTTTCATCCTTTTGTATAAAGAGTAAGGGTTTTTTTGGCGGTCTGCACGTGGAGAGAATCGGTAATGGTGCCGCAAAGAACACCGTCGGAGTAAACCTCCGCTTTCCCGTTTCTCGCGCGGTGAAGTGTCATCCATACCACCGAGTTTTGGGGAATCACCTTGGATCGGACTCCGTTTCCGTAGGGGCAGATGGGCGTAACCACCAGTGCAGGCACGTCGGGATGCAAAACGGCGCCGCCCGCAGACAAATTGTAAGCCGTGGAGCCCGTTGGCGTGGAAATCACCACACCGTCGCCGCAAAAACGGTACTTTTCCCCGCAAAAGGACACTTCCATTTCCATGGATTCTCCGAAATGCTCCTTGGAAACGATCACGTCGTTGAGGGAAAAGTATTCTTTTTCTCCCAAGGTAAAGGAAAGCAAGGTTCTTTGGGTCGGCACAAGACTTCTCCAAAGATCCGTCGTCCACCGATCGCGGTGTTTGGCGTCCAGCGCACACAGAAAGCCCAATCTTCCGCTATTGACCCCCAAAAGAGGCTTATTCAGTTCCACGGCAAGCTTCGCTCCGCGCAAAACAGAGCCGTCACCGCCGATGGCAACGATCACATCCGCCTCCTCCGGCGAAAAAAGAACGAATCGGGCATCATCGTACATTTTCAAGCAGCGTTCCTCGGCAATGCTGCATTCCGCACCCAGCTCCAAAAAACGCTCTACAACACCTACAGCAAGACTGATATGCTTTTCGGTGCGCAGATTGGGAAAAATATAAAGTTTCATTTTTTGTCCACTCGAAAGATGGTTTTTTACTCACCCAAAAGCTTTGCAATGGAAGCAGCAGCGGTTTTGCCGGCGCCCATTGCGGAAATTACGGTAGCGGCACCGGTAACAGCGTCGCCACCTGCGTAAACTGCACTGCGTGAGGTCAGACCGTCCTCGGTCACCACGATTCCGCCCCAGCGGTTCACCTCAAGACCCTCGGTGGTATCCTTGATGAGGGGGTTGGGGCTGGTACCGATGGAAATAATGACCGTGTCCACGTCCAGCACAAATTCGCTGCCCTCCACAGGCACGGGTCTGCGGCGGCCTCTTTCGTCAGGCTCACCCAGCTCCATCTTAATGCACTTCATGCCGGTCACAAATCCGTTTCTGGGATCTCTGGGATCCTGGGGATTCTCGTAGCCGAGAATTTCCACGGGGTTATTCAAAAGACGGAAATCAATTCCCTCTTCAATGGCGTGTTCCACTTCCTCGTGTCTTGCGGGAAGCTCTTCCATAGAACGGCGATATACCACATATACCTTTTCAGCACCCAATCTCAAAGCGGTTCTCGCGGCATCCATTGCAACGTTACCGCCGCCTACTACGGCTACCTTGCCGCCCTTCATAATGGGGGTATCGGGGGTTTCTTTGTACGCCTTCATCAGATTGCTGCGGGTCAGGTATTCATTAGCGGAATACACACCCTTGAAGGACTCGCCGGGAATGCCCATGAAGTTGGGAAGTCCTGCGCCGGAGCCGATAAATGCCGCCTCAAAGCCCATTTCAAACAGCTCATCTACGGTAAGGGTCTTTCCGATGACCACGTTGGTCTCTACCTTTACGCCAAGTGCCTTCAGTCCCTCTACCTCTTTTGCCACGATGGACTTGGGCAGACGGAATTCGGGAATACCGTAAACCAGTACGCCGCCTGCAGTGTGCAATGCCTCGAACACGGTAACTTCAAAGCCCTTCTTGGCAAGGTCACCTGCGCAGGTCAGACCGGAGGGGCCGGAGCCTACGATGGCTACCTTATGCCCGTTGGATACGGGTCTCTCCCCGGTTTCCTTGGCAAAGGTATTATGCCAATCCGCTACGAAACGCTCCAATCTGCCGATTCCTACAGATTCACCCTTGACCCCGCGAACACACTTGGACTCGCACTGGGTTTCCTGGGGGCAGACTCTTCCGCATACAGCGGGGAGACTGGAGGTTTTTGCGATGATCTGATACGCTTCTTCAAATTCGCCCTCTTTGATCTTTGCGATAAAGGCGGGGATGTGGATATTTACGGGGCATCCGCTGACGCAAGGCATGTGCTTGCATTCCAGACAGCGCTGTGCCTCTTCGATTGCCATTTCTTCCGTATAGCCCAGAGCCACCTCGTCAAAATTGTGTGCTCTTACCTTGGGGTCCTGGCTGGGCATGGGGCATCTGGTCGGAGTCATATTTGCTTTTGCCATTTTACTTGACCTCCTTCTTGAACAAGTTACAAGTATTTTCGTATGCGTGATGTTCAAAGTCTCCATACATTCTGCCGCGGCTCATTGCCTCGTCAAAATCCACCTCATAGCCGTTGAAATCGGGACCGTCCACGCAAGCGAACTTGGTTACCTTCTTGCCGTCCTGATTCAAGGTCAATCGGCAGCCGCCGCACATTCCCGTTCCGTCGATCATAATGGGGTTCATGGAAACGGTAACGGGCACTTCAAATGGTTTTGCGGTCAGTACCACAAATTTCATCATAATCAGGGGGCCGATGGTGATAATCATATCAAACTTCTCCCCTGCTTCCAGCATTTCCTTCAAGGGTGCGGTTACGTTGCCGTGCTCGCCGTAGGAACCGTCGTCGGTCATCACGCGCAGCGTTTTGGTGCAAGCGCGGAATTCATCCTCCAGAATCAGAAGATCCTTGTTTCTGAAACCGATGATGCCGGTAACGTCTGCACCCAACTCACAAAGCTTTTCCACAATGGGCAGAGCAATGGCGCAGCCTACACCGCCGCCAACCACGCACACCTTCTTCAGATCCTTCAGATGGGTTGCAACACCCAAGGGGCCCACGAAGTCCTGAATAAATTCGCCTTCTGCCTTCGCGCCAAGCTTTTTCGTGGAGCTTCCAACGATCTGGAAAATAATCTTCACCGTTCCCTGCACGGGATCGGTTCCCGCTACAGTCAGGGGGATTCTTTCTCCCTCTTCATCCACGCGCAGGATGATGAACTGCCCGGGCTGTGCCTTCTTCGCTACCAAGGGTGCTTCAATCTTCAACTGCACCACCGTAGGGTTCAATTCTTTTCTCTCGGCTATTCTGTACATATTTTTCCTTTCTCGGGCTGTTCGGCTTCGGAGCCTTCTTCCCCTCTTCATTTACTAAAACTACGTCAGTATATCATATGTTTCCATGATCAACAACAACCAAATTCTTATATCCTTGTATTCTTCCTGATATATACCCGAAATATCGGCAAAAACCGATAACCGTTGTACTTACCGATTTTTCTGCACCAATATCCAAATCGGCGCTGCTTTTTCGGATATACTGCGCCAAATTGCGGGAGTTAAGCAAAAAGAAAAGCCGCACCTTGTGCGACTTTTCTTTTTGAGATTTATGAGAAGTTTATTTTCGTTCC
Organism: Eubacteriales bacterium; assembly: GCA_045655865.1. GTDB lineage: Bacteria > Bacillota > Clostridia > Oscillospirales > SIG627 > RGIG5579. Next base: position 18,549 of record JAZOQB010000055.1, read on the forward strand.
AGATGAACATAGATTATTTCTCTACATTGGGTACACGTTACGCTGTAATAAAGCTCGTCTGCAACACAGACCGTTGTAGGATCACCGAATTCGTAGCCGCAATGATCACAAACTGTTTGATAGGTAACATTGTTATTATACTCACGAAGCACTCGGCAACCGCTCCTTGCATCTATTTTTCCGCCACAACCGACCAAAAGCATGGCAATCAATGTAAGAACTAAAACAACTGCAAAAATTTTTTTCATAAAAGTTCCCCTTTTTATTGATTGGTTTTATAGGTGGGATAATCATCTTTGCAAATCTCAAAGTCGCTTGAAATTTTGATTACAATATGAGTTGTCTCCTTGTGTGTCTTGCCATTTGTCATTACTGTTCGTTTATAGGTGATACCGTTTTCTTCAAAGGTTTGAGTAATACCATATTCAGAGAATGCCGCGTATTGCGTTTCCATGGTAAAATCTTCTTGCTCTGCCTTTGCCCACTTTCGGTTAAGTGTGCTTACACTTGTAATCGCTCCGGGAATTTGGCGAAGATAAAGCAAAACATAGTCCATGTTTAATCGGCTGGAAAGACCGATATATTGAAAAGTTCCGTTTTTCACACTGAGAATATCTTCTTCATAAAAATACATTTTGTTGTCGTAAATTCGCGAGTAAGAATAAGCACCACGGCTTTTGAAAAGCTGTAAATATTGATTAAAACTCGGTGCATAAGAAAGAAGCGAAACTTTGTTGGTTTCTCTAACATTAAAATTTTCAATGATCTTTCTTGTTTCTTCGGTAATAGGGGTGAAATCGCCGATGGCCGAGATGTTTCCTTCGTCATCCAAGTAAATGTCGCCAAAGCTTCCAATATAGTACCCTCCCCACAAAAAGAAAGAAACGGGATGAGCTTGTGTATAAACAAGAGGTTCTTCTTTTTCCTTAATCGAATGATTTTCAGCAAGGGAATAGGTGTTTTGTTCTATGGTTCCGTCGTCAAAAAAAGACACTGTTTTGCACTTGGAATCAGTGATTGCAACAAAAGTGTTTCCATAAAGTTGTTCTTTCAACTCTTCTGCGCGATTTTCTTTGATAGAAGAGATCGTATAAAAGCCAACTGCAGCAACGATAGTAAGAAGCAGTAAACCAATAAGGATCCATTTCATTTTTTTGATAAAAAGAAAAATTCTCTTTTTGACGGAAAAATTTTCTTCCTCGGTGTCTTTTACGGCTGCCGTATTTTCAGGCGTTGCCCCGCAAGATGCTCTTTTCGAAAAACAAAAGGCATTTTGGATCAACAAAAATAATCGTTTCATTTTATTCTCCTTTATCACAAAAACAGTCGATTTGAGTCGTAAACTCAATTCATTATAGGTCAATTTCACCCTATTGTCAATAGGTCAATCTGCCATAATTGTAAGTGGGGTGATAAAATGAAAAGATTAAAAGAGCTAAGAAAAAGCAAAAAGTTGACACAGGTGCAAATGCAACTTTTAACCGGAATTGATCAAAGTGATTATTCTAAGATCGAAAACGGAAAACGTTACTATACCTTTGAGCAATGCAAACGGATTGCCCTTGCGTTGGAAACCAGCATGGATTATCTTGCCGGTATCACCGATGAAAAAAAGCCTTATCCTCGCAAAGCGGAAAAATAGTCCAATACAAAAAAGCAGTCTTATCGACTGCTTTTTAACTATGCATTATTCTGTTTTGCGGTGCGGCAGGAGGCGATGAGCATCACGCGAATGGAGGTACACCCCTCCGAAAGTGCTTTGTATCTTGCCTCATCAATATAATTCGTTCGATGTAAAAGTTCTAGCCAATAGCCCGTTTCGCTGGCTTCTTTCAAGGCAATTTCGAGCTTGGAAATAAAATCCTTCTTGCCTTGGGCGTATGCCGCTTCGTGAATGTTCGCGCCAATAGAGGTGCCGCTTCTGCCGATCTGATTAGCAATCACATTTTCGTGCTTTGAGCGCAATTCTCTCACAAGATTTACGATTTCCACAGCAAAATCCATGGATAGAGTTCTAAGTTTAGATTCAGACATATTCGCACCTTCTTTCAAGCCAAGTATAACAAAAACGCTCCGCTTTGTAAAGTGAAGTTTGCCCTTGCGGGCAAGTGATGTTACACCTTGCGGTGTAGTGATGTTGCTCACTTCGTTCGCAGTGATGTGATGTGTTCCGACACACGCGCGTAGCGCACATCACGTCCAAAGGACACATCACGCACGCAGTGCGCATCACGTTCCGCAACAGCGGAACACATCGTTCCAAAAAGAAAAACCATCCGAATGGATGGTTTTCTTTTTGGTTGCGGGGGTGGGACTTGAACCACACGACCTCCGGGTTATGAGCCCGACGAGCTACCAACTGCTCTACCCCGCGATATAGGTGGTGCCGTTGACGGGAATCGAACCCGTACAGCATTGCTGCCGAGGGATTTTAAGTCCCTTGCGTCTGCCAGTTCCGCCACAACGGCGTGTGTTCCTGTCACCGACATCTCTTATTATAACAATTCGTCGGAGCCTTGTCAACACTTTCATTAAAAAAATTAATCTGCCATAAAATGGGACGACCGCGTTTTTGAGCGCAGCAATAAAATTCGGAAAAAACAAAAAAAGGAAAAAAGGGGAAAAACAGCTTTTTTGCGGATTTCCAGGAAGAACCAGCTGTCGATTTTTGCGAAAACGGTTGACCCTTTTTGAATTTTATGGTAGAATGGCGAAGAGCTTGAAGATGTGGCGGGCTTTGCCCCGAGCCGCTTTTAAGACCTTGGGAAAGGACATTTTTATGATCGGTTTTTACAATCTATCTGTTCTGTTAACCTATTTTAGTTTGATCTCCGCTACCTTCGGCATTTCTTTTGTTTTAGGGGGAGGCGAGAACAGTGTTTTCGCCGCTCTTATCTGCTTGATGGTCTCCGGCGTTTGCGATATGTTCGACGGTGCGGTGGCCCAAAAGTGTAAACGAAGCGAAGAGGAAAAGCTCTTTGGGATCCAGATTGACTCCCTGTGTGACCTGGTTGCCTTCGGCGCCCTGCCTGCCTGCTTGGTTTTGCACTTGGCACAAGAGAATGTGTTCTCCAAGGTAGCCGCTGCACTCATTTTGCTCTCTTCGGTGATCCGTCTTGGCTTTTTCAACGTTCAGGAAATTCTCCGTGATCGAAAAGAAAGACGGGAATTCTACACCGGTCTTCCGGTAACTCTCATCTCTATTCTGCTTCCCTTTTTGCTGATCCTCTCTACTTTTCTTCCCGTTTCCATGAGCCTTTACGCTCCCGGATGCCTTTGCGGCATCGCCGTTTTAGAGATCAGCCGGATCCCCCTGAAAAAGCCTCACGGCGCAGGAAAACTGTTGGTATTGGTAGTAGGTCTTGCCGTGTTTGTTTGTCTGTGCCTGGTTGGAAAAAAGGTGGGAGCATGAGGGAAGACACAGCGCTCCAAAAAGGGTATTGTTTGCCGGAAGAAAAAAAGAGCTTGCGCCGCCTTTACCGGACCCGTAGCGGAAGAATGGTTCTTCGCGTACTGATCCGTCCGAGAGTTTCTCGGGTGGCTGGGAAATTTTTGGATTCCAAAATGAGTCGCCGCTTCATTCCCCGTTTCGCTCACAAAAACTGCATTGATCTGAGAGAAGCAGAAGACCGGGAATATCACTCCTTTAACGACTTTTTTACTCGGAATCTCAAAGACGGCGCGCGCCCGGTGGAAATGCAGCCAAGCGCCCTGGTAAGCCCTTGTGATTCCTTGCTTTCCGTCTATCCCATCGAAAAAGAATCGGTGTTCCGCATCAAAGATTCCTTTTACACCGTCAACTCCCTTTTGCAAGATCCCGAAGCGGTGGAAACGTATGAGGGCGGCGTTTGCGCTATTTTTCGTCTCACCGTTTCCGATTATCACCGTTATTGCTATTTTGACAACGGAACCAAAGAGAAAAACTGTTTTATCCCGGGGAAACTGCACACGGTCAACCCCATTTCCACCGAACGCTATCCCATCTACAAAACCAACAGCCGGGAATACACCTTGATGCACACGGACAATTTCGGTGACGTTGTGCAAATGGAAGTGGGTGCGATGCTGGTTGGAAGGATCGTCAATTACCATCAGGAACATGCGTTTTCCCGCGGAGAAGAAAAAGGGCGTTTTGAATTCGGCGGATCCACCATTGTTCTGCTATTCCGAAAGGATACTGTGACATTCCCCCGTGAGCTCTTCTCCTTCTCTGAAAAAGGCTACGAAAAAAAAGTGAAAATGGGTGAAAAGATCGGAGAAAAAGCTTGAAAAAATCGAGTTTTCCTGAAAAAGAAGAGAAACGCTCTTGGAAGAGAGAAATTCTCTTCTTTTTTTACCCACCGAAATGCGCCGGTTGCCACAAAACCGGATACGACGGACTGTGCCCCGTCTGCCGGGAGAACGTAGAGCTGGCCTTTCAGCCTAAGAAGTTTCTCGCTTCCGGCGGGAACGGTTTCGCCGACGAAATGATCGGTCTCTTTTCCTATTCGGTGCCCCCGGTGCAGACCATGCTCTTTGACTGGAAGGAAAACGATTACCGGGACCTTCATGAAATATTGGGAGAATATGTGGAGCGAAGTGCCCGGATGTCTCTGTTTCCAAAGGACATTGACCTTGTCACATTCTCTCCCCGCCGAAAAAGTGCCCGCCGTCGGACAGGGCTGGATCAGGCGGAATGCCTTGCCCGCGAGGTGGCCGCCCGTTTGGGTCTTCCCTTTGAGCCTCTCCTGGCTCGCCGAGGCTTCTCCCTACCCCAACATCGGTTGCGGGGCAAGGCAAGAGAAAAAAACGTTCAAAATCGTTTCATCCCCACAAAACCCTTGCACGGAGAGCGGGTGCTTTTGGTGGACGACATCGTCACCACCGGCGAAAGCGCCAAAGAAGGCGCCCGGGTCCTGAAAGGTGCGGGCGCATGGCGTGTTTCTGTTTTCTGCTTGGCCAGGCCAAGAGAAAAATAACCCGGAAAAACTTCCCTTCCACTGACAAAGCCCGAACCAATGAAAGAAGAATTGCGCATGTCACGCCCCTTCCCGGCATAGAATAGCCGGGGGGGATGAAAGTGTTGTGGAAATGGCACGTTTGCTTTTCCAGCCCCGAGGCAGCGGCCCGGGCGGTGGCAAAATTAGGAGGCAAAGTGACCGGCTTTCTGTGGCAAGGAAACGGTGTTTTGTTGGTATCTCCAAGCAAAAAAGAAGAAGCAGAAGCCCAGCGGATCCTTTTCCCCCAGGGCATAATCCAATCAAAGAATTCATAAGATGAACAAAAAACCAAAGTGAAAAACTGGAGGAGAAACATGATTGAATTTTTCCCCGAGGGCGCTTTGATCCACGCTCCGGAAAATCGAATGGCCACCTCTTCTCTGGCAAACCTGGAAAAAGCCATGCACGAGGGCACTCTTTTGGAGGCCAGAGCATTGCTTTGCGATCGGGGGGCAGAGCTGATCTTTGATTTGGGCGGCGTTCGCGGTGTCATGCCGCGAAACGAGGTGGCAATAACGGAAGAGGACGCTCCGGTACGCGACATTGCGGTGATTACCCGGGTTGGAAAACCTTGCGTATTCGTCATTGATCGAATTGAAACGGAACCGGAACCGGTGGCCTATCTTTCCCGCCGCCGAGCGCAAGCTCTCTGCCTTTCCCAATACTTGGACCTTTTGGAAGACGGAGACGTGCTTCCCGCCAAAATCACTCATTTTGAACCTTTTGGCGCTTTTTGCGACATTGGCTGCGGAATCGTATCTCTGCTTGCCATCGACTGCATTTCCGTTTCTCGCATTTCTCACCCATCGGATCGTTTTCGCATGGGAGAGGAGATCTTTTGCGCAGTCAAAGGCAGAGACGATGTCCGTCTTGGCAACCGCGGAAGGATCAGTTTGACCCACAAGGAACTTTTGGGCACCTGGCAACAGAACACCGATCGCTTTCAGGTGGGGCAGACGGTAGTAGGTATTATCCGAAGCATAGAAAGCTACGGAATTTTCATTGAACTTGCACCCAATCTTGCCGGCCTGGCGGAGTGGCGAGGCGATGTAAAAGTAGGAGACGGCTGCTCCGTTTACATTAAAAACATTATTCCCTCCAAAATGAAGATCAAGCTTGTCATCATCGATTCCTTCCGGGCATCCCCGGGAGAAGTAAAAACGGAGTACTTTGTCAAAGAGGGAAACGTCCGCTCATTTTCCTACGCCACGCCGGAAGAATAGAAAAAAACTTTTCCGTTGCACTTGACAAATGCGCGTTGTTCTGTTATAATCTCAAGACGCAGACGGCCCATTGGTCAAGCGGCTAAGACGCCACCCTCTCAAGGTGGAATCATGGGTTCGATTCCCGTATGGGTCACCATAAAAGATAACATCCGAACTTTGTTCGGATGTTATTTATATCCGGGATAATAAAAGCATCCGAATCTGAGATTCGGATGCTTTCTTTTTTTATTTTTTAAAGGAATCAAGGGGCTTGGGAGAAACCTCCTTCGGGATGGGAACAGGTGGACCCACATGACAATCAACACGAACTCATTGGCGGAAGAGGTCTTCCCCTTCCTATATTCAGCTGTATTCTGCGACTTTCTGTTATCCGTCGCTCTCCAGCTTACTTTTTTCTTGGTGACCCATACGGGAATCGAACCCATGATTCCACCTTGAGAGGGTGGCGTCTTAGCCGCTTGACCAAT
>JAZOQB010000056.1:0-4709 GCA_045655865.1 Eubacteriales bacterium
TACCGGCGGTACTTTCAACAGCTATTTCATAGGTGTACCCAAGGTTCATATGACCGAAGGAAAAACTGCAAGGGTCATCATTGATCTCCAAAATGACATCAGCTTTAAAAATGCGGTGTACAGCCGTGTGTGCGGCGAGACCATCGAAGTTGTTGGCGGTTCCGGCGCCCTTCTCCTGAGTGAGAGTGGCAGAATTAACGCCACCAGCGTTACCGGCGATGTGCCCATCAAGCAGATCGAAAACTGGAAGTTTGGTAACACCTACGCTGAATTCCCTGCAGGACACAGCGCTACCATTATCGTTGTGACCGGTGACGGCGCAACCGGCTACGTTGAATCCTACAAGGGCCAGAGTGGCGAGATCACCCTGATCAAGGGCGCTCGTCCCGGCTCTACCCTCAGCGGTTCCATGGTGATCTCCAACCGCATCGGCCTCCAGATGTACTTCAACAAACTGAAGGTTGATGATCTGGGTGCAAAATTCAGCTACAGCTTTATGATGCCGGATGGAACTGAGATTGCAGGCGACAATTCTGACTTTACCGAGACCGAAACCATTGGTACCGTTGAGTACTACGTTCTCAATCTTCCTTCCCTGGGACTGAAAGAGTTTGGCGAGGAAATTACCGTTTCTCTGCCCGGTATGGCTGATGACTCCGCAACCTTCACTATCAGCACGTTGGCTGAAGCTGCAGTTTCCCAGTGGGGCGAAAAAGAAGGTGAAGAATGGAAAGATGTGGCCAAGGCCATCGTAAACCTGAAGAACGCCATGGCTGGCGAGGGTGCAACCTTCACCGATATCGTTGAGCCCGGTGCAGTTTCCGACGGACGCGATTTTACTAAGAACTCCAAGCCCAATTCCGCTACCGTTGACTTCACCAAGAAGACTCTTCTTATGAGCGATGCTGTGGGTCTCAGACTCTATGCTAACATTAAGGGTGAATTTGATCCCAAAGATCTTTGCGTGAAGGTCAATGGCAGAGACGTTTCCAGAGTTGTTACCATCTCTCAGAGCGGAAGCCAGCTGACCGTTGACTTCTACTTTGCTGTCTTTGGTATGAGCGAGACCTTCGAAGTGGAAATCTCCGCAAACGGTGAAGTTTGTCTCACTCTGTCTGAGCAGCTGGATGCCATGGCTGAGGATATGATCTCTTATTCCGGCGCTAACGTTAACGCACTGAAGGCCCTTCTGGTATATCTGCAGAAGGCCGACGCACTGAACTGATTCAGAGAAGGAGAGATGAAAATGAAAAAAATCTATGAAGCACCTGATCTGATCCAGATTCGTTTTACTGCCGAGGAAGTTTTGCTGGATTATTCCATCATCCAAGGCGAAGATCCTTTTGAGATCAGCCCACCCATCGACATCTTTAAGAACAACTGATTTCTAAATGAAAAGGCGCGTGCTCTCGGGCACGCGCCTTTTTCTGCTTCTCAGCTAAAGCAGAAGAGAAGAATGACGACAGCGATCAAAATGATCCAAAGCCAAACGTCTTTGTTGAAGAGATTGCAAGCGCAGTTCATTGTGTTACCCCCTTCTTTGATACCGTCGGTCTTCCCGACGGCTCACTTTCAGTTTATGACCGGGGGGAAAATGTGTGAGAGCAACTTTGCGATCCAATCAGTTACAAGAGAAAATCAGAATGACAGCGGCGATCAGGATGACCCAAAGCAAAACGTCTTTGTTAAAAACATTGCAAGCGCAGTTCATTGTCGTACCTCCTTTGCAGTTACCGCCGGAACTTCGACGGCTCGCTTATATTTTATGAGGATAAGTCAAAGTGGTTCGCGGCCCGTGTTGCTATTTTCCCGGCTTTTCTCAACTTACGCTTAAAATTTTCGCGAAAGCCCTTGACAAAATGCCGAATTTTAACTATAATAACCAATGTTGCCTTGCGAGAGTGGCGGAACAGGCAGACGCGCACGTTTGAGGGGCGTGTGGTTAACACCGTACGGGTTCAAGTCCCGTTTCTCGCACCAAAAAAAAGACAGTCAATCGACTGTCTTTTTTTTATCCAATCCGAAGGATTGGCATGGCATCGCGGGGAAGGGTGTATGGAAAAGGAGAATTGAAACACCTTTGTCAGTATAGACAAGGTGGGATCCGTCCCATGTGGTCACGGGGAAAATCTTTTTGACAGGAATCCGGCGCAGGGATTTTTCAGTCGTTCCAGATGGGGTTACCAATGGCGATAATGGGCTGAGCGGTGCGGCGCTCGTCCAGTACCTCTACCCGGTAAAAGGCGGCGTTTTCGTCAGCATCCAAGGCAAAATATGCAGTTTCTTTGCCGTCTGTGGTGCCGGTATAGATCACACCGGCGTCGGTGATGATATTGACGGTGTAGGTTCTACCGTCTACCGCTTTGTAAAAATCGCCCACGGAGACCACCAGGCGTTTTCCCTGAAAGTTAGTTGAGGAGCCCATTTTGGTATCTCCAATGGCCATGCGGATTCCGGCAAATCCGGGGGTAAAGTCGCCCTCTTTCAGGTGAGAAAGATAGGCTGTGTCTTGATTTTTTTCCGAATAGATACAGGTGAGGGCAGCCGTGGTGGCGTCATTGTGGCTATCAGAACCGGCGGTTGCCCACAGGCGTTTGCCCATGGCCAGAAGATCGGTCCAGAGCTTGTAGTTATCCTTGGTGTCCTGGCCTACGATGCTGCCCCGGTAGCCGTAAAAGACTTCCAGTCCTGTGTAGTCGGAAAGGTAATAATCAAGGGGCTTATTGGAAGCCATTACGTCCTGGTCCTTGGGATGGGCAAGCACGAACAGACCGCCCAGAGATTTTACCTTAGCAATCACTTCTCGCAGACGGTCTCTGGTAAAGCTGGGGTAGGTGAAGGTGCCCTCATTCAATAGGATCCCATTCTGACCGCCGGTGTACTTATACTCGGGGAACGCGGTGACCAGTTCCAAGAGGGCCTCTGGCCCGGGAAGGAGCATGTTATAGTGAATGGTGGGATTGGGGTTAGAGCAATCGCTGATGCGGGTAGCGGGCTCGGTGCCGCCAATGAAGAGCGTGCTGTCCCAGTCAGCTTCATACATGTGCGCCAACTGCCGGTGATTTAAAAATGCCACAAAGTCTATGCCAAGCTGGGCCAGCTGCTCTTTCCATGCGGCAAGGCTCTGTTTCCCGTCCGGGGCAACTCCTGCCTTGGGGTGGCAATGAATGTCACCGTAGAGGGCATGACGGCCGGCGTAGAGGGCTTCTAATTGGGAAATGTCCGTCTGTGTGGCGATCGGGGCCTGTGGAATGGGCTGCTTGCTTGTGGTTTCTTCCATGGTCAGTGTTTCTCCTTTTTCTTCTGTAGATACGCTGTTCTCTTGTGGCTCTGTTTTAAGCTGTGTCCCACAGGAGGTCAAGGGCAAGATAAGAAAGAGGAGGGAAAGGAAGAGAAAACAAAGGCGTTTGCTGATTCTCATAGTCATTCTCCTTGCATTTTTAATTGCCGGGCTTTTCCGATTCCATTTTCTTCAAAAAAGGATGAAAGGCGCCGGGGAGGGCAAAATTCTCCCGGATATCTTCTTTTGTTTTCCATGCAAGGCCCTTGTCAAGCATCATCTCGCAGGAAACAAAGTATCCTTGCATATGCCATTCCAGGTGAGTGAAAATGTGTTTGGCTCTACCTGCTGGTGCAAGGGAAAGGGGCTGAAAGCCTGCTTCTTTTAAATGATCCAGGGCTTTTTCCGGGGAAAGATGGCCGGGCGTATGGTAAAACTCCCACATCCCTCCAAGCAGGCCACCAGTCTCGCGCTTGCGCAGGGCGTATTTATCTTCGCAAGAGAGGATAAATACCGTCATTTCTATCTGTTTTCGTTCCGCTTTGGGACTTTTCACCGGAAGCTTTGTAATCAAGTCTTTTTTCCGGGCAATACACAACTCTTTCAGCGGACACACAGAGCACAGGGGGACACCGTTTGGAATACAGATCCGCTCGCCAATTTCCATGATGCCTTCCGTCAGGTCTCCTGCATCTTTTCCAGAGGGATAGACACAGGAAAGCTCTTCGGTGATCGTCTTTTTGGTTGAGGCAAGAGCGATATCAGAAAAATCCCCGGTAACACGGGTCAGGACCCGCAAAACGTTTCCGTCAACTGCCGGCGAAGGCTGGCCGAAGGCGATGGAAGAGATGGCCCCGGCGGTATAGTCCCCGATTCCGGGAAGCGATCTTAGCTCCTTGACTGATCCGGGAATTTGGCCGTTCCATTTTTCTACAATGATTTCTGCCGCTTTTTTTAAATTTCGGGCGCGGGAATAATAGCCCAGCCCTTCCCAGAGCTTCAATAGCTTTTCTTCCGGACAGGCGGCCAGATCAAACACCGTTGGAAGCTCTTTTAAGAAGCGGTGATAATAAGGGATCACCGCTTCGATCCGGGTTTGCTGGAGCATGACCTCAGAAAGCCAGATCCGATAAGGATCTCGCCCTTCGCGCCAGGGTAGGATTCTTCCGTTTTCCCGGAACCATCCGATGACCTTTCCCACCAACTCCTGTTTGATCATATCCGACCTCCTATTTCTCTCCTATTTTACCACGCCCGGGACTTTTTTGACAAGTGCGAATTTACCGCGCACGATCCTTCTGAAAAGTAGCAAGAAAAAATCAAAAAAACGGTTGATTTTCTGTTTTCTTTGTGGTATAATATCGTCACACGCCGGTGTGATGGAATTGGCAGACGTGCTGGACTCAAAATCCAGTGGTAGCGATACCGT
>JAZOQB010000057.1:0-5448 GCA_045655865.1 Eubacteriales bacterium
ACAAAAACCGCAACACCCAGGGAAAAATAGAGAATTTCCCGTTGGCGGGCCGTCGCCTGCGGATCCTGTTCTACAGACGAAGAAACCGGCGGTGTCGTGGTAACGGCAGGATTTTTGATCCAGTCCGGGCGGGAATCCTCCTTCAAAACCAGTACAAAGAGAAGATCCTCATACAAAAACTCCACCGTGTCACCCAGGCGCTCCACTTGTTTTTTCACTGCACCGTCTTTTGTCACTCCGTAAAGGGAGAACGCCGCCGGCAAGTCAAAATCCGCAAAAAGCGAAATCGTCGTCTCTCCCTGAGGCACAAAACTCCGATCTCCTTTGCTAAATTGGATTCGAAACACTCGAACCACGCTCTCTCCGAAAAGCTCCCTGGCCAAAAGCGCATCCTCTCCCCCAAAAAGGTAATTGATCCGCAAGCCCTTCTCCTCTTCTTCAGAGAAAACACCCGGCTGAACACGGGCCATCGCTTTTTTATCCTGGGAAAAAACAGCGGGGTTTAAAACCTTATCCCAAGTCGTTCCACAGTCCAAACACGTCTCCACTCCCGCACCCGCCTGGGAAAAGCTGGGAGATACCGTTTCCCTCATTTCCCGGTTGAAATGGGGGCAGACCAGATCAAAGACAAGATCCTCCACCTCAAAGGGAACTGCCGCTCCCCGGGAATTCTGAGCGTCAAAAAAGCGCTGAGAGATGTGAATGGAGATCTTACTTTGTCCGTAGGGCGCGTTGTCCTTGACGCGAAAATGAATACGAGCCAGGTGCCCTGTGGTAAACAGGTCCTGATTTTCCTCCCCATTCCGCCAACGCAGAACCACTCCCTCTTCTGTCGATTCCGGATCGGCAGCGCTGGGAAGAAGCCCCAGATCCTGCATTCCTGTTACGTCCAAAACCGCTTTGTCATACTGTAGCACAGTCCGCAGTGACATCACACCCGGATTTCGGTTGAGATCCACAACGACGGAAAAGGTATGCCCTCGAACCAGACCTTCAGTCTGGGCGGAAAGACTCATTTTTCCCGTTTCCTCTGCCAAGGCGCCTACCGTAAGAACCACGGTCAAAACCAGCACCGCAAAAAGGCTGGACAGAATCTTTTTCATGAAAGTTCCTCCGTTTTTTCATAACCGGATAAAATACAAGACAGCCATGCGCAAAATTCCTGCTTTGCAGACTCCGGCGCCAAGATCCGCACCCGCTCTCCGAAGCCGGCAAGCCAGGCGTAAAACATGGGACTTACAAAAATGGGCAAAGTGGTGATAAAGCCCTTCTGGCTTTTTTGAATCGCAAGATGCTCCCCAAAGCGGTCGTAAAAAACTCCCGCCAGGCTCGGGTCACACCAGAGCGTCACCCTCTCTTCCCGACCGGAAAACATACCGAACATCTTTTTTCCGTATAAAGCCGGGTCAAAATCCCGGAAGCTTTCAGCGCCTTCCCGCTTTTCTTCCAAACGTGTCACAGAATTCATTTTATCGACTCTAAAATGCCGCCGCTCTCCGCTTTCCTCTTCTACGCAAAGCAAGTAATAGCTTTCATCGTTCCAGATAAGGAAAAAGGGAGATACGGTATAAAACTCTCCATCCCGGCGGTATTCCTTCTTTCCGTCGATGTCCCAGTCAAAATACCGGAAGCGAATTTTATTTTTCTTCTCCAGTGCTTCCCCAATGGCGTCCACATTCCGGTAAATGCTATCGTTCATGGTTTTGATTCGGTTGGAAACAAACACGTTGTGAGAAAGCGTCTTGGCCTCATGCCGGGAGGCCAAAGACTCTAATTTTTCAATAAGCTCTTCGCTCTTTTTTTTGGTCAGAAAACGGGAAGACTGAACCGCATCCACCAAAAGCCGAACCTCGGGAAGCTCAAAGTGCCTGGATCCAATGAAATATCCCACGGTGTTGCCGTAGGTCTTGATGATATCCAGCCCAAAATCCCGCAATTCCTCCAGATCCGCGTAAATACTCTTTCGCTCCGACAATATGCCCTGCGCCTCCAGCGCCCGGATCATCTGAGCTACCGTCATGGGATGATTTTCATCCGTCTCCCGCAAAAGAAGCTGAGCCAAGATCAGTATTTTTCTTTTTTGCCGCGAACTTCTTGCCATCTCCTCGCCTCCTTTTGTTCATAGTACCATAAATCGGACAGCTACACAAGAGGTTCTTTCTGGAATTTCATCATTTCATTTCTTGACACACCCTTTCCCCGTAGCTATAATAAAATTGGTGTTATGCACAAACAAAAAATGAAAAAAACGCAAGAAAAACGAGAAAATATATGGAAAGGATCGGCATCCGAACCAACCGGCGCCAAGATCTGGATTGAAAATCAATGGACTTTTTGCCAATATCAAAAGAAGACATGCGCCTGAAAGGCTGGAGTCAGTGCGACTTTGTATACGTCATCGGAGACGCCTACGTAGATCATCCCTCCTTCGGTCACGCCATTATCAGCCGGGTTCTGGAAAAGGCCGGCTATAAAGTCGGGATCATTTCTCAGCCGGACTGGAAAAATCCTCAGTCTATCACAAAGCTTGGAAAACCGCGCCTTGGTTTTTTGGTCTCCGGCGGAAACATGGACTCCATGGTCAATCACTACTCCGTCACGGGGCACCGCCGAAAAACGGACGCTTTCGCCCCCGGCGGTGTCATGGGAAAACGCCCGGACTGGGCTACGGTCGTGTACTGCAACTTGATTCGGCAAGTATATAAAAACGTGCCCATCTTGATCGGAGGGATCGAAGCGAGTCTTCGTCGACTTGCCCATTACGACTATTGGTCGGATCGGGTGAAACGCTCCATTCTTTTAGACAGTCAAGCAGACCTTTTGATGTACGGCATGGGAGAGCGAAGCGTTGTGGAGATCGCCGACGCTTTAAACTCCGGCCTGGAGATCCAATATCTTACCTACATTGACGGAACGGTTTTTCGAACCCAGACTCTGGACGAAAGTCTTCCCACGATCACGCTCCCATCCTACTCGGCTCTGCAACGGGATCGAAAAAAGTATGCCGAAAGCTTTCGTGTGCAATACGCAAATTGCGACCCCTTCACCGCAAAGCGCCTGGTAGAACCCTATGAAAAGGAATACGTAGTCCAAAATCCCCCTCAAAAGCCTCTGTCCACAGAAGAGATGGACGCTGTATACGATCTGCCCTATTGCAGAAGATACCACCCAAGTTATGAAGCACAGGGGGGCGTTCCGGCCATTGAAGAAGTAAAATTCAGCCTGGTTAGCTGTCGCGGCTGCTTTGGTGCCTGCTCGTTCTGTGCCTTAACGTTCCATCAGGGACGCATCGTTCAAACCCGCAGTCACGATTCCATTCTGCGGGAAGCCGGGATCATCACCCAACAGGAAGATTTTAAAGGCTACATCCACGACGTGGGAGGCCCCACCGCCAATTTCCGATCCCCAGCCTGCAAAAAGCAATTAAAAAGCGGTGCCTGTCAAAACCGTCAGTGCCTCTATCCTACTCCTTGTAAAAACATGCTGGTAGACCATAGCGATTACGTTTCTCTTTTGCGAAAACTCCGGGCACTGCCGGGGGTAAAAAAAGTCTTTGTCCGCAGCGGAATTCGCTTTGACTATCTCTTAGCGGACAAAAAGGATACCTTCTTTCAAGAATTGGTCCAGCACCACATCTCCGGACAACTGAAAGTTGCTCCGGAACATGTCTCCGACGTCGTTCTCTCTCGCATGGGAAAACCCAAAAACGCGGTGTTCCAGCGCTTTGTTGCAAAATACCGCGCCTTGAATCAGAAATATGGAAAAAATCAATTCTTGGTGCCATATCTCATGTCCAGTCATCCCGGATGTGGATTGCGGGAAGCGGTGGAGCTGGCAGAGTACATTCGTGATATGGGCTACAACCCGGAGCAGGTACAGGATTTTTATCCAACCCCATCCACCCTATCTGCCGTCATGTACTACACCGGTCTGGATCCCCGCACCATGGAGAGAGTCTACGTTCCCACAGACCCTCATGAAAAAGCCCTGCAGCGAGCGTTGATCCAGTATCGCAACCCCAAAAATTACTACCTTGTGAGAGAGGCGCTACAAAAGGCAGGTCGGGAAGATCTGATCGGCCATGGTAAAAAATGCCTGATCCGGCCTTTTCCTCCCAATGCAAAATGGCGCCCGGATGTGCTGCCAAGTCCTTCAAAAAAACCGTCGGCGGGGCCAAAGAGGGCAAAAAAACGCTCAGCAGAGCAAAAGCCATCAAAAAAGAAAACGGCAAAGCCAAAAAGAAATCATTTTACGTAAAAAAGCTCCGAAAGGTTTCCCTTTCGGAGCTTTTCTTTTTGTTTTTTCTCTCCGCTCCCCTTTGCCGCAAAGATCGCTTTATGCAACCGCGGCAACTAAAATCTCAAACCGTTACAGGAACGTGTACGTGGTAAAGCTTCGGAACGTCTCCCCTGCCCGAAGAATACAACTGGGCCATTGGGGGTGATGAATACAGTCCGGATAGTGCTGGGTCTCCAAACAGAAGGCGCTTCGCACGCCGTAGATCTTACCCGCCTTCCCCTTGATCTCCTTCATGGCATTGGATGTGTAAAGCTGGACGCCGGGCTGGTCTGTATCCGTAATCATGGTAATGCCGCTAAGATCTCCCACCGTGATGGCTGCAGGGTGAGAGCTGATAATAAAATTGTTATCATAACCTCCGAAGGGCTTAACGTAAGGATCATCCCTGTCTGCATCCCGGCCAATGGCCTTTGCCCGGCGAAAATCCATGGCGGTGCCTTCTACGGAGATCACCTCGCCGGTGGGGACACAGTCGGTGTCATTGACGGTAAAGGTTTCGGCATTGATCTGCATCTTATGCTGATTGATATTGCCGCACCCTGCGCCGTTGAGATTAAAATAGCTGTGACCGGTCAGATTTAAAATGGTATCTCGGTCCGTTTGTGCTTCATATCGGATCTTCAAGCTGTTGCCTTCCCAGCCCACGGTCACATTTACCGCAAGATTTCCGGGATAGCCTTCCTCTCCATCGAAAGACACGCGGGAAAACACCACCGCCTCCCCCTCTTGTCGGCTTTCCCAAAGATAGCCGTTAAAACCGCGCTTTCCGCCGTGGAGGTGATGGGGCCCATCATTGGCATACAACGGATAGCTTTTTCCGTTGAGTTCAAAGCACGCCCCTTTGATTCGGTTTGCAAAGCGACCGATCGTGGCGCCAAAATAGCCGGGGCTAGAAACGTATTCTTCCAAGGTGTCATACCCTAGCACCACGTCCACCATCTTTCCTTTTTTATCAGGAACAATGATCGATCGGATGGTCGCCCCGTAGTCCAGCACTTCTGCCTCAAGGCCGTTTTCATTGGTCAGCGTCCAGCAAAACACCGGAGTACCGTCGCTGAAATTTCCAAAAATACGTTTTGAAATAGCCATACGCATTTTCCCTCTCTCTATTGCCCGGATCGGCTTACTCATCCGCTTTGCCTTACATAC
>JAZOQB010000058.1:0-51989 GCA_045655865.1 Eubacteriales bacterium
TTAAAAATTCAGTATAAACTCCATGAGAAACACGCAGCTCCAACTGAAATGGTCGCAGTAAAGACCTTTTCCGGTGATGGAATCGTAGTTTTCGTAAATTCCGCCTTTTTCACGGTAACACATTTCAAGAATGTTTTCCCGTATTTTATCGGCTACTTCAAAGTGGTAGTTTTTCAGTCCTTTGGCTGCGAAATAGGCAACGTTGAGCCACGTGGGTCCGCGCCAATACTTGTTGGAATACTGCTTGTTATCAAAAGATACCGTAGGCATTTTGCATTTAAAATTATTTTCAGCGATTTTTCTCATGGAATCTGCTTGCTTTGTGGAAGCGATCTCAATATAAAGAGGCATAAACGATGCGGGGGTCAGAACTTCCGATACCTTTCCGGTTCTTTTGTTGGTATCGGCGTAGTAACCTTTTTGAGCATCCCACATTTTTTCGTTAATGGTGATTGAGAGCCGGTTTGCTTTTTTCAGCCATAGATCGGCGTCTTCCATAAGTCCCAATTCTTTTGCCATGAAAGACAAAGAACGGTAGGTCATCACCATAAAACAATTCAGGTCGATTGCCCAGTATTCCGTAATGCCGTTATCCCATCGGGGGGAATTGTCCCAACCGGATTCGTATTTTACGCGTCTGAGATAATCGTCGGTTTCTTTGTCATCTGCGTCATAGTAAAACAGTCCATTCAAAGAACGGTGTTCTACCCAATATTTTTCATTAAAAACCAATTTGGGGTATACTGTTTTTAAAAATTCGATGTCGTTGTCTTGTTTGTAGATTCTTTCCGTTGCCCATGCAAACAACGGCGGCTTTGAAAACGTGTCTACGATGCCGCCTTCTTCCCATATCACGTCGGGCAAGAGTCCGTCGTCCCGCTGAAACTGCAAAAAGCCCAAAACGCTTTCTTTGGCAAGTTCTGTATCCCATCTGGAAACACCTACGGAATGAAAAGCGCTATCCCAGTTCCACACTCCGGGGAATTCGTTCATCGCAGGGGATATGCAGCGGTAGGGGGACCATTGAAACCCTTCATTTGCATAAACGTTTCCCATTAAGGTATCGTAACTGCGCATTAAAAGGTCAGCTTCGCGGTCGCCAAAAGTTTTAGAAAAACAAGACCATTCACTACGATTCATGTTGCACCTCAAATGATTATTACTTTTACATGATTGTAACATTTGTTTTTTGTTGAAACAATAGATGAATCGTGTTATAATATGGACAAATGTTATGTTGGGGAGGCAATTATGTTCTATTCTTCCGAGTTTGAGAGTCATTGTCCGCTCAATTACAGAATCGCATCGGCAAAATTATCGGATGACATCAACGTGGTTGAAATCGGCTACAACCGAACGCCCAAAGGGATGAGCCGGGTTATGAAAAGAGATATCTATATTCTTCACTACGTTACCAATGGAAAGGGTGAATTTTGCGGCAAAAAGTTCACGAAAAACAACGGGTATCTCGTGGTGCCCAATGAACTGGAAACCATGGTTACCGATGCGCAGGATCCTTATGATGCATATTGGATCATGTTTAAGGGGGAAAAGGCCGCCGAAATATTAGAAAAATGTAATCTTCCCTGTCATAACGGTGTGTTTGAATTCAACAAGACCGATGAGTGCTCGAAAATTCTTCACCATGCGCTTTTTAATATCGTTCCGGAAAACGATCTTGAGGAGGCCGCTTTGATGCATGCGGCTTTTTACCAAATCATTTCCCTTCATTTCAACAACGTTCAGCCTGCTGTTTCGGTTAACGGTACCGCAAAAAAAATCAAGCGATTGATCAATGAAAATTATTATAACGACATCTCCATTGATTCCATCGCAAAAAGGCTCAATTACAGCCGAAATTATTTATATACTCTATTTAAAAACAATTATGGGATCTCTCCCCAATCCTACCTTTTAAATCTTCGTATTCAAAAAGCAAAAGAGCTGCTGACAAAGGAACGGGATCTTCCAATCAGCGAAATTGCGCGTGCCACCGGCTATAAAGACCCATTGTATTTTTCCCGGGTGTTCCATAAAAAAACCGGAGTCACTCCCTTGGAATATAAGAATAGCACGGGGCCAAACGCTGAAAGAAGCAAAAATCATAAATCATAAATAAAGAAGAAAATGCGAAAAAAGACCACCGGAAATCCGGTGGTCTTACTATTTTTGGATTTTAAGGAAGATCAATCGTTTAACATGTTCAGAAGGGCCTGTTCGTCTAAAACGGGGACGTTGAGGGCCTGGGCTTTGCTGAGCTTCCCGCCTGCCGCTTCTCCTGCTACCACGAAACTGGTTTTGGAGGAAACGGAGCCGGAGACCTTGCCCCCTTCTTTTTCTATCATTTTGGCCGCCTCGTCACGCTTCAGGGTGGGAAGGGTGCCGGTGAGAACGAAGGTCAGACCGGAAAGCTTTGAGCCCCGGGCTTCTCCGGAAAAGGCCATGTTCACTCCCGCAGCTTCCAGGCGGGAAAGGATTTCCTGATTTTTCGCCAAGGAGAAGAACGAGACGATGCTTTCCGCGCAGACCGCCCCGATGTCGGGAAGGGATAAGAGCTCTTCTATGCCTGCCGAACGCAACTTTTCCATGGTGCCAAAGTGTCGGGCCAGAGTCTGAGCGGTTTTTTCGCCGATGTTGCGGATGCCAAGGGCGTAGATCAATCGTTCAAGGCCAAGGGACTTGGATCGTTGTACGGCTTCCCCCAGCTTTTCTACGCTTCTCTCACCCATGCCCTCCAGGGTCGATGCCTTTTTTTTGTCAAAAGAGTAAAGATCGGCCGCATCCCGGATGATTCCGCCCTCCAGAAAGGCCTCTACTACTGCCGGACCCATGCCCTCGATATCCATAGCTCCCCGAGAAGCAAAATGCACGATGTTTCGGGAAAGTTGAGCGGGGCATGCGGCGTTGGTACAGCGGATGGCGGCTTCTTCTTCGTCCCGGAAAACCCTTTCTCCGCAGGAAGGACAACGGTCCGGGAAACGGTAAGGCTGAGTGCCTTCCGGCCGCTTGTCCTTTTCCACTCGCACCACCTCGGGGATGATCTCGCCTGCTTTTCGCACTACCACTCGGTCACCGATGCGGATGTCCTTTTCTTCAATAAAATCCTGATTGTGGAGGGTGGCCCGGGAAACGGTGGTTCCCGCCAGGCGCACCGGTTCCAATTCCGCTGTGGGAGTCAAGACGCCCGTTCTTCCCACCTGAACGGTGATGCCAAGAAGCCGGGTGCTCTTTTCCTCCGGGGGAAATTTATAGGCGATGGCCCATTTGGGGGCGTGGGGAAGTTCTCCGATCTCTTCTCGTTGAGCAAAATCGTCGGTCTTCACCACCGCACCGTCAATATCGAAAGAGAGAGCCTCTCGCTCTTCTCCCCGTTTTAGGATTTCGGCGAAAATTTCTTCGTTGTCCCGGAAAACCGCGTAAGGCGACACCCGAAAGCCCAGCTTTTGCAGCCAGTCCAAACTCTCTTTGTGAGAAGAAAACTCTTTTCCGGTGACGGACTGAATGTTGAATATGAAAATATCCAGGCCCCTTTTGGCCGCCACGGCGCTGGAGAGTTGGCGAAGGGAGCCGGCCGCTGCATTTCGCGGATTGGCAAACAGACTCTCCCCATTCCTTTCTCGCTCTTGGTTGAGCTTCTCGAAGCTCTTTTTTGGCATGAAGACTTCTCCCCGCACTACCAGATGCGGAATCTCTTCCTTTAAGATGAGGGGAATGGTAGGAATGGTTTTTAAGTTCTCTGTGACGTCCTCTCCCACAAGACCGTCTCCCCGGGTGGCGCCTCGCACAAAGCGGCCGAATTCGTATTCCAAGGCCACGGAGAGACCGTCGATCTTGTATTCCACGGCGAATAGAGCAGGGGTGGAAAGGGCTTGACGGATGCCGTCCAGAAAGCTGAAAAGCTCCTCTTTGCCAAATACATTAGACAGACTTTTTAAGGGGACGGCGTGGGGCACCTTTTCAAACTTTTCCAATACAGCGCCGCCCACTCTTTTGGTAGGGGAGAGGGGGTCGAAGTATTCCGGGTGCTCCTTTTCCAGCTTCTCCAGTTTTTTGTAGAGCATATCGTAATCAAAGTCGCTGACGCTTGGGTCGTCCAACACGTAATACTCATAGGAAAGACGGGACAGGGTTTCCCGCAACTCTTCGATCTCCGATCGAATTTGGTCTTCCATGACACACTCCTTAAAAATGTTTTTACCACATTATAATTATACTTTTTTTTGAACGTTCGTCAACGGAAAAGTGAATTCGATGGAAAAAATGGAAAAAAACTATTGACAGGGAAAAAAGCTTGTGATAGTATAATAGACTGCATTATCCTGGCGAAACAGGCGCATTTTTCCTTAGCATTTATGAATAATTTGTAAATTTTTTGAAAAATGCTGTAAAAAGTTTTAGGATAATTTGTAAAATATTCCGGATTATTTCCTTATATATGGGCGCGCATGACCTTGCGGAAGGATTTTGCGAAAAAAATTGCAAAGACCGGAATCGGTGAGGAACCGGCGTTGCCACATGAGGAAAGAAAAAACGGAAAAACTGCGATGAATTTGTAAAATGAAAGAAGGAGTGGTTTCTTTTATGATCACACGTCCCCAGATGTGCGGAACTCGTACCCGGTGGAGCTTCTCCAAAAACGACGAACTCCTGGAATTGCCGAATCTGATCGAGATCCAGACCAAATCCTTTGAGTGGTTTCTCAAGGAAGGGCTGATGGAGGTCCTGCGCGATATTTCTCCCATTGTGGATTATTCCGGGAATCTTCTCATCGATTTCGTGGACTATACGGTGGACCAGACTCCCAAGTATTCCATTGAAGAATGCAAGGAGAGAGACGTTAACTATGCTGCCCCTCTGCGGGTAACGGTGAGATTGACAAACAAACTTACCGGGGAAATTAAAGAGCAGGAGATCTTCATGGGAGATTTCCCGCTTATGACCGAAAACGGAACCTTCCTGATCAACGGCGCCGAGCGCGTGATCGTATCTCAGATCGTTCGTTCTCCCGGTATCTACTACCAGAGAATGAACGAAAAGAGCGAAAAGACCACGTACGCCGCCACGGTGATCCCTTATCGGGGCGTGTGGTTGGAATATGAGACGGATCAGAACGATATTCTCTACGTCCGTATCGATAAGAACCGGAAAATGCCCGTTACCATTTTGGTGCGTGCCCTTGGCATTTCCACCGACGCGGAAATCAAGGAAACGTTCGGTAGTGAGGATATGCTCCTTTTCACCATGGATAAGGACATGATCACCGCCACCGCCGAGAACAACAATACCACGGCCTACGAAGAGGCGCTCAAAGAGCTCTACCGCCGTCTTCGTCCCGGCGATCCGCCTTTGGTGGAGAGTGCCCAGGCTCTGGTGAACAACATCTTTTACGATCCCAAGCGTTATGATATTTCCGCTGTGGGTCGCTATAAGTATAACAAGAAGCTTTCCCTTGCTAAGCGTGTGGCCGGGCTGACTTTGGCCGCGCCTGCCATCTCTGACCTGACGGGCGAGGTGGTATACGAGAAGGGTGAGGTTCTTACCAGAGAAAAAGCAGACGCTCTGGATGAAAAAGGCGTTACCAGACTGACTGTGATCGCAGACGACGGCAAAGAGGTTCGCGTTTTCTCCAACGGCATGGTTCCTCTGACTAAATTCCTGTCCGAAGAGGCCTGCAATGCCTGCGGCATCAAGGAAATGGTCTCCCTTGCCGTTTTGGGTCAGATCCTGGCGGAAACCCAGGACGAGGAGGAGAGAATTCGACTCATCCGGGAGCGCCGTGACCAGCTCGTTCCCAAGCACATTACTCAGGAGGATATTCTTTCCTCTATTAACTACTTGTTGGCCCTGAGCCACAACATTGGATGCGATGACGACATTGACCACTTGGGTAACCGCAGACTTCGCTGCGTGGGTGAGCTTTTGCAGAATCAGCTTCGCATTGGCTTTTCCAGAATGGATAAGATCGTCAAGGAGAGAATGACCATTCAGGATACCGAGTCGGTAACCCCTCAAGCTTTGATCAACGTTCGCCCGGTGATCTCCGCAATCAAGGAGTTCTTCGGTTCTTCTCCTCTGTCCCAGTTTATGGATCAGAACAATCCTCTTTCGGAATTGACTCACAAGCGCCGTCTTTCCGCGCTGGGTCCGGGCGGTCTTTCCCGCGACCGTGCATCTTTCGAGGTGCGCGACGTGCACTATACCCAGTACGGAAGAATGTGTCCCGTAGAGACGCCCGAAGGTCCTAACATCGGTTTGATCTCTTACCTGTCTACTTACGCCAAGATCAGCGAATTCGGCTTTATTATGGCGCCTTACCGCAGAGTGGATAAGGAGACGGGTGTCGTTACCAACGAGATCCGCTACATGACCGCCGACGAAGAGGACGATTTCACCGTAGCGCAGGCCAACGAGCCTTTGGACGAAGAGCAGCGTTTTATCAACAAAAAGGTTACGGCTCGGAGAAGAGAAGAGATCCTGGAGGTCCTCCGCGAGGAAGTGGACTACATGGACGTTTCTCCCAAGATGGTGGTTTCCGTTTCCGCGTCTCACATTCCTTTCCTGGAGAATGACGATAACACCCGTGCCCTCATGGGTTCTAACATGCAGAAGCAGGCGGTTCCCTTGATGGTCAGCGAAGCGCCTATGATCGGTACCGGTATTGAGTATAAATCCGGTACGGATTCCGGTGTGTGCGTACTGGCCAAGGAAGCGGGCTATGTGAAGTACGTTTCTGCGGACGAGATCCACGTTAAGCGTGATGATGGGACCATTGACGCGTACCATCTGATCAAATTTAAGCGCACCAACCAGGGAACCTGTATCAACCAGAAGCCCTACGTATCCAAGGATCAAAGAGTGGAAAAGGGGCAGATCCTGGCTGATGGCACCGCTACTCAGGGCGGTGAGATGGCCCTTGGTAAGAATATGCTCATCGGGTTTATGACCTGGGAGGGCTATAACTACGAGGATGCGGTCCTGCTCAACGAGAGACTGGTCCGCGAGGATATTTACACCTCCATTCATATTGAAGAATACTCCCACGAAGCCAGAGACACAAAACTGGGACCTGAGGAGATCACCCGCGACATTCCTTCTGTGGGCGAGGATGCTCTGAAGGATCTCAATGCGGACGGCGTCATTCGCAAGGGTGCCGAAGTCCGTGCCGGTGACATTCTGGTTGGTAAGGTTACGCCCAAGGGCGAGACCGAGCTGACTGCGGAAGAAAGACTGCTCCGCGCTATTTTCGGAGAAAAGGCAAGAGAGGTGAGAGATACTTCTCTGCGTCTCCCTCACGGCGAGAGCGGCATTGTGGTAGACGTGCGCACCTTCACTCGCGAAAACGGGGATGAATTGCCCGCGGGTGTGAACAAAGTGGTTCGCGTGTACGTGGCACAGAAGAAGAAGATCTCCGTAGGCGATAAGATGGCGGGCCGCCACGGAAACAAGGGTGTTATTTCCCGTATTCTGCCTCCTGAGGACATGCCCTTCCTGCCCGACGGTACGCCTTTGGATATCGTTTTGAACCCCTTGGGCGTTCCTTCCCGTATGAACATCGGTCAGGTGTTGGAGGTTCACTTGGGTCTTGCTGCCAAAAAATTGGGGATGCACTTTATGACCCCGGTCTTTGACGGCGCTACCGAAAAAGACATTCAGGACCTTTTGGTCCAGGCCGGGTGTGATCCGGACGGAAAGACCGTTCTTTACGACGGCCGTACCGGCGAACCCTTTGATAACCGTGTTACCGTGGGCTATATGTACTACTTAAAGCTCCACCATCTGGTGGACGATAAGATCCACGCCCGTTCTACCGGTCCTTACTCTCTGGTTACTCAGCAGCCTCTGGGTGGAAAAGCTCAGTTTGGCGGACAGAGATTCGGTGAAATGGAAGTTTGGGCGCTGGAAGCTTACGGCGCGGCTTATACCCTCCAGGAGATCCTTACCGTGAAGTCGGACGATGTGATCGGAAGAGTCAAGACCTTTGAGGCTATCGTGAAAGGCTTGAACATTCCCACTCCCGGTGTACCCGAATCCTTCAAGGTTTTGGTTCGCGAGCTTCAGGCTCTGGGCCTTAACGTTGAGGTGCTGGATAAGGAAGACAACGTTGTCACCTTAAAGGAGATCAGCGAGGAAGAAAATACCGGTATCCAGACCATTGATGCTTCCGAGCTTGGCGATCAGGTGTACGATGCCGAAGATCCTCTCTATGACGATGAGGAAGGCACCACGGAAGAGATTCCGGAAGAGGAAGAAGATCTTTCCGATTACATGGGAAGTGCCTCTGTTTATCAAGACGAAACTGCAACGGATGACGAATAAAGGAGGAGAAGAACATGGAACATATTGAATTCGATAAAATCAGAATCGGCCTGGCTTCTCCCGATGCCATCCGCAAATGGTCCTATGGCGAGGTGAAAAAGCCGGAGACCATCAACTACCGCACATTAAAGCCCGAACGGGACGGCATGTTTTGCGAGCGTATTTTCGGTCCGACCAAGGACTGGGAATGCCACTGCGGCAAGTATAAGAAGGTCCGTTACGTAGGAAAGGTGTGCGAGAAGTGCGGCGTGGAGATCACCACCAGCAAGGTGCGCCGGGAGAGAATGGGCCACATTGAATTGGCCGCTCCCGTATCTCACATTTGGTACTTCCGCGCCATCCCGTCCAAAATGGGTATCCTTTTGGACATCTCTCCCAGACTGCTTGAGAAAGTCCTGTATTTTGCTCAGTATATCGTTACCGATCCCGGCTCCACGCCTCTTGCCAAGCAGCAGCTTCTTACCGAGCAGGAGTACCGTGCCGCCAGAGAAAAGTACGAGAACGACTTTGAAGCCGGTATGGGTGCCGAGGCAGTGAAAAAGCTTTTGGAAGAGTTGGATCTGGAAACGCTTTCCGTGCAGCTGCGTGAAGAGATGGATTCTTCCAACGGACAGAAAAAACTGCGTCTGGCCAAAAGATTAGAGATCGTAGAGGACTTCCGTCTCTCCGGCAATAAGCCCGAGTGGATGGTTTTGGAAGTGCTTCCTGTACTTCCCCCTGAAATTCGTCCTTTGGTACAGCTGGACGGCGGGCGCTTTGCCACCTCCGATATTAACGATCTGTACCGCCGGGTGATCAACCGCAACAACCGTCTCAAGAGACTGATGGAACTGCGGGCACCGGAGATCATTATTCGCAATGAGAAGAGAATGCTCCAGGAAGCTGTTGACGCTCTCATTGACAACGGTCGCCGCGGCAGACCCGTTACCGGTCCCAGCAACCGTCCTCTCAAGTCCCTTTCCGAAATGCTTCGCGGTAAGCAGGGAAGATTCCGTCAGAACCTGCTTGGTAAGCGCGTGGACTATTCCGGCCGTTCCGTTATCGTGGTAGGACCGGAGGTCAAGCACTATCAGTGCGGTGTGCCCAAGGAAATGGCAATCGAGCTCTTCAAGCCCTTTGTGATGAAGAGACTGGTAGAGACCGGAAAGGCCACCAACATCAAGGACGCCAAGAAAAAAGTGGAGCGTATGAGCCACGAGGTTTGGGACGCCCTGGAGTATGTGATCAAGGAACATCCCGTGCTTCTCAACCGAGCTCCTACCTTGCACCGTCTTTCCATCCAGGCGTTTGAACCCGTTCTGGTGGAGGGCCGCGCCATTAAACTGCATCCTCTGGTATGTACCGCGTTTAACGCAGACTTCGACGGAGACCAGATGCCGGTACACGTACCCCTGTCTCCCGAGGCCCAGGCAGAAGCAAGATTCCTCATGCTTTCTGCCAACAACCTCTTAAAGCCTGTCAGCGGTAAAGCGGTTACCGTTCCTACCCAGGATATGGTGCTGGGTTCCTACTGGCTCACCTACGTTCGAGAGCCGGAGGAAGGGGATACCACCGAGCGCCCGGATGAAGTAGGCGCCGGAAAGGTCTTCCGTGATTTTGACGAAGCCGTTATGGCTTATGAAAGCAAAAATCTGGGGATCCACGCGCCCATCAAGGTGCGCCAGACTCGCATTGTGGACGGCAAGGAAGTTTCCGGCTTAGTGGAGACTACCTACGGTCGCATGGTCTTCAACAACGTCATCCCCCAGAAGCTTCATTTTGTGGACCGTTCGGATCCTGCCAATCTCTTCCGTCCCGAGATCGACTTTGTTGTCACCGTCAAGGAACTTGGCAAGATCATCGATAGGGCTATTAAGTACTGCGGACCCACAGAAACTGTGGAGATGCTGGATAAGATCAAGTCTTTGGGCTATAAATATTCCACTCGCGCCGCCCTTACCGTTTCCGTATCGGATATGACCGTTCCTCCGGAAAAAAGTCAGATCATCGCCGAGGCGGATAAGAAGGTGGACGAGGTCACTAAGCACTTCCGCCGCGGTTTGTTGACCGACGAGGAGAGATACCGCAGGGTCATCTCCATCTGGGAAGAATGCACCAAGGACGTGACCACCGCTCTCCAGAAGAATCTGAAAAAAGATAACCCCATCAACATGATGGCCGTATCCGGTGCCCGTGGTTCTATGAAGCAGATGCGTCAGCTGGCCGGTATGCGAGGCCTGATGGCTACCGCAACGGGCCGTACCGTGGAGCTTCCTATTAAGGCGAACTTCCGCGAAGGTCTGAACGTTTTGGAATACTTCATCGCCGCCCGTGGATCCAGAAAGGGTCTTGCGGATATGGCACTTCGTACCGCCGACTCCGGATACCTCACCCGCCGCTTGGTTGACGTAGCTCAGGATGTGATTATCCGGGAAGAAGACTGCGGCAGCACCGAGGGTATTTGGGTCGAGGACATCATGGAAGGCAAGGAAATGATCGAAAAACTTGCCGATCGGATCTTGGGTCGTTTTGCCGCTGCGGACGTTATTCATCCGGAGACCGGCGAAGTTTTGGCGGAAAGCGGCCGGATGATCAACGAATCCATGGTGGAGGCGATCACCGCTGCCGGTATCAAGAGAGTATACGTCAGAAGCGTTCTCAACTGTAAGTGCCGCCACGGCGTTTGCGCTCATTGCTACGGTGCAGATCTTGCCACCGGCAAGAAGGTGAGCATCGGTGAGGCTGTTGGTATCATTGCGGCTCAGTCCATCGGTGAGCCCGGTACTCAGCTGACCATGAGAACCTTCCACACCGGCGGTATCGCCGGAGGAGACATCACTCAAGGTTTGCCCCGAGTGGAAGAACTCTTTGAAGCTCGTAGCCCCAAAAAGCCTGCCATCCTTGCTGATTTTGACGGTACGGTCAAGATCGACGATACGAAGAAGAACCGCCACGTGGTAATTACCGGTATCGACGGCGAGGAAAAGAGCTACCTGATCCCGTTTGGCTTCCGCATTATCGTCGAGGACGACCAGGCTGTGGTTCGCGGTCAGGCGCTCACCGAGGGTCTTCGCAAGCCTTCGGATATTATCCGCATTGACGGAACCGACGCCGCCTACGAGTACATCGTTAAGGAGATTCAGAAGGTATACCGTCTCCAGGCAGTAGAGATCAACGATAAGCACGTAGAAGTCATCGCTCGCCAGATGACCCGCAAGGTTCGCGTGGAAAGCTCCGGCTCCACAGGACTGCTTCCGGGTTCTATGGTGGAAGTCAATGAATTCGAAGATGCCAATGCTGCAGTCCGTGCTCGCATGGAGGCAGGGGAAGCGTTGGTGGAGGCTACCGCCGCGCCGCTTCTCTTGGGTATCACCAAGGCTGCTCTGTCTACGGAATCCTTCCTGTCCGCCGCATCCTTCCAGGAGACCACCAAGGTTCTCACGGAAGCTGCCATCAAGGGAAAGGTAGATCCTCTCCTGGGATTGAAGGAAAACGTGATCATCGGAAAACTCATTCCTGCCGGTACCGGTATGGAAAAGTACCGCTCTGTTCAGATCCGCGATACGGAGAAAGACGGAGACGAGAGCATTTTCGGATAATTAGACGAGAAGTTACCAACTATTTTTAACAGAGGTTTCTACCGGGAATTGTGCAAAATGCCGAAATTCATTTTGCACTTCCCGCTGAGTGTTGCATTTTCTAAGGAAATGTGATAACATGAAACGAATATTGAGAAAGGAGGTGCAATATGCCGACATTCAACCAATTGGTACGGTTTGGCCGTGAAAAGGTGACCTATAAGTCCAAGTCTCCCGCACTGCAGCAGGGTATCAACTCTTTGAAAAAAGAGACCGTTGACATTTCCTGCCCCCAGAAGCGTGGCGTCTGCACGAAGGTTTCCACCAAGACTCCCAAGAAGCCTAACTCCGCTCTTCGTAAGATTGCAAGAGTCCGGCTGACCAACGGTAACGAAGTGACCGCCTATATCCCCGGTATCGGTCATAATCTGCAGGAGCACTCTGTAGTTATGATCCGTGGCGGTAGGGTCAAAGACCTTCCCGGTGTCCGTTACCATATCATCCGTGGAACGCTGGATACCCAGGGTGTAAACGGAAGAAACCAGGGTCGCTCCAAGTACGGGGCGAAGAGAGCCAAGGCTTCTAAGTAATTGGCTTTCAGGTTGTGCTTTGCATTTTGCATCATTCCTTGATATTTACCATTGATTGGAATCTGATGAAAAGAAAAGCACCAAACGGCGGAAAAGCCCGCCGGAGTACCGAAGATATCATTACATTATTATGAAGGAGGGAAGTTCTAGTGCCACGCAGAGGTCAGATTTCCAAAAGAGATGTTTTGCCAGATCCGATCTACGGTTCCAAGATGGTTACCAAGCTTGTGAACAATATTATGAAGGATGGCAAGAAGGGCGTTGCGCAGAAGATCGTTTACGATGCCTTTGAGATTGTAAAGGAGAAAACCGGCAACGATCCTCTGGAAGCGTTCCAGAAGGCTTTGGAGAACATCATGCCCGCACTCGAGATCAAAGCAAGAAGGGTTGGCGGTGCTACCTATCAGGTACCCATTGACGTTCGTCCTGACAGACGGCAGACCTTGGGTCTCCGTTGGCTTATCACCTATTCCAGAGCGCGTAGCGAACGGAATATGTGCGAGAGACTTGCAAACGAGATCATTGACGCGACCAACAATCTCGGCGGTGCCGTGAAAAAGCGGGACGATACACACAAGATGGCGGAAGCCAACAAGGCTTTTGCTCATTACAGATATTGATCCCATCCCTTTGGCGGTATGATTCGCTAAAATTTGGGAAAAATTGAAAAAAAGAAACGGAGCAGACAATGCCGAGAGAGTATCCATTAGAGAGAACCAGAAACATCGGTATCATGGCTCATATCGACGCCGGTAAGACCACCACCACTGAGCGTATCCTGTTTTATACCGGAAAAACTCATAAAGTCGGTGAGACTCATGACGGCGCAGCAACCATGGACTGGATGGAGCAGGAGCAGGAGAGAGGAATTACCATTACCTCCGCCGCTACCACTTGTTTCTGGAGAAACAATCGAATCAACATTATCGACACCCCCGGCCACGTGGACTTCACCGTTGAGGTGGAACGGTCCTTGATGGTGCTTGACGGTGCAGTGGCTGTTTTCTGCGCCAAGGGTGGTGTGGAGCCCCAGTCTGAAACGGTATGGCGTCAGGCCACCAAGTACAATGTACCCAGACTGGCTTATGTCAACAAAATGGACATTGGCGGCGCTAACTTTTATCGAGTAGTGTCCCAGATCCATGAAAGATTGAAGGCAAACGCCGTGCCGATCCAGTTGCCCATCGGTTCCGAGGATGAATTCCGCGGACTTGTGGATCTGGTGAAAATGCGCGCCTTTATCTACACCAACAACGATGGAACCCAGATCCTGGAGGAGGACATTCCTGCCGACATGAAAGATAAGGCGGAGGAGTATCGCACCCAGCTTTTGGAGGCCATTGCGGAGAGCGATGACGCCCTGTTTGAGAAGTATCTGGAAGGGGAAGAGCTCACCGAAGAAGAGATCCACAAGGCCATTCGCTCTACTACCATCGCCGGGAATATGGTTCCCGTGCTCTGCGGTACCTCTTACCGCAACAAGGGAGTTCAGAAGCTTCTGGACGCCGTTGTAGAGTACCTGCCTTCTCCTCTGGACATCCCCCCCATCACCGGTACCAATCCTGATACTGATGAAGAGGAAGAGCGTCCTTCTGCGGAAGATGGTCCCTTTGCAGCTCTTGCCTTCAAGATCGCTACCGACCCCTTTGTAGGCAGACTGTGCTTTGTTCGCGTGTATTCCGGCTCTATTGAGACCGGTTCTACCGTGTACAACTCCGTTAAGGGTAAGAGAGAGAGATTGGGCCGTATCGTTTTGATGCACGCCAACCACAGAGAAGACGTGGATCGTATTTACGCAGGTGACATTGCCGCTGTAATCGGTGTCAAGTACACCACCACCGGTGATACCCTGTGTGATGAAAAGAACCCTGTGGTTCTCCAGTCTATGGACTTCCCGGATCCTGTTATTCGGGTAGCCATTGAGCCCAAAACCAAGGCCGGACAGGAGAAGATCGGTATTGCTCTTCAGAAATTGGCAGAAGAGGATCCCACCTTTAAGGTGTCTACCGATGAGGAAACCGGGCAGACGATTATCGCCGGTATGGGTGAGTTGCACCTGGAAATCATCGTAGACCGCTTGCTCAGAGAGTTCCGTGTGGAAGCAAACGTTGGTAAGCCCCAGGTGGCCTACCGCGAGACCATTCGCAAGGAAGCTACTGTGGACGTGAAATACGCCCGTCAGTCCGGTGGTAAGGGTCAGTATGCTCATGTTAAGATGACCATTGAGCCCAATGAGCCCGGCAAGGGATACGAGTTCATCAACAAAGTGGTGGGCGGTGCGATCCCCAAGGAATACCTTCCTGCAGTGGATGCCGGTATTCGCGGGGCTATGGAGAGTGGCGTTGTGGCTGGATACAACGTTGTGGACACCAAAGTTACGGTGTTTGACGGTTCCTACCACGAAGTAGACTCTTCCGAAATGGCCTTTAAGATCTGCGGTTCCATGGCTTTCAAGGAAGCAATGAGAAAAGCCGATCCTACCATTACCGAACCGATTATGAAGGTGGTCATCGTCACTCCCGACGAGTACATGGGAGACGTTATCGGTAATATCAACCAGAGACGCGGAAGCGTTTTGGGTATGGAAGCCGTGGGCGGCGGCCAGCAGATCAACTGCGAGGTCCCCTTGGGAGAGATGTTCGGTTATGCTACCGACCTTCGCTCCAAGACTCAGGGACGCGGTGTGTACACCATGGAGCCTGATCATTATGCCGAGGTTCCTGTGTCCATCCAGCAGCAGATCGCGAAAAAATCTGCCAATTAAACAAAAAAATAACCAAAAACAAATTTAGGAGGAAATTACAATGGCAAAGGAAAAATTCGAAAGAACAAAACCCCATGTTAACATTGGTACTGTTGGTCACGTTGACCACGGTAAGACCACTCTTACCGCTGCGATCACCAAGGTTCTCTCTCTTGGTAATGCCAACATCGAATTCCAGGCTTACGACCAGATCGACAACGCTCCCGAAGAAAGAGCCAGAGGTATCACGATCAACACCAGACACGTTGAGTACGAGACTGAGAATCGTCACTACGCTCACGTGGACTGCCCCGGCCACGCTGACTACGTTAAGAACATGATCACCGGTGCTGCTCAGATGGACGGTGCGATCCTGGTAGTTGCTTCTACCGACGGTCCTCTCCAGCAGACCCACGAGCACATTCTGCTTGCCCGTCAGGTAGGCGTGCCCGCTATCGTTGTCTTCATGAACAAGACCGATATGGTTGACGACGAAGAACTTCTGGAACTGGTAGAAATGGAAATCAGAGAACTGCTTTCCAAGCACGAGTTCCCCGGCGATGACATTCCTGTTATCCGCGGTTCTGCCAGAGATGCTCTGGAATCTACCAACACCGACAGCAACGCTCCCGAGTACAAGTGCATCCACGAATTGATGGCTGCTGTTGACTCCTACATTCCCACTCCTGACCGTAAGGCTGACATGCCCTTCTTGATGCCTGTTGAGGACGTGTTCTCCATCACCGGACGTGGTACCGTTGCTACCGGCCGTGTTGAGAGAGGTCAGCTGAAGATGAGTGACGAAATCGAAATCGTCGGTCTGAAGGAAACCAAGAAGAGCGTAGTTACCGGTATCGAAATGTTCCGTAAACTGCTCGACTATGCTGAAGCTGGTGATAACGTTGGTGTTCTGCTCCGCGGTATCGACAAGAAGGAGATCGAAAGAGGTCAGGTTCTTGCGAAGCCCGGCTCCATCAATCCTTACACCAAGTTCGTGGGTCAGGTTTACGTTTTGACCGAGAAGGAAGGCGGCCGTCATACTCCTTTCTTCAACAACTACAGACCTCAGTTCTATTTCAGAACCACTGACGTTACCGGTGTTATCACCCTTCCCGCTGATGTGGAAATGTGCGCACCTGGCGACAACGTTGATATGACCGTTGAGCTGATTGCTCCTATCGCTATTGAAAAAGGTCTGCGTTTTGCTATCCGTGAGGGCGGCAGAACTGTTGGATCCGGCGTTGTTACCGAGATCATCGGCTAATCAACAATTCAAAATTAAATCTTCAGGGGTTGGTGTGATTCCACACCGGTGGTAAAGTCCATGAGCCGAAAGGCTGAACAGGTGAAATTCCTGTACCGACGGTATAGTCCGGATGAGAGAAGATAAATTTTTAGCGATTGCTATGCGCTTTGGCACCCCTGCATTTGTTTGCAGGGGTGCTGTTTTTTTCGGAGGTATGAGCGTGAAAAAAAACATCCAAGTGAAAAACATTGCCTTGGCGGGAATGTTCTGCGCCCTGGCTTATGTGTCCGTTTTACTGGGGGACGTGATTCCCAAAGTAAACGGTTTTTTAAGCTACGACCCCAAAGATGCGGTGATCGTAATCGCAGGGTTTCTTCTTGGACCGATTGGTACGGTGGGGATCACCCTTGTGGTTTCTTTGATTGAAATGGTCACAGTCAGCGATACCGGTTGGTACGGCATGGTGATGAATTTCTTTTCTACAACGGCCTTTGCCCTTCCCGCCGCCATCATTTATCAAAAAATGCGCAGTTACCGGGGAGCGATCCTGTCGCTGATCTCGGGCGTTGTTGTGATGGCCGGTTGTATGGTATTGTGGAACTACATCATTACACCGTTTTATATGGGGGTTCCGCGAAAGGTGGTTGCGGCTATGCTGCTTCCTGTATTTTTGCCTTTCAATCTCATCAAAGGTGGCATCAATGCCGGCTTGGCTCTCTTTGTTTACAAACCTTTGGTTACTGCTTTGCGGCGGGCGAGATTGGTTCCGGCGTCTACAGGGCAGGAAGGGCAAAAGACCTTTCAGGCCGCTTTCCTTTTAATCGGTTTTGCGCTTTTTAGTCTTTTTGTGGTACTTTTCTTATTTTTCTCCGGGGTGCTTGGATGACAGATGTTTCTGCAGTCCTTTGCATCGGCGAAGAATGGTTTTCTTAAATTGAAGGTGAAGTTGTGGTCTCGGTGCGAAAAAGGGGCCACAATTTTTTCTTTTTGCAAGATTATTCTTGACAAATCAAAATGGAATGGTATAATAATCGGTGTAAACAAAAAAACTTTACACCAAAGGCGAGGAGGGATGAGGCGTGTTTGAAAAAGATTTGTCCCTATCCCTTTTGTACGACATTTACTCGCCTCTTCTTTCTCCGCGAAAGCAGAAAGTTTTTGAAGAGTATTTTTTATCGGACCTGTCTCTATCGGAGATTGCCCAGGAGACCGGGACCAGCCGCCAAGCGGTACGGAACTTGATTTCGCGGACCCGTGAGGAGCTGGTTTCCTTTGAGGAAAAGTTGGGTCTTTTGGCAAAGAGAAAGCGTTTGCTTTCCCTTTGTGATGCACTGGAAAACAGGGAAGGGGAAGAGAGCGAAACGGTGCTGGAAGAGATACGAGAAATTTTGTAGGAGGTGGGACTGTTGTTTCAAAGTCTGATGGACAAAATGGCTGCGGCGTTTCAGTCTTTTAAGAACAAGGGCAAGCTCACCCCCGATGACGTGAAGGCGGGGATGCGCCAGATCAAATTGGCCCTTTTGGAGGCGGACGTCAACTTTAAAGTGGTCAAAGAATTCGTCAACCGAGTCAGTCAGCGGGCGGTAGGTTCTGAGGTTTTGGAAAGCCTTTTGCCTCATCAACAGATCGTGAAGATCGTCCGGGAAGAACTGATTTCCATTATGGGCGAGAGCAACGAAAAACTCACCATTTCTCCCAAGCCCCCTACCGTTGTGATGATGTGCGGTCTTCAGGGAAGCGGTAAAACGACCCACTCTGCAAAACTGGCCAGGATGATGAAAAAAGATGGCAAGAGACCTCTTTTGGTGGCTTGTGATATTTACCGTCCCGCTGCTATCACCCAATTGAAGGTGGTAGGAGAGCAGGTGGAGGTTCCCGTGTTTGCCTTGGAGGATTGCAAGGACGCGGTTCGCATTGCCCGCGAAGGGGTGGAATATGCGAAAAACAATGCTCATGACCTGGTGATTTTGGATACCGCAGGAAGACTCCATGTAGATGAAGAACTCATGGAAGAGCTGCGAAGGATGAAGGAAACTGTCTTACCAACGGAGATCCTTTTGGTTGTGGATGCCATGACCGGCCAGGATGCGGTGAACGTGGCGGAGAGTTTTCACCAGCTTTTGGATATTACCGGTGTGATCCTAACAAAACTGGACGGCGATACCCGTGGCGGTGCAGCGTTGTCGGTTCGTTTCGTTACCGGACGCCCCATTAAGTTTATTGGCGTGGGAGAAAAGCTAGATCAGATCGAGCCCTTTCATCCCGACCGCATGGCCAGCCGTATTATCGGTATGGGGGATGTGCTTACCCTCATTGACCGCGCGGAAGCTGCCTTTGATGAGAAAAAAGCCAGGGAGATGGAGCAAAAGCTCCGGCAGAATAGCTTTACCCTGGAAGATTATATGGAGCAATTTGAGCAGCTGAAGAAAATGGGCTCCCTGGAGCAGTTGATGGGTATGATTCCCGGTATGAAGCCGGGGGCGTTGAAAGATACCAAGATCGACGAGAAGCAATTGGATCGTACTCGGGCCATTATCCAGTCTATGACGCCTCAAGAACGTCAGAAGCCGGAGATGATCAATTCTTCTCGGAAAAAGCGCATTGCCGCCGGTTGTGGACAAACGGTAGAAGAGGTCAACCGCTTGCTTCGACAGTTTGAGGCGATGAGCAAAATGCTTAAGCAGTTTTCCGGAAAAAAAGGAAAATTTGGAAGAATGAAGCTCCCCTTTTAAAGGGGTTTCAAATGAGTGAAAGGAGGTGAAAGTATGGCAGTTAAGATCAGATTGAGAAGAATGGGTGCTAAGAAGGCTCCTTTTTATCGCGTTGTGGTTGCGGATTCTCGCTATCCCAGAGACGGCAGATTCATTGAGGAGATCGGTACTTACAATCCTTTGATGGATCCCCCCGCCATCAATATTGATGCAGAGGCGGCAAAGAAGTGGATCGCCAACGGTGCACAGCCCACCGAAACCGCAAGAAGCATCCTCAAAAAGAGCGGCGTGATCGATTGATTAGGAGTAGGATATGAAACAGGTATTGATCGACATCGCAAAGGCCCTGGTATCGAAACCCGAAGAGGTCGTTGTGGTGGAGCGGCAGGATGGAAATACCTTGCACCTGGAGCTCAGCGTGGCGCCGGAGGATATGGGAAAAGTCATCGGCAAGCAGGGCCGGATTGCTAAGGCGATCCGCTCCGTGATGAAAGCCTGCGCTGCGAAAGAAAATCAAAAGGTCATGGTGGATATTATCTAAGCCGAATAAGAGAAAAAGACAGGAGTACCTGTCTTTTTTCTTTTTTTATTTTTGATTCAATGATTTCCAACGGGAAGTTGAAATTTTTTCTTCCTTATTATAATATATACGGAATTCAATTGGTCAACATTTGTGGTTTGCCGGAGTCAACGAAGCGATTTGGGTGCATTTTGCGTCACAGGGGAGATCCGGCTTTGACGGGCAAGGCGGAAGAGACGTTGCTTTCGGCGCTCCCAGAGATACAGGTCCCAGGCGCGAAAACCAATTAAGACCGCAAAGGACAAGAGAAACCAGAAGAAAGAAAAGAGAGGACAGATCTGGCCCGCCACATTTCCGGGGTGACCTGTGTAATCCCAGACGTTCCAATGAAGGTGCAGATTAACGACGGTTCCGGTGATCCATTCCAATTGGGTAATTATCACCGCAGAGAGAATGGATTTTGTGAGAAATCGCCCTCGTCCCAGGGTTTGGTCAATGAGGCGTATAGATAAAAGGCAGACCGCTCCCAAAAGACTCATGGAAAAATGGGTTCGGCCCCGGAACAGGATCTCAAGAAGGGGATAGAGGACGGCGCCCAGAAGAAAAATTGCGGGATATTCCTTAATTTTGTATTTCATGGACTTCTCCTTTCACAGCTTTTCTCCTATTTTTTCCCGAAACCGGAGGAAAAAGCCGGGAAAATCATTTAAAAAGGGTAAAAATATTTTAACAAACTGTAAACATTATTTGAATTTTTATGATATAATCTTGCGCGTATTACCTAAATTTGCTACAATAGCCAAGCTTGATGTGCGTTGAAGCGGGAGGTTGCTGCGTTTTACGCAGGTTTTTCCGCAGAGTATGTCCGAGAATCGGGCGAAAGCGAGCGTATGCTGCTTTCTCCGCCTGAGGCATCGCCTGAGGCGGAGTCGTTTACTGAGGATGAAAAGAAACACCCGAGAGCGTATATAGCTCGCGCTTCCCATCGAGCAAAGAGCTCTCCAGAGCGGAGAGCGGTAAAATTTATAAGGAGGCAAAACCATGGCAAAGGAAAAAATTCGCATCAGACTCAAGGCGTACGATCACACCATCATTGACCAAAGCGCAGAGAAGATCGTGGAAACGGCAAAGCGCTGCGGCTCCAAGGTATCGGGTCCTATCCCGTTGCCCACCGAGAAGGAGATCGTTACCATCCTGCGGGCTGTCCACAAGTACAAGGATTCCCGCGAGCAGTTCGAACTGCGTACCCACAAGAGACTCATTGACGTGCTCAGCCCCTCGAAAGCGACGGTTGACGCACTGATGTCGATTGAGCTTCCCGCCGGCGTTGAATTGGAATACAGATTCGAATAATTCACCGACCGGGAAAACGAGTCATGTTGGAATTTTCCAACCAATAACATGTTTTAGGAGGAACCAATGAAGAAAGCAATTATCGGCAAAAAAATCGGTATGACCCAGATCTTTACGGAAAACGGCGCAGTAATCCCTGTGACCCTCATTGAAGCCGGTCCCTGTGCAGTAGTTCAAAAGAAAACCATGGACAAGGATGGCTATAGCGCCCTTCAGCTGGGATTTTCCGACGTAGCAGAAAGAAAACTCACCAACCCCGTCAAGGGACATTTTAAGAAGAGCGGTGTTGTCTTCAAGAAGTATTTGAAGGAATTCCGCCTGGATGACGCAGACAGCGCTAACGTGGGCGACATCATTTCCGCCTCTGTATTTGAAGAGGGCGAGAGCGTAGACGTGACCGGTATCACCAAGGGACGCGGCTACAGCGGTGTCATCAAGAGATGGGGTGCTCACCGTCTGCGCATGACCCACGGTACCGGCCCGGTTCATCGCCAGGTGGGTTCCATGGGTGCCAACTCCAGCCCCTCCCGTGTGTTCAAGAACAAGAAGATGGCCGGCCAGTACGGAAACGAGCAGGTCACCATTTTGAACCTGAAGATCGCAAAAATCGACGCGGAGAAGAATCTTATTGCCGTGCGCGGTGCCATCCCCGGTGCCAAAAACGGGATCGTTTATCTCCGTGACAGCGTAAAAGCTTAATCCAAGAGAAGGGAGAAATAAGAAATGCCTAACGTAAAAGTTTATGATATGGCAGGACAGGTCACCGGTGAAATCGCCCTTTCCGAGGAGCTCTTCGGCGCTGAGGTGAACAAGAGCGTTTTGCACAGTGTAGTCCGCGCTTATCTGATGAATCAAAGACAGGGTACTCAGTCTACCAAGACCCGTAGCGAAGTTTCCGGCGGCGGCAAAAAGCCCTGGAAGCAGAAGGGAACCGGCAGAGCCCGTCAGGGTTCCACCCGTTCTCCTCAGTGGACTCACGGCGGTATCGCTCTGGGACCCAAGCCCCGCACCTTCCATGTGAGTGTGAACAAGAAGGTAAAGAGAATCGCGCTGAAGAGTGCACTTTCCGCCAAGCTTGCAAACAACGAGATCTACGTGGTGGACGGTCTTCAGGCTACCGAGTACAAGACCCGCCCCATGGTGGAGATGCTCCGTGCTCTGAACGCCGAAAAGAAGCCTCTGGTAGTGCTGCCTGAGATGGATGCCGTGCTCATTAAGAGCTTTGCCAACATCCCCGGCGCCCAGACCTGCCAGGCCAACAACCTGAACGTCTACCAGATCCTGAACCACAGAAATCTTGTTATCTCCAAGAAGGCTGTTGAAGTAATGGAGGAGGTTTATCAGGGATGAAAACTGCTTATGATATTATCTTAAAGCCGGTGATCACCGAGGCTTCCATGTCCGCTACCGCCAGTCAGAAGAAGTACACCTTCCGAGTAGCAGACGGTGCCACCAAGATCGAGATCGCCCGCGCAGTGGAAGAACTGTTTAAGGTTCAAGTAAAATCGGTAAATACCATTTCCATGAAGTCCAAGGCAAAGAGAATGGGTGTCCACATGGGTAAAACCAGCGAGTGGAAAAAGGCCATTGTTACCTTGACCGAGGACTCCAAGACCATCGAGTTCTTCGATGGTATGATGTAAGGAGGTACGGTAAATGGCTGTTAAGACCTATAAGCCTACAACCCCCGGCAGAAGAAATATGAGCGTGCAGAGCTTTGATGAGCTCACTCGCAAGGCTCCGGAAAAGAGCCTTCTGGCACCTCTGAAGAAGCATGCCGGCCGGAACAATCTGGGCCGCATCACCGTTCGTCATCACGGCGGCGGAAACAGAAGAAAGTACAGATTGATCGACTTCAAGCGTAGCAATCAGACCCCCGCAACGGTGATCGCTCTGGAGTACGATCCCAACCGCACTGCGAACATCGCCCTCATTCAGTATGAGGACGGCAAGAAGAGCTACATCATTGCTCCCAACGAGTTGAAAGTCGGAGACGTGATCACCGCCGGTGCTCAGTCCGACATTAAGCCTGGCAACGCTCTTCCCATTGCTAACATTCCCGTGGGTACCCTCATTCACAACATTGAGCTCTACCCCGGAAGAGGCGCACAGATGGTAAGAAGCGCCGGTGCTATGGCTCAGCTCATGGCAAAGGAAAACGGCATGGCTCAGGTAAGACTTCCCTCGTCCGAGGTGAGATTGGTTCGTTTGGACTGCGTTGCTACCATCGGACAGGTCGGAAACCTGGATCACGAGAACGTGAAGATCGGTAAAGCCGGTAAGAAGAGACACATGGGCATCCGTCCTACCGTTCGCGGTTCCGTTATGAACCCCTGCGACCACCCCCACGGCGGTGGTGAGGGACGTTCCCCCATCGGTCGTCCCACTCC
Source organism: Eubacteriales bacterium (assembly GCA_045655865.1). Lineage (GTDB taxonomy): Bacteria > Bacillota > Clostridia > Oscillospirales > SIG627 > RGIG5579. Next base: position 23,427 of record JAZOQB010000058.1, read on the forward strand.
GGTAACTCCTTGGGGCAAGCCCACCATGGGTTACAAGACCAGAAACAAGAAAGCGCGTACCAATAAGTTTATTGTGAAGCGCAAAAACGATCGCTGAGTAAAGGAGAAAATGAAATGTCCAGAAGTGTGAAAAAAGGACCTTTTGTCCAAGAAAAACTTTTTGCAGCAATCGTTGAGATGAACAAAAAGAACGAAAAGAAGGTCATTAAGACCTGGTCTCGTTCTTCTACCATCTTCCCCGAATTCGTCGGTCATACCATTGCTGTTTACGACGGCAGAAAACATGTCCCGGTTTATGTGACTGAGGATATGGTCGGCCACAAGTTGGGAGAGTTCGCTCTCACCCGCACCTTTAAGGGCCACGCCGGCTCCAAGGTCGCCAACAGGTAAGGAAAAGGAGGAAACTGACAAATGAACGAAACGGCAAAGAAAAGAGCCGTGGCACATCGCAAAGAAGTTCGGATTTCTCCCAGAAAGGTTCAGATCGTCCTTGACCTGATCCGCGGTAAGGACGCAACCCTTGCCAAGGGAATCCTGAAGAACACCACCAAGAGTGCCGCAGAGCCTATTTTGAAAATTTTGAATGAGGCTTGTGCCAACGCAGAAAACAACTTCCAGATGGACAAGGAAAAGTTGTTCGTAGCTGAATGCTACGCTACTCCCGGCACCACCCTGAAGCGCATTATGCCTCGCGCACAGGGCAGAGCCTTCCGCATTTTGAAGAGAGCTTCCCACATCACCATCGCTGTGGAAGAGAAAGGAGGAAATTAAGAGATGGGACAGAAAGTTAATCCTCACGGCCTGCGGGTCGGCGTCATCAAAGATTGGGATTCCAGATGGTTTGCCAAGGACGAAGATTTCGGCGACACTCTTGTTTCCGACTACAAACTGAGAAAGTATCTGAAGGAAAAACTGCAGGCTGCAGGCGTTCCCAAGATCGAAATTGAGAGAACGGTGTCCAAGGTGCGCGTGACCATTCACTGCGCTAAGCCCGGTATCATCATCGGCCGCGGCGGCACGGAGATCGAAAAACTCCGCGCAGAGCTGGAAAAAATGCTCGGCAAGTCTGTTGCAGTGAACGTGGCGGAAGTCAAGCTTCCCGATCTGAACGCACAGCTGGTTGCTGAGAATATTGCCGGACAGTTGGAGAGAAGAATTTCTTTCCGCAGAGCGGTAAAGCTTGCTATCGGCAGAACCATGCGCCTTGGCGCACGCGGAATTAAGATCTGCGGTTCCGGACGTATCGGCGGTGCTGAAATTGCACGTACCGAGCACTATCATGAGGGTACCATTCCCCTGCAGACCATTCGCGCTGACATTGACTACGGTTTTGCCGAAGCCAACACCACCTACGGTAAGGTAGGCGTGAAAATTTGGATCTACAGAGGCGAGGTCCTTCAGACTGTGAATCGCACCAACCCCAGAAGACAAAATGACTTCCGTCAGGATCGTCGTCCCCGTGGCGACCGGAAACCCGGTGATCGCCGTGGCGGCCCCAGATTCAACAATTCTTCCCGTGAAGGAGGACGCAGAAATGTTAATGCCTAAGAGAGTCAAATATCGCCGCGTCCATCGCGGGAGACTCACCGGTAAGGCATACCGCGGCAACAAGGTGACCAACGGTACCTACGGCTTGATGGCTATGGAGCCCGCCTGGATCACCAGCAACCAGATCGAAGCCGCCCGTATTGCCATGACCCGTTATATCAAGCGTGGCGGTCAGGTATGGATCAAGATCTTCCCTGACAAGCCCATTACTGAGAAGCCCGCCGAAACCCGAATGGGTTCCGGTAAAGGTTCCCCCGAATACTGGGTTGCGGTGGTAAAACCCGGCAGAATCATGTTCGAAATGGATGGGATCACCGAAGAGCAGGCCAAAGAGGCTATGCGTTTGGCGTCTCACAAACTGCCGATCAAGTGTAAATTCGTAACCAAGGAAGTTAAGGAGGATACACTGTGAAACTTAACGAGATTAGAGAAAAGAATATTGACGAGTTGAATGCAGAGCTTGTAGCAAAGAAAGAAGAGCTTTTCAATCTCCGCTTCCAGCACGCCATCAATCAGCTTGACAATCCTCAGAAGATCGTGGAGGCCCGCAAGACCATTGCTCGCCTGATGACCGTGATCCGCGAAAAAGAGATTCAGGCTGATAAAGACTCCGCTCAGTGAAGGAAAGGAGATGGAATATCATGGATAGAAACCTGAGAAAGACCCGTGTAGGAAAGGTCGTTTCCAATGCCACCGAAAAGACCATCGTGGTGGCCATCGAGGATAACGTGAAGCATCCCCTGTATAGCAAGATCATCAAAAAGACCGTGAAGTTCATGGCCCACGATGAGAAGGGCGAGTGCGGCGTTGGCGATAAGGTCGAGATTATGGAGACCCGCCCGATTTCCAAGAATAAGAGATGGCGCCTTGTGAGGATCATCGAGAAGGCGAAATAAACCGGATTGGAGGTAACGAAAAGTGATTCAGCAGCAGAGCTTAATGAAAGTTGCGGATAACACCGGCGCAAAAGAGCTGATGTGCATCCGTGTGCTCGGCGGCACCGGTAGACGTTATGCTACCATTGGCGACGTGGTCGTTTGTGCCGTGAAGAAAGCCGCTCCCGGCGGTATGGTGAAAAAAGGCGACGTGGTGAAAGCCGTGGTTGTCAGAACCGTACAGCCCACCCGCAGATCCGACGGATCTTATGTTCGATTCGATGAGAATGCGGCGGTTATCATCAAAGAAGACAAGAACCCCAGGGGAACCCGAATTTTCGGACCGGTAGCAAGAGAGCTTCGTGATAGAGACTATCTGAAGATTCTCTCCTTGGCTCCCGAAGTACTCTGATTCTTGTCCCGATTCAAAGTAATTAGGAAGGAGAATGGCGCTGAGCAATCCGGAAAAGAAGGATTGTAGGCAGCGCTCCCAAGAACATGAACAATAAGCTTCACATCAAAAAAGGCGATACCGTCGTTTTGAATGTCGGCAGCTATTCCAACAAGTTCACCAAGCCCGGCGAACGCAAGACCGGCAAGGTCTTGGAAGTGAGCCCCAAAGAGGGTAAGGTGATTGTGGAAGGCATCAACATGGTGACCAAGCACGTGAAACCCAGAAAACAGGGAGAGAGCGGCGGCATCGTGAAGGCCGAGGCTCCCATTCGTGCTTGCAAGGTCAGTTTGTACTGCCCCAAGTGCGAAAAGGGATGCAGAACCAAGATGAAGATCGAAGATGGCAAAAAGGTCCGCGTTTGCGCAAAATGCGGCGCAGAACTGTAAGGGAGGAGATTTCAAATGGCTAGATTGAAAGATATGTATCGCAATGAAGTTGCTCCCGCACTGATGAAGGAATTCCAGTATAAGAGCGTGATGCAGATTCCCAAGATCGATAAGATCGTGGTAAATGTAGGCGCTGGTGAGGCCAAGGAAAACTCCAAGGTCATCGACAACGTCATTAACGATCTTACCGCCATCACCGGTCAGAAGGCTGTTCCCACCTACGCCAGAAAGTCCGTGGCAAACTTTAAGATCCGTGAGGGTCAGAAGATCGGTGCCAAGGTTACTCTGCGTGGAAATATTATGTACGAATTCGTGGACCGTCTCTTTAATTTGGCGCTTCCTCGTGTTCGCGACTTCAAGGGAATCAATCCCGATGCTTTTGATGGACGGGGCAACTACTCTTTGGGTATCAAGGAGCAGCTGATCTTCCCGGAGATCGAGTACGATAAGATCGATAAGATCCGCGGAATGGACATCGTTTTTGTCACCACCGCGAAGACCGACGAAGAAGCCAGAAAGCTGCTCTCGCTCATGGGCGCACCGTTTGCAAGATAAGGTAAGGAGGAAAGGCGAAAATGGCAAAGAAAGCAATGATTCTCAAGCAGCAGAAAAAGCAAAAGTATTCTACCAGAGAGTACACCAGATGCAAGATCTGCGGCCGTCCCCATGCTTATCTTCGTAAATTCGGTATCTGCCGTATCTGCTTCCGCGAATTGGCCTACAAGGGTCAGATTCCCGGCGTGAGAAAGGCAAGCTGGTAAACAGCATTCTGTATTCAAGTGTCAGGGCATCTCGCCCCGGCAAACTAAATGCAATCAGGAGGAAAAATAATGCAAATTTCAGACGTTATTGCTGATATGCTCACCCGTATCAGAAATGCAAATGCTGCCAAGCATGAAAAAGTTGACATTCCTAATTCCAATATGAAACGGGCGATCGCTCAGATCCTTTTGGATGAGGGTTATATCAAAGCATTCGAAGTTGTGGACAATGGCAATCAGGGGATCATTCGTGTTACCTTGAAGTACGGTCCCAACAAGCAGAGAATCATCCAGGGAATCCGCAGAGTTTCCAAGCCCGGTCTTCGCATCTATACCGGCAGCGATGAGATTCCCCAGGTAATGCACGGCCTCGGCGTTGCTATCGTTTCTACTTCCAAGGGCATCATGACCGATCGTGCGGCAAGAAAGGCAAATGTTGGCGGCGAAGTGCTGGCCTTCGTTTGGTAAGGGAGGGGAAAGATATGTCTAGAATTGGAATCAAACCCATTGCTGTTCCCGCCGGCGTGAAGGTAAATATCAACGGCACCTCGGTTACGATTCAGGGGCCTAAGGGCACTCTGACCAAGGAGATCCACCCCTTGATGCAGGTGGAAGTGGACGCGGCTGAGATCCGTGTCGTCCGCCCCAACGATGAAAAGACTGCAAAGAGCCTTCACGGTCTGACCCGTACCATTATCGCCAATATGGTAGAGGGCGTGGTCAACGGCTACAAAAAGGCCCTGGAAATCAGCGAAGGCGGCTACCGCGCAGCCAAAAAGGGCAATCAATTGGTGATGAACCTGGGATATTCCCATGAGGTTATCATGACCGAAGGCGATGGCATTACCTTTGAGGTTCCTGATGCCAACCACGTAACAGTTTGCGGCATCGACAAGCAGAAGGTAGGCCAGATCGCGGCGGAAGTTAGAAGCAAAAGACCTCCCGAGCCGTACCTGGGCAAGGGTATCCGCTATGTCGGCGAGCACATTCGCCGCAAATCCGGTAAGGCCGGAAAATAAGGAAAGGAGTGGAAATAAATGGTTTCTCGCGTTGATACGAATAAAAAACGTCTTAGAAGACATAAGAGAGTTCGCGGAAAGATTTCCGGAACCGCACAGAAGCCGAGACTTTGCGTTTTCCGTTCTTTGAAGAACATCCAGGCGCAGGTGATCGACGACGTGAGCGGCAGAACCCTCGCCTCCGCTTCCTCCCTTGGTAAGGAATTCACTCAGTACGGCGGTAACATCGAGGCCGCGAAGTTGGTGGGCCAGGCTGTTGCCAAGGCCGCCCTGGACAAAGGCATCACGGAAGTGGTGTTCGACCGCGGAGGATACATCTTCCACGGACGCGTTCAGGCACTGGCCGAAGCCGCCCGTGAAGCCGGCTTAAAATTCTAAGGGGGAAAAGGATATGGCACAGAAAATTGATGCGGCGACTCTCGATTTGAGAGAAGACGTCGTTTACACCAAAAGCGTTTCCAAGACCGTAAAAGGCGGCCGTGTTCGCAAGTTCTCCGCACTGGTTGTGGTAGGCGATGGTCAGGGCCACGTAGGATACGGCTTAGGAAAGGCCTCTGAGCGTCCCGAAGCGGTCCGCAAGGGCGTGGAAGACGCTAAGAAAAACTTGATCGAAGTTTCCATGAAGGGAACCACGATTCCTCACGAAATGATCGGCCAATTCGGCGCTGGTCGCGTTCTTCTCAAGCCCGCCCCCAAGGGTACCGGTATCATTGCCGGCGGCAAAGTGAAGAGTGTTCTCCAGTTGGCCGGTATTTCCGACATCCGTGCAAAATGTCTGGGTTCCAATAACCCCGGAAACGTTGTGAAGGCAACCTTCGAAGGTCTGCGCGCTCTGCGTACCGCCGAGGAAGTGGCGGCTATGAGAGGCAAGACCCGCGAAGAGATTCTGAACTGAACGAGGAGGAAAAACAATGGCTTTAAAAATCACACTGGTAAAAAGCCTCATCGGAAGATTGGAGAAACAGCAGAAAACCGCAGCTTCTCTGGGTCTGAAGAAGATCGGCGATACCACCGTTCAGGAAGACAACGCAGCGACCAAGGGTAAGATCGAAGTGATCAGCCACCTGGTTCGCGTGGAAAACGCCTGAGAAAACAAGGAGGAACAATATGAAGCTTCATGAATTGGCCCCCGCAGTGCCCACCAAAAAGGCATGGCGCAAGGGCAGAGGCGTCGCTTCCGGAAACGGTAAGACCGGCGGCCGTGGACATAAGGGTCAAAAGGCTCGTTCCGGCGGCGGAGTTCGTATCGGTTTTGAAGGCGGTCAGATGCCTGCATACAGAAGACTTCCTAAGAGAGGGTTTAATAACGACCGCTTTGCTACCAATTACGCTATCGTCAATCTTTCCGAACTGGAGAAGTTCTTTGACAATGGCGCCGTGGTAGATCTGGTATCCCTGATGGAAGCCAATCTTATTACTAAACCGCTGGATGGACTCAAGGTTCTCGGAAATGGAGAAATTACCAAGAAACTGACGGTCAAAGCTCACAAGATTTCCGAGATTGCCAAAGAGAAAATCGAGAAGGCTGGCGGAACGGTTGAGGTGATCTGAAGTGCTGAAAACATTTGCCAATGCTTGGAAGCTCCCTGATCTGCGCAGAAAGCTTCTGGTTACTTTGGTGATCATCGTACTCTACCGGATCGGATGCGTTATTCCGGTGCCTTATATTGAGGCCGATGCCATCAGTAATTGGTTCAACACTGCCACTTCGGGCACGATGCTCCAGTATCTTAACATACTGTCCGGTAGCGCTTTTTCCCAAGCAACATTGTTTGCACTTTCCGTTTCGCCCTACATCACCTCCTCTATCGTCATTCAACTTCTTACCATTGCCATCCCGGCTCTGGAGAGACTGTCGAAGAACGGAGAAGAGGGAAAGAAAAAAATCACCCAGATTACCCGTTACACCACCGTTGCCATTGCGCTCTTGACCTCTTACGGTTACTACGTGACCTTGAAGAGCTCTGCGGTAGGCGCAATTTCCAACCCCGGCTTTTTCACTGCGGTGGTGATCATCTCCTGTCATTGTGCCGGTGCAGCTCTTATTATGTGGCTGGCTGAAAAGATCAATGAAAGCGGAATCGGAAATGGAATTTCCATGATTCTGTTTGCCAACATCATCGCATCTTTGCCCACCATGGTGACCGGTTTCGTTTCTGCCTTGAATCTTTCCGGTGGAAACGTCTCCTTCAAGAGCGTAACTCAGACCATTTTGATTTACGCCTTGTTCGTGGTCATTGCCATTCTTATCGTGGCTTTCGTGGTGTTCATGACTGAGTCGGAAAGAAAAATTCCGGTTCAGTACGCCAAGCGTGTGGTTGGCCGCAAGATGTACGGCGGTCAGAGCACCCATCTTCCCATTAAGTTGAACATGTCCGGCGTGATGCCCATCATCTTTGCTTCCAGCATTTTGATGCTTCCTGCCACCATTGCCATGTTCTTCCCAAGTCCGGAAGAGGGAAGTTTTTGGGCAGGCTTCTTAAGTCTGTTTAGTACGACCAACATTATTTATGTTTTGGTTGAATTGGTTCTGATCGTAGCGTTCTCCTACTTCTACCTGGCTATTTCTTTTAACCCGGTGGAAGTGGCAAACAACCTGAAGAAAAACGGCGGCTTTATCCCCGGCCTTCGCCCCGGAAAGCCCACCAGCGATTTTATTTCCAGCTCGCTGAAGAAGATCACCTTGATCGGCGCCTTCTTCTTGGCGGCTATCGCGGTTCTGCCTATGATTGTTAACATTATCTCCACTTTGGTGGGCGGTGTGAATCTGGGTAGCGTTTCCTTCGGTGGCACCTCCATGTTGATCGTGGTGGGTGTTGTATTGGAAACCGTTCGTGATCTGGAATCTCAGATCACCATGCGTCATTACAAGGGATTTCTTGGATAAAGTTATGAATTTGATCTTGCTTGGAGCTCCCGGTGCTGGGAAAGGAACCCAGGCTGCGCGGATCAGCGCGGCCCTGGGCATCCCGGCTGTTTCAACCGGCGACATCATCAGAGAGGCCATTCGCTCCGGCTCTCCCTTGGGTCTTGAGTTTAAGAGATACACCGATGCAGGCAGTCTGGTTCCGGACTCCCTGGTCGTGTCCCTCCTTCAAGACCGGCTGGCAAAGCCGGATTGTCAAAAAGGATTTATCCTAGATGGCTTTCCCCGGACAATCGAACAGGCAAAGTTCTTGGACTCCGCCGGTACCCCGATTGATCGCGTAATTGAGATCGACGTGGCGGACGAAGAGATCGTTCGGCGCATGAGCGGCAGAAGATTCTGCCCCAAGTGCCAAAAAACCTACCACATCCTGCACGCCAAGCCCCAAAAAGACGGTGTTTGTGACCTGTGCCAGGTCGCTCTCTCCATTCGGGAGGATGACAAGGCGGAAACCGTACTTCACCGCTTATCGGTTTATCATGAGGCCACCGAGCCCTTGATCCGGTATTACCGGGAAAAGCTTCTCACCGTGGATGGGACCAAGAGCGTGGAAGAAATCGAAGAGACGATTCTCAAAGGCCTGGGCGTATGATCAAACTGAGAAACGCCCAGCAGATCCGAATCATGCAGGATAGTTGCCGACTTGCCATTGAGGCGCTCTATGACGGGGCCAGCATCATTGCTCCCGGCATTGCATTGAGAGAGATTGATCAGCGGATCCGCAGATTCATTGAAAAGAACGGCGGAACGCCTTCTTTCCTGGGTTACGCGGGATTTCCCAAAAGTTCCTGTATCAGCGTCAATGACGTGGTGATCCACGGAATCCCGGGAGATCAGGTGCTCAAGGAAGGGGACATTGTCTCCATTGACGTCGGCGCCCATTACAAGGGCTATCACGGAGACTGTGCGAGGACCTTTCCTTGCGGCAGTATTTCTCCGGAAGCTCAGCGGCTTATCGACGTGACCAAGCAGAGTTTTTTCGATGGCATTGCCACGATCCAGCCCCAAAGTCGGGTTGGTGACATTTCCGCGGCGGTCCAAAAGTGTGCAGAAAGCGCAGGCTTTTCTGTGGTACGGGACTACGTAGGACACGGAGTGGGAGAGAATCTCCACGAAGCTCCGGACGTTCCCAATTTCGGCATTCCGGGAAAGGGACCTCGTCTTTACGCCGGTATGACGTTGGCCATTGAGCCAATGATCAATGCAGGTAAAAAAGAGGTTCACTGCCTTTCCGACGGGTGGACAGTGAAGACCTGTGACGGTTCTCTTTCCGCCCATTATGAGAACACCGTTGCCATCACCGGTGACGGCGTGAAAATTCTAACCGAACTGTAAACCCATTGGTGCCAAGAAGTAAGGAGTGATTTTTTTGGCAAAAGACGATGTAATGGAATTCCAAGGCACGGTTATTGAGACGCTGCCCAACGCTACCAGCAAAGTAAAGCTTCCCAACGATATGGTGATTCTGGCTTACATTTCGGGTAAGATGCAGCAACACTATATCAGGATTATCCCGGGAGATCGGGTGCTGGTCGAGGTCAGTATCTACGACCCAACCCGTGGAAGAATCATCCGGCGTCTATAACGATTAAACGATATGGAGGAAATAAAATGAAAGTGAAACCTTCCGTAAAGAAAATATGCGAAAAATGCAAAATCATCAAAAGAAAAGGCAAGGTCATGGTGATTTGCGAGAATCCCAAGCATAAACAAAAGCAAGGTTAATTAGGAGGAAAAACAGTATGGCACGTTTAGCAGGTGTAGACCTTCCCAGAGAAAAGCGCGTCGAAATTGGTTTGACCTATATTTTCGGTATCGGTCTTACCTCTTCCAAGCAGATTCTCGAGAAAACCGGGATCAATCCCGATACCCGCGTTAAGGATCTGACGGACGACGAAGTTGCAAAGCTGCGTGAGATCCTCGAAAATGAATACACCGTAGAAGGCGATCTGCGCAGAAATATTGCGTACGATATCAAGAGAATGAAGGATATCGGATGCTATCGCGGAATCCGTCATCGCAAGGGTCTTCCGGTCAGAGGTCAGAGAACCAAGACCAACGCGAGAACCAGAAAAGGTCCCGCGAAGACCATTGCTAACAAGAAGAAGTAAAGGAGTGTAGAGGAAACCAACATGGCTGCAGTTACGAAAGCAAAAAGAACTACTAAGAAGCGCCGCGAAAAGAAGAACATCGAAAAAGGCGCCGCCCATATCCGTTCTACTTATAACAACACCATTATCACGCTTACTGACGTGAATGGAAACGCCATTTCCTGGGCCTCTGCCGGTGGAAAGGGCTTCAAGGGCTCTAAAAAATCTACCCCCTTTGCCGCACAGGTTGCAGCAGAGGCTGCTGCTAAGGCGGCGGTGGATCAGGGCCTGAAGACTGTGGAAGTGTTCGTGAAGGGCCCCGGCCAGGGACGCGAGTCCGCTATCCGCGCGCTGCAGACTGCGGGACTTGAGATTACCCTGATCAAAGACGTAACCCCCATTCCCCACAATGGCTGCCGTCCTCCCAAGAGAAGACGCGTATAATCTGGAAAGGAGAGAGAACAAATGGCAAAGTACACTGGCCCTGCGTGCAGACAGTGCCGCAGAGAAGGCGTGAAAATGTTTTTGAAGGGCGATCGCTGCTTTTCCGAAAAGTGCCCCATCACCAGACGTGGTACCGTTCCCGGACAGCATGGCGCGGCCCGTTTCAGAATGATGAAGAACTACGGTCTCCAGCTTCGTGAGAAGCAGAAGACTCGCCGTTACTACGGTATTCTGGAGACTCAGTTTAAGAATTACTACGAAAAGGCTGACAGACAGGAAGGTATGTCCGGTGTTAATCTGCTTGTGATGATCGAGCGCAGATTTGACAACGTGGTTTACCGGATGGGTCTTGCCGAGAGCCGCCGCGACGCTCGTCAATTGGTGCGCCACGGTCATTTCACCGTAAACGGAAAGAATGCTAACATTCCTTCCATGCTGCTGAAAGTTGGCGACGAAATTGCTATCAAAGACTCGAAGAAGGATCGTCCCAAGATCAAGTCCATCATCGAGAGAAGCGAAGGAAAGATCATCCCGAAGTGGATCGAAGTAGATAAGGAGAATGGGAAGGGCAAGATCATTGCAATGCCTGCTCGCGAGGACATTGACTTTGAAATTGACGAACAGCTCATTGTCGAACTTTATTCCAAATAATCCCTAAATTTTAAGGAGGTTATTTTATGATAGAAATCGAAAGACCGGGTATTACAACGGTTGAGCAGTCTCAGGACGGATCCCGCGGCGTGTTTGAAGTTGAACCTCTGGAGAGAGGCTTTGGCACCACTTTAGGAAACTCTCTGCGCCGTATTTTGATCAGCTCTCTTCCCGGCGTTGCCGTGACTTGCGTAAAGATCGATGGTGTTCTCCATGAGATTTCTACCATTGCCGGCGTAAAGGAAGACGTACCCGAAATTATTTTGAACATAAAGGGCATCCGTGCAAAGCTTTTTACCAATCAGCCTAAGGTCTGCGTAATTGATGTGCAGGGCGACTGCGTCGTTACCGCAGGGGACATCAAAGCGGATTCCGATATCGAAATCCTGAACCCCGATCTTCACCTGTGCACCGTGGCGCAAGGCGTCAAGCTCTACATGGAATTGACCTTTGAAACCGGCAGAGGTTGGGTCGATGCCGCTCAGAACAAGGCCCAGGGAAATCCTGCCATCGGAACGATTTTCACCGACTCCATCTTTTCTCCCGCCAAGAAGGTAAACTTCAAGGTGGACAACGCCCGTGTGGGTGATCGGATGGAATTTGACAAGCTTACCTTGGAGGTGGAAACCGACGGCACCATTACCGCGAAGGAATCCATTTCTCTCGCAGCCAAGATTCTCAACGAGCACCTGAATCTCTTCATCGATCTTTCCGATGAAGCGAAAAACACCGAGATCATGAAAGACAGAGAAGAAGTTGTCAAAGAGAAGGTTCTTGAGATGACCATTGAGGAGCTTGACATGTCGGTTCGCGCGTTTAACTGTCTCAAGCGCGCTCAGATCAACACTGTTGAAGATCTGATCAATCGCACCGAGGAGGACATGATCAAAGTCCGCAACCTCGGCAAGAAATCACTGGAAGAAGTTATTCAGAAGCTTCAATCCTTGGGCTTTGAGCTCAAGAAGGAAGACGAGTAAGCTTCGACCAATACTATCAGGAGGAAAACTGAAATGCCCGGAAGAAAACTAGGCAGAAAGACTGACCATAGACTTTCCATGCTCCGCGGACAGGTGACCTTCCTGCTCGAGAAAGGCAGACTGGAAACCACCGCCACTCGTGCAAAGGAAGTTCAGAGCCTTGCGGAAAAAATGATTACCTTGGGAAAAAAGAATACCCTGGCTTCCAGAAGACAGGCTCTTTCCTTTATCACCAAGGAAGATGTAGTCAAAAAGCTTTTCGATGAAATCGCTCCCAGCTATGAGGGCAAAAACGGTGGTTACACCCGTGTGCTTCTCACCGGTCCCCGCCGCGGAGACGCTGCGGAAATGGCGATCATTGAATTGATCGTGGAGAAGAAAGAAGAGAAGAAGACTACCGCGAAGAAGTCCCCTGCAAAGAAGGCACCTGCAAAGAAAGCCGCTCCCAAGAAAGAAGAAAAGGAAGAGGCTCCTGCGGAGGAAGCAAAAGCAGAGGAAGCAGTTGAGGTTCCCGCTGAGGAAACCAAGGCTGAATAACATACGATCCGGAAAAATCCCGCCGAAAAAACGGCGGGATTTTTTTCATTTTTTATTGCCACGTCTAGCTTGTCCCCGGTGCCGGCATCGGAAGACTGCAAGAGGGAAATTATTCGTAAAATCCGGTGAATTTCACAGGAAAAGCCTTGATAAAAATTTGCAGATATGCTATGATAAGGAAAAGAAAATGTAGAAAGGATTTGGAAACATGAACAAAAAGTCAGTGAAGGACGTAGAGATCCGCGGAAAGAGAGTTTTTGTCCGCTGTGATTTCAACGTTCCCATGAAAGACGGTAAGATTACCAGCGATAAGAGAATCGCTGCTGCGATTCCCACCATCCAGCTTCTGTTGGACGGAGGAGCTAAGGTTATCCTTTGCTCTCACATGGGAAAACCGCACAATATTTTCACCGAGGGCTTTGGCTTGACCAAGAAGGAAAAGAAGGAAGTGGAGAAGCTTCCTGAAGCTGAGCAGGCCGCAGCCAAAGAAGCCTTTTTGAAAAAGGCTCTGAAAGATAAAGAAAAGCTGACTTTGCAGCCGGTGGCGGATCGCCTGAATGAATACCTGGGTGGAAAAGTCACTTTTGCCGCAGATATTATTGGGGAAGATGCCAAGGCGAAGGTTGCCGCTCTGAAAGAGGGCGAGGCTGTTCTTCTGGAAAACGTTCGTTTTGATGCCAGAGAAGAAAAGAACGGTGCTGATTTTGCTCAGGCTCTGGCTTCTATGGCGGATCTTTTCGTCAATGACGCCTTCGGTACCGCTCACCGTGCGCACGCTTCCACGGAGGGTGTTTCTCATTACATTCCCGCCGTATCCGGCCTTCTTATCGATAAAGAGATCACCTTTATGGGTGGCGCTCTGGAAGCGCCCCAGCATCCTTTTGTTGCCATTTTGGGCGGCGCTAAGGTTTCTGATAAGATCGGTGTGATCACCAACCTGATTGAAAAAGTAGATACCATTATCATCGGTGGCGCCATGGCCTACACCTTTATCAAGGCTCAAGGCGGAAAGATCGGCACTTCCCTTTGCGAGGATGACAAAATGGACCTGGCGCTCTCTCTGATCGCTAAGGCGAAAGAAAAGGGTGTCAAGTTCCTTCTTCCCGTGGACAACAAATGTGCTACCGCATTTGACAACGATGCGCCCAGCCTGATCTGTGACGTTGACGCAGTTCCTGACGGTTATATGGGTATGGACATCGGTCCTAAGACCATTGAAATTTACGCAGATGCTGTCAAGGATGCCAAGACCGTGATCTGGAACGGACCTATGGGCGTTTCTGAATTTGAAAATTATGCTGCCGGTACTCGCGCGGTAGCTCAGGCTGTGGCCCAGAGCGACGCCATTTCCATCGTAGGCGGCGGCGATTCCACTGCAGCCATCGAAGCTCTTGGATTTGCGGATCAAATCACCCACATCTCCACCGGCGGCGGCGCCAGCTTGGAATTTTTGGAAGGAAAAGAACTTCCCGGTATTGCTTGCCTGGAAGATAAATAAGGAGCAGGATATGAGAAAAACCATTATTGCAGGAAACTGGAAAATGAATAAGACCCCCTCTGAGGCAGCCGAGCTTGCTACGGCGATCGCCAGCATTCAGGGGGCTAAGTGCGAAGTGGTCATTTGCCCGCCTTTTGTAGATCTTTACGCTGCGAAAGCGGCCATTGCCGGATCCAGCATTAAACTTGGCGCTCAGAATTGCCACTGGAAAGAGTCCGGCGCTTTTACCGGTGAGATCAGCGCGGATATGTTGGTGGAGACCGGTTGTGAGTACGTTATCATTGGACACTCCGAGAGAAGACAGTACTTTGGTGAGACCGATGAAACGGTAAATGCGCGTACCAAGGCCGCCTTGTCCCGGGGACTTAAGGTGATTTTGTGCGTTGGAGAAACCCGTGAAGAGCGGGAAGGAGGCGTTACCGAAAAGGTGATCGACCGTCAGATCCGTCTGGGGCTTTCTGATTTGAGCCAGGAAGACATGGCGAACGTGGTCATCGCTTATGAGCCTGTTTGGGCTATCGGTACCGGTCTTACTGCCACCAACGAGCAGGCGGAGGAGGTTTGCGCCTTCATTCGCGGTTTGCTGGGGTCTCTGTTCGGAGAAAAAGTCGCTCAGGATACGACCATTCAGTACGGTGGCTCTATGAACGCGGCCAACTGTGCCGCCCTTCTTTCCATGCCCAACATTGACGGGGGATTGATTGGCGGTGCGGCATTGAAGCCTGCTGATTTTGCCGTAATCGTTGAGGCGGGAAGCGCCAATTAAAAGTTAAAAAAAAGCGGCAGATTTCTGCCGCTTTTCTTTTTTCGGGGAGGTGAGGATATGGCTAAAAAAAGAGCGTGTGATCAAGAAGGCTTGGACGGATATGATTGGTACGAAGGGCAGACCAAATGGCCTGTTACCCGAATTGTTGAGGTAAGCTTTGGCGTTATCAGCGTGATCGTTTGGATTCTAATCCTTTTTCGCATTTTTTCTTCCCAAAATGGGGACTTTGAAAAGATGATCCTTCTGGACGAGAGGGCTGCGGCTTTGTATCCGGAAGAGACAAGCCAGGTTCTGCGCATTTTTTCCTCCACTGATCAAGAAGGGGATGGGTCTGTTTTGGTGTATTATCCCATTTATTTATCTCAGACTCAGAATCTTCAATTGACGGCCCGGATCAATCACCGGTCCCTTCCCGGGGCATCCGTCGAGCCCGGCTACCTTTTCCTGATTCGGGAGAGCGGTAGCGAAGGGGTTCAATATCACCCGCTTTCCTACTACGCGAAAGAGAAAAAGTTTCAGTATACTTTTTATCGTTTGTGTTTTGACAACGTTTCGTTTCAAAAGGATCACGTTTATACGCTCCTTGTCTTTCCGGGAGATTATACGGCTTTATCCGGGGAAAATCCTTATCCTGCCAGTCAGGCTCATTTTTCTTTTGTGATCTACAATTTTGATACGTATTCTCAGGAAATTACACCGCCAAAGGACGTTTTTCAAATTCAATAAAAAATCAAAGCCGATCCGAACAACGGACCGGCTTTTCTATGCTATCTTCAATGAGAGATGGGATCGGGAGATGGTATGAAACTTCCGTTTTCTCTGATGGATCCTTCTCAAAACTGTTTTTTTGTTTTCCAAATAATTACTGGGCTGCTGCCGTGATTTTGCTTGACTTCATAGTTGGCATCTAGTATAATACTATTATATATCATGGGTTTTTATGGACATTCAAATTCCGTTGACATAGCTTGACGAATTTTGATGAAAAATGAGACCGGGTAGAAAGAAATTTTAAAAAAATTACCGGAAACGAAAAAAGGATTAAAATCTCTGCCTTTTCGAAAAAAGCGCGGTGAGCTTTTCCAGCTTCGTTTCTGTTTGTGAGAGGCAGTATGTATCAAATATTTTGGAAGCGTGCATTCGATTTGATCCTTTCCATCATAGCACTAACGGCTCTGTTTCCTGTTTTTCTGGTGCTTGCGGTACTGGGTGCGGTGATGATGAGAGAGAATCCCTTTTTTACTCAGCCTCGTCCCGGTAGGATTGATCCTGTAACGGGAAAAGAAAAGATCTTTTCGCTCATCAAGTTCAAATCGATGAAAAGCGTGCGGAACGAAAAGGGAGAAATGCTTTCCGATGAAGCGCGCATTACTCCCTACGGACGGTGGCTTCGTCGGAGCAGCCTGGACGAGCTTCCTCAGTTGATCAACATTATACTTGGAGATATGTCTATCGTAGGTCCCCGCCCTCAACTGGTGAGGGATATGGTTTTTATGTCTCAGGAAGAGCGGAAGCGTCATCAGGTTCGCCCCGGGCTTACCGGCCTTGCACAAGTAAAGGGAAGAAACTGCATTACCTGGGAGGATAAGTTCCGGTTTGATCTGGAGTATCTTGATAACATTTGTTTTCTCGGAGACATAGAGATCGTTTGGAAAACGGTTTTCAGTGTGTTTCAAAATGAAGAACGCAGCAGTGAGGACGTGGAGAACACACAAGATCTTGGTGACTATCTGCTCCTTTCCGGCCTTATTGACAAGGAAAGATACGAACAAAAACTGAATGAGGCGGAGCATCTTTTGGAACAATAAGAAAAGCTTTTTATGTGGAGAGAAAGAGAGGATGGCGTGGTATTGTGGAATGATTACAACCGTGCTTTGATCCCGGACTTGGCGCCCCATGAACAAGTCGATCTGACTCCCATTGAGAACAAAAGCATTTGGAAGCGGAAGACAAAGCCGCTTTTGGCCCGATGGACTTCTGATTTTGATTGTGGCAAGGAGTCCGTTTGGTGGTACGTCATCAAGGACACACCCCTGGACCTGTCTTCTTTAAAGGCGAAAAGAAGGTATGAGATCCGAAAGGGACTGAAAAATTTTGAGGGCCGAAGGATCGATCCCGGAGAATACAAAGAAGAGCTGTTTTTCGTGCAAAAAGAAGCTCTTCAGGCCTATCCGGAGAAATACAGGCCAAAGGTGGAAAAAGAATCTTTTGATCGAGAAGTAGACGGCTGGAAGAGCCTAATGGTTTGGGGCGTATTTTGTCGGGAGAGCGGTGCTCTTTGCGGATACGCTTATATCAGAGCTCGGGGAAGGTGTTATTTTCTTCCGGTTTTGAAAACCGTGCCCCGGTATGAAAAGCTTGGGGTCAACGCTGCGCTTTTATATCAAATCCTCTCCGACCTGGAGGATGTGCTAGATCGGGGTATCTACCTTTGTGACGGCGCGCGGAGCATCTATCATGAAACGGCTTTTCAGGATTATTTGGAAAAGTATTTCGGCTTTCGCAAGGCCTATTGCAAGCTGCACGTTGCCTATCGCCCGGGGATGGGGTGGTTGATCCGCGTGTTATACCGTTTCCGTCATTTATTCTTTTTGTTGGATGGGATCGGTTTTGTGCACAGGATCAATGGAGTTTTGAAAATGGAAGAACTTGTAAGGAAACAGAAATGAAGGATTGCTACAAAGGCGACAAGAGTACCGTAACGCTTCCGGAAGAGAGTTTGGATTTTCAGATCTTCACATTTACGCCCTCCCTTTTTCGGAATGGGCTTTTTTTGCCCGGAGAAAAAAGAAGTCTGCGCAGTATCCTGGCCAGGCTGAATTTTTTTCTGATGACCGGCGGGAGAGCCAAAGTTTTCTATGCGACACGAGAGGGAATCTTGCTCCATAGCTCCTTTGTGATACCTCGGTGCTGGAAATTTCCTTTTTTATCGGAAAGGGATTATTTTATCGGGCCTTGTGTTACATTCCCAAAATTTAGAGGTATGGGGATTTACCCGAAGGTGCTTGGTACCATTGTGAACACCTTGGACGATGGAGACAGAACGTTTTATATTGCGGTGGATCGGGACAATAAGCCATCTGTTCGGGGGATCGAAAAAGCAGGATTTTTCCGCATCGGAAGTGTTCGGATTTCCAAAGTTTTCAAGCGATATCATCTTCAAACAAATCAATCGGCGCCAAGCGGATCTTGAGGCGCAAAAAGAAAGGGGCAAGAGGGACGTATGAATGAACTGGTTTCTATTATTATGCCTTCCTTTCAGACCGGCTCGTATATCGATTCTGCCATTCGGTCTGTTTTGGACCAGAGCTATGAAAACTGGGAATTGATCATTGTGGACGATGCCTCCACCGATGAAACGGATCGGGTGGTGGAAGGCTTTCTTTCAGATCCGCGGATTCGATATTTTAAAAACGAGAACAACTGCGGAGCCGCCCTCTCTCGTAACCGAGCATTACGGGAAGCCCGGGGGCGGTGGATCGCTTTTTTGGACAGTGACGATCTTTGGCTGCCTGAAAAGCTGGAGAAGCAGATTGCTTTTATGCAGAAAACGGGATGCGCGTTTTCTTATACGGATTATCAGATCCTGTCTCCCTCCGGGGATATGCTGCCCTACGTCTATACAGCGCCCAATCATATTAACAAGCACAAGATGTATCGCTATTGCTATTTTTCCACAATTACCGTTATGTATGACGCAAGTGTGGTGGGACTGATCCAAATTGCGGACATCAAAAAAAACAATGACTACGCCATGTGGTTGAAAGCGGTGGAGAAGACCGATTGTTATCGGCTTGCGCTTTGCCTTTCCGTTTGCCGGAAACGGGAGGGATCCATTTCCAGCGGGAGCAAGATCAAGCTGATTCGCTATCACTATCTTCTGTTCCGGGAGGCCATGGGAAAATCGAGGATCGTCTCCCTCTTCCTTACGGGAAACAACTTGTTTTTCGGTGTTTTGAGAAAGCTGTTTTACAAGAAAAAAATCAAAGGGTAACTGCCCTGGGAGTTGGAAACATGCGCGTTTTGCATATCAACTGTAATTATCTGGGAAATCGGCTGCATCAGAATATGATAAAGCACTTGGATGCTTTGGGGCTGGAAAATCGGGTTTACGTTCCCACTTTTGACCTTGGTCTGATTCAGTTCCCGATTCGTGAAAATGTGACGGTCTCCCAGTGTTTTCGCAAGTGGGACCGACTATCTTTTGATTACAAGCAAAGTAAAATTTTCCGCGATGTTCAGAAAAAGATTTCTGTGGCTGATTTCGATCTGATCCATGCATACACTGTGTTCACCGACGGAAATATAGCAAGAAAGCTATGGAAGAGGTATGGAATCCCTTACGTGGTGGCGGTGCGAAACACCGACGTGAACGACTTTTTTCGACACATGCCACACCTTCGAGGTCGGGGCGTGAAGATCTTAAAAGATGCGCGAGCCATTTTCTTTTTGAGCCAAACATACCGGGATCAGGTCTTTCAAAAATACATTCCCGAGGGTTTAAGAGAGAGTTTGAGAAAAAAAGCTTATCTGATCCCAAACGGGATCGACGATTTCTGGCTGGAGAACCCCCCGGAGGATCTACCGCTCGCACCCAAAGACCAAATCCGCTTGCTTTATGCGGGAAGAATCGATCGGAATAAGAATATCCCCACCATTCAAAAGGCCATGGCCTTTCTCCGGGAAAAAGGATATGAGGTACATCTTACCGTCGTGGGAAAAGCCGTGGATGTCAAAGAGAGAAAACGCATCTTTCAAGATCCTGCCACCACGGTGCTGGATGCTCAGCCAAAGGAAGAGCTGATCGGACGATACCGAGAGAATCATATCTTTGTTATGCCTTCCTTTACCGAGACGTTTGGAACGGTTTATCCGGAGGCGATGAGCCAGGGAATTCCGGTGATTTATACCAAAGGACAGGGCTTTGACGGTCAGTTTCCGGAGGGCGAGGTTGGCTTTGCCGTATCTGCATCCAAACCTGAGGAAGTGGCCATAGCCATCGAAAAAATCCTTTCCTGTTATCCGGCTATGGCAAAACGAAGTCTTGCGGGAGCAAAGGAGTTTTCCTGGAAAAGAATCGTACGGCAGTATCAGGAGATCTATCAGAATTTGGTTTCTCACTAAATAATTGAAAGAAAGAAACACCGATCATGTTGCCAAACACAAGTTTTCAGTCGCTGGATCCAAAAATCGCTTCGCAAGAAGCGGCGAAAGCCTTTGCCATCTCCCAGTCTTTGTTGATGGCAAAGAACATTTTGGTGCAGGGAAATCAATTTTTGTTTTCCATGAACGGCCTTTTGAACGCCTTGGTTTTGGCAATTAGCGCAGTATTGTATTTGACGGTGTTTATGCGTTTTTATTCGGTTTTGGAGCTGCGGAAAGGTACGATCGTCCTCACCTTGGCTTTGATCCTTTTCTGGATGATCCCCATCTACACCAATTCGAATTTCTTCGACGACCAAAACGTGCAAAATGAATTTACAAGCTTTTTGCTTTACGGTTTTCCCGGATTCTTTCTTTTGTCCCTGTTAAAGGATTGCGACGTTTTACTGGATACCTTTTATAAGATGCGGGGATTTCTTTTTGCCATTTCGTTTTGTTCGATTGCTCTTATTCTTACCACGGGTTTTGAGTCTGCTAAGGATACATACGCAGAATACAGTATGGCTTTGGGAAGCAATATGGTTTTTCCCGCCTTCCTTTTTATTTCCGCTTGGTTCCGGGATCGCAAAATCTATGATTTTTTTGGAATGCTATTTTTCATCCTCTCCGTATTATTGTTTGCTTCCCGGTATCCCCTGGTATGTATCGTGGCGTTTTTGGGACTGCAGATCTTTCGCAGAGCCAGATCTTCCCGAAACCGGGCTCTTGTGGTTGTGATCCTTCTTTTCGTTGTGGTGCTTCTTCCTTTTTGTCAGAGTATCCTGAACTGGTGTTATGAGGTGCTCTTGGAGCAAAACGGAATTCGCAGCCGTACTTTGAGTCTTCTTCTGGAAGGAAACTTGGGCGATGACAGCGGTCGTTTCCAGATCTATCAAAAGTTGCTGATGGCGATCAAATGTTCTCCTCTTCTTGGTTTTGGAGCGGCCGGAGGCACGGTGGCCTTGGGAGATGACATTCCTCATAGCTTTCTTTTAGACGTATTTGCCAGTTTTGGATACCTGTTTGGTGCCGCGGTTTTGGCTTTGAGCGCGTGGGGAATCGTCCGGCTCTACCGGAATAACCGGCGGCGGAGCAATCGAGAATATATTTTTATGTGTCTGTGCGCATTTTTGCCGATCTTCCTGTTCCAGAGGAGCTTTTTTACCGCTCAGTATTTCTGGTATCTTTTGGGAATGGTTTGCGGTCAGATGACAGATGGAGAAAAGAAAAAAACGACGGTGGAAGTAAGCGAATCTGTTTAAGAGATTTTCGCAGTTCTGTTTCGCTTTTGCCGTTGAAAATGAGAAGGGTGTAGGTATGGGACAAACGATCAAGGTCCTTCAAGTGATGAACAGTGCCGTGGCGGGAGGAATTTCCGCAGTGGTCCTGAATTACTATCGCCACACAGACAAAGAAAAAATTGTTTTTGATTGCGCTATGCCCGATACCAAACTGGGAGAGCATGGTCGGGAACTGAAAAAGCTCGGCTGTCGCATCGAGGCCCTTCCGTTAAAATCCAGGCATCCGATCCGGTATTGGAAGACGCTCAAAAGGCTACTTCAAGAGGGTGGGTACGATGCCATTCACGTGCACAACAACGAGACCTCTTTTTTTCCGCTCTTTGTTGCAAAGTGCTGTGGAGTACAAACGCGCGTGGCTCACGCTCACACCGTTCGACCCATAAAAGGGGCTTTGGGGGTGGTCAAACGGGCGTTTTCCATCTTTTTTATCGGCCTTGTATCGACAAAACGGGTAGCTTGCTCCCGGGCGGCGGCGATTTCTATTTTTGGAAAAAAATCCCTTTTGTCTCCTAAAACCTTAATTCTGAAAAATGCCATTGAAGTGGATCGCTTTCGTTTTGATGAAAAGAAAAGGGAAGCGTACCGCGCCCAGCTTGGGTTGGAGGATCGATTTGTTCTTTGCTGTGTAGGAAACTTAGGTCCGGAGAAGAATCATAGCTTTGCACTCAAGATTTTGAGAGAAGTTTTGCGTGAAAAAGAAAATGCGATGCTGGTTCTGGTGGGCGGCGGAAAGCTGCGAGAGGAGCTGGCAGAGGAAGCCAAAAGGCTGGGACTGGAGAAGAGAGTCCTTTTCCTTGGCGTTCGAAGCGACGTGGGTTCCCTTCTTTCTGCTATGGACGCATTTTTGATGCCCTCCCGGTACGAGGGCTTTGCGGTGGCGGCTCTGGAAGGAGCATCTTCCGGGCTTCCGATTTTTTTATCCGACCGCATTCCGGAAGATCTGAAGTTTTATTCCCATGCCCGATATCTTTCCCTCTCTCTGTCGCCTGCGGACTGGGCAAACGCTGTTTTGGGCGCTAATTTGGATTTTAACCGGAAGGATTGTGGGGACCAGGTAAAAGATGCCGGATATGATTTAGAGGAAAACAGGGAGATCTTTGCTTCCCTTTATCAAGCGTAAAGGAATGATATGTTATGAGCTCGGGCAAAAAACTGCTTGAAAATTCTATACTTTACTCCTTTAGCGGTATTTTGACAAAGTGCATCAATTTCATTCTTCTTCCTATTTATACCGCATCTCTGACCTCAACCGATTACGGGATTTACAGTCTGGTAGGGAGTTTTGTGGGTGCTGCCTTGTATTTGGTCTGCTTAGGGCTGGAGAACACGGTCATCCGCTTCTATTGCGATTACCGGGAGGATAAGGAAAAACTTTCCCGGTTTATCGGGTCTTGCCTTTACCCGGTCTTTTTCATGGATCTTGTTTTGATTCTGGTCTGCGTGATCTTCCGGGAGGCTCTTTGCCGTTATGTGCTGGAAGGTGTTTCCTTCTTCCCGTTTGTGGTTATTGGTCTTCTGGAACTGTCTTGCCTTTCTCTGAATACCATCTATCACGGTGTGTTACGGGCCCAAGGAAGCGGCAGAAAGATGACAGCGACCAGCCTTGGGATGTTTTTGATCTCTACGGTTATGACCCTTCTTTTGGTGGTTGGACTGAAAAAAGGTGCTGCCGGTATGTTATTGGCCATCACCATTTCCCGCGCCGCTCTTTCGGCGTATGCCGTTTATGACCTGAAAAAGCGGGAGCTTTTATCCTTTTCTCTGGAATTTTCTTGGTTGAAAAAATCGCTTTCCTATTCTTTGCCCCTGGTTCCTTATCAGATCTCCACCAATATCGCGTCTTTTGTTTCCAGAGTGTTCTTGAACGGTGCCACCGCCCTGTCTACTGTGGGCGTGTACAACATTTCCACTCAGATTGCCATGGTGGTGGATACGGTCCAGGATTCGGTGGGATATGCGTTTCGTCCGTGGCTCAATGAGACCTTGAACGAGGGGGCGCCGGAGGGAAAGAGGAGGATCCAAAATCTTTCCGAAATGATGATGAGCTTTTTCTCTATCATTTTCATTGGCATTGGGCTGTTTTCCTATGAAGCGGTCCATCTCTTTTTCGGGGAGAGCTACTGGGGAGCCTGGAAGATCGTTCCGATTTTAACGGCGGCTTGCTCTATAAAGGCGATCGAATATTTTTATACCTACCAGTGCCTGTATTTTCCTCAGACAGCCAAAAAGATCTTCATTGTTTCATTGACGGGGAATTTTGCCAACATCATTCTGGCGGCTATTTTAGCAAAGCCTTTGGGGATGGTGGGGGCGGCCCTGGCCCAACTTTTGGCGAATACCATCATGGCGGTGGGCGCTGTTATTCTGGCAGGAACCCAGGGGAAGATCGGTTACCGCCTGTCATCACTGGTTTTGCCGTTGTTTTGCAGTTGGGGCGTGATCGCCCTGGGTGTATTACCCCCCATGATCTTTTCCTTTGGCGGTTTTCATTGGCTCTTTTTTGTGGGAAAGCTACTTTTGACCGGGGTTTATGCGATGCTGGTTTTGTTCCGCTATCAGGCGGAGTTTTTGGGACTTTTCCGGTCTTATCTTCAAAAAAAGAAACATTCGGTTTGAAATAGGAAACTTTTTATTGCATTTTGGAAAATTTTTGTCAAGGGGGTCTCATGAAGCTGCTGGAAATCATAAAAAAGCGCTTTACCATTCAGGTTTATAACGTGGGACTGATCGCCACCGACTCCCTTCTTCACGGACTGGATTCCGGAAAAATTCGGTGGTTGCGCCACAGATACAAAGATCGCTTTTTTGCCGACCCTTTTTTGTGGTACCAGGACAAAACACGGTATTACATCCTGGCAGAGGAGATGTGCTTTTTTGAAGAGTATGGAAAAATCGTGCTTCTTGCCGTTGACAAAGAGAGCTTTTCTTTGAAGGAACGGCGCGTGGTCATCCGGGAGCCCTACCATCTTTCCTTTCCTTTCTGCAAGGAGGGCGGGGAGTGGATCACACCGGAAGCTGCCCAGAGCGGAACTTGCGTGCAGTATCGCCTGGACCGAAAAGGTCTTGATATTTTGGAGAAAAGGACGGTTTCTGAGTGCGGCATTATCGATCCGGTTTTTTTAGAACTGGAGGGGGAGAGTGTTCTCTTTGGATCCAAGACGGAGGACCCCAAGGGGAAACTGTTTGCTTATTGCAAAGGGGAACGCGGCATCTACGCCCCCTTAGATCTTCCGGTTCGAGAGGGGACGGACGTTTCCCGGAATGCCGGAGCCTTTTTCACATTTCAAGGGAAAATGATTCGCCCTGTACAGGATTGTACCGACCGATATGGAAGCGCGGTGGTTTTGATGCAAGTGGAAGACCCCACGCCGGAGAGCTATTCGGAAATTCCAATCGCCCGGATCGATGCACGGCACAATCCCCCTTATCATGAAACGCTTCACACTTTGAATGTTTATGGGAAGATCGCTCTGGTGGATGGAAGTTTTGACTGTTTTTCTTTGAGAAATATCGTTTTGCGGGCAATCAAGCTTTTTCGGCGAGGATTGAGAGGAAGAAAGGAGCAGGCGCATTGAAGGACCAGATCCGTGTTATCACAAGTCTTGTGGACTGCGAGGTTTTCGGAGGCAAGTGGGAAACAAATTCGGATTTGCTTTTCAGCGAGGAGTATCTGGAAACGCTCTTTTCGGCGGCAAAGGCCCATGATATTGCGCCGATTCTGTCCTCCGCTCTTTTTCGCTTAAAGCTTTTGCCGGAAGACAGCGCTGTGAGAAAAAAATTCAAAGAGGCACAAATGGCCGCGATCTACCGTTATGCTCGCCTGGATCATGAGGCCGGGCGGGTGTTTGCTCTTTTTGAGGAGCGAAAGATCCCGTTTATCCCTCTTAAGGGTGCGGTGATTCGAGGTCTTTACCCGGAGCCCTACCTTCGAACCAGCTGTGACGTTGACGTTTTTGTTCGAGAGGAGGATCTGGAGAGGGCCAGGAGAGTGCTTGTGGAAGAGCTTGGGTACACCTCGACCCCTGTTGAAAAAACCCTCCATGATATTTCCTTTTCTTCTCCCGGTGGTGTGATCATAGAATTGCATCACGCGCTCATCGAAGAAGATCGGATGCCCGGGGTCAATGAAGCTTTGAGCGCGGTTTTTGATAAGGCGGTACCCCGGGCAGGCTTTTCTTATCATTTGGAAATGCAGCCGGAAACGTTTATGCTCTACCACCTGGTTCACATGGCAAAACATTTTATCAACGGTGGATGCGGTATGCGCAGCTACATTGACCTATATCTTTTGACCCGGCGTTTTTCCTATGACCGGGAAAGATTTCTTTCCCTTGTAAGACAATCCGGCTTGGATGCTTTTTATCAGGCTTGTATGGATCTTTGCGCCGTTTGGTTTGAGGGAAAACAGCACAACGCGCTTTCAAAAAAAATGGAGACGTTCGTCTTTTGGGGCGGAGTTTACGGTTCTGTGGAGAATCATATTGCGGTGAAAGGCGCAAAAGGGGAGAACAAGCTCTCTCTTTGGCTTCGCGTTATCTTTCTTCCAAGGCAAAACCTGGAGATCCTATATCCCAAGCTTCGGGAAAAACCGGAGCGGTTGTGGCTATATCAAATCCGACGCTGGTTTTCTGTTTTTCAAAAGGCAAAACGAAAAAAAATCAAAAACAGAAACGAAGCTTCCCGTTCCGTTACAAAGGAAAAAGAAGAAGACACAAGAGGACTGTTGCAGGAACTGGAGTTGATGTAGCAAGAGGATGAAAAACATGGAAATTACCAAGATCTACCTTATTCGTCACGGTCAGTCTCAAGGAAATCTTCGGGGGGCTTTTTTGGGACACACCGATCTGGAACTGACTGAATTTGGTATGCGCCAGGCAGAGAGGACGGCGGAATTTCTCAAGGAGATTCCCGTAGATAAAATTTATGCCAGCGATCTTTTGCGGGCGTATCAAACCGCGTTACCCACTGCAAAGATGCATGGATTGGAGATCCATCAAGACTCGGCTTTTCGAGAAATATTTGCCGGGGAATGGGAAAACAAGACCTTTTCCGCTCTTATCACCGATTATCCGCAGAGCTTTGGTCTGTGGCGTGAGAATATCGGCCGAGCAAGACCGGACGGGGGAGAGAGCGTGGTGCAATTAAAGGAGCGCTTGACAGAACGGATCGAGACTTTGGTTCGGGAGAATGAAGGCAGAACGCTGTTTATTTTCACTCACGCTACGCCCATCCGCGTTTTGAAAACCGTTTGGGACGGTCTTGATTTGGAAGAAATGAAAAACATTCCCTTCGTTCCCAATGCTTCGGTAACTTATGCGGAGTATTTTGATGGGACTTTTCGTATTACCGATTACGGACTGGACTCCTTTTTGGGGAATATGGTCACAAGTCTTCCTCCCAACGCTGTTTGAAGAGCAAATAGAACAAGGCACCCTCTTTTCCTTTGCAGAGAGAGGGTGCTCTTTGTGTTTTTTAACAAAAGAACTTGTCAATTATTGTGTGACTTCGTCAGATTCTCCGTTGACTTATCCCGGGGCGTGGTGTATAATAACCCGGAATCAAAATTATGACAACAAGAAAGGGGAGGAAAGATGGATACACTTTTATCTGTTTCCATTGCACTTTTAGCCGGACTTTTAATGACAAGGCCCTTTAAACTTTTGAAGCTTCCCGCGGTTACTGCATACCTGATTGCCGGGGTTTTCATTGGCCCTTACTGCCTTGGCGCTTTGGGCATCGAGGGGCTTGGTTTTACCTCTGCCGAAGCCATGGAACACCTTTCTCTGGTATCGGAAGTGGCTTTGGGCTTCATCGCTTTTTCCATTGGCAATGAATTTCGAATTAAGGAATTGAAAAAGACAGGAAGACAAGCTACCGTGATTGGCATTTTTCAAGCGGTGGTTGCTATGCTGTTTGTAGATCTCGCTCTGGTGGGTGTGCATTTTATCATCCCTGAGCACCTATCCTTAGCTCAGGCCATTACCTTGGGTGCCATCGCTACCGCTACCGCTCCTGCCGCTACGTTGATGGTGGTTCGGCAGTACAAGGCCGACGGCCCTTTAACCCGACTTCTCTTGCCCATTGTGGCCTTGGACGATGCGGTGGGCCTTGTGGCTTTTGCGGTTTCTTTCGGAGTAGCTAGGACTCTGGTGAGCGGCGAGGCGAATTTGCTTGCGGTATTTTTAAATCCGCTCATTGAAATTGCAGCTTCTTTGATCTTGGGAGCTATTATGGGTTGGGGTCTGACCCAGTTGGAGCGACTGTTCAATTCCAACACCAATCGTCTCAATCTGACCATTGGTGCGGTGTTCCTTACCGCATCGCTGTCTATGCTGGAATTTCATATCGGCCCCACGCTACGCGTTGAATTCTCCTCCCTTTTGGTTTGCATGATGATGGGAACCGTTTTCTGCAATTTGTGCCCCCTTTCCGAAGATTTGATGGGTGCGGCGGATAAATGGACATCTCCCCTTTTTGCCCTGTTTTTTGTAATTAGCGGCGCAGAGCTGGAACTGAACGTGTTTGGACAGATCTCCATTGTACTCATCGGTCTTGTCTATATCATCGCCCGTTCCGCCGGAAAGTACTTTGGAGCTCTTTTCAGCGCCAAAGGTACGAAGTGCTCACCTGCGATATGTAAATATCTTGGGATCACACTTCTCCCCCAGGCGGGTGTTGCGTTGGGAATGTGTTCGACCGCTATGCAGCTTGGAGAACAGGGATCACTGATTCGAAACATCACTCTCTTTGCCGTTTTGATCTATGAGATCTTTGGACCGGTCATGACTCGCATGGCACTTACTGCTGCCGGAGAGATCCGTCCCATGGAGGAGCACGTTAAACAGCGCCGCCATCATAAGCTCCGCGCTTTGGAAGAGAAAAAAGCGAAATGAACTGAAAAGAAAAAAGCCGCCTGATGGCGGCTTTTTTTGTGTTTCTTATGCTCCGGGGATTGCGAGCATTTCTTTTCCTTTTCTCAAAAGGTCAAATAAGGTGCTGAAGGCCAAGTGGTGATCATAGTAACGCTCAATTTCAACTTCATATTTGCCGAAATCGTCAGCAAAGACTTTAGCCATTTCTCTTGCCTTGTCATTGTATCCTTTGGCTTTGGCTTGCAAGATGGGGATCAGACGCTCGCAGAACTCAGCGTGACGAAGGAGGAGGCGGTAGGAGATGGTTTGGGGACGG
>JAZOQB010000059.1:0-24303 GCA_045655865.1 Eubacteriales bacterium
TTCATAGGTTTTCTCAGAAGAAAGGAAGTCGGGATCTACGGTGATCACCAGAGAGTCGTTGATTCCCCATTCGCCGGATCTTTCCGCTGCCGCATCCAGGGCATCCTTGACGGAGGGGTAAGATCCTTCGACAAGCCCGTAGTTGGCGTCTACAGACCACTGGGTCTCTCCGGTAGCAGACGCGCTAAAGATCAGTACGCCGCCTACACAAAGAGAGAGCAGGAGCACGGAAAGAAGAACTGACCATACTTTTGCTTTTTTCATGTGTTTTCTCCTTTGTAAATAATTTTATGGTCTTGGCAAAAGTCCATTATGCAAAAGATTTCTTCAGAGAAAAAACAGACTGCCGAGACTAGATTCGACTGGGAATATGCCCGATCCTTCTCTGATTGCCAGGTTAAGAGTACACACAATACTCTTACAATTTATGTTAACACTTATTTAACAAAAAAGCAATAGGCATTTTTCAAATAATTATGCATTTTTTTGATAATGCCACGATGGAAAACAAAAGGGGATAAAAGAAAGATGAAGTGCTTTAAGCCAAGATCAAAACACTGTGGATTCATTTCATGAACGGGCAATCCTGGCAATGGGGATTCTGGGCACGGCACCACTGCCTGCCCAGACAAATGATCCGGTGACAAAAATCGGACTGTTCTGCTTTCGGTATGATCTTTTCCAATTCTCGAGTTACTTTTCCCGGCTCGACGGCGTCGGTGAGAGCCAGGCGCCCGGCCAGACGGATACAGTGGGTGTCTGCTACGATGTGGGGATCGCCAAAGACATCCCCCAACATGAGATTGGCAATTTTTTCTCCCACGCCGGGAAGAGAGAGGAGCAATTCTTTCTTTTGGGGAACCGCTCCGTTAAAATCCCGAACCAAAATTTGGCACATTTCCAGAATTTGCCTGGCTTTGGAACGGTAAAGTCCGCAGGGGCGGATCAAAGCTTCCAATTCAGAAAGTTCTGCCTGGGCCATGGAGTAAACGTCGGGATAACGTTGAAAGAGCGGTCCTGAGACTTCGTTGACTCGCTTGTCGGTACACTGGGCGGAAAGACGAGCCATTACCAAAAGCCGAAAAGGGGAACCTTCGAATTCCAGAGCGCAGGAGGCTTGGGGGTATAGCATTTTCAGTTTTTCCCCAACGGCTTCGGCCCGATCTTTCTTTTTTCGCGGAAGGCGGGAGAGGGCGGGACAACGGGTGATCTTCATGACGTGCTCCTTGATAAAAAACTATTTTTATTATATATAAAAGGAAGAAAATTGTCAATAACGGGGGGAAAAATGGCTTTTTTTCTCATAGGACTTGATTTTTTTCAGGGGGATAGAGTACAATATAGAATGAATGAACTCTCAGGAGGAAAAAATATCGTGAATCAAGTGATCGCGTTGGTGGGAATGTGCGGTAGCGGAAAGAGCGTTTGCTGTGAGGAATTTCGCGCCGCCGGTTGGGAATATGTTTATTTTGGCGGCGTTACTATGAATCAGCTCCGCCTGCGCGGACTTGAGATCAACGAACAGAACGAGAGAATGGTTCGGGAAGAACTGCGAGCCACCTACGGCCCGGCGGCTTTTGCTATTTTGCTAAAAGAGGAAATTGAGGAAAAGCTTCAGCGCGCCAACGTTTGTTTGGACGGACTTTACTCTTGGTCGGAGTTAAAAGTTTTGCGCCAGGCTCTGGGAGAGAGACTTGTGGTGATGGCTATTATCACAGAGAGAAAAAAGCGCTATGAAAGGATCTCCAGAAGACCCAACCGTCCGCTGACGCCTGCTCAGGCACAGAGCCGGGACATTGCGGAAATAGAGAATATGGAAAAAGGCGGACCCATCGCCATGGCCGACCTGTTTTTATTCAACGACGAAGATTTGGAAGCGTTCCGCGCCCGGACTCGTGCCGTGATTGCCCGAGCGGAAAACGGAGAGCTTTAAAACAGAGGGCCAAATACGGAAAGGAAACAATATCGAAATGATAAAAAGAATCACCGAGCCCGCTTATGATTTTCGCAGTATGATTGCGAAAACCGCATCTCGCGTGCCGGAAAAGGATTATTTGGTATATAAACGGGGAAGGGGGCTAGAGTCTCTGACCTTCGGCGGACTGGAAGAGAGAGTCCGCGCCCTGGTGGAAGCCTTTTACGCTCTGGGGATCGCCGGGGAGAGCGTAGCCGTAATCGGCGAGACCAGTCCTCAGTGGATCATTACCTATCTTGCTGCTATTATTAGCGGAAGTGTGATTGTTCCCCTGGATCGGGAACTGTCGAAAGAAGCTGTGTGTGGTTTTATCAATCAGGCAGGTTGCCGCCTGGTGGTCCATTCCCATAAGCTTTCCCATTTTTTTGAAGACAGCCAGGAGCTTTCCGGTGTGGAGTATTTTGTCTCCTATGATCTGGAAAGTCAGGGGCAGGATCTGGAAGAGAAGCCGGAGAAGGGAAACGTAGATTTCGTGGACCTTTTGAACTTTGGCAGAACACTTGTGGAAGCGGGATCCGATCATTACGAAAACGCTCCGGTGGATATGGAAAAGGTTTGCGCCATTCTCTTTACTTCCGGAACGACCGGATCTGCTAAGGGCGTAATGCTCAGCCAGAAGAACATCATTCACGCCGTCAATGCTTCTTATCGTTCCACCAGCTTTGAAGAGGACGACAGCGTTGTTTCCATCCTTCCCGTTCATCACACCTACGAGATGACCTGCGGGATCCTCACGCCTCTTTATATCGGCGCTACGGTTTCCATCAACGATTCTTTGAAGTATGTGGTCCGAAACCTTCAGTTGTTCAAGCCCACCGGGCTGGTTTTGGTACCTCTTTTTGTGAGCACCATCCACAAGAAGATCTTGGAGACCGCCAAGAAGAGCGGAAAGGATAAATTGCTGAAAAACAGCATGACCGTATCCAATGCGCTGCGACGTGTGAAGATCGACCTTAGAAAGATTCTCTTTAAGAGCGTGCAGGAGGTGTTTGGCGGAAGACTGCGGACCATCATCTGCGGAGGCGCGCCCATGTCTCCCGAGTTGGTAGCGGATTTTGATGCTTTTGGTATCGATCTTTGCCAGGGTTATGGCATTACCGAGTGTGCACCTCTGGTCAGCGTCTGCCTGCCGGATGACAATCGCGCCGGTTCCGTCGGACCTGCTGTGCCGGGTGTGACCGCAAAGATCGACGTGGAAGAAGAGGAAGACGGCAAACAGATCGGCGAGATCCTGGTCAAAGGCCCTAACGTGATGAAAGGGTATTTTCAGAACGAAGAGGCCACCCGGGAAGTTTTGCAGGGAGCTTGGTTCCGTACCGGAGATTACGGCTATTTGGATGAGGATGGGCACATCTACATCACCGGAAGAAAGAAAAACGTGATCGTACTGGATAACGGAAAGAACGTGTTCCCCGAGGAGATCGAGGAATATTTGATGAAAATCGATCTGGTGAAAGAGTGCGTTGTGGTTGGCCGCAAAAAGGATGATGGAACGGTGGTCGTTACGGCACTGATCTTCCCCGATTTTCTCAAAGCCCAGGAAGAGGGTCTGGGAGATGACATCAACCAGATCGGAGCGGTCATTAAGGAAAAGATTGCTCAGCTTAACCGATCTCTTCCGTCCTTTAAGCAAATTCGCGGCGTGGAAATGCGCCGAGTTGAGTTTGAGAAGAATACTTCGAAAAAAATAATTCGCTACACCGTTCAATAGGAGAAATGAGTATGTTTGAAAAAGTAAAGAAAATCTTGACTGAAGAGCTGGAAGTAGAGGCGGATCTGATCGTTCCCGAGGCAGAATTCGTTAACGATTTGAAACTGAATTCTCTGGAGATCGCCGATTTTGTGGTCCTTTGTGAGGACGCCTTTGGAGCAGAGATCGAAGAGGAAGACATCCACACCATTTTAACCGTGCAAGATTTGTGCGACTATATTTCCAGCCATGCCTGAAACACCGCGCGAGCTTCACGTTGTATTGGTGGAGCCTGAAATTCCCCAGAATACCGGAAATATTGCAAGAACCTGCGCCGCCATCGGCGCAGTTTTGCATCTGATCGAGCCCCTTGGCTTTGAGATCAGTGATCGGTACTTGAAACGGGCGGGATTGGATTATTGGCAGTATTTGGATCTGAAGATCTACGGTAGTCTGGAAGAGTTTTACCAAAAAAACCAGGGCAATTTCTATTACTTTACTACCAAAGGAAAAAAGACCTATTCCCAGGAGTGTTACCAGGGCCGGGTGTATCTGTTTTTCGGAAAAGAGACCCGTGGTTTGCCGGAATCCCTTCTCCTTGAAAATGAAGAGAGAGCGCTTCGCATCCCCATGCGGGAGCAGATCCGCAGCTTAAATCTCTCAAATTCCGTGGCAATTGCGGCGTTTGAGGTGCTGCGGCAATGGGACTTTCCTGCGTTTTGCAGAAAGGGGAATTTGTTTGAGTAAAGGTAAGTGGATGAGGTTTTGGAAGATCGCTCTTCCGGTTTGCACCGTCCTTTCCGTTCTCTTCATCTTTTACAATTCTCTCACTCCCTCCGGGGACATTTCCCAGCGAAAGGAACAGGTGGTGGGGGTGATCGAACACGTTGTGAAGTGGGTCACCGGTCGCCAGGTGAAGCTGGGCGCCGACTTTCGGGTTTCTCTTTCCAAATGCGGTCACGTGGCAGAGTTTTCCCTGTTTTCCTTCTTGCTATCTTGTTCTGTTTTGTTGATTTACGGCGGTGTAAAGGATAGGTTTTATTCCATCCTTTTTTGCGGGGTCTTTGTGGCCTTGGCGGACGAGCATTTGCAGGGGATCATGGCGGGGAGAAGCTCCCGGGTGACGGACGTAATCATTGATCTGGCTGCGGTATGGCTTTCCTACGGCGTAGTTTCTTTGATTTCCAACCGGATGGAAAGGAGAAAGGAGAAAAATGAGTCTTCTGTTTTGTACCCTTGACTTTCTTTGCCCCCTGCTTTTCTATCTTTTGGGAAGAAGCATTGGGAAGGGAAAAAGAAAAACGGTTTTGATCTCGGAGAGCGTTTTCGTTTTTTTGCTCGCACTTTTGTTTGCACCGATCACCTATCGTTATTTTTCTTTGTTGGTGCAGGGGATTTTGTGCGCCGGGCTTCTTTTCGTTCAGTTTTTCTTTGTTTGGCTCAACCTTTTTCTTGCAGAGAAAGAAAATAGGGCCGGGTGATGTGCAAAAAGGACGGAAAAGCCGAGAGATTTTCGGTTTTTCGGGAAGAAACGTGACGCTCGCTGTCAAAATCGATTTTTTTTTGCAAAAGCACTTGATTTTTTTCCGAGAACGGGATATAATACTTACGAAATAAATACAGGGGAGCTTGCGGAGAGCAGGCTGAGAGGAAGCAATCGGGCTTCGACCCTTAACCTGATGCGGATAATGCCGCCGTAGGAAGTCATATGCAAGGATTTTTTACAGGAGGCATCCCAAAACGGGCGCCTTCTCTTTTTATTTTCACCTTTATAGCTCGGGAGTCTGAATCGACAGGCTGAGAGGCAGGTATTCCTGCGACCCGATAAACCTGATCTGGATCATGCCAGCGTAGGGAGCGGTTTTAAAGTGCAGAAAACAAGCACTTTCCAATGCCTTCGCGTGGGTGTCCGGCGGAGGCATTATTTTTTGGAGGTAAACATAATGAAAGCAAGTATCGCAATCCAAGTCCTTCCCGCAGCATCGAGCCAAGAGGAACTTATCCGAATCGTGGATGAGGTGATCGCCTACATCAAAAGCAGTGGTCTTCACTGCCACGTGGGTCCTTTTGAAACGACCATTGAGGGGGACGACTACGATCAGCTCATGCAGATCGCACAGGAATGTCAGCACGTGGCCATCCGGGCCGGAGCAGAGAAAGTTTCTGCCTATATCAAGGTGGTTTACCAGCCCGAGGGCGAGATTTTGACCATTGACAAGAAGATTACAAAACATGCTGAAACGTAATATACTCTCGGTGATTGCGCTTTTTGCGCTGGTGCTGTTGTGGCAGATCGTGTGTATGACGGGATGGATCCCATCCTACATGTTGCCATCCCCTGTGAAGGTGCTGCAGGCATTTATATGTGAGTTGCCACAGCTTTGGGAAAATTCTCTGATTACACTGCAGGAAGCTTTTATCGGTCTTGCGCTGGGGGTGGCGGTCGGTTTTCTTGCCGCTGTGCTGATGGATGCCTTTGGGATCTTATACAAGATATTTTATCCCCTTTTGATTCTCACCCAGACCGTTCCCTCTGTTGCCATAGCGCCCCTGTTGGTGCTGTGGTTTGGCTATGAAATGACGCCAAAGATCGTTCTGATCGTCATTTCTACGTTCTTTCCGGTGACGGTGGGACTCTTGGAAGGTTTGCGCGGTGCGGATGAGGATGCCATCGGTCTTCTGCGCTCTATGGGCGCCAATCGTTTGCAGATCTTCTGCTATATTAAATTTCCATCCGCCTTGCCCCAACTGTTTTCCGGACTGCGAATTGCCGCGGCCTATAGCGTGGTGGGCGCCGTCATCAGCGAATGGTTGGGAGGCTTTGGGGGACTGGGCGTTTACATGACCCGGGTAAAAAAAGCCTTTGCTTTTGACAAAATGTTCGCTGTGATTTTTTTGGTTTCCGGAATTTCTCTGGCGTTGATGGCGCTGGTGGATCTGGCGGAGAAGAAATGCATGCCATATCGTCATTTGGATAAAAAAAGTTAGGAGAAAAATCATGAAACGGTTTCTTGTTTTGTTGTTTGTTTTTTTGTTATCGCTTAGCCTGGTCGCTTGCGGGAACACCGCGGAAAAAGGGGAGGCGGAAGCGATTACCATCGTGCTGGACTGGGCTCCCAATACCAATCACACCGGGATCTTTGTAGCGCAAGCTAAGGGCTATTTTGAACAAGCCGGTCTGAAGGTGAAAGTGGTTCAGCCTCCGGAAGATGGCGCTGAGACCCTGGTGGCCTCCGGCAAAGCCCAGTTTGGAGTGTCTTTTCAGGATTCGCTTGCCCCTGCCTTTGCAGGAGAATCTCCTCTGCCGGTAACAGCCGTTGCGGCTGTGATCCAGCACAACACCTCCGGGATCGTTTCCCGAGCCGGAGAAGGAATGGACACGCCCAAGGGTCTGGAAGGAAAACGGTATGCCACCTGGGATCTGGATGTGGAGAAGGCTACCATTCGTGACGTGATGGCTTCTGACGGCGGCAATTTCGATCTGGTTCAGCTGATCCCCTCTACCGTTACCGATGAAGTGTCTGCTCTGCAGTCCAAGTCCGTGGACGCCATTTGGATCTACTACGGCTGGGCAGGCGTTGCCTGCGAGGTGGCAGGACTGGAGACGGATTACTTTGAATTTGCAGATATCGATCCCGTATTTGATTATTATACCCCTGTGATCATCGGAAACGATGCCTGGCTGAAGGAAAATCCGGAAAAGGCCAAGGCTCTTGTGGCAGCACTTTCCAAGGGCTATACCTATGCCGCCCAGAATCCCCGGGAGGCGGCGGACATTCTCATGGCGGCCGCCCCTGAACTAAAATCCAACGCCGAGCTGGTTTATGCAAGCCAGGAATACCTTGCCAAAGAGTATATTGCCGATGCCGCCCGTTGGGGAGAATTCGACGCGGAACGTTGGAGTGCGTTCTTTCACTGGCTAAACAACAATCATTTGTTGGAAAAGCCGATCGATCCTAACTACGGTTTTACCAACGAGTATCTGCCTTGATCGTATGAAAAAATTAGAAGTAAAAAACGTAAGCAAAAGCTTTGACGGAAAATCGGTTCTCAAAGACGTTTCTCTAGAACTTAAAAAGGGTGAATTGGTGTGTCTGCTTGGTGTCAGCGGCGGCGGTAAAACGACCCTGTTTAATGTAATCTCCGGACTGCTTTCACCCGACCGGGGACAGGTGCTGCTCAACGGGAAGGACGTTACCGGCAAGCCCGGACAGATCAGCTATATGCTGCAGAAAGACCTGTTGCTGCCATATCGGACCATAGAAGACAACGTGGCCTTACCCTTGCGCTTGAAGGGCGTGAAAAAGTCCGAAGCAAGAAAACAGGTTTCTCCCATGTTCGCCCAATTCGGCCTGGAAGGAACACAGAAGAAATATCCCGCCCAGCTTTCCGGCGGCATGCGTCAGCGGGCCGCCCTCTTGCGCACCTATATGTTTTCTCAGGACGTGGCTCTTTTGGATGAACCGTTCTCCGCTCTGGATACCCTGACCAAAAGCGGGATCCACAAATGGTATCTGAAAGTGATGGAGCAGATCCAACTATCCACCTTATTTATTACCCACGATATCGATGAGGCCATTGTGCTTTCGGATCGGATCTATTTGCTGTCCTCCTCTCCCGGTGAGATCAGAGGAGAAATTGTCATCAAAGAACCCAAACCCCGTGGGGAGGATTTCAATCTGTCTCCAGAGTTTCTGGAATACAAGCGCAAGATCCTTTCCATGCTTTGATGACCCCCTTTTTGCTTGGCGTTGTCTTTCCTGAGGAAATACAGAATGCCGATTTCAAAGCCCGGAACTAAAAAAAAGCAGAGCCATTTGGCTCTGCTTTTTTATGATCCTTTTTATGACTCTTTTTCCGATTCCTTCGCCTCTTTTTGGTTATCCTGCATTTGGGAGAGGAGGTCTTCCTTCTTCTTTTCGTTTTCTTTGGCAATATCCATTCCCTCTGTGCTCTCGCGGCTAAACATGATCTTGATGGTCATGATGATAAGCTTCAAGTCCAGCTGAAGGGAATAGTTTTCAATATACATCAGGTCCAAACGCAATTTGTCATAAGGGGTGGTGTTGTACTTGCCGTAGATCTGGGCATAGCCGGTCAGACCGCCTTTTACCTTCATGCGAAAGGCAAACTCCGGCATTTCCTGACAGAATTCTTCCACGAACACCCGGCGCTCCGGGCGAGGACCCACAATGCTCATATCTCCTTTGAGGATGTTAAAAAACTGAGGGATCTCATCCAGACGGGTGGCCCGGACCAGTTTTCCCACCTTGGTGATGCGGGGGTCGTTTTCCCCTGCCGCCAAAACGGCACCGGTGAGGTTTTCTGCATCGGGAACCATGCTGCGGAATTTTAAGATCTCAAATTCCCGCTGGTTTAAGGTCATGCGCTTTTGTTTGTAAAAAACGGGACCGCCGTCTTCCAATTTGATGGCCAGTGCCACGATCAAAAGAAGGGGAGAGAAGAGAATTAAAATCAAGGCGCTCAATAGGATGTCCATGGCGCGTTTAAAACACTTTTGGGGCAGGGAAAGACCGCTTTTGTTGATGCAAATCAAAGGAGTATCAAACAAATTGATGCTCTTTCCTCCCCGCATGAGAATGTCGGAGATCTTGGGAACCGCATAAATGCGAATGTTTTTCTGATAGCAGAATTTTAAAATATCGTTTCGGATCTGGGGAGGAAGATCGTTCAGGATGACCGCATCGTAAAGGGGGATTTCCCGGCAGATCTTTTCAAACCCTTCTTCTACGGAGATGAGTTTTTTGATGTTATACTTGTCCTTGCGCGCATCCATTTTGATCTTGATGCCCACCGCATTGTCTGTTCCGTAAACCAGGAGCATTTCGTGGGGAGCGTATAGCCGGTGAAAGATCCAGGAAAATATCAGCACCAGAGCCACCGCCACAACCACGTCCAGAACAAAGAGCAAAAGGATCGGGCCGGGGGAGATCATTCCGTTGGCGATCAGGCAAAGCTGAAAATAGGTGATGAAGTTGATAATGAATAGGGAGATCACTTGGCCAAGTGCTACGTCCAAAGCTTTTCTCTGGTCAAACAGAAAACCGTCCAAATTGGAAAAGACCAGAGCAATGAGAAGGGCGTATACCCCGGCAAGTACGTATTTTCCGTTAAAAAAATAGGCAGGAAAAAGTCCTTCTTCGTAATATCCATGGCGCCAGACTACGTAGTAGAGAACGCTCAACAGAAGCACTTCGATCAAACATTCGATCCCTTTCAGGAGACCTCTGGCCTCCTGGCGGGAGGATGGTTTTTTCTTCAATCAATTCACCGTCCTTGGGTTTTGTTTTTCCTTGAAAGAAAAATATCGTTTTGAAAAGCGTTTTTTCAAAAAACGCAGAAATAACTGGCTAATCTGTCAAGTTTTTCCTTGTCTATCACTATAGCAAAAATGACCGAAAAAGTCAACTATTTTCCGCTAAAGCACAATTTCCTTGCCCCGTTTTCCTTTTGGACTTCTCGTTTTCCTGTCGATTTATAAATTTATGGTGAAAAGTTTTGAAAATCGGCGAAATATGCGAATTTTCTGCTTGACAAACCAGGCCGTCAGAAATATAATAAGAAGGTAAAGGCAAGGCGTCTTTGCGGATCGTTCCAAAGAGAGCCTTTTTGTGCAAAACATGATTCGTAAGTAGATAAGGTAGGGGCGTCTTTCATGGGAGTACCATAAGAGACGTCTTTTTCTTTTCCGGCTAAAAAACAGAGATGTAGGAGAAATTGCCATGGGAACCGTATCAGAGTATTTCGGATGTCTGGTTTTTGATGACAGGGTCATGAAAACGGTTTTGTCCGCTGAGGTGTACCAATCCTTAAAGAAGACCATCGATGAAGAAGAAAAACTGGATTTGGGGATCGCCAATGCGGTAGCTGCCGCTATGAAAGATTGGGCCATTGCCAACGGCGCCACTCACTATACCCACTGGTTCCAGCCGCTGACGGGGATCACCGCGGAAAAGCACGATAGCTTTATCACCCCTTCTCCCGATGGCGGGGTTATCATGGAATTTTCCGGAAAAGAGCTGATCAAGGGTGAGCCGGACGCCTCCTCTTTCCCATCCGGCGGACTTCGCGCCACCTTTGAGGCCAGAGGGTATACCGCCTGGGATCCTTCTTCGTATGCATTTATTAAGGGAAGCACCCTTTGCATTCCCACGGCGTTCTGCTCCTACGGGGGACACGCCCTGGATAAGAAGACCCCTCTTCTTCGTTCCATGCAGGCCGTCAACAAGCAAGCCCTAAGGATTCTTCGCCTTTTTGGAAATGATACCGTGAAATGCGTTCACACCTTTGTGGGTGCGGAACAGGAATATTTTTTGGTAGATAGCGAAATGTACCAAAAGCGTCGGGATCTTCGCTTTGCCGGCAGGACCCTTTTTGGTGCCAAGCCCCCCAAGGGCCAGGAGATGGACGACCATTACTTTGGAGTCATCAAGCCTCGGGTAGCAGCTTACATGGCGGAGCTGAACGAAGAACTTTGGAAACTGGGTGTTTTGGCAAAGACCGAGCACAATGAAGTGGCTCCTGCACAGCATGAATTGGCCCCCATTTATACCACTGCCAACATTGCTACCGACCACAACCAGCTCACCATGGAGATCATGCAGACGGTAGCGGCTCGGCACGGTCTTGTGTGCCTGCTTCATGAAAAACCCTTTGCCGGAGTCAACGGAAGCGGCAAGCACAACAACTGGTCTATGGCCACTGACGAAGGAGTCAATCTTCTGTCGCCCGGCGAGACCCCTTACGAGAATGCGCAGTTCCTTCTGTTTTTGTGTGCTGTCATTAAAGCGGTGGACGATTATCAGGATTTGCTTCGTATTTCCGTCTCTTCCGCCGGGAACGATCACCGGCTGGGTGCCAATGAAGCACCGCCCGCTGTGGTTTCCATTTTCCTGGGTGATGAATTGACCGCCGTTTTGGAAGCCATTGAGACCGGCACGCCCTACGCCGGAACCGAGCGCACCAAATTAAAGCTTGGCGTAAACGTCCTTCCCCGATTCAACCGGGATACCACAGATCGGAACCGAACCTCTCCTTTTGCTTTCACCAACAATAAATTTGAGTTCCGTATGCTGGGCTCTTCCGATAGCATTGCCTGTGCAAATATTATGCTCAATACTGCCGTGGCAGAGTCTTTGAAGATCTACGCTGACCGTTTGGAGGGAGTAACGGACTTTGAGACTGCTCTCCACGAAATGATCCGGAAGACCATTCAGGATCACAAGAGGATCATTTTCAACGGCAACGGTTATGACGACGCCTGGATCCGGGAAGCCACGGAAAACAGAGGACTGGTTCAATATCGCACGACCCCGGATGCCATCCCTCATCTTTTGGATGAAAAGAACGTGAAAATGCTCACTTCTCATCAGGTCTACTCCGAGGCAGAACTCAAGGCGCGGTGTGAGATCCTGCTGGAGAACTATTGCAAGACCGTCATCATCGAGGCTGGCACCATGGTGGATATGGCCCGAACCCAGATTGCCCCGGCGATAGGGGAGTACGCTGCGGATTTGGCTCGCGCCGCCGTGGCCAAGAAGAATCTTGTTGCTAATATTCCCTGTGAGTATGAGACGGAGCTTGTAAAAAAGCTTTCCTCTTTGACCGATACCATCACAAAGCAGATAGAAGATCTGGAGAAAGCGCTTTTGGATTTGCGCAAGATGGAGAACATCCAGTCCCAGGCCTGCACCATTCGGGATACCGTTTTGGTCCGCATGGGACAGTTGAGAGCCTCTTGCGACAAGGCGGAGACTTTGACGGCCCAGAAGTATTGGCCGTTCCCCACCTACGCAGATCTGCTTTTCGGAGTTAAATAATGCATTTTTTACCGATGCCGACGGAGGAGACGTCCTCCGCCGGTTTTCGGCGGTTTTCGGAGAAGAAAAACATACAAAAATAATTTTTGAGAGGATAAAGAACATGGAAAAAAAAGAGCAACTGTACGAAGGCAAAGCAAAAAAGGTATTTGCAACCAATGATCCGGAGAAGGTGATCGTTTCCTATAAGGACGATGCTACCGCTTTCAACGGTTTGAAAAAAGGAACCATTGTAGGCAAAGGCGTTATCAACAACAAAATGAGCAATCTTCTGATGCAAAGATTGGAAAAGGAAGGGATCCCCACTCACTTTGTGGAGGAGCTCAGCGAACGGGAAACTGTGGTAAAGAAGGTTTCCATCGTTCCTTTGGAGGTTATCATCCGGAACATTGCCGCCGGTTCTTTTTCTAAACGCTACGGCGTGGAGGAAGGCGTGGTGTTTGACTCTCCCACCATTGAGTTTTCTTACAAGAATGACGATCTGGGCGATCCTCTCATTAACGATTACCATGCCCTGGCATTAAAGCTTGCTACGGCAGAAGAGATCGAGACCATCAAAAAGTATGCGTTTGGAGTCAACGAATCTCTGAAGGCCTTCTGGTCCGAGTGTGGTGTTACCTTGGTGGACTTTAAGTTGGAATTTGGAAAGGTATCCGATGGAAGCATCGTTCTGGCGGACGAGATCAGCCCAGACACCTGCCGTCTCTGGGATGCCAAGACAGGAGAAAAATTGGATAAAGACCGTTTCCGCCGGGATATGGGCGGCGTTGAAGATGCTTACCATGAGGTGATGAAGCGTCTGACGGAACACATTTAACGGAGGAAAAAACATGGCGAATTGTGCAATTGTAGGAATCAACTGGGGCGACGAAGGCAAAGGGAGAATGGTCGACCTTTTAACGGAAAATTACGATGTTGTTGTCCGCTTTCAAGGCGGTGGCAACGCGGGTCATACCGTTATCAACGAGAGTGGAAAATTTGCCCTTCACCTTCTGCCATCCGGTATTTTTCGCAAAGGGGTAGTGAATATCTTGGGCAACGGCGTTGCCGTGGATCCGGAAAGCCTCTGGAAGGAAATGGAAGAGGTAATGGATCAGGGCGTGCCGCTGACTCCCGAAAATTTGAAAATCAGCGACCGCGCATCCCTTTTACTGCCTTGGCATCGGGATTTGGACGAGTTGGAGGAGATGCGTCTTGCCGATAAAAAATACGGTTCCACCAAACAGGGGATCGCACCCTTTTATTCGGATAAATATCAGAAAAAGACCGTTTTGGCAGGGGAACTGTTGCATCCGGAAAAAATGAAGGCGCACTTAGAGCACCTCATGGAGTGGAAAAACCTGACTCTGACCCGGGTCTATGGGGCAGAGGGTTACACCATGGAAAAGCTTCAAGCCTGGATGGACTCTTTTTGCCAAAAGATCCGGCCCTACATTTGCGACACGGGCGCTTTCTTGAAAGAGGCTCAAAAGGCCGGAAAAAGCATTTTGTTTGAAGCACAGCTCGGTTCCCTGAGGGATCTGGACTACGGAATTTTCCCCTATACCACTTCTTCCAATACCCTGGCTGCCTATGCCCCCATTGGCTCCGGACTTCCTTCTGCGAAGATCGATGATGTGGTGGGCGTGGTGAAGGCGTATTCTACCTGTGTGGGAGAGGGACCCTTTGTATGTGAAATGTTTGGGGAAGAAGCGGAGGCTTTGCGGGAAGCCGGCTTTGAGTACGGCGCCAAAACGGGAAGACCCAGAAGAGTAGGACCGATTGACATCGTGGCCACTCGGTATGGAGTAGAGGTCCAGGGCGCTACGGAAGTGGCTCTCACAAAGCTTGACGTATTGAGCTATTTGGACAAGATCCCCGTTTGCACCAAGTACATTTTGGACGGAAAGGAAACCGACCGCTTTCCTTTCCCCTCTGCACTTTCAGACGCCAAGCCCGTCATTGAGTATTTTAAAGGCTGGAAAACGGACATTTCTTCCGTTCGTCGCTGGGAAGATCTGCCCAAGAGTGCCCAGGATTACGTCCTTTTCATTGAAAAGGAAATTGGATGTCCCATCACCTACGTTTCTGTCGGTCCGGAGCGGGAACGCATCATCGTGAGAAAGTAAGGAGGAAGTGAAAATGACCGATCGTTACGAATCCCCCTTATCCTCCCGCTACGCTTCCAGATATATGCTGGAGCTGTTTTCCTCCGATACCAGAGTGAAGACCTGGCGCAGACTTTGGGTGTCTCTGGCAAAGGCGGAGAGAGAATTGGGTCTTCCCATTACCGCCGAGCAGATCCGGGAGATGGAAGAGCATCTGAATGAAATCGATTATGACTGCGTAAGAGAACGGGAGGCCTTGGTTCGGCACGACGTGATG
Organism: Eubacteriales bacterium; assembly: GCA_045655865.1. Classification (GTDB taxonomy): domain Bacteria; phylum Bacillota; class Clostridia; order Oscillospirales; family SIG627; genus RGIG5579. Next base: position 14,870 of record JAZOQB010000059.1, read on the forward strand.
GCTCATGTTTACGCTTACGGAAAAGTCGCTCCTTCTGCGGATGGCATTATCCATCTGGGTGCTACCAGCTGTTACGTTACCGACAACGCGGATCTGGTGCTTTACCGCGACGCCCTGGTGTATTTGAGAGGGGAGTTGTTAAAGGTTCTTGCCAACCTTTGCGATTTTGCTCAAGCGTATAAGGCTCTTCCCACCCTGGGCTACACCCATTATCAGCCGGCACAGCTGGTTACCGTGGGTAAGCGCGCGTCTCTTTGGCTTCAGGATTTCCTTTCTGACTTAAAGGAGATCGATTTTGCCATTGAAAACATTAAGTTCTTGGGTTGCCGGGGTACCACCGGAACCGAGGCCAGCTTTGTAGAGCTCTTTGAGGGAGACCAGGCAAAGATCGACGAAATGAATCGCATGATCGCTTCCGATTTCGGATTTGAAGAGTGCTTTGACGTGTGCGGACAGACCTATCCCAGAAAAGTAGATAGCCGGATTTTGAATGCCCTGTCTTCCATTGCGCAGAGCGCCTACCGCATGGCAGGGGACATTCGCCTTCTCCAGCACGACCGCCAGGTAGAAGAACCCTTTGAAAAGAATCAGATCGGTTCCTCTGCTATGGCTTATAAGCGCAATCCCATGCGAAGCGAGCGGATCTGCTCTCTGGCACGGTATCTGATCGCCGATGCCATGAACGCTCCCATGACCGCTTCCACCCAGTGGTTGGAGCGGACCTTAGATGATTCTGCCAACCGTCGGATTTCTTTGCCGGAAGGCTTTTTGTGCGCAGACGCTATTTTGCGTCTGGCTCAGAACATCACGGATGGGCTTCATGTCAACGAGAAGATCGTAGAAAAGACCGTGCGGGAGTACCTTCCCTTTATCGCTACGGAGAATTTGATGATGGAAGCGGTCAAGCGCGGCGGTAACCGCCAGACTCTCCATGAGATTATCCGGAGCTGCTCCATGGAAGCTACTGCCAAGATGAAAAACGGACAGGAGTGCGACCTGCTCCATCGTCTTGCAGAAAACAAGGAGTTTGGATTGACGGAGAAAGAGATGGAAGATCTTTTGAATCCCTCCCTTTACATTGGCCGTTGTCCTGATCAGGTAGAGGCTCTGGTGGAGAAGGTGCGTCCTCTCCTTTCCGGGATCTCAAGAGAAACGGCACAGATCAATTTATAAAAACCTTGGATGATGCCCGGGCACGGCACGTTTCTTGCCCGGGCAATCAATTTTATAGAGAGCGGAAAACGGAGAAATTTTATGCTAAGCGCATTTTCGAGAACGGAATTGATCTTTGGAAAACAGGCGATGGAGATCCTTTCCAAGGCTCGCGTAATTCTCTTTGGCGTTGGTGGAGTCGGTGGCTATGCCGCAGAGGCCTTGGCTCGTTCCGGGGTTGGGGAGATCCATTTGGTGGATGACGATAAGGTAAGTTTGACCAATATCAACCGGCAACTTCACGCTACGAGAGAAACCGTAGGAAGCTATAAGGTGGATGTGGCCGCCCGGCGTATTCTGGACATTAACCCGGAGGCCAAGGTTACTACCCATAAGGTGTTTTACCTGCCGGAGACCCAGGACCAATTTCACTTGGAAGATTACGATTATGTTGTGGATGCCATCGACACGGTCTCAGGGAAGATCGCGCTGGTATTGAATGCACAGAAAGCCGGCACACCCATCATCAGCGCTATGGGGGCGGGGAACAAGCTGGATCCCTGCGCCTTTGAGGTAGCGGATATTTATAAAACCTCCGTCTGCCCCCTGGCACGGGTCATGCGAAACGAATTGAAACGCCGGGGCGTCCGTAAGCTTAAGGTGGTCTATTCCAAAGAAAAGCCTATCACGCCCGTAGAGGAAGTGGATTCCGGTTCTGGGAACGAGTGGGTTTCTCCCGCCGATCGTGGAATCGAAAACGCCGGGCGTCGCCAGATTCCCGGGAGCTGTGCCTTTGTGCCCCCGGTGGTAGGAATGATTATCGCAGGAGAAGTGGTCAAGGATCTAACCGGAATGCGGACCCAGAGAGGCCGATAAAGGAAAGCAGAATAAGGAAAAATTTCCCTTAAAGAAGAAAACACCGGCACGAATGCGTCGTACAGTTAAGGGAAGAAAAAAGGCTGTGTAGAATATTTCTACACAGCCTTTAATTTTGTCTTGCGATGTAATTTTATTAGAGAAAATGTACGGCACATTTTCCATTTGTTAGGAGAATCTAAAACCCTTTGGTTGTAGTCTTTGGTGAAGAGAGCAAAAGAGGGGATTTACCATGTTTTCAGATACTTATCTGTTTTGGCTATGCTATTTTCGCGTTTCCGACAAGTCAACAATTACTAATATGTTCGATAATTAGAGTTTTGAGTTGAACATAACCGTGAAGCATTGAGTTATACAGACGGGATCGGGATATCACCGAAGCGATACAAGAACAGCGCCAAACAAAATTAGTAAAATGCCGGCAATTTTCTTTTCGGAAATTTTTTCTTTCAGGACAATCCCTGAAAAAAATAACGTCCAAATATACGTAATTGAGGTTAGCGGTAATACGATGGAGTAATCAAGCACTTTCAAGATGTAGATATTGAGCAATGCAGAAAGCAAATACAAGCCGGCGCCCATATACAGATTAAAATTTTTCAGCATTGCAAGCAGCTTTACAGATGAGGATGCTTTTTTTAAGAAAAGAGAGGCTAAAGAACCAATTACGGTCATACAAACCAATAGCAAATAATACGGAATCATTCCTCATCCCCCCAAGCGATCATAATCACACCGCCGATAATGAGTATAACACCGGCACAATTCGCCAAGGAAACAGGCTCTTTCAAAACAACAACTGCAAGAAAAATACTAATTACATAATTCAAGCTCAGCATAGGTTGCAAAACAGATAGTTTTCCATATCGGTAGGAAATTAACATAGCCAATGCACCCAAACCATACAAAGCAAAGCCAACCAAAAGAAACAGCAGACTGCCGGAAGCAGACATTTTCCACAGAAGCTGTCCAACGCAAACACACAGAGAGGATATCAGCATCAGCAGAATCCCTTTTCGGTTGCGTTTTATGGCAGACAAAATAGTATGCATTACAATTTCCTCACTTAGGCTGATAAACACCAAACAGATTTTTGATCAGAATTTTCATTAAATTTGCATTTCCTTTGAAGAAACTAATTTTGGTTGGGGTTTTTCCCTTTTTCGGATACGCCCTTGTAACGGGAATCTCGCAAGCGGAATACCCAATCTGTGTAGCTCTTACAGAGAGGTAAGCTAACAGTTCGTATGTGACAAAAATATCTCGTAACGGCTGCACACGGTCGTCTTGAAGATACTGCGCAGAATAGGCTCTATAGGCATTGGTTGTATCCGTAAACCATTTTCTCGCAGTAAGGGAAATGATAGGAGCGTGGAGCAAGCGTACGGAAATATGTCGAATCCATGGGGTGTTAATTGCCCGACCGCCTTTAACATAGCGCGAACCTTGCACCAAGTCAAAACCATCTTCCAGTTTTTCAATAAATCTTGGTACATCTTCTATACTGTCTTTGTCATTTCCGTCAATCGTGATAATCCCCTTATAGCCGCGTTGCAAAGCCCACCAAATGCCCATCCTTAACTGGGCTCCCTGTTTACCGGTATCCTGCTTAGTTAAGAGCGTATTTACACATAGGTCTCTCAGCATGGATTCTTCAGTACATCCGTCGGTGGACCCTCCATCGCAAATCACAATGTCTGCATGGATATGGACGTCATTATTCTTTGCTCTGATCAGTTCACGGCGAATTCGTTCTCCCTCATTAATAATCGGGATCAGCACTACATAGTCCTTTTGCTTTTCCGAATATTCATCACAAATAAAACGCGGCACACCGATTTGTCGTTCAAAAACCATAATTATCCCTATCTTAAGCAAAAATTGTTGCTACATATTCCATGGCCTGCATTGCAACAGAAATGTCCTCCTGTTTTCCCATTTCGATGGATACAAAACCATGATACGAATTCGACTTTAAAAAGTCAGCCAGTTCACTGTGCAAAACATTTTTTTCAACAGGAACTAAGTGCGGCTGACTGATGTGAACATGATTCACTTTATGGATATGGCGCTCTAAAAGACTCACCGATTCACGGTTGTAGATCATCGTGCCCACATCCAAATTCAGCATGAATCCGTCGGACCCCACCAATTCAATCAATTCCAGCGCGGATTTTGTACTGTTAATATAATTGGTGTTATAAATGGGAGGGTTGGCTTCCATTCCAATTACGGTATGATGATCTTTTGCAAATTCACCAATCTCTTTAAAAAAACCAACAGCCACTGAAAGGTCATCCCCTTGCTGCCAACATCTGTTTCGCGGACAACCAAACACCAGATTCCCGCAACCAACAAGTTCTGCAAAAAGGATTGCTTTTTTCGTATATTCCAGTAAGGCTACTCTTTCTTCGATCGTTCCGAAAATTCTACCTGTACATCCAAACCAAATAGATTGCATAGATGAAATTGAGAATCCGTAGCGTTCTTTCAGTGATACAGCCCATTCTTTTGCATCTTGCAAATGATCATAGGGATTCTGCGGAAAAATACGAGTTGGTGCAATTTCTAACCCGGAAAAACCGCATGCTTTCATTTTTGCATAAACAGTTTGATCATCCTCTTTGCTCCAAGCAATGTTAGAAATCGAAAGGTTCATTCTGCACTCCTTCGCGCACCTTCAACATGGATTTTATATAATTTATCACTACATACAAACAAATCTGAACAAAGCCAAAATACCAAAGAACATAGTTCATATGTGTATGAATATAGGAATGCGGCTTTGCAAGAACAAACCAAGATAGTGGTGCACAAAAAAACATTCCATATAGAACGAACTGTTTTACAAAAGGCTTACGCTTGATAAAACAATCAACAAACACAGCCAGAGGAAGCACTGACAGAACAAAAAACAAGCCGCCGGGAATTCCCGCCAAAACCTCTGTATAGAACGCAAAATACATCCGAATCACCGATACAACCGAGGCAGTCATAGAATTGGTAATTTGTTCATTGCCAAAAACGCTGGCATCTGCTTCCACCAACATTCTTCTTTGGACATCATACTTATAAATATTTTCTATTCCCAAAAGCAGATTGCCGTCTCCTCTCATATGCGCATGGATTAAAAAGGAAACGATAAAACCCAGTACCGCACAAAGCCCCAGGATAAAGATCGTACGAAACAGTAACAAAGCATTTTTTTTATCTTTAGCCAAGAGGATCTTCACAAAATCAACCACAAGGAAAGTAATCATGGCCAACATAATGGTGGAGATATATTCATAACCGCAGGCACTTTTGATCAAAATCGATACAAAAACACCGATATAGCAAAAAACCCTGTGTTTTTTGCTATTCCAATACAGAGAGCAAAGAAGGCCAAAAAGCATCGGAAGAAACCAAGTGAAAACAACCCAATACAAATTTCGGGAAAAATTGACTATCCAGGGTGACAGTAAAAACGTAATGTAAAAGCATCCGGCCAGCACCCCGTTATATTTCTGCTTCATTAGGAATACAATACCAACAAAGGTTGCAGCTGTAAAAATGCAGCACAGCATTCTTGCTGCAATAACAGTTTGAGCATAAGGAAAAATATTAACCAGCAATGAAAAAAGCTTTCCCTGCAAACCGATCTGTGATGTATAACTCTGACCGTTGGGAAAAAGCAAGCCAAAATCATCCCACCGATAGGTGCCGTTTGCAGCAGATTGAACTGCATTAAGCACAAAGCTTTCACTGTCCGCCTGGAAATCCAAAAACAACGAGTTAGTAGGAGAAAAAATATTCGTCTGAAAATTCAAATATAAAACAGAACTTAGGAGAATGAAAACGGCGCTAAAACATACTGCATCTCGAATATTTTTCTTTTTTATAAAATGCTGTACCAACAAAAGAATAACTCCGCATCCTAAAAAAGACATATGAGAATATTTTACACCCAGTAACCATGCAAAAAGAAACATGCAAACAGTGGAAAAAAATAACGCACATGCAACGGCCAACCATCTTCTTTTTTCCTGATTATCAACCATTTTCATAGTTATCCACAAACCCCCGTATTGCAGTCAAAATCTCTTTCTTATCGTAGATATAGCCATTTTTTCCATGAAACAAGCCGTCATACACAGTCTTGAAATCATAATTTGCCGGCGAAGTACTAATTTCATTTTGAAAAGATTTTCCGCGCAAAAACGAATATAACTCCCCCGCGGAAACAGGTTCTGTTGCGGGATGCCACAACTTTAAATGATTCTCAAGCGCAATCTGAATATGATCCCAAAGTCTGTTAAGCGGGTAAAACTGGAATTTGCTACGACTGTCTGTAAAATTCAAAGCAGTAAAACCTATTTTAGAAAAAACTTCTTTCAAAAAATATTCCTGTGGCACTGATAGTTCATTCAATCGGTAAAAAACGTTGGGTTGCAGTGTGTAATATTGACGAATGATCGGCTCTTTTAACGACAATTCCTCCATTTTCTTCTCGGCAAGCATAAATGGGATCAAATGAATGCAATCATAAATAAAATTCTTCTTAATGTTAACTCCAAACAGCCCCGGAAGTCGGATTATCAATGCTTTAGGATCATATTGCTTTGCCCACAATTCCAACTGATAGCGGTTGTATCCATAAGGATGCAATCCCTCTGTTGTCACGGGGACCGTCTCGTCAACACCTACGGGACATTTAATTACATCGATGGTAGAAATCAACACCAATCGCTTAGGTTGTATCTTCTCAATGTTTTTTTGCGCCTCAAGAACCAATTCTAAATCTTTTTCAGGAAACGTATTTGCCAAGTATTTTTCGGCTCGCATCCCTGCATACACCAAAAGATCTGGTTTTAGACCGTATGCTTCTGTAATGTTTTTTGAATTGAAAACAGCATCAAAATGCCCGTTTTGATAAAGATTGCTTCCTACAAAACCTGTATATCCAACAAGAGCATTCATAGAAACCCCTTATTTTGTCAATTTTTCAATGCTTTCAAACGTGTACTGTTTCCGTCTGAAAATAGTTGTCATAATCAGCTGTAAATACTTCATCATAACAGCCATGACACCGAAAACACCAAAAAAAGCAACCGACAAAAATAAAACTGTAGTTGTCCAGCCCGCAACAGGCGTTGCGTTCAAATAAACCGCTATGCTGTAAATTGCCATCAAAAACGCTATGACCATCATAACCAGTGTCATTATAACAGAAAAGTGATAACCAACGTCGGTAAACAACACCAAGGAATCCACAGCTAACTTTCTGCGGTATTTACGTCCTCTCTTTGTGGTAACCGTAGCAGTATTGGTTTTTACAGTTTCATACATTAGAGATGTTGCACGCAAGCCTGCGTTGTTATACAAGAACTTACGATACGGAACGGTTTTGTTCATATCATCAATTCGGTTAAAAACACGTCTGCTGAGAATTCGAAAACGCTCCGTCTGCATATGTTTCGTTTGATCCGAAAACAGATTCATAGCAGTGTAAAAAAGTTTGGAGGAAAGTTTCTGTCTGCGATTCGGAACGGCATTGACAATATCGTTCCCTTCCAGTGCTTTTTTGTAAACCGCCATAATGGTTGCGGGATCATAATCCACATTAACAGAATCAAATTCAAATATAAAGTCGCCAATGGATAAACTGTTACCGGCGCACATTGCGCTTTCCAACCCGTGAAAATAACTGAGATTCACAATGGAAACTGTCATATTAGTAATTTTTTTTGCTTTTTCTCTTATTAATTCTACGCTCTTGTCGGTAGAACAGTCATTCACAAAAATGATTTCCGAATTCTCAAAGTTGTTTTTGAAAACCTCTGCCAACATATCCAAGAACGATAAAACTCTGTTTCGATCGTTATTGATATACACTACTGCCGAAACAAAATTCTTTTCTTTATGCATTGCTTAACACCTCGTCCAAATCATAAACTGTATTAATTTTTCCTGAAAGAACACCAACAAGGGTTGGATTTTTTGAATAAACACGTACAACTGTTGGTCGGGAGTCATCGATCTCCGAACTCATCAAGATCGGCTTCATAGAAAACAAAGACTCCTTATAATGGAAAGCATACTCATCTTTCATATACTTTTTTGCCAAGTTTGCCATATAAGGAAATGCGCTTTCTGGCTTTTCCGGGCAATCGTTACAGTTCCCCAATTTTGCGGGAGAGCAATATCCGTCACTTCTTCTCTGGCATGCAAAGGTGGGAGTGGCATCATAAGATGTTGTATGGGGAGTAAATGTCACAGAAGTCAAAGAATGAGTACCTGTTTTACCAAATGGCATAATCGAGAAAAATGGGCCATCCATAACAGTCAACCCCAGGTCTTTCAGTTCATCACTTGCATTACACAGAATGATTTCACATAACTCGTATTTTATTTTAAACTTTTCAAAACCTACTAAGTCTAAAATCTGATTGGTTGACGCATAGGTTGCGTTTAGCAGAAAACTTGTTTCAAACCGTCTGTTATCACCCAAGATGATCTCATATACATCTTCTTGTCTGCAAATCTTGAGAATATCTACGCCATAACAGATCGTTACGTTCTTTAACTGTGCAATCGAATCCAGAAAATAATTCATTAGAATTTTCGCGTCATATGTATATTCACGAGTCAAAAATGCACCATCGCACATATTGTTTTTGAAATATTTACTTACACACACTTCCTCACACTTAATGTCGGCAGCCTTGCAAAACTCTTTAAACTGCTTTCGATTCGTCCAAGAATATGCCGAAGAAGTCGCGTAGACTTGATCGAACTCGCGGTTAATGCAAAAATCATAGTCTCGATTGAATCTTTCAAAATAGTGCGCAGATTTCATAGCGGTAGAAATGGAGCGAGGATAGTGATAACCATTATGTACCCGAGCCTGATTAATATATGTAGCTCTGCGAAACGGTGTCGGATCGCACTCAAGAACAAGGATCTTTTCACCCTTTTTTCCGCAAAACAGTGCGGAATACAGGCCATATAGTCCTGCGCCAATGATTATTTTGTCATATTTTGATACCACGAACATTCACCCTTCATTTTAAACATAAGCTGATTGTCTTAAAAAACAGTTTTTTTATAAAATATGTTACTACAATGCACTACATTACTAGTAAATTCACGCTTATTATTATACTTCACAATGAAAAATTTGTCAATTTGTATTGTTACCAAAACGCCGGGCGTCGCCAGGTTCCCGGAAGCTGTGCCTTTGTGCCCCCGGTGGTAGGAATGATCATCGCAGGGGAAGTGGTCAAGGATCTGACCGGAATGCGGGCTCAGAGAGGCCGATAAAGGAAAGCAGAATAAGGAAAAATTTCCCTTAAAGAAGAAAACACCGGCACGAATGCGTCGTACAGTTAAGGGAAGAAAAAAGGCTGTGTAGAATATTTCTACAC